>NZ_JAEINI020000009.1:0-123255 GCF_016343785.1 Alishewanella maricola | reverse complement strand
GTGTGAAGGTCTGCAGATCCAACTGTTCCCTGAGAGCCAAATATTTAGCAGGTTTATCAGGGCTTCAAATCAGGTCAGTATTGTCAGGCAGAAAGATGGCGTCCGTAGAATGGACAATGCTATTTGGTGGCTGTTACTTGAACCATCCACTATTGGCTTTAAGCCCTCCAAGTACACTTCGTTTAACACCCGCTATGACAAGCTAAATGTTAAGGGTTCAGCTGGATACCAAGCATACCGCCATAGCCGGTGTGTTATTGCAGCTAAGGGCTTTGGTGAAACTGAGTATGTGAACAACAAGCCTCTGCACTACCATGACCTTGTTGCTAAAGATGGTGCGATATTACTCGGTGGCCTTTGCAGAGAGTGGATCAATAAAGATACCGGCGAGACTGCGTTGTCGTGTTCAGTAATTACCCTGCCGCCACACCCCAAGCTGATGCACATTCATAGTAAGGCATCACCACTATTACTGCCGCTAGACATGGCATTTGTGAACCAATGGCTGGATGAAAGCATTACTGACCCAACCGAGTTTGACCCACTACTGCAGCCACATATACCCTATGACTTGATGGCAATACAGATAGATAAACCGAGTACTTTTAATGCTTTGAACAACGCCATCTTAATTGAGCAGGATAATTAATGTTCTTAAAGCAATTATTACTGTCAAAACTGTCAAAACTGTCAAAACCTATTACCCAAAGCGGGGACCCTGGTGAAAGTTTAGAAACCACTGTGAAAAACGTCATAAATCAGACTGGAAATGCAGTTATAGCAACATTATAACCATACGTAATAATACAACGCTTTCTTATATCATTGTATGATAATGGGCTAATGTAAAACTTAGCATTAATACTAATAGGTAATATGTAAATTAGTAGCTTAGTAGCTTAGTAGCTTAGTAGCTTAGTAGCTTAGTAGCTTAGTGTATCAACTTACATACCTTCTAGCTGCCAGAACACTTTGTTATATACCATCCACTTACATAGCCTTATATGCTTTAGTCTCACACGTCTATTAGAATCTGGTTTTTTAGTCTTACTTGGGATTGGTATAGCTTGAGTTTCAGGGGTTATGTCGGTAACAGTAATATAGCCATAGTCATGTAGTCTTTGTAGTGTTTTAGTTAAAACAGTTGAGCTATCAGAACCAACTAAATTTTTTGCATAGTCAATCAAGTGGTAAAAGTCTACTTCCTCTTTGTAAAACGTAGCCTCTTTAGAATGATAATTATCTCTTATGTAGACTCCTCCCAGCTCCCCGTAAGCTCTCGATAGCTCCATATATGTGGCAATGGGCCTTACAACAAAAACAAGTCCTCTAAAATTAATTTCGTCATCCATAACAAACACATTGTGAAGATAAATAGCTAATTTTACGTCGGCTACGGTGAGAGACTTGTTAAAAAGTACATTCATCTGAAAGTAGTCAAAACCTCTCGATGTTCGCTTTGTAAAGTCAATTTCCTTACCTTTATCCAGCTCCAAATTTCGGGCAAGAAATGAATCCTTAAGCGCGGCTCGCAAAAGAGGCCGGTCAACCGATTCTGGAACCACCACCGTCGGGTTCTCTTTAGTCGCCAACTTGACATTTTTTAGCCTCTTTATTCGGGGTGTATTTATTTTTTTATTCTCAGTATCAGCCGGTTTTGGGGGTATTTCCGGTAGTGCTTTTTCATGCTGCTTATTCATTTGTGTTAAACCTTTAGCCGCAAAAGCCCAATAAAGCCATGATTATTAATGAACTTTTAGAAATCTATGAAAGGATGATTTTTCATAAAAAATTTTAAACCGCAAAAATAATAACCTGATTTTTCAATTAAGACCTAAAAAACAGCGTTAACTCAAAAAATAAATCAACATACATCACCTCTGCAAGCCCTGATAAATATGGATTTCCATTAAATCAGGCTCAAAAAAACCTTTGAAAAACTGAATATTCCCATGAGCTCAAAAACACGCTGCAAGCCTTGTAGATACTGGCCTACAGCACTTTTAAATGTGTCATTTGGTGCTGCCTAGGTGGAAGTTATACCGGTTGAGACAATTGTTGGGTCTTCACAGCAGTGCAGGACGAAACGTTCGGCAAGACCAACCAGCAATTTTGGAAAGCCTAAGAAGGCTTAGGAGTACATGATAATGAGCAAGAAACGTAAAGTATCAAGCAGTTTACAGCGCCAGCAATCTAAGCGCCAAAAACTAGAAGCTGTAAAAGGCAAGGCAAAAACACGTCAAATAGGCACTGATGAGAAGCAGAAGAAAATGCCTAAAGCAGATAGCTCAGCTAAACCGGGCATTTTTACACGCCCAGACTACAAAGCTGCTCTTGAAAAGGCATCGTCCGGCTCTTCGTCTAAAAAGAAAAAACCGAAGATTAAAAGTCGCTTCTTTAAGGAGGTACCCAATACCTTGCGGGATGACGGGCCGAGTGATAAAGACATTGCAGAACACAACCTTAACGCTTTAGAAATGGCAACTATTCCGAGACCAGAAAAGGTTTCTGAACAACATATGCCATCGTTACTTTTCCGTTTTACTATGGCGATAACAGCACTGTCAGAGTCAAAGTTGTCTTTTGCAGCGGCTGCGCTTTACATCGTACTTTGTAACTTGTTATCTCGCTTTCTACTTGTTCGGGTAGCAACTGCTTACGGCTCGTATAATGTTGAAGTAAATGTCTCTGGATTAATAGTGGGTGAACCCAGCACTAATAAATCACCGGTATTTCAGAAAGTTCTTGAACGAGCCCGTGACTTAATTAGTAAAGCTAAAAAACAAGGCTCTGAGAAAACAATATTTGATACCGAAAAAGAGAAAATCCAGCGAAAGGAGGCTAGGAAAAAACTCGAACAAGCTCAAAAGATTCGTGCCGAGGATCCAAAAAAAGCTATGGAATTCGAAGCGGAAGCTCGCTCAATACTTTCTCAGGCCGAGAATACTGTCAGCCGCAAGAACTTCATCATTAGCAAGTGTACTCTAGCATCGCTTGTTCGTAAGGTCTCAAAAACTGATGATCCACTGCTAATGGTCCATGAAGAAGCTGGCGATTTACTGAAGTTAACACAAAAAGCAGGGGATCCTACAAAAGAGTTCTACATCGGCCTCATGGATGGCAACAGTATTGAAAATTACGAAAATGCTCATCATGAATTTGACACTGCCGGTAAACGCTTGAGTATTCTTGGTGCAGTACAACCTGAAGTTATTTCCAAAATTGTTATTTCGGTCAATGACGGCCTAATTCAGCGCTTCCCGATTATTGCTTATGAAAATACGGTTTCTGAGCAAAAGATCACTCTGAACGCTAGTCAGGTGGAAAAGAATTTCGAGACTTGGAACAAAGTGTTGACCAATTTAACTACCCATCCTGAAAAGCGCTTTGAGATCGAACTAACGAAAGCAGCACAACAAGAACTGAGCTCACTGAAAAACCATTTTGGTACGCGGATTAATGACAAACAAACCCACACAATACTCAAGGGTCTATTTGGCAAGCGCCTTTCGTTTATTGTTTCAATTGCTGCAGCTAATGCGTTCATTCGGAACCGCGGTTTTAAGGACCTTATTATTGAGTCTGAGGATATCAAACTTGCCGCTAGGTACGCTGAACTGAATGAAGAGCACTTTAAAATTGCTTTTGGTTTCAACGAGGTCACTCAAGAGAAACGTGCATTGGAGCTGCTTAATCGAATTATGTTTTCAAAGTTTGCAAAGGAAAAATTTACAGCTAGCCAGATTGCCAAAAATGAGTGGCGCGGTTTTAAAGCCTCAACGTCAGTCGAAGAGCTATTAAATGTCCTTAAGGACTACAAACTTGCTTATCAGTTAAAGCCAGCTGCTACACAAGACGGTGGCCGTCCGACAGTGTACTGGGCAATTAATACAGATTTGTTGGAGAACTAAAATGCCAGTTTTTAATGCTAAATCGATTGACGTAGAACGCTTTGAAGACCTACAAAGTTTATTGGGTGCCTTTCGGCACTCAATGAACAAAGGCATTTCAATTGAAGATTTTCAAAGTGTCATTTCTGAAAACCCCATTCCAGCATTTGAGCTGAATGCACTTAAGATGTCATACAGTGCAGAGCCTCAGCGCCCGGAATTAGGAATTGACCACCTATATGCCTATGACACATTACTGCGCAGCCAAATCGCAACTCCTGCGAAATGGGGGTTAATACCCGTTATTGATTCAATCAACTTTACTGCCCCAGCGAGTAAAAAAGAACTGCGAAGAATTCATGAGCTTTTGGATGGAAATAACCTTGAAGATTATGGGTTACATGCTGTCATGGATACTGGCAACCACAAAGCGTACAAAGCAGAAGCTAAGGTACGCAATTATTATCTTCGTACCTATCGCATCAGGCTACTAAACGCTGATGGCTCTAAATCGGAACCAGTTTATTTTTCGTATGGCTCGAAGATCGCGGCTCGCAAAAGTAAGCGTAAGGCTCTGCGTTTCTCTTTTAACCCGGCGAGGTTCAATGAGGGGCAGATTAACGATATTTTTAGTAACTTGAATGACACTGGCGTGTTTCAAGACCTAGAACTGACATTAGATGCGGCTAACGTAACTCGAGTTGACCTCGCTTTGGATTTTATTGGAATACCTGCGCCAATGTTGTGTGTTGCCCAAAGTAATGTTAGGAAATACTTTGCACTGCCTAAAGATCCTGAGGATGGTATTGGTCAAACCTTCTACATAGGGACTCGCAACAAAACTCGTGTTGTAATTTACAACAAGATCGCAAAACAACTGAGTAAGCGTCAACGACACGTAGCAGGTTTAGCGGGTCCTAATAGTAATCCCTTTGAATTGGTCAGGCTGGAATGGGTAATGATGCCCCAGGGTAACAACGGCAAGGAGCTTAAGCTACGTGACCTAAATACATTGTCGTCTTTATTCCGGGCGAAGACATTCTATTCTCCTCTGATTTACTTGGAGTATCCAACTTGTCATACCGACTTTTTAAAAAAAGGTGTCATCAAGACGCTTATGTCAGAGTCCAAAAAGCTCAAAAAGAACGGCAAGCCAATGACAAAAGAGATGTTAAAGAAAAAACCTAAATTAAGTAAAACCATGCGCAACGGGCAGATTAAAGCCATGTTTAATAACATTGAGAAATTCAAAATGCATATCAACCAGACATGGTTTAAGAAAGAGCAGAAAAAAGTTCTCAATCAATTGGTAAGCGAAATCTTCACATTTGAGCGTTAGGTTAACGAATTAACCGTGTCAAAAATACAGCTCGCAATTCCATCAACACCAGCGCTACCATAGTGTAGCGCTCTTTTTTGCGCTCCCTTTCTCACTCTATTTCAATCTGATTATCACTATCTAACGAGGTGCTCTATGAGTACAGCTTCGCCGTATTCGCTTTACCTGAGCAGACTGTCGGCTAATAGCAGAACGTCAATTGCGTCACAGCTTCGCAGTATCGCCAAAGTCATGAACTGGCCGGTTGAAGATGAATCACGCTTTCACCGAATCAACTATCAGGACATGCTGCAGATCCGCGCTATGTTGCAGCATGCAGGCTGGGCGTCACGCTCGATTAACCGGGCGCAAGTCGCTATTCGCAGTATTGTCAAAGTTGCCGTCATGATGAAGCTTGCCGATAGCGAGCAGCTAAATCAGCTAAGTAGTTTAAGTAAGCTTAAACATGCCGAGTACCCCGGCACTGCGCTGACAAAGCAACAGGTTCAGGCACTGTTTACACTTCTGGAGCGGTCAACATCAGCAGTGGGTAAGCGCAATATAGCGCTATTTGCGGTATTGCTTGGTACTGGTCTTCGTCGCAGTGAGCTGGTAGCGCTAGAGCTAAAAGATGTCGATTTGAACATGCAAACGCTGATAGTTCGTAACGGTAAAGGCAATAAATCCCGCACCGTATTCTTGCCCAAATGGTGCCTAAACTATCTGCAAAGCTGGCTGAAACTGCGCTCTATGCAGCCTGGCTATCTGTTTTGCTCTATGTTGATAAACGGCAGCGTCAAACCGGCCAAAGCCTTAAGCGTTTGGCTGGTGTACAGGCTCATCAAAGATAAGTTACAGCACATCGGTGTTGAGAATGCATCACCGCATGATTTACGCCGCACCTTTATTACGCGCTTGCTAGAGCAGAATATCGACCTTAATACGGTACGGCAGATGGCCGGTCATGCGTCGATTACCACCACAACCATTTATGACAAGCGCGATATGCAGTTTATGCAGCAAGCGGCAACGGCACTTAACTATGATATTGCCGGAGGCAAGCATGATAACCCCGCCTAATACACCGCTGCCTTGTCATTACTTAGCAGCGTTTTACGCCAGAAACGTGATTAGCTTGATAGATGTAGACTTGGCGATGACAAATGTTAGTCGCGCCATTATAAAGCGTATCAGCGGCCATGCGTTTGATAGCCAGGTTGAGCTGACTACGGCTACTGCGCTTAAGCACCTAAATATTGCTGATGCTGCGCCTGAACTTACTGCCCGAGTAGAGCAGAACCTGGCCACACTATGCACCCTGTTTGGCGTTGATGCAGCCTTTGGCCCTGCCCTAGGCTTTTTAGTGCTGATTAATATCAATCAGGGTCTTAATCAGCTGGTGGATTTTGTTGGCGGTTACTTTGAAGAAAAGGCACTGGAAAAGCTGCTATGTAACGTGTCCGGCTTAAGCGCTAATGATGTGAGTGTTGGTTTGTCTGTCATGCAGCAAAACGGCATTTTGATTGTTGACAGCTACTTGAATGAGCTACAGGACATCACGATACCGGCCAGTATGCTCTATGTGCTGACCAATGAGGATATCGAGAGTAAAGCGCAGCTATTGCAGCATGTACTCTGCCCAAGCTCGGCGATTGAATTAACCACGGATGATTTTAGCTATGTCGATGTAGCGCTGCTTCAAGGGTATCTGGCAGAAGTCATCATTCAGAAGCTTAGCGGCGTTAATATTCTGCTTTATGGTGAGGCCGGTAGTGGTAAAACGGCCCTTGCCAAAGTGCTGGCGCAAAGTCTGTCTATACCGCTTTATGAAGCCCGCAACATGCGCATGGACGAAGGCTTTTTATCTAACGAGTTTGGCGCAAAAAGCTCAGACACCCAGCGTATTCAGTACATCACCATGCTGCAAAGCTTGATGGGCGGCAGTGCCATGATGCTATTGGTCGATGAATGCGAAAGCCTATTCTATAGCGCGGATACGCATTACTCCAAAGAGTCAGTGCATCGTCTGTTGGAGCAAAACGCGGTGCCGACTATTTGGATTACTAACTACGTTGACCAGTTAGAGCACAGCTACATTCGCCGCTTTAAATTGGTGATGCCGGTTAATGCACCGAAAGACGAAGTGCTGGAGAAAATAAGCCGTGCTGAGTTTAAAGGCTTAGGCATCAGCAGTGAGTTTCATGTTCAGCTGAGTAAAACCCCGAACCTGACACCGGCACTGTTAGCCAACGCATCCCATGTTGCCAGAACGCTTGGTGTTAAGCGTAGTATGGCGCAAGGTATAATAGAGGATGTGATAGAAAACAGCCTGACGGCCTGCGACTTATGGGATGACAGTATGCGCTATCAGGCAGAGCTGGCGTTTGATATGTCGCTACTGAACATCAAAGAGTCCGGTTCTGTGCTAAAACAGATTAATCATGCCGTTGCTAATAACGCACCTATACGGGTGTTGATAAGTGGCCCACCGGGTACAGGTAAAACCGCGCTGGCGCATCACCTGGCCGCGCAGCATAAACGTGAGCTAAAGCGGGTATTAAGCTCGGATGTGCTGAGTAAGTATGTCGGCGGCTCGGAGAAACAAATCGCCAGGTTGTTTCAACAAGCGCACCGCAACAACCAAATGTTACTGCTTGATGAAGTCGATAGCCTGCTCACCAGCCGGGAGCGGCTAAACATGCACCACGAACGGCAAGTGGTTAACGAACTGCTGGCGCAACTTGAGTGCTTTAGCTACCCGCTATTCGCTGCAACTAATTTCGAAACGGCATTGGATAGCGCCATATTGCGCCGCTTTGACTTCAAGCTGCAGTGTGACTACTTGAGCACGCAGCAAGTTTTAACGCTGTACAAGCGCACTGTGAGCGTTCCACAGCTATCGACGTTAGAGACTGCGCAGCTAAGTTTGCTCAGCAGATTAACACCCGGTGATTTTGCACTTTTAACCCGTCGTTTGCGCTTTAGCGCAGCGCACGAACATCGTCAGTTAGCGCTTGCCGTGCTGACCGATGAAAACAACCGCAAGCAACCTAAAACCCCCATCGGCTTTGTGCAATAGCCACTAAGCCAACACCATAAGGAAAACACACTATGTCTATATTGAGTTCGCTCAAGGTTATCGCTCGCCCAAAAATTGAGCCCAAACCACCTATCTTAGGCAAGCGCCTAAAACTGATTGAGAAGCTGGATGAGCAGCAGGCGATGGCGCAGGCCATGTTAGATGGGCAGGCTTATGAAGCCTACAAAGATAAAAAAGTGAAAGACCCCGAAACCGGCGAGCGCAAAACCGTACGCACACGCAAAGCGGTCCGCCCCTGGTACTTTGATGACAACGAGCACTACTACTTTGAAATCAAAGTCGGCCTTAAAACGCTGGAGCTGGAAAAGGGCAAAGCGGCAATCGATGTCGGTAAGAAAGAAGACTTACCGACTGTTATCAGTACCATCATCAAGGCGGTAGAAAGTGGTGAGCTGGATGCACAGATATTACAACTGTCACCGGCAAAACCTCCGAAACCGCCTAAAGCCAAAACCACGGATAAAAAGTGATACGACATGGCCGGTCACTATGCCGGCCAATTCATTCAATCAGGTTAAAAAACGTTTAGCAGGTTTTGGAGGTGCATTATGGCAACCCTGCGAGAAATAGAACTAACCTACCGTTTTAAAGAAGTGGACTGTGACATTACCGGTAAAACAGCCAACAGCCCTGAAGTCATAGGCAAGCTTTTTGACTACCTAAAGCATGAAACCAAAGAAGTGTTTATCGTGGTGAACCTCACCTCACAGCACGAAGTGAATTGCTTTGAAGTGGTGGCAAAAGGCACTGCCGATGCAATCAGCACAAGGCCTGTTGAGCTGCTACGCACGGCAGTCATTTTAAACTTAAAGGCGGTTATCCTAATTCACAATCACCCATCTGGGTTAAGTGAGCCAAGCCAGGCCGATGTGCGCTTTACCGAGCGGGTCATCGAGATTGGCAACATCTTAAATATCACCGTGCTGGACCATGTGATTATCGGCCTTAACCAACACACCAGTATGCGACAAACCCACGCTCATATTTTTAAGTAAACACCTCACCTATTCAGGAGTAAACATTATGCGTATTCAGTACGAGGGCTTAGCTTTGCCTGTTTCAAAGCGATTTATCGATGCACTTATTAAAGCCATCGAGCCACACCGAGAGCCATTAGCAGAGTTTGTCTGCGTGAACTTTCGGGACCCGAAATACAGTGCAGAAGATGGCGGCTACCATCCGGTAGAAATCCTACTTACCGGCACCAGTGGCCGTTATGACATCTGCTACATCACCGACTTTTGCTATGCAGGTATCGGCGATTGCGCAGAGCTGGTGAAGTCTTTGGACTTCGAGTTTATCGCTGGCACCTTTCAGGATATGACCGGCTACTACCCAATCGAAACCGCCAGAGAAATCTACCCTATGTGGGAAGATAACTTTTTAACCTACTGGCTGGATATGGGGGTTTTTGAGGTGGAGGTAAGCTAATGGAAGCATACAAACCAAAACGGGGCGAAGCTCATTTAAAAGCCAGCCCAAAGCGTATTGCACTCGGCAATTGGCTGCGTGAACAGCGAAAGGATAAAGGTCTCACCATGCGCGACATGGCAGCGATTAGCGGCTTACCGCATAGCTACTTTGGCAAGATTGAGCAAGGTATTCGGGGTTTGGATATTCTGGAGTTTTTGGAGCTCTGTCAGTGGCTAGGCATTGATTATCGTTCTGCGATAACTCAAATCAACAAACTGCAAACTCCTTAAAAAGACGCTTGCTTGATCTTCAGGCAAGCACTTAACTTTCGTAGAAACTTAAATGTATTGGTTCGAGCCAACAGCTTTTGTACACGCTATTGAGTAACTTTGAAATTTTTGGGAATGCTTCTAGCTCTGAGGGAATATAAAACTTGTTATCGTCCAAAGCTCTAACAAGCTCAACTTTGTACAGATACAGAAGCAGCTCCCGAATCCTCTGTGCCCTCTTAGCTCGTGCTACCCTACTCGATTTTAAGTTCAAATAATCCTCAATTATTTGATCACTTGCCGCTTCAGCAGGGCTACATGCTCGTCCTTGGTAGTTAGGTAATATAAATTCACAAAAGAATAGAGCCCAAAGTTTAGCAGGCATATTCCAGCCATCTTCATCAAAATCTGCCGGTTTCAAGTTGACTGAATAACGCTCACACAACAAAAAGTTAATGTCGCAAGGTCGGCTAGACAGGTTATTTAGAAAACCTTGTTTTTCTGCTCTTTCGTCTTGAATCTTTGCGTTTGCGACCGACACTTCGTATTTCGCTATCTTCTTCAAAGCATCTTGCCATTTATCGATACCACGCAAATAGGATTTAAACTCCAAAACTTCGACTTCTTCGTTGAAAATTAACTGATAAAACAACTTCGGGATTTTTGATTTTGGTTTTACCCCGTTAATACTGAAGATCACGGGCACAACTTGTCTTTTGGCATAGTTACCATCGACTATGATATCTGCTTCAGCTGTCGCATGGTCCCCAGTTTCGTTAAACAAAACATTTCTAATCCTCGACACTGCAACATTTTTTGAAACAGTAAGATCTTTGCCATCCAAAAGCGTGAATTTGTTTGACTTCATAGGTTTTAACGGAAGCTCTGAACGGGACGAATTGCGAAGTAAGTTATCAATCTCGAATTTGAAAGTGCCGTATATCTTTGCGTTTTTTTGCTCAATTAGCTTTGGTAGCTTCTGTTTAGATACTTCGTAACACCTTGCTTTGACAAACGCATCATTAACCCAACTTCGATTTGCCTTCCGAATTAATAAGCTACGTAGCTCTTCTAGTTCAACGTTCCAAGCCACCTTACTTATGTCAATTTCAACAACCTCAAAATCGAGTTGCGCAAACTTCTTTTTATCCTCGTTAGATTTTGCATTGGTAACATAAATTTCAATGCCAACTTGACGACCTGAAGCATCTGCTATTACAGAGTCGATAATAATATTGCCGAATCTTACTTCAGCTTCTGCTCTGCAAATTTTAATACGAGGTTCTAATTCATAGTAAGTTGATATAATTTCGTTTCCCATGCAATCAGCTCCCGAGGAAGAGCCATAATATCCAGGCAAAAGAATGCTTTGATTTTCAGATGCAAAGTCTGAAAGAATGGATTTCGCTACCTTATGAAGGACTGATTCGCCCTGACACACAGAGCCTTGCTCATGTCCAAAATATTCTGTTTTCGATGACGATTCTGAGTTGTAAGCAATTAGTGGTTCACCGCAGTCAACGCAGTGGCAGTTACAAGCTTTTCCATTTTCGACCTGCTTAATGTGGCAATATTTACCTTCAGCATTTATTGCCCAAGCGATTTTTACTGCCATAAATAATTTAGTGTCCGTTTTTCAAACCAAATAAAATATTGAATTAACGAATTAAAATTAACTCAAATTTCTCCTGATAACTTCTTCCACACTCTAAGATAGTCCTCTCCAGACAATCTCGAATTTGCTGGCTTTAACCTATCCCAATCATCAGTTTTTAGTAACTTTAAATATTCACTGGCTTTACGAGAGGATAAAACTATATCTTTTTGGCTGACTATTTTCGCCCTGAAATCATCTCCGACTCGCTCAGCAATACTTCTAGGAACACTATTCATTCGCATCAACACAGCTTCCTCAGTTTTTACGCCGTGGTACAGCATTGCCGGAAGGTTATTTAATCTGCGCTTTTCTTCGTCTGTCATGGCTTCAAAATCAAGCCCTGAAGTTGGCATTTTGCTTAATGCCGACAGTCCCCAAGCGCCATTGTTAGCCAAATCTCTATAGACAGCTTTACAGGCTTTCGAAATTTGGTCTGTCAGGTTCTCACCTTTAAAGTATGTCTTGGCTATGTATTCGATAGAGCTGCCCGTCACCCAAGCCTGAGTAATGTCAGCAAGTTTACGATGACTATTCCCTTCGCCTTTACTGATCTCTCGCAAGCTCTCTTGTAATTGCGGAACCCGCAACATAATCCCCATTAAACTTGGTAACACAGACTTTGATTTATCGCCAAATAGGCTCGAAGGTTCCCAATCTGCAAGCGTTAATTTGTTTTCAAGGTTATTCAAATCCAACAATGTTGAACGAACGCCCTCTGGGGAGAAGCCGGTAACATCAGCCAACGAAGCATTTTCTGGATGCTCAGCTAACTTTCTAACATATCCTTTGGTAGCCTCAAGAAGTGCGTCAGCTTTCTCTTGCGAGGCTTTATCAGCTTTAGCGCGAAGAGAACCAAACCCGTAGGTATTTCGCAGTAATTGTTCTGCTTCACCAATTACAGCGTCCAAGTTACGTTTTTCATTCCATAAATGAGCGATATAGCTTCTGAAGTCTGCCCATTGTTCTTGCTGCATAATCCAAGATAAGTTTGCTAATTCCCCCGCAGCTTGAAGATCATCCAGCATCCCTTCCAATCGGGAAACTAACGATGCGGTTGCATCACTAACATATTTCCGGATCTCATTCGGCTGTGCACCTGCTGCAATACCGATTACGCCTACGCTATCATGGCCGATACGCCCAGCTCGACCCGCGAGGTTCCAAAATGCCCGATGTGACATTTCATTGCCGTAAGGCAATTTTCTCGTCGCAAGAAAAACAGATGAAACAGGGAAATTAAGACCTTGTGCAATGGTTGTCGTTGCACACATCACTCGAATATGGCCTGCTTCTGTAAGCCACTCGATTAATGAAAGCGCCTCAGCAGGTAAACCTGCATGATGCACAACAACACCTTTTGACAGCATATCAATTAGCTCAAAGTCTTCACTAATCTCAGCAGCAAGAAAACGCTGAACCAGTTTAATGTCTTCGTGTACCTGAACAAAAGGTTCAAGCTCTGCGGCAACTTTACGAGCAATACTCCAAGCATCTGGAATCGTCTGCGCTACAGCAATACTGGTGCCACGCTTAGAGAACACCTTAGCCATAGCGACAGCTTGTGTCGTTATGCCCTTTGCGTTTGTATAATTCAGTTTTTGCAGAGGCCTATTACCATCTACTTTATGCATTCCCTTAAGTTGAATAGTCCGTTGAGTGGTAGTCAACGTTTCAAAACTTAAATTCCAATCACCAGCTTTTTCACCTTTATTAATATCAAATAGACCAACAATTCTCTCATTAGGTTGCCAAGCAGAGGTGCCCAAGCTGATGCTTCGGCCACGATCAGCAGCTAGCCATTGAGCTAAATCTTTAGCATTCGGAACAAATGGCATCAAGAGTAAGAAGTTCGCCCGAGGTGATTCTTGCTTAATCGTTGCAAGCAGAAGCTCAATACGCAAGCCACGAGACTCATCTTCAATATTGTGAGCTTCATCCATTACAACCAAAGCCAATGGTCGAGCGACTTTTTTATTCCTCATCACCAATTGAAGTTTCTCAGGTGTCGCAACCAAAACCTGAAAAGCACGTGCTTCACCCAAAAGCGCCTCTTCAAAAGAATCGACTTCAATCGCGCCAGTTAACGGCTCCACTTGTATACCTAAAGGGCCAAAATCTTCACGTAATCTTCGGGTAATTTGAGAAACCAAGGCGCGAGTTGGTGCAACATAGGCCACCCAACCATCATCCTGATCAAATTGATTAAGTGCTTGCAACATGCGGAACTGTGCCAACGCAGTTTTACCGCCTGATGTGGGCAAATCAACAATTACCGCTCTGCTGGCTTGGTCTAGTAAACCTTGCTCTTGAAGTGCAGCTCGTTGCGGCGGTAACAGCTCAAATAAGCTCTTGTTCTTAGTCACATGGGAAACAAAGCGTGTCACACGGGAGTTAACCGTATGCGCCACCCACCATAACGAGCCTGCGACCATTTTTCGGCTTGCGACATGTAACCAGCGTAAAATCATTTCAAGTTGCGGGTCTTTAGAGGCTTGAGCCGCTTTTTGCGCCGCTTCAAAATGCTGATCTAATTGCGCATCTATCGCTACCGGTTCGCCTTGTAGCATGTACACAGCTAAACGCTCTGTTGCTTTGGCCCAGTGATAAAGCGCCACTAAACGCATGGCTATGCTTTGTGCCTCTGCACCTTGGGTTTGTTCTAGTAACGCTTTTTCGTAGTTTGCTTGATCGTTTCGTAAACCAAGCACAATCTCTGAAATCTGATCTAAGTCGTCCCAGCGGTTTTTGCGTAGCAGTCGCAACCAACAATCAAAAATTCGGTAAAGCAGACGCTTATCCCAAGTAACACCAGCAACACTGGGTACTGCTACTGTATTGTGTTGCTCTTTAAACCATCGACGTAAATCCGTCCAGCGATCGGCGCAGTACGCCAAACCCGACACATGCAACACATGAAACAAGCGCGCCTCATTGTCACTCGGTACGGGTAATACACGATAAAGCCCAAACGCTCGAAACGCGCCAGCTTGTGCAAGCTCACGAATATTTTTATTGTCCTGATTGGCTACTGGGTGCAACAAAGCGCCAATGCCTTCGATCGCGGCCAACTCATACGCCGTCGCTACTTGCTCCAACAAGTCGCTGTCAAACTCAGTTGCAGCATGTTCAAGTAGATTACCCAGCGCCACATCAACCAGGCGCCGTTCAGCCATTTCCATAGCTGTATCACGCCGTTCAGCACTAATGGACTGAACAGCCCAATGCTGATCTACCTGTAGTAAGTGCTCTTGTGAAAGCGTCATGACGCCTCCTGCATAGCCGCTTGAGCACGAGCAGACAGGGTACTAATCATGTTAAGGGGAAGGTATAAAGCATAGATTTCAATATCAGTTTGCACTGGACAATCAGCCGCCAGTGCTTTCGCTCGGCCTACAATATCAGAAGCGCTTGGAGCAATATCTCGCACCAAAACACCATAAACAGCAATGTCTTTTGTATTCGAGCTTAAATATCGCTTGGCCGCACTTTTAAACATCTGTTCCCATGGTGCTAGTACCGAATGGAGCCCTAAATAACGTAAAAGTGCATCTTTTGTTTTGCGATTATCTCGAAGCCCAAAAAGTTGGGTGCCTAAGCTGGCCATCACGCTTGGCGGCGCCTTATTCTCTTCAGACGTTTTTACTTCACCAAACGCAAAACGGTAAGGAAACTCAGCATCATCGACAAGCTGAAACCCTGTCAAATCACATCCAGCAGGACTTGCGTTCGGATTTTTAAGATCACGCCCTGTTGGCCACGGAAAAACACAATTGCCCTTATTCGCCACAAAGGCTTCGGCAATCGCCTCGCCAACTCGCCAATTATCTGGCACCGTTTCATCGGTTAACGCTAGACGTAAACCCTCTTGCTCAAATTCAGTGCTTACGACACTGCCAAGTAACTCCTGAAGCTCATTATTTCCTGTGGTATCTTGCAAAATATGCTTTACGGGGCCAGCAAGCATCTCACTTACTTGATCGTCATGATAAGACAAACCATGAGCAATCACAGGCTGGGTACTAGCGTCATAAGAAAGCTGAGCAAAGGGCATCTGCACTAATAGTTTCTCTTTAAACTTTATTGTTAGTGTTTAAAAAATAATCTGCCAACTGTGTTGTTGATTCATTACAACAATCAGAAAAATCACGTACCAAATTGGCGAGTTCATTAAGCTTCATATTGTAATCCACGATAATCTTCTGCTCCGAAATTGATGGAAGAGGTAGAGTTTCACCCAGGAAAAGCTCCTCCTTCAATCTTTTTCTATTAGTTGTTCCTTTACTAGCATGCTGGCATGCATAGGTAAACTCTTTGGAACGAAGTAAAAAAGCCAAGAACTCAGGTAATATGACATCCTTTCTAATATCGAATAATGGAAAATCTTGGGTAACAACAGCTCCATCTAAATCAAAAGGTACGATAGCAAATGCTCCATTTCTTGCATCAATACGGCTCATGATCAGTTGGCCACTTTGCGCTATAAACTGAGATTTTGTTTTAATATCCTTTCCAAGGATAACTTGCCTAAGCACTGCTCCTTTCCCATACAACTTTACTGTTATTTGTTTGTAATCAACATCATCCTCTAACTCAATACTATTTTTAGAACGAATTAAAAAATCACCTATCTTAAATTCATTCCATGACTTCTTATCTATATTTCTTATTGTCTCAAATTGAGCTTGCAGATGAGCATTGCTACCTTCAATTTCTGATAAATAACTCGATAAAGCTTGTTGCAAATGTTCTGGACCTTTTAACTCCTTTTGTTCCTTACGCGGATTTCGAAAATCAAAAGAAAAATCTTTCCTCTCAATATCTTCAAACGGGACAAACCAAGAGTATTCACTTTCACAAGGGCTTTCGTACCAAACCCGGATTTCTGCCATCTCCTCTTCTTTCAAAGCATTTGTTACGGTGTAGCAGGGATTCTTCATTCCCCTGCGCTCAGCCGGTACTTCGTGCTGATAGAACCAAACACCTTGTGTAGGTCCGTTTCGATCAAAAAAAAGTATGTTCGATTGGATATCAGAATACGGCTCAAATACCCCCTTAGGCAAACGGATAACAGTGTGTAGGTTGAAATCACTGAGTAGTTGTTTGCGTACTCGCTGCGCAACCCCACCGTCATACAATACGCTTTCTGGAACGACAACAGCTGCACGGCCTCCGGATTCTGACCCATTTACTTTCCGCTTAAGTTTTCGCATTATAAGCTGTAGAAAAAGCTGAACCGTTTCGGCGGTTTGCATGTCTTCAGGAAAGTTACCAAGAATACCTTTTTCTTCCTCACCTCCAAAAGGTGGATTGCTTAGAATCACATCTACACGATCTTTGTCCCCAATCTCTCGTAATGGGAAACGAAGACTGTTTTCTGAGTCAATTCTTGGGTATTCCAAACCATGCAATAATAGGTTCATTTGAACAAGAAGGTAAGGCAACGACTTGGCCTCACCACCAAAGATGCTTTTCTCTTGCAATACCTCGCGGTCTTCAACCGTTTTACATTGACGCTCGAGGTGTTCGAAAGCTTCAACTAAAAATCCACCCGTGCCACAGGCAGGGTCTAGCACTGATTCACCCAACTGCGGATTCATTACTTCAACCATAAAACGAACCACTGGGCGCGGGGTATAAAACTCACCAGAGTCACCCGCGGCATCGCGCATTTCACGCAACATGGTTTCGTATAAGCGGCTTAAGGTATGCATTTCTTCTGATGAGTTGAAGTGAATACCATTTATTTTGTCGATTACATCACGTAACAAATAGCCATTGATCATGCGGTTCTGCAAGCCTTTAAACACTGTCGCGATAACATCACGTCGGTCACCTCCATTGTTTCCTTGTAGGCTACGCAAGTAGGCAAACAAACCAATGCCACGCGTGCCATCTGGTCGCATTGCTTCATCATTATTAATAAAAGCAATAAGCTCGTCGCCAGTTATGCCTCCTTCCGTTGCAGCCCAGTCGCGCCAGCGGTATGGCGCTTCTATGGCGGGCTGGAAGCTTTTTCCTTCTAATACAGCTTCGGTTTCTCGCATTTGCTCTAAGTCATCGAGAAACTTCAGAAACATTATCCAAGTTAACATTGGCAACCGATCGAGGTCGCCATTTAAGCCTTTGTCTTTACGCATTATTTTCCGAGACGATTTAACAATCGCACCCAATTGCTGGGCGGTGGTCATCGGCTGATCTGCTTTCTTTGTTCTTGCCATAAATCGTGTTGTCACTTCTATTATTGCTGGCTATAGAGCAGTGTTTGTAATTGGTCCACGGCGGTTTTCATTTGCAATGCGCCGCCAAAGAGATTGGCTATTTCCATCACATTGCCATATTCAGAAATGGGCGGTACCTGTAGCGAATCCGGAATACTGAATTGCTTAGGGCCGTGGTCGGTATATTTGTCCAGTAAAGACGTTAAGATCGCGCGGGCTTCTGGGCCGTACTGATCAAAAAAGTCCGGTTTGTTTTTCTTCAAGTAGTCAGCGCGCTCTTTTCTGGTTCGCAGCGGAACGTTAAATGCTATGTGACAAAGTAAATCCAATGGATCTGCATCGGCTTTACCCGACTCTGCCACTAAATCATCAAACTGGATCCCTCGTTCTTGTAATTCGAGAATGATCTCTTCTCGCTTTAGCGGATTAGCCCAGCTATCTTTTAGTTCGTCCAGTGAGGAAAAGAGGGTCTTTACCTTTTCTGCAGTGTAGTCGGTATATTGGATGATTCGAAGCTGTTTACCGTCTTCATCTAGCTCATAGACTAAATGAGACGTGATTTTAACGCTGCCACCGTCTACGTAGTACTTTCTCGGTTCGTGCTCTTCATCATCAGCGCCTTCACCTTCAGTGTTCACTTCGTATTCACCCGCCTCTTCAGCAACTTCTAACTCTTCACTATCTGGTGTTAAAGTGTCATCAACCACTTCTTCACCATCTTCATCAATCACCACTTCATTTTCAATTTCTGGGTAACCGTCAAAGTCAGGATCAGCAAAATTTTGTGTGGCGGAGCCGGTATAATCAATGATGTTGAACCACAACTTGCCGTAATCTTCTCGTAGGCGAGTACCACGGCCAACAATTTGCTTGAACTCACTCATTGAGTTCACAACACGCGCAAGCACAACATTTTTACAGGTTGGCGCATCTACCCCCGTTGTTAATA
Organism: Alishewanella maricola; assembly: GCF_016343785.1. NCBI lineage: Bacteria > Pseudomonadati > Pseudomonadota > Gammaproteobacteria > Alteromonadales > Alteromonadaceae > Alishewanella > Alishewanella maricola. Next base: position 104,441 of record NZ_JAEINI020000009.1, on the reverse strand, counting down.
GCTGTGAAGTGGTCAGTATCACTGGTGTACTGGTTTCCAGCTCTTGAAAACGACTGAGGTGCCCTTTGCCAATTTTTCCTTCTTCGGATGTGACTCGAGCAACGTAATCAGGGTGCTTGCGTGCAAGGTCAGAATTTAAGTTATTAAGTGCCCGACGCATTTCATCAGCGTGTTCTTGGTCGACACAAAACACTATCGTTTTTGCAAAGCGATCGGTTCGCTTCATAAAGTCAGTTAAATGCTTAGCAAACGCATCTGTTCGAGCCTTTAACGCAATAACCCGCTCAAAGTCCTTGGTGTGGTATTCACCATCTGGGATTTCTCGCCCAAAGCGGTCAACATCACCTTTGCTCGGTCGCCAACCTGCAGCATCGACTTCCGAAATGACTCTGTGTACGCGATATGGTGCAAGAAATCCGTCATCAATACCTTGGCGCAAACTATAGGTGTAGATTGGATTGCCAAAATAACGATAAGTATCGCGGTTATCTTCACGCAGCGGAGTAGCTGTCATACCTATTTGGAAGGCAGGCTCAAAATACTCCAGAATTTCGCGCCAGTTACTGTTATCGCGCGCACTGCCTCGATGACATTCATCGATAATGATTAGATCAAAAAAGTCTTGCGGAAATTCCTTATATAAACCGGGACGGCGCTCATCACTTGCAATCGATTGATAAATGGCAAAATAAATTTCACGACTTTTAACAACTCTGCCGCCTTCAATTTTGTGTCTTGCATCACCAAACGGGGTAAATGTTTTATCCTTTGGATCATCAACCAACACATTTCTATCTGCCAAAAATAGAATGCGTGGCTTTCTATAGTCTCCCGTGCGATTCCAGCGAGCACTCCACAGCTTCCAACAAATTTGAAAAGCGACGACTGTCTTACCCGTACCCGTTGCCATAGTAATTAATGAGCGCTTTTTACCTTGAAGTACCGACTGTACTGCACGGTTTATGGCAATTTGTTGGTAGTAACGAGGGGAATATCCAGAAACATGGTGGTAAGGAGACAATAAAGTATCAAGATCTTCATCCTTTAAACCTTCATCGCCGCAAAGCCGCTTGAATAATTCATCAGGGGTTGGAAAGCGCGACAACAATTGCTCTTCACCAGTGGTGTAGTCAAATTCTAAGATCTCATGACCATTAGTTGAATAAGCAAACTTTAGCCCTAAGATTTCTGCGTAATCTTTTGCCTGTTGTATTCCTTGCCCTACAGGGCTACTTTCAGGTTTTGCCTCGACAACAGCTATAGGAAAATCGCGAGTGTACTTAAGTAAATAATCAGCTCGCTTTTGCTCTCCACGCTGAACTTTGCTGCCCTTGAACTGAACGCGACCATCAGTAAATGTGTACTGTTCAGTTATGACGCTAGGATTTTTTTGCCAACCAGACTCAATGATTTTTGGCGTTACATATACTCGACAAGTATCTGCTTCGTTTAATGCCACTCTACTATCCTTGGTATCAAGACCCAAATGGTCTTATATTCCGAAACTTTAAATAAAGTACTCAATGCCAATAGTGTAAACTTGTCATTTAGGGTACATAAAGTCAATTGGTCGTGTTAACAAGAACAGCATTTTTTTAAACGTGAAAGTTAGGAAATATATGGTGCCTAGGGCCGGACTCGAACCGGCACGTTGTCGCCAACGGTGGATTTTGAATCCACTGCGTCTACCAATTTCGCCACCCAGGCATTGAGAGGACTTTTTTTATCTGTATCTAGTGTAGCTACAGACCTTTACAAAACTTTACAAGCTTTTTTACGAGCTCTTATTTCTTTAACTCTAAACTATTCAAAGAGTTAAGTCTACCTTTTGCGAAGACGCGTTGCATTTTGAATCCGCTGCGTCTACCGATTTCGCCACCCAGGCATTGAGAGGACTTGCAAACAGTATGCAGCTTGGCAACTGTTTTCAAAACTTTTGAAATGTAGACGTTCCAAAAGTTAAAAACCTAATTTAAAAGAGTGCTGTAAAGTTGATTAACTTGTGCAACGCTTTAAATCAAAGTAATCGCATTATACGATGCGCGGCTGACTGTGCAAGTGCTTTATGCGGTTTATTGTATAAGCCTGATGCATTTGCTTATTTTTACAGCAAGAATATAACCAAGTGACTAAGCATCCTAAAGATTGCACGCCAACATACACTTAAGTGTCACTGGCGGCTGATGCGTTCTTGTCAGCGCAAGGCTCGGTAAAAAGCCGTTCATCTGTGCACACTCGCTAAAAAGCGACCGACTAAATAAACGCGCGTCTTTAGCTTGCTTTCAGTGTCATGCTAAACTTGCAACTTCAGCTTAAAAGGAAACCTTATATGTACGCTAATGCGCCAAGAGCGGGCTTTGCCCGTCGTCTCTCTGCGATTATTTATGATGTTTTAATCTTGTGCGCGTTGGTGATGCTGGCAGCAGGGGTCGCCATGTTGTTGGTGCAACTGCTGGTATGGGGTGCCGTTGTGTCGATTGAAGGCTATGTTGACATTGCCGATTATTTAAATAGCAGTTGGCGTCGCTGGGTCTACCTTGGCTATTTTGTTGCCATCATATTAGGCTTTTATGTGTACTTTTGGTCTAAAGCGGGGCAAACCTTAGGCATGCGCGCTTGGCGCATGTTATTGGTAACAGATGCTGGCGCACCTTTATCGCTGCTACAAGCGTTAAGTCGTGCCTTGTTATCGCTAGGCGGCTTAGGAAATATTTGGTTATGGTTGCGTTGGGGTAAAGGTTTGGCTCTGCAAGATCAGTTTACGGGCACACAAATGATCGTATTAACCAAAGAGCAAAGCAAAGCACTGAATCTGCACGACACAGCGCGTTAAACTTTTTGGCGCATAAAGTACAGCGAGATCCCGATAAACAATAAACTGGGTATCGCTGCACCGGCTAAGGGCGGTAGTTGATAGACGAGCGCTAAAGGCCCGAACACTTCATTACTCATGTAAAAGCCAAAGCCCGTTAAGATCCCCAATAACACCCGCGCGGCCATGGTAACGCTACGTAGCGGACCAAATATAAACGATAAAGCCAATAACAACATAGCCCCCACCGTAACCGGCTGCAGTACCTTACGCCAATAGGCTAATTGGTAACGGCTGGCGTCTTGGCCATTTTGCTGCAAATAATCGACATACTCCATTAAACCTTGCAGCGATAGCATTTCAGGCTTAACCGTTACCACGCCGAGTTTTTCAGGGGTAAGGGTGGAACGCCAACGTTGGCTTTCTGCTTCAACGCGAATAATTTGCTCAGACGTAAAATTTAACGCGGTAACCTGCTGTAAACGCCAAGCATCTTCGATGTATACCGCACTGATTGCCGTAATTTTTTGCTGCAAAGCCAGGTTTTCGTCAAATTGGTAAATAGTTAATTCTTGCAAGTTACCAACATCATCGACTTCTTTGATATTAACGAAACTATCTCCATCTTTCGCCCAAACGCCTTGGCGGGCAGCAAATAAGTTACCGTCAGAAATCGCTTTTATGCGCAGCTCTCGTGCCGCACGATCACTCACCGGCGCGCCCCATTCTGCAATAGCCATCATCACTAACACCATCAATACCGCTGACTTCATCACCGAACTGATAATATTTAAACGCGATAAACCCGCCGCCTGCATCACCACTAATTCGCTGTTACTGGCCAACATACCTAGGCCAATTAACCCGCCAATCAGTGCTGCCATTGGAAAGAAAATCACCACATCACCCGGTACGCTGTACAAAGTAAACAAGGCGGCATGCACCATATCGTAGTAACCGCGACCAATAGAGCGCATTTGATCGATAAAACGAAACATGGAGGACAAACCAATTAACACTGTTAGTGTTAACACACTGGTCATTAAAATAGTGCGGCCAATATAGAGATCGAGAATTTTCAGCATCTTAACGTCCTGCTAGCCATGCTCGAACCCGCTGAGCACTGGAGCGGTTGCGTAAAATTAACACGGTACCCACCGTCAGCCCAAGTAGATGTAACCACCACATACCCCACTCTGCGGGTATTTTGCCATCTTCAATTGCCGAGCGCGCAATAATCATCAAGGCGTAATAGCCTAAATAAAGTAATAAGGCTGGCAGTAAACGGCCAAACTTGCCTTGGCGTGGATTAACTCGTGCTAAGGGCACAGCAATGAGCGTAAGGATCGGAATAGACAATGGGATAGCAATGCGCCAATGCCATTCGGCAGCCGCTTCGGCGTTATTTTCTTGTAATAACGCTGGGGTGCTAAGACTGCCTAATTTACGGCGGCGCTGTTCTACTTCTTGTTCACGAATTTGCATCAGGTAACTGCCAAACTCGGTGATCTCGTATGCCGCAGTTTGGCTATCACCGGCATAGCGACGGCCTTGTTGCAACTGCAACATCTGCGCGCCGGTTTGCGGATCTTCTTTTACTGCACCGCTTTGTGCATAAACAATGGCATGGCCAGGGTTTGCTGGATTATCACTGCTTTGCGCCACAAACACCTTAGATAGCGCATTACCCGAACGACTGACATCTTGCACAAAAATCACGGCTTTTTCATTTGAGGTATGCTGAAAACGACCCGGCACCAACGAAAAAAGTCCTGCATCCGATTCAGCTCGTTCCAGCAAGGTGTATTCTTGCTCTGTAGCCCATGGGCTCAGATACAGCGTTACCGCACCGGCTAACAGCGCCATCACGAGCGATAACAATAAAGTGAGACGAGTGATATACCATTCACTAACGCCGGTAGCATGCAACACCGTCATTTCACTATCGGCATAAATGCGGCCATAAGCGACTAAAATGCCTAAAAAGGCACTCAACGGCAGGATAATCACCGCTAATTGCGGCAATTTCAGCGCAACAATACTCATGACCAATTGGCCCGGTATTTCACCCTCAGAGGCATCAGCCAAAATCTTCACAAAACGTTGGCTAATGATGATGGTGGTCAAAATTAGAAAGACAGCTAACTGAGAGCGAAAAACTTCACCAATCAGATAACGAAAAATAATCAAAATGCCCCCTAAAAACCTGTCTTTTCACTGGAAAGCTGGTCATTTTTCAGTAAACTTGGTATTTATAGCAATTATTATCGGGCAAAGCGGCTTAAAATCCGAGCTTTTTTATTTATTCTCGGTAAAATTCATTATCACTTTGTAGTCTGCTACTGCCCGCAGTACTTTAATTAGCGACTTATAGTAGCATAGTCTCTTAGAATCAGGAGTAAACATGGAGTTCAGCGTAAAAAGCGGAAGTCCCGAAAAACAACGTAGTGCTTGCATCGTTGTTGGTGTCTATGAACCGCGTCGCCTCTCTGCAGTAGCAGAGCAATTAGATAAAATCAGCGAAGGCTATATCAGCAATTTGCTTCGCCGTGGTGATTTAGAAGGCAAACCAGGGCAGATGCTGTTACTGCACCATGTTCCGAATGTACTAAGCGAGCGAGTGCTATTAGTGGGCTGTGGTAAAGAGCGTGAGCTAGACGAGCGCCAGTATCGGCAAATTATCGCCAAAACCATCAGCACCTTGAACGAAACCGGTTCAATGGAAGCCGTCTGCTTTTTATCTGAATTGCATGTGAAAGGCCGTGATACCTACTGGAAAGTGCGTCATGCCGTTGAAACCACACAAGATTGCCTCTATGTGTTTGATCGTTTAAAAAGCAAAAAAGATGAAACACGCCGCCCGCTGCGTAAAATTGTGTTTAACGTACCCACCCGTCGCGATCTGACCATTGGTGAACGTGCAGTAGACCATGGTTTAGCCATTGCTGCCGGTATCAAACAATGTAAAGACGTGGGCAACATGCCTCCGAATATCTGCACACCGGTGTACCTTGCGGAACAGGCCTCTGCCTTACAAAGCCTGTCTGACAAAGTCAGTGTTGAAGTACTGGGTGTAGAGGAAATGAGCGCCCTTGGGATGAACTCTTACTTAGCGGTTGGCCGCGGTTCGGTTAACCAGCCACGTATGTCGGTAATTAAATACAATGGTGCCGGTAACGACAGCGCGCCTGTGGTATTAATTGGTAAAGGTTTAACCTTCGACTCGGGTGGTATTAGCTTAAAACCGGGCGATGGCATGGACGAAATGAAGTTTGATATGTGCGGCGCCGCCTCTGTGTTTGGTACCATGCACGCCGTGATCAACTTACAATTGCCGATTAATATCGTGGCGGTGCTAGCCGCCGCTGAAAACATGCCGGATGCCAATGCTTATCGGCCGGGTGATATTCTTACTACGATGTCTGGGCAAACGGTTGAAGTATTAAATACCGACGCCGAAGGCCGTTTAGTATTGTGTGATGCACTCACTTACGTTGAACGCTTTGATCCTGAGCTGGTGATTGATGTGGCCACCTTAACCGGTGCTTGTGTGATTGCACTGGGCAAACACGCTTCTGGCTTACTGAGTAACCACAACCCGCTTGCCCATGAAATCCTCAATGCTTCAGAGCAAAGCGGTGACCGTGCTTGGCGTTTACCGCTGTGGGATGAATATCAAGATCAACTGGAAAGCCCTTTTGCCGACTTCAGTAACTTAGGTGGCCGTGCAGCCGGTACTATTACTGCAGCCTGCTTCCTGTCTCGCTTTACCCGCAAATATAACTGGGCACACCTTGATATTGCTGGAACTGCTTGGCGTAGTGGCGGTAAAGATAAAGGCTCTACCGGTCGTCCGGTCGCGTTATTAACGCAGTTCCTGATTAACCGTACGGGCAACAATCAGGATCATTAATGACTGTTACGTTTTATGTGCTGGCTGAGCCTGATGGCTCAGCTGAACACACCGCCACTCTGAATGAGCTGTCGCCTGCGCCAGCTCATTTTGCTTTTGCTTGTCAGCTTTGTGCCGATTTGTACCGCGCCAATCAACGCGTTTTTGTATATACTGCCGACCAACACATGGCCGAACAGCTAGACGAATTACTCTGGCAGTTTGATGCGGAACGTTTTGTGCCGCATAACCTCAGTGGTGAAGGCCCCGCGCGTGGCGCACCCATTGAGATTGGCTGGCAAGCACCACGACAAAGTCGTCAGGTGTTAATCAATTTAACCGACAACATGCCGGAATTTGCCCGGCGTTTTGCGCGTGTAATCGAATTTGTTCCGGCAGAAGCGTCGTTAAAAGCGCAAGCCCGGGAACGTTACAAACAATATCGTCAAGCTGGCATCACGCCTGAAACCGTACAAGCCGACTGAATTTACAGGTATCTCTGATGGAAAAAACCTTCAATCCAAGCGAAATAGAACAGGCCATGTATCAGGCCTGGGAAAGCAAAGGCTATTTTAAACCGAACGGTGATGACCGTGCAGGTAATAACTATTGCATCATGATCCCGCCACCAAACGTTACCGGTAGCCTGCATATGGGACATGCCTTCCAGCAAACCATTATGGATGCGCTAACACGTTACCAACGCATGCAAGGTAAAAATGCCTTGTGGCAAGTGGGCAGTGATCACGCCGGTATCGCCACACAAATGGTGGTTGAACGTAAATTAGCCGCAGAAGGTTTGCCAGGCCGCCATGAGCTTGGCCGTGACAAATTTATTGAAAAAATCTGGGAGTGGAAAGCCGAATCAGGTGGCACCATCACCTCGCAAATGCGCCGTTTAGGCAACTCGGTAGACTGGGATCGTGAACGTTTTACCATGGATGCCGGTTTATCCAATGCCGTGCAAGAAGTGTTTGTGCGTTTATACGAAGATGATCTGATCTACCGTGGTAAGCGCTTAGTGAACTGGGATCCGAAACTGCACACGGCTATCTCTGATTTAGAAGTTGAAAACAAAGATCAGAAAGGCCAAATGTGGCACCTGCGCTATCCGTTAGCCGACGGCGCCATGACCGCTGAAGGCAAAACTTATTTAGTGGTGGCCACCACACGCCCGGAAACCATGTTGGGCGATACCGGTGTTGCAGTAAACCCAGACGATCCACGTTATCAAGCGCTGATCGGCAAAGAGATCCTGTTGCCTTTAGTTAATCGTCGCATCCCAATTGTAGCCGACGACCATGCCGATATGGAAAAAGGCACGGGTTGCGTCAAAATTACCCCAGCACATGACTTCAACGACTATGAAGTAGGTAAACGTCATCAATTGCCGATGATCAACATTCTGACTCTCGATGCCATGATCCGCAGCGAAGGTGAATGTTTTTTCACTAATGGTGAAGTTAATCCGGCGCTCAGCGCGCCTATTCCTGCCGAGTTTCAGCAGCTAGAACGTTATGCCGCACGTAAAGCCATTGTTGCGGCTTTTGATGCTGCGGGTTTGCTGGAAAAGGTGGAAGAACATAACAATACCCTGCCCTACGGCGATCGTAGCGGCGTGGTGATTGAGCCGATGCTGACCGATCAATGGTATGTGCGCGCTGCACCGCTGGCGAAAACCGCAGTAGAAGCGGTAGAAAGCGGTCAAATTCAGTTTGTACCAAAACAATATGAAAACATGTATTACAGCTGGATGCGCGATATTCAAGATTGGTGTATCTCGCGCCAACTCTGGTGGGGCCATCGTATTCCCGCTTGGTACGACGCCGACGGTAAAGTCTATGTTGGCCGTAACGAAGCCGAAGTTCGCGCTAAATATCAACTGGCTGACAGCATAGCACTACAACAAGATAACGATGTATTAGATACCTGGTTTAGCTCCGCGTTGTGGACCTTCTCTACGCTTGGCTGGCCAGAGCAAACCGATGATTTAAAAACCTTTCATCCGACCGATGTGTTGGTAACCGGTTTTGACATTATTTTCTTCTGGGTAGCACGCATGATCATGATGACCATGCACTTTATCAAAGATGAACAAGGCCAACCGCAAGTACCGTTTAAAACGGTCTATGTTACCGGCCTGATCCGCGATGAAAGCGGCGATAAAATGTCGAAATCCAAAGGCAACGTTATCGATCCATTAGATATGATTGACGGTATTAGCCTGGAAGATTTATTGGCCAAGCGCACCAGAAATATGATGCAACCGCAATTAGCGAAGAAAATTGCTGATCGCACCACGAAACAATTCCCTGAAGGCATCCCCAGCAGCGGCACCGATGCTGTGCGCTTTACCTTAGCCACGTTAGCCTCAACCGGTCGTGATATTAACTGGGATATGAAGCGCTTAGAAGGTTACCGTAACTTCTGCAATAAATTGTGGAACGCCAGCCGTTATGTGTTGATGAATACCGAAGAGCAAGATTGCGGTTTCGGCACTGCAGAGAAAACCCTGTCGCTGGCCGACAAATGGATCTTGGCGCAGTATCAACAAACGGTGAAACAAGTGCGGCATTACTTTGATACCTACCGCTTTGACTTAGCCGCTACGGCCTTGTATGAATTTACTTGGAATCAGTTCTGTGACTGGTATTTAGAACTGACTAAGCCGATTTTATTTAAAGGTAATGAAGCGGAACAGCGTGGTACGCGCCACACCTTGATCACGGTGCTCGAAAGTTTACTGCGTTTAATGCACCCGATCATGCCGTTCATCACCGAAAGCATCTGGCAATCGGTTAAACCGTTGGCCAATATTCAAAGCGACAGCATTATGCTGGCCGCTTACCCTGAATATCAGGCTGACTTAGTCGATGAAACAGCACAAGCCGATCTGGAATGGCTAAAAGCCGTGATCACCGCTATCCGTAACGTGCGTGGTGAAATGAACATTTCGCCGAATAAGCCCTTAACGGTTTTATTACGCAACATCTCCACCGAAGAACAGCGCCGTATTGAACAGAACCGTAACTTCCTATTAGTGATGGCAAAACTGGAAAGCCTGGAGTTGTTAGCGCCTGAGCAAAAAGCGCCTGCCAGCGCCGCACAGTTAATTGGTAATATGGATCTGCTGATCCCGATGGCCGGTTTAATTGATAAAGAAGCCGAATTAGGCCGAATTGCTAAGCAGCTGGAAAAAACCGAGCAAGAGCTGTCTCGTGTTGCCGGCAAGCTAAACAACGAAGGCTTTGTTGCCAAAGCACCAGAGGCGGTTTTAGCAAAAGAGCGCGCCAAACAAGCTGAGCTAGAGCAAGCTGTTGCCAAGTTACAGCTGCAACAAGCCGAGATCGCTGCGATTTAAGCAACACAGTTAACATGTTAAGCAATACCCACGGCCAGTAACTGGCCGTGGGTATTTTTTTGTTAGCGCTGGTAATTGTACAAGCGCGAGTTTTTGTTATCATGCACAGGTTTGTTTGTATCCTAAACAAACACAATTAGCGTGCTCAGGTAAGAAAGCTTTTACGGTAAGTTTTTCAAGCCACAGCTACTGCTCGCACTGTGACTATCGCTCCGTTGAGTTGTCCATTCTGCTGCAACGGTTCAATACCTTTTTTGCCGGTAAGCCGGACTTTTATACGAGAATAAAAATATGTCAGCAGAAGATACCTTAGGGAGTTTGGCCGAGCCTGTTGCAGCGGCGGTCGAAGCGGCCGCCATTGCGCCAAGTGCGATAAGTTTAATCCCACCTCTTGTTGTTCTAGCCTTTGCCATCTGGTTAAAGCGCCCCATTTTGGCGCTGGTGCTAGGTGCTGCGTCAGGTCTATTATTAATTGGCTCACCACTCGACGCGCTATTTAATTTAGGCGAAACCTCTGTTCGCGTGATGCAAGATGAAACCATCGGTTGGCTCATTTTAGTTTGCGGTGGCTTTGGTGCGTTAATTGCGCTGTTGGTGCATACCGGTGGGGCCTTTGCCTTTGGCCGCATGGCGCAGCAATATGCAAAAGGGCGTAAACCGTCCCTGTTCATGACCTACCTATTAGGTTTAATTATTTTTATTGATGATTACCTAAATGCCCTGACGGTCGGTGAAACCATGAAACGGTTAACCGATAAATATAAAGTGTCACGCGAAATGCTGGCCTATGTGGTCGATTCTACTGCCGCACCCATGTGTGTGTTAGTGCCGATTTCAACTTGGGCTATTTTCTTCGGTGGCTTATTAGTTGCTAACGATATTGCGCCGGCCAGCGATCCGAATGGCATTAAAACCTATATCGCGGCCATTCCTTACATGATTTATGCTTGGTTGGCGCTAATCATGGTGCCGCTGGTTATCTTGGGTATAGTGCCGTTGATTGGTCCAATGAAAAAAGCCGAATTAGCCGCGATGCAAGCAGTGGATGCCCCGTTGAACAGCGTGGTCAGTGCCGAAGCACTCGCTAGCAGTGTGGCTAATCACGCCACGGCTACCGGCCAGCCACATACGGGTTTTGCCGTGGCATCGTTAGAAGAAGAATTTGATCATGCCGATAAGAACGACGGCAAGTTGATGAACTTCTTATTACCGATGTTAATGCTGATTGGTTTTACCATTTGGTTTGAAGCGGAAATTTGGCCCGCGCTCATTCTAACTTTTATTATCACCATTCCGATGTACATGGCGCAGCGTTTAATGCCGTTTGTGGATATGATGGAGTTAATGATGCATGGTTTTAAAACCATGCTACCGGCTATTTGTACCGTTATCGCTGCCTTTACCTTTAAAGATGTTTGCGATCAACTGGGCTTACCGCTGTATGTGATTGAGAATTTAGCCCCCTACATGACAGCACAAATGCTGCCTGCCTTAGTGTTCGTCGCGATGGCGGTGTTAGCTTTTGTAACCGGTTCAAGCTGGGGCATTTTCGCGGTATCAATCCCTATCGTTATGCCATTAGCGATGACAGTCGAGGCGAATATCCCACTGGTGATCGGCGCTCTGCTTTCAGCCAGCTCGTTCGGTAGCCAAGCCTGTTTCTACAGTGACTCTACCGTACTGGCCGCACAAGGCTCAGGCTGTAATTTGATGAGCCACGCACTAACGCAGTTCCCTTATGCGTTAATGGCCGCCATTGCAGCGTTCTTTGGGTTTATCTTACTAGCGTAGGTTTTGACCCAGGCAAAAAACCATAAGGGCGCGTAAAGCGCCTTTATTGTTTTGTATTATGTCTATTTCAGTCGCCAACAAACCCGCAAATACCCTTACACAAACTCAATAATGGCCGATTATAGCGTTACGCAATGGCTGCGCTTATTAAGCAAAGTATAAAAATAAAATCACTTGCAATCTTACTGTGCGTCACCTAGTATCTTAACTGTGCGCTACACAGTATGCGCCGTACAGTATCGCCGACATCAACAGAAGGAGCAAGCAGATGACCTTGGCACAACGCGATAAAATGCGCCTAGAGTTACGCCGTGGCGTGCTGGTGTTGGCAGTATTAGCTTCACTAAAACAGGCGCACTATGGCTATTCACTGCGGCAACAGTTACAGCAAGGCGGCATCGACATTGATGAAGGCACCTTATATCCGTTGATCCGGCGGCTAGCTGAGCAAGGTCTACTAGAGAGCGAATGGCAGCAAGCAGAGGGACGGGAACGACGTTATTACAAGTTGTCTGCCTTGGGTGCAACGTTGTTACAACAGCTAACGCAAGAGTGGCAAAACCTCAATGGCGCACTAGCTAACTTATTGGTTACTGAGAAGGAAAAATAGTCATGGACTTAGTCACTCGATATATTGCTGCGGTGCAGCGCGAGCTACCGGCGGCGAAACGCGAAGAAATTGCGAGAGAGTTGCAGGCCAATATTATGGATGAACTGGATGCGTTAACGGCAGCGCAAGGTGCCTTAAGCGACGCAGATGTCAGCCAGCTGTTAAAGCAAATGGGCCATCCACGACAAGTTGCTAGACAGTTTGTACCCGAGCAGCCATTTATTAACGCCAGTTATATGCCCATTTATCGCTATACCTTAACGCTAGTACTCGGGATCTTGTTTTTGATCCAAGTGGTCAAGAGCACTTTTGGCTGGTTATCCTACGCTGATGTCGGTTTGATTAGCTTAGTGTTCAGTATCGCGGCAGGATGGATTGATGATGCTTGCTTTGCTTTTACTGCCATTACCCTAGGTTATTTTGTCATTTCCAAACAAACCCCTGAACCAGAGCAGCACTGCTGGCAAAACTGGCAGCCGGAAAATTTACCTAGCGCGGGCTTTAGCTGGCAGACGATTGCACTACAAGATATTTTTACTGATTTGGCGAGTTATTTATTTTTACTGGTGGTCATATTTTACCCACTGTGGCAAGTTGTGGCGCCAGCAGAAACCCCTAGCGTATTGCTCAGCAACGAGGTAAAAACATTGCTACTGTGGTGTACACCTTTGTTGCTCGCGGGTATCTGCAATAGCCTATGGCAATTAAAGCAGCGTATTTGGCAGAAAGCGCTATTGCAGGCGAATATTATCATCAACGCTTTGTTTACCTTGGTAATTCTGTATTTGGCAATGATGTCGCCTTTTTTGCAAATAACCGAACAGCCTTTGCTTGGCATGCTTAGCTCGGCGCAAGTTGAACGTTCAATAACGATAAGTTTAGTTGTGCTAGCGTTATTTCCGGCATGGGAAGTGCTACGTGATAGTTGGCGCTGGCGTCAGTTAAGCTAAATTGATGCTGAACTAAAACAGTGCGCTCCTATCATGCTGATCAACGAACGCTAGCCAAATTAAAGGTGTAAACCATTTAGGTTCTAGTTTAGGGGAGCAGCAAAACCTGCTCACTTCATGCAGATGAGCTTTCAACCGTTGAAAAGCGCATCTGCGGCTTGCCACATCACATAAGCTTTAACGTGCTGTAAAGCATAAATACAAAGCCATTTCGCAGATATTGATATTAGTGCAAAGCTCAATAGAAACACGCACCGCTAAACAAGGCAAAATACGGCCAAGATAGATGGATATCGAGTAAATTGTGGAGCCTTCATAGATACTTTAAATTAAGCTGAATTTAACCTTAACAAGTCTAAAATAATTACATTAAACATTTCTATATTAACATTGTATTTCTGGTAAAATTGCCGCTAATTTATACACCTGAGGAAACACCTATGCCTGTAAGCTCGCAACACAAAGTTTATTTACCAGCTGAAGCCCGAGATAACCAATATCTCTTAGCTGAATTTGCGTTAACAGACGAACTACTCGCGGCCTTTCCTGCTAGCAACCCAGCAAAACCGTTTGAACAGCTTTATCAGCAATTGTCACAGCAGTTTTTTGAACTGGCGGATGCGGCGCAGTTACACAACGTGCATCTGATTGCGAATGGTAAAACGCCGGTGGTGCGCTTCCATCAGGAAGCTTACGTATTACAAACCACTGAACAAATTTTATTTTTCTATAACCCAAGCTATCACGAAGCACAGCATAGCTTTTATGATGCCAGCATCCGAGCACGAAAAATTTCTTTATTATTTTTAGCCACCGACCAGCCATTACGCGCCAACGCTGCAACGTTCCACCAAAAAGTCACGACAGTGCTACAACAACTGCTGGCTAACTTAAAAATGACTGAGACAAAAGTAAAAGTGCGTGACCATCAGCATCTTACTTATGATTTGTTTGCCAAGGCCAAAGGCCAGAAAGAAAGTTACGGCTACAAATTGCGCTCAATTGGAGCGCGCTATAAAGCACGGCAATGTGAACTGCCAGAACATAATGCGCTTACCTATGTCATCGTCAACTTACCGTTAAGCCGGCGCTTAAAAGAGCAAGTCGCATTGAATTTACAGAGTGATGCGCCATATCTGCCGCTGTATCAAAAAGTCAGTGATAGCTTTGTCAGCGCCTGTCAGCCCGAGCAATTCAAACATTTAGCCGTGCTGGCTAATGGTTTGTTACCCTTGGTGCGCAATAGTCAATTTGATAAAAGCAGCCATGGTACAGAGTTGCAGATGATTGGTTTTGATCCGAGCGCGCAAGCAGGTCAACTGATCAGCGATTTGCAAGGCGATAAACTGGTTGAAATGATGCAATTAGTGATCTTCGCCACGCCAGCCGATCAAACCGATATGGGCTATGGCCGCTTTATGAACCAGGTAGAAGCGGCGTTACATCGCTTTGCCAAAAGCTTAGCACTGCAACCCGAGCGGGACGATCTCACTGTGCGTTTTCATCAGCATATTAGTTATCATCTATAAGTTAGCAATAGCCGTAACCCAGCACCCGCTAAGTTACGGCAGATAAATGCCTACCTCTCTACAGATTAAAAAGGGCGCTAACTGCGCCCTTTCTCGCTTTTTCTCATACTACTTCATGGCTAAGCGCCACTCCTCGCGTGCTGAGTAGAGTACCGGAATTAAAAAGATACTCAGTAGCACAAAAAACATGCCGCCGACGGTGGGCACGGCCATGGGGATCATTAAATCGGCGCCGCGGCCACTGGCACTGAGCACCGGTAATAACGCTAAGATGGTTGTGGCAGACGTCATTAAGCAAGGGCCGATGCGCTTGGCGGCCGCGGCTAATACCAATTCGCGTACCGCCGCTTGCGAGCGGGGTTGATGTTCGGCAAATTGCTGCTTTAAATAGGTCGCCATTACGATGCCGTCATCAACCGCGATACCAAATAACGCTAAAAAGCCGACCCACACGGCGATACTTAGGTTATAGGCTTGCAGGTTAAACAGCTCACGTAAATTGGCACCAAACC
Organism: Alishewanella maricola; assembly: GCF_016343785.1. NCBI lineage: Bacteria > Pseudomonadati > Pseudomonadota > Gammaproteobacteria > Alteromonadales > Alteromonadaceae > Alishewanella > Alishewanella maricola. Next base: position 88,984 of record NZ_JAEINI020000009.1, on the reverse strand, counting down.
AGCTAACATTAAGAAAATCGGGCTGGGCAAAGGCATCTAAGGCAATAAAGCCACCGGCCCAAGCAATGGCAATGCTGCTAAAAATCATCAAGGCCGTACTAACTTGTTGGAACTGCAGATACAGCAACATAAAAATCAATATCAGCGCTAAGGGCACCAGCCACATTAACGTGGCTGCCGCACTTTGTTGTTGCTGGTAACTGCCAGCAAACTGATAACTGACACCGGCGGGCAACGTTAATTCGCCCTTGTTTAGCAATTGCATCAAATGCGCTTCGACCTGCGCCACGGCGTCTACTTCAGCTAAACCGGGATGGGCGCCAAAGGTAATATAGGCCGTGAGAAAGCTGTTCTCAGAGCGGATCATTTGTGGGCCGCGCTCATAGCGCAGTTCGGCCAGCTGACTGAGTGGCACTTGATAGCCCGCTGGCGTGCTAATCAGCACCTCGTTAATCGCCTCCACGGTATCGCGTTGCTCACGCTGATAACGCACGCGGATCGGGTAACGTTCGCGCCCTTCTACCGTGAGCCCCGCTTCCATGCCACCCAGCGCCGTGCTAATACTTTGCTGCACCTGTTGCATCGACAAGCCATGTCGGGCAATCGCTTGCCGATCCGGCACAATACTTAAATAAGGCTGGCCGACCACCCGTTCGGCATTCACCGTTAACGGTACTATGCCTGGAGCTTGGCGTAGTATGGCTTCAAATTGCAGCGCCATTTGCTCTAATGTCGCCAAATCTGGCCCTTGCAATTTAATGCCCATCGCCGCCCGCATACCGGTTTGTAACATCAGTAAGCGCGTTTCAATCGGCTGTAGTTTCGGTGCAGAAGTCACACCTGGCAGTTGCGCCGCTTGCACAATTTCTTGCCAAATATCCTCTGGCGACGTTATATGCTCACGCCATTGCCGATAAGGTCGGCCACGCGCATCAGCAATCAACTCGCCATTAGTATCACGGGTAAATTGCTGGCTGCTACTATCAAAGCGGAAAAATTGCCGACGTCCTTGCGCATCAGTGCGATATTCACTGTGATACTGGATCTGCGTTTCAATCATGCCCAGTGGCGCGGGATCTAAGGCGGTATCGGCTCGACCTATTTTGCCCACTACCGATTTAACTTCGGGAATGCCGGCAATGGCTTTGTCTTGCTGTTGCAGCACGGCTAAGGCTTCACTGATTGAAGTATGCGGCATTAACGAGGGCATAAACAGAAAAGCGCCTTCATCCAGTGCCGGCATAAACTCACGTCCCAAGCCCGGAAAGCGTTTGGCTAACGCGCTGTCGGCTTGTACACCCGGGATCACGCGATCCGCACCCAGCCAGACACTTAACCCCGTTAGCACCACCAACAGTGGTAAAACGATAAACAGTGCTTTAAAACGTAAACACAGCGCTAATAACGGCAAGTAGGCGCGCTGAAACAACCAAAAGCCGCCTAAAATCAGCAGTAACAGCGTACTGACCAACAGTAAGTTATGCCAAAAACCGGCGGCAGGGCCTAACGGTAACCACAATTGCGAAAGCAACACCAAGGCCGTAACAAGCAGGATGATCACCAGCACATGCTTTAAACGCGGTAATAAGCCGCTGGGTAAGAAAGCCGTCCATGCCAATAAAGGCGCAGGTATGCGCTGAACCAAACCTTGTAACAGGCTGCGTAAACCTTGCGTATTAGGCGCGAACAACAAATACAGCAACACCGGTAATAAGGTGACCGCCAGCAACACGGCACAAAGTAACACAAAGGTTTTGGTGTAGGCCAAAGGCCCAAACAATTTGCCTTCGGCGCCCGTCATGGCAAACACCGGTAAAAAGCTGATGATGGTGGTGCTAATAGCAGTAAGGATAGCGGGGCCCACTTCTTGACCTGCTTGCATGATGGCGTGTTGCAAAGACAAAGCAGGTTGATCTTGCCGTTGTCTAAGCAGGTTCTCCGTAAAAATGATGCCTAAATCCACAATAGTGCCGATAGCGATGGCGATACCGGCCAACGCCACGATATTGGCTTCTACCTGAAACAGCCGCATCAGCAAAAAGGTACAGAGTACCGTGGCCGGTAATAATAAACTGATCGCCAAGGCGGCCCGCACTTGCCACAGCAGAGCCAGTACCACAATCGTGGTTAACAATAATTGCAAACTGAGGGCGCTTTCTAACGTGCCGACGGTTTCATCAATTAATAACGAACGATCATAAAACGGCACTATGCTGACCTGACTTAGCGTTAGCCAAGTGGGCCAATCAGCTTGCGGTTGCGCGCGTAGCCAGTCGCGCCAGGCGTTAGGCTGCTGTTGATAATCTGGCAGTGATTGGGCGCTGGCAAAGCGTTCAACTTCAACCTGACTAATCTTTGCCCAGTCAATCACCGCTTTGGCCGGCATGCCTGGCACTAACTCTTGCATGCGCTGGCGTAAGTTAGTAATCGCTTGTCGTGGGTTATAGCCTTCACGCACCGTCACGACGGCGCCTACCGCTTCGGCTCCGGCCACATCCAAAGCACCGCGCCGGGCAGCAGGGCCGACATTCACGCTAGCCACGTCTTGCACCCGAATGGGCGTATTATTCGGCCCCAGTCGCACCACCGCTTGTTCAATATCGGCGAGGTTTTTAATAAAGCCCTGACCGCGGATCAGGTACTCAACACCATTGATTTCGCGACTGCCCGCACTCACGTCCAGATTCGATGCCATCACCGCCGCCGTGACTTGCTCTAAACTGACTTGATACAAACGCAGTAAATTGGCATCGACTTCTATTTGATATTCGCGCTGATAACCACCAATGGCCGCGACTTCGCTGATACCTTCAGCGGTTAACAAGCCGCTGCGTAAATACCAATCCTGCACTGAACGCAGCTCAGCCAAGGTCCAGCCACCGGTGGTTTTTCCCTGCGGGTCTTGTCCTTCTAAGGTGTACCAGAACACCTGCCCTAAACCGGTGGCATCAGGGCCTAAGGCGGGCTGCACACCACTAGGTAACGTATCTTCAGGTAGACTAGCCAGTTTCTCTAAAATGCGCGAACGCGCCCAATAAAACTCGATATCTTCGTCGAAAATCAGCGCAATACTGCTAAAACCGAACATCGACAGTGAACGCACATCCTTCACCCCTGGCACGCCCATCAACGCAGCACTGAGCGGGTAAGTGAGTTGATCTTCGACATCTTGTGGCGAACGCCCAGCCCAATCCGCAAAAACGATCTGTTGGTTTTCACCCAAATTAGGGATGGCATCCACCGTAATGGGTTTAAGTGGTATACCGTGTTGCCAGGCAAAAGGCGCCACACCCATACCCGCCACTAACAACAGCGATGCCAACAGCATCACCACTAATTTTTGCCGCATCAGCACGGCCAGCACACGGCCAAAGCCGCCGATTTGTGCAGTCATGCTTATGCCTCCCCGCCAAATTGACGGACCAAGTCGCCACAACCGAGCATCATCGCACCGAAATAAGGGTTACGTAACTGATCGGTAGGCTGCAACCAGCTGGCACCCTCACCATCGCGCGCCATCGGGCAATAGGCTTCATACCAACCTTTGGCTAATACCCCTAGCTCGGCAAAACGTAATAAACCGATATTATGCCGATAGAATAAGGCGCGAGCACTCTGCAGATCCGTTACTTGATCTAGCTCGCCCTCACCGGCCTTAAGTGCCATTAATAGCCCCGGAAAACGATCCGGCCACGCAATGCCCGCGACCGCTTGTTGCATTGCCAGCGTGCCTTGGCGCCATGCGCTAAGATCGTCACTAATTAAACCGAGATAGAGCTGCTGATAAGCGGCCAATAACGGCGCTTGTTGCTCATCACTTAACACAAAACCCGAGCTTGGTTTAACCGGTGTTACCGCTGCGGCGCGCTCTTGGCTGTCCAGCATGCTATGATCTGCATGGCTTGTACTATTACTTTTACTATTACTTGCACTGGTGCTTGAACTACTGCTCGAACCGTGTTGGTGTAACATCGGGGCTCGCCCCGAGGCGGTGGGGTTCAGCATACTGGCTAAACCGCGAATTTGCAGCTCGCTGTCTAAGCGAAACGCCCCTTGTGTCACGACTAACTCACCTTGCTCTAGCCCCGCTAATACCTGATATTGCTCACCTATGCGCTGCCCTAGGGTAATGCGACGAGGATTATAATGCGGTTGCTCGGCATCGGTTTGCACATACACCAATGACTGGTTACCCGTAAACAACACGGCACTGGCGGGAATTAACAAACTTTCCGCGACCGGCAATTGCGCGCGAGCATGGGCTAACATGCCCGGCCTTAAACGCCCAGTGGGGTTCGGCATCACCGCCCGGATGCGCGCAGTGCGACTGCTCGCATCTAACACCGGCTCAATCAGCTCAATGCTGGCACTGAACGTCTCGCCCGCAAAAGCCGGCAATTGCACCTCCAGCGCCTGTCCAACCCGCAGCAAGCCAAGTTGCTGCTCAAACACTTCTAATTCTAACCATAATTGGTCCAGTGCCAACACCGTAAATAGCGGTTGACCGGCACTGACATAGGCACCTTGATTGACCCATTTTTCAGTAATAATGCCACTAACTGGCGCACTGATGGTGACGGTATCTTGTAACTGTTCACGCTGCAGGATCTGTTCAATTTGCGTGGCAGGTACACCTAACAAACGTAAACGACGGCGTGCGCTATCTAGCGTCGTACCGGCCGGCAAACTGCCACGGTCAGCACTCAGTTGCTTGGCTTGCAACAATTCTTGCTGGATGACGATAAGATCCGGGCTGAAGATTTCCAGCATCGGCTCGCCAGCGGTTACCGTTTGCGCAGTGCGATTCACATAGGCTTGTTCAATACGCCCACTGCTCCAGGCACTGATAGTTTGAATACGACTTTCATCAGCCGCCAAGGTGCCCGGCAAGTTAAGCTTTGCAGTTGCTGTACTAAGGCGTACCGGTTGCACCTGTGTTTGCAGTAAGGCGGCGGCACGCGGGCTTAGCCGCAGCACTGCCGCATTAGCGGCTTCATCTTTTACCATATTTTCTTGCGGCACCGGGATTAACGCCATACCACAAATGGGGCAACGCGCATTAGCATCAGTTAAACGAATTTGCGGATGCATCGAGCAGGTATACACCTGACTGTCTGGCTGTAAAGCCGCTAAAGGATCGGCAACCTTTGACTGCATTTGACTATGCGCATGCCCGGCATGCGGATCAGCTTGTTGCTGCGCCATGGCCGACAGCGGCAAGAAGCATAAAGACATAACCAACAAAGGCATCCTGACGGAAAACAATAATGACGCAAGTGAAGAAGATGGCAACATAATAAAAACCCTTACTGAAAATAGCTGGAGCCGATGCAAGCATCAGCAAAAAAGCGACTCAGAAAAGGGTTAAATACGTAATTGATTGTTCGATAAATACAACGGCAACCGTCGTTTTGGCGGGGGCGTATGTAATTGACTGACTGGGATAGCCGTAGATAAAAACTCGACGGCTGACAACTTTTGCCAAGTAATAAATATTGCCGAAAAAGCCAGCTGCACTGGCTCTGCGCTGGCAGCTTGATTATCGCAACCTGAGCAGTGTTGTTGACTTGCTAGTGGTTGACTTGATGACAGCGGCATTTCTGCTGCATCGTCACGGTTGGCTGCGCTATGACAAGGCGGTGTGGTTTGCTCTATGGCAGCTGAAGTTACCGTGGCGGCCTGTGCCACATTTTGACACAGCATTAAGCACCAGGAAAAGGCCAAGCTGACGAGCAGCGGCACAGTCCAGAGTTTTTGGCGTTTAACCAAGGTGCTTAACATTAATGTTCCTGTCTATTAATAGGGCTATAGGCGCACGGTAAAGATACGCTGACCAGCGACTGCTGTCAAAAACTAGCGAAATTGCCGCAAGCGCAACGCATTGGTCAGTACAAACACGCTAGACATGGCCATGGCGGCTGCGGCTAAACCGGGCGCCAATAAGATACCGGCGACGGGGTACAATACCCCCGCTGCAACCGGGATCAGTACGATGTTATACGCAAAGGCCCAAAATAAGTTTTGTTTAATATTACGCATCACTGCGCGGCTTAAACCTAACGCCCGATACACCGCCATCACTTCACTGCGTTGTAACACCACATCGGCAGCGTCAATCGCAATATCGGTGCCGCTACCAATGGCAATGCCGACATCGGCTGCGGCTAGCGCGGGGGCATCGTTAATGCCATCGCCCACAAACGCCACTTTGCCAAACTCACGTTGCAACGCTTGCACTACCGCTTGTTTATCGGCCGGTAGCACTTGCGCTCTCACATCGGTAATACCTAGCTCGGCGGCCACCGCATTGGCGGTGTACTGATTATCACCACTGACCATTACCACCCGCAAACCGGCTTGTTGTAGTTGCCGAACCGCATCTTTACTGTCTGCGCGCAATTGATCGGCGATGGCCAGTAACGCCAGTAATTTTCCAGCATGGGTTAAATAAATTACGGTTTTACCGGCAGCACGACAGTTTTTTGCCTGTGCATCAAAAGCTGCCACACTGATCTGCTGCTGCGCCAACAAGGCGGCACTGCCCAATAACACGGGCTGTGCATCCACCTGTGCGCTAACGCCAAACCCGGTTAACGCCTTAAACTCGGTCGCGGCAAGCGGCTTAACCTCAGCGTGCTTAGCGGCCGCTAATAAGGCCTGTGCCAGCGGATGTTCCGCATGTTGCTCCACGCCTGCGACCAACGCCAACACGTGTTCTTTAGTAACGCCATCGGCGCAGTGTACGTCTGTCAATTGCATTTTACCGGCGGTTAAGGTGCCGGTTTTATCAAAGGCCACCAGCTTAATTTGTTGTAATTGCTGCAACGCATCACCTTGCCGAAATAAGATCCCTAGCTCCGCTGCGCGCCCAGTACCCACCATAATGGAGACTGGCGTGGCCAGTCCCATGGCACAAGGGCAGGCAATAATCAGCACCGCTACGGCATTTACCAACGCAAAACTGACGGCGTCTTCGCTACCCAACCAAAGCCAGAGCAGCGCTGTTAATAAAGCAATTGCCAGGACCACCGGTACAAACACGGCCGTCACCTTATCCACCAAAGCTTGAATGGGTAACCGACTACTTTGTGCCTGTTGCACTAAGCGCACAATTTGCGCCAATACCGTTTGCTCACCTACGGCGGTAGCGCGGCAGAGTAAACTGCCTTGCTCACCATTAACGGTACCGGCCGTCACCTTGGCACCAGCCGCTTTGGCAACAGGCATAGGCTCACCACTTAACATGGCTTCGTCAACCCAAGACTCACCGGACACGACCTCGGCATCAGCCGCAATCCGCTCTCCCGGCCGCACCAGAAATTGCATCTGCGTTTGCAATTCATTAATAGGGAGATCCTGAAAGTCATCATCTCTTTTTATCCGTACGGTTTTCACTTGTAGCCCAAGTAAACGCTGAATAGCTGCCCCCGTCTGTCCACGCGCACGCCCCTCTAACCAGCGGCCAAGCAAGATTAACGTTACAATGACCACCGCCGATTCAAAGTACAGATGCTGACTGCCAACAAGCAGCAGTGAGGGCAGGAATAACACGATGCTAGAATAGCTCCACGCCGCTAAGGTACCCAGCGCGACTAACGAGTTCATATCTGGCGACCGTCGCCATAAGTTGGGGAGCCCCGTTGTAAAGAAGTGACGCCCCGGGCCAAGTAGCACCACGCTGGTTAACACAAATTGCAGCAGGCCGTTATAAGGGGCGGGTAGAACCTGTTGCAGCCACTGCGCTAACTCCGGTAACAGATGGCTGCCCATTTCTAACACAAACACCGGTAAACTTAGCAGCAGCGCTAACCAGAATTGTCGGCTTAAGCGTTGTTGTGCTTGTTGCTGCTCTTGCACGAGATCGGTATTCTCTGCACTTTGCACCTTGCCTTGATAACCCGCAGCAGCAATCGCCTTAAGTACTGCGTGATCACCCGCCAGCCCAGCAATACGCGTCAACTCTAGCGTGTTTGAGGCGAAATTGACCGTGGCCTTAAGCACACCGGGCAGCGCTAACACACTTTTTTCAATTTTACTGACACAGGAGGCGCAGTGCATATTAGCAATGTGCAGTTCGATCTGTTCGAGTCGGGTAGGATAACCGGCTTGTAGCAAAGCACTGGTCACTGTCGGTAATAGCGTGTTATCGGTGAGGCTAAATTCCGCACTAGCAGTGGCTAAATTGACGCTCACCTCACTGACCCCATTAACGCTAGTCAGCGCCGAAGTCGCACGGCGCACACAACCGGCGCAAGTCAGGCCGGTGATCGGAATGTGTATGCGCTGCAACGCAGAAGTTGACATCGTTTGAGCTCCTTACCGTGAAGAATGGCGTGGGTGAAACAGCAAGACTGCGTATAGCCTAAGCCACTACTCAGCATGCTGCAAACTTCACCGCCTTAATTACACGGTAAGTTAAACGCTTAACCTTACTCTGATTTTACTGCAGGCTCAGCATTGCTGGGTAAACTTGCTACAAAACCCGGACGCCGATACGCTGATAATTGTTGCTCTAACAATGCCGCTACGCGCAACAGTTCGGGCTCAGACCAGGGTAAACCGACCACGCTTAAGCCCAGTGGTAACACACCATCATAACCACCCGGTAACGTAATCGATGGGTAGCCGGCCACCGCGGCAGCAGTAGAAGTGCCAAAATTAAAACTGTCGCCATTCACATGATCAATCGGCCAAGCTGGTCCATAAGAAGGCATAATTATCGCGCTGTAGCCGTCATTTAAATAGGTATTTAATGCTGCTTCTGCCAGTTCACGGCTACGCGTTAACGCCTGCTGATAGGCTTCAGCTTGGGCGGTTAAATCAGTGGCAGCAGCTTGCTCAAGGTATTCTTGACCATAAAACGCCAAAGCTGTTTCGCCCTGTGCGTTATTGAAGTCGACAATTTTTTGCACGGTATTTACTGCTGCAGGCACGTCGTAATCGGTTAACCACTGCTGTAAATCTCGCGCAAATTCGTATACCAGTACCGCTAACTCGGCTTGATATAATTCCCCCGGCAATTGCCATTGATCGGTAGTGACAACTTCAATACCCGCCGCCGTTAGCACTGCCGCCGTTTTATCTAGAATAGCCGGTAACGCTGGGTTGCGACTGTCATAAGCGCGAACTAATAATACTTTGCCACTGGTTGCAGGCTGTAACGCGGCCGCGGTTAAAGACGCAGGTAATTTTTGCCGCGCTTCGGTTGTCAGCATGGCCTCTAATAATAACGCCGCATCATACACTTTGCGCGCCATCGGCCCGGCAATATCCTGCGCAGCGGCGATCGGAATAATGCCTTCACCCGATACCGCACCACGCGTTGGTTTAATACCCACAATGCCGTTGATAGAAGAAGGGCACATAATAGAACCGTCAGTTTCGGTGCCCACGGCCAGCAAGCTGAGATCAGCGGCCACCGCCACACCTGAGCCTGAGCTCGAACCACAAGGCGTATGGGTTAATACATGTGGATTACGGGTTTGCCCGCCTAACGCTGACCAACCGCTGGACGAGTCTTCACCACGAAAATTCGCCCACTCTGACAAGTTACTTTTGGCAAGGATCACGGCACCGGCTGCTCGCAGTTGCTTCACCAGCTCGGCATCTTTGGCTGTGAGGTGATTTTTTAAGGCTAAAGCGCCAGCAGTAGTCGGTAATTGGTCGGCGGTAGCAATATTGGCTTTTAACACTACCGGCAAGCCGTGCAACGGTGAACGCATTTTGCCTTGCGCCCGCTCTTCATCCAATAATTTTGCTTGCGCAAGGGCCTCAACATTCACATCGACAATAGCGCGCAGCTCATGGCCTTGCAGATTGTGCGCGGCTATTTGCTCCAGATAATGTTGCACTAATTGTTCACTGGTAAAGGTGCCCGCGGCCAAACCTTGCTGAGCGGCACGGGCATCAGTCCATGCGGGCGAGCTTAAGGTTACCGGCTGCTCTTTTACCGCCGGTTGACAGCCTAACAACACCATACTTAACGACAGACATAATATGCGCATAACAGATCGATCCTACAAATACTGACTCATGCTTTAGCATAAACGCTGAGGCGCTTTGGAACAGCCTGCTTTATCGCAACCAGCTGTTACCTGTCGCAAGGCTAAACCCGGTTATTTTGCAAAAAGATGAAGCAAACCGCGTTTTACCTTACACTGTAGGGGTCAACTCGCCTCTTTGTTGCAGATAAGGATTTCCTGATGAAAAAACTACTTTGGCTTATTCCCGTCAGTCTGATCACCCTTCTGGTGATTGGCTGGTTACTGGCTAACACTATCATTAAAAGCGTACTGATTGACCAACTTGAAGAAGCCACCGGCGCTGAAGCGAATGTCGACAGCGTATCGCTTCGCCTCATGCCGGTATCATTACAAATTAATGGTGTACAACTCACCGATCCCGCTAAACCGGCTTATAACAGCGTCAGTTTTAAGCAAGCCTTTGCCCGCATTGATCCGTGGCCTGCCTTAAAAGGTTTTTACGTGGTAGAAGAATTAGAAGTGAACGAGTTAGCCTATGGCAGTGCGCGTCAGCAACCCGGTAAAGTGTATCGAGTGCCGCCACCGAACGACAATGCGTTGGATTTAGCCTCGTTATTACAAGTGGAATTGCCTACTGCAGAGTCGATTTTAGCGCGCGCCAATTTACAAACCGTGCAACAAGGGCAGCAACTCAAAGAGTTAATCAGCGGCCAACGCCAAAAGTTTACCGAGTTACGGCAGCAACTGCCTACCCAGCAACAGTTAGAAGAGTTTCAAGCTAAAATTAAAGCACTAACCGACAGCAAGATCAGTGATGCCGCAGATTTAGCTACAAAAACCCAGCAACTGAGCAGCTTACAGCAACAATTAAAGGCCGAGCGTGAAAAACTTCGCACCCTACAGCAAAGTTTTGGCCAAAGCCGTGACCAGCTGAACGATGCAGTAAAAGCGGTACGCAGTGCAGCTGAGCAAGATTGGCAACAACTAAAACAATTGGCGAATATTCAAGACGGCGGCTTAGCACCGATCTTCCAAATCTTGCTGGGTGATGTGTGGGCCCGTGAGATGCAAAAGCTCGAAGCTTTGTATCAACTGGCCAAACCCTATTTACAACAAGAAGGCGATGCGACGCCAGCCAAACCTTTGGATCTGAATCAGCCCTACCCTGATTTTTGGGTAAAACAAGCCAAGCTGCATTTATTACTGGCCGGCACCGAAACCACTATTAATATGCAAGACATTACCACTCAGCATCAACTTATTAATAATGTGGCGACGCGCTTTAAAGTCGATGTATCGGGTTTGCCTAAACTGAACAGCCTGAAGCTCAATGGCGACTTTGCGATTCTAGAGCAGATGATCACCAACCTTAGCTGGCAGCTTGATGATATGGCCTTAGAGAATCTGACGCTAGGCAACGATAAAACCGCTATGACCATCTTGGCTGGTTTATTTAGTGCCACCGGCTCACTGAAACTGGTCGATGATCAACTAAAACAACAAGCCAAAGTGCTATTGAAAAACGCTAACTTTGATAAAACCGGTAACCGCTATTTAGACCAACTGGTGTCGCTGTTAAACCAGCAAAGTCAGATCCCACTGGATGTGTTAGCCGAAGGCTTAATTTCTAAACCTGACGTGACTATTCGCTCGTCATTAGATCGGATGTTAGGTGATGCCTTGCTGGGTGAAGCTAAGCAAAAAGTCGCGGCGCTGCAAACGAAACTGCGCAGTGATTTAGATAGCCGCTTACAACAACAATTAGCCGGGCAACAAGAATGGCTCGGTTTATTGCAACAGCAAGAAGGTGATACTAAAGCGCTGGAAGGCAAGTTAGAAGAGCTGTTAAATGCCAAGATGGGTTCCATACAAGACAAACTGCGTAACCGCTTACTAGATAAATTAGGCGGTAATTAAGCGGCTTACCAGCCCCGATTTGCCAATAATGCATGGTAGGTCGGGGCTTTCACACAAAACGTCATCCCTGTCTATACTGTTCACTGTGTGTAAAAGGAATACATCAGATGAAATCTTTACTTATGCTTATTAGCAGCTTAGCACTTAACCTGAATGTGAATGCAGCCGATATCAGTGGCCATTGGCGTGGTGTGCTAGCCACATCACCAAACAGCGGCCTGACCTTGGCACTGCAAATACAATCCAGCACTGAAGGCTATCAGCTATTACTACGCAGTCCTAATCAACATTCGAACGACATTGCCGTTAGCAGTATGACCATACAAGACAATACCTTAAACTTTACCGTCGATGCCTTAAAAGCAGCTTTCACTGGCACATTTGACGGTGAAACCCTCAGCGGGACCTTTACCCAAGGTCGGCCAATGCCACTAACCTTAAGCCGCTTGACGAAAAGCGACGAAGCACGGCTGGTACATGAACAACAGCTGTTCGGTGAGTTGCAAATCAATGCCAACGCCAGTTTACCTTTAGTGTTAAATATCGCGGTAATTGCTAACGGCTATCATGTCACCTTAGACAGCCCCAAACAGCAAAGTTATGGTATTCCTGTTGATCAGTTTAGTATTAACGAACAGCAATTGCGCTTTGGCTCATCGATGATTAACGCTAGCTACCAAGGCACTTGGCAAGATGACGCGTGGCAAGGCAGCTTTGTGCAAGGTCAAGCTATACCGCTTATCCTAAAAAAAAAGCCGGTAACTCAGCCGCTAACACCGACACTAAGTAATTTGAGTGAATGGTTGGGCACTGAGTTTGGTCAGCACGGCGTGGCCATCGCTTGGGTGGATGGCCAAGCGGTGCGCTATCAGCTGCATGGGCAAGCCAATGTGGCAAAGCAGCAAGCGGTGAGCCAAAACACGCTGTTTGAGATCGGCTCTATTAGCAAACCGTTGACAGCATTGGCTATTATCAAGCAGCTACAACAAGGCAAGTGGCAGTTAGACACCCCACTGGCTGAGCAAAGCACCCTACCCGAGCTCGCCACACATCGCTATACCTTGGCAGAATTACTGACCCATCGCAGCGGTTTGCCAAGGTTACCCGCCAATTTGCCGCTGGATGATTTGAGCAACCCTTACGCCAGTTATGATGAAGCGGCACTGAAAGCCGCGCTCGCAAACACCAAGTTTGCTGAAAAAGCCTTTGGCTATTCTAATTTTGGTTATGGCTTACTGGGCTACTTAGCAGGGCAGCAAGCAAAGATACCTTATTCCAGCTTAATGCAGCAGCAAGTATTGCAACCATTAGGCATGAAAACGGCGGGAGTGCAAACCAGCAAGCAAAGCTTTAAAGATCTTGCTAGCGGCTATGCGATCAGTGCCGACACCGTGCCGAATTGGCAATTCGACAGCTTAGCCGGCGCTGGCGCGGTCGTCGCTTCCATTGAAGATATGGCCACTATGCTGCGCCATATTTTCCAACACCACGCCAAAGATAAAGCACTGCAACAATGGCTAACCGCACTACCCACCACCGAGCAACCTGCCATGACGCTAGGCTGGATGCTAACCGAGCAGCAGTGGCTTTGGCATAACGGCCAAACAGCCGGTTTCTTCAGCTTAGTGATTTTTGACCTAAAAACCGAAAAAGGCTTGGTTCTACTGACCAATATCGCCATCCCCGTCACCGAACAGGGCTTCGCGCTATTTAAGGAATGGCTGGCTCAAGACGCCAAATAACCCTAGCGTTTAACCTATCTCATCCGACCGCACTCAGACACTGGTCAGACCGCACTCAGAGACTGGTTGTACCACACTCAGACACTGGTCTGGCCACGAACAGCGAAGGATTAAGCCACACTGAAAGACTGCGGATACCTTAATTAGCCAGTTAGCCAAGCTTTATATACGCTAGCTAAGTGCAAACTAAACATGTGTAGGAGCAACGATGTTTAATGAATTACCCGGCAAGACAGTGAAAGTATTTTTTAATTGTACCCAGTGGAACGAGTATGCAGTGTCAGGCGTGGTGACTAAATTTGATGATTACTGGCTGTATTTAAAAACTAAAAAAACCGATGAGCGGATCGCGATTGCTGAAATCAAACGCATTTCAATCCAGCGTTAACATAACCTAACCCAAGGTTAAACCCTTTGGCTAGACTATACTCAGACAGAGCTTTAACCCGACTCTGGGACAGGTCTGACCTTACTCAGAGACAGACCGGACCTCACTCAGATACCGGAGTTACTAATGCAGCATGAAAAGTTACACTATGTTGAATTGCCCGCCGTTGATTTAGCGGCGACAAAGCTGTTCTTTCAACAGGTTTTTAATTGGAGCTTTGTCGATTATGGGCCCCAGTACACTGCTTTTAGCGATCAGGGATTAGAGGGAGGCTTTTTTCAAGCCGATCTCTGCTCGAACACACAGCATGGTGCGGCCTTGCTGATCTTTTATAGTGAACAGCTTGAGCAAACCCTAAAAAAGATTAGCGCAGCCGGTGGCACTGTGGTTAAACCTATTTTTAGCTTTCCTGGTGGTCACCGCTTTCATTTCACTGAGCCTAGCGGCAATGAATTTGCTGTTTGGTCAGATAAATATCAGGAATAATCCTACAAAGCCATCGCTTAATATTATCCATAACATGTTTGGTTAAATTGCATCTTGTTGCGGTTATGGCATGGTCATGATCAGTTAGCCGTGCGCTCAAACCAAAATTGAACGTCATGCAGCCAAGTTATCGCCTAATATCATCAATGCCATAAGCGGTTTAACTGCATCTTGTTGCCGTGATGTCATGGTCATGCTGAGTTAGCCGTGCGTTCAGAGCAAAATCTATAGTAATCCAGCAAGATCAGCATCAAAAATCATCTGTGACATTAGCGCTTTAACATCGATTCGTGGTCACTATGCCAAGGTAATCAGGTGTTGTGCTTTGTAAAAGATTAAACTAACTTATGCTACAAAATTATTAGCAATAACCAACGCTATTTTTCGGCTCAGCTAAAGTACATCCCAAAAACCACTCTGAAAAAAGGATTTATTAATGTATCAAAACAGGCAAGCACTCGCAGTAGGCTCCTTGTTTATGCTTTTGTTGATTAGCGTGGCCGTTGTTGTTATGTCGTTTTAGGCCTGGCCTAAATACAACTTATATCGCATGGAGATGCAAGGTCGTGCCGCGTTAAAAGAAGCCGAATGGTCAAAACAAATTTTGATTGAAGAAGCTCGAGCGCGAGAAACGGCCGCCTTAATGCAAGCCAATGCCCGAGTGACGCTGGCAGAAGCCGAGGGTAAAGCGGCGGTGGTGAGAGCTAAAGCCGAGGGCCTAGCCGATATTGAGCGAGCCAAAGCCGCTGCAGAGTCCAACCGTATTATTGGTGAGTCGCTAAAAGGCAATACAGAATATTTGCGGTATATCTGGATCAAAGGCTTACAAGATGGCAAAGGCGAAAGAATTTATATTCCAACTGAAGCCGGTTTGCCGATCCTTGAGGCTGGCAACTTGGCTAAATAAGCCTTTTTGTTGCTAAAAGTAATCATACAAAGAACTTTCAGCCAATAACTTACAGCGAAAATTTTAACGGTTATGCTTAATATTAAATACATCTTATGCGCCGTTCGACATTTGCCTCTTCACCGCACAAGGGCATGCTCCAATGAAAAAAAATAATAAATTTCAAAAATCTAGCTGGATTTTCGCCGCCTTCATTTGCTGTACAAGCTTTGCAGCTGAGCAAAATGCCGGTAACTCAACAATGCCACAAATAGTGCTTCCCACACCATTAACTGGCCCGTCCCCTTGGCCAGACATTCTTAAACAACGCATTTCGACCTTGCTACCGAAAGCTATGGATAATACTGGTCTGGCACATTGGTTAATTGTGTGCCGCGAGAACGACAACGATCCTTTAGCCAAACATGTTGGCTGTGAGAACGCGGGCGGCACGGCGGTGGTGTTATTTAGTCGCACCAGCAAGGGGGTAACATCACGCATATTCTCACCTGTAAGCGAAGCCACCGCCTTGAAAGAATTAAAGCGCTTTGATGAAGTGATTGAAATCTCAAAACAACAGGATGCTATTCATGCCGCGGCATCTTGGCTAAAAGAACAAAACATCCGTGGCCCATTAGCCGTGAATAGTTTTAGCCAAAACCCGCAGGCCGATGGCTTAAGCCATTCACAATATCTTGCCTTGAGCTCCGCTTTACAAGACACTGAGCTAAGCCTAGTTGCGGCAGAGCCGCTTATTTATTATTGGCTGGCTCGGAAGCTACCTGCCGAAGTGGCCATTATGGCTGCAGCAGCACAGCTCACTTCAGACTGGCAATATCAAGCTTATCAGCACGTTATTCCCGGAGTGACTACTGACCAAGATATTGCCCACTTTTTGAAAGAAAAAATGGCCGAGGCCGGTGTGCAAGATGCTTGGGCATCAGATCAAAACCCTGCGGTTAACTCAGGCCCAGACCGTGGGCACTCGCATGCCACTGCTCGCGTGATCCAACCCGGCGATGTTATTCAAATCGATTTTGGTATTCGTGTGTTCGATCATTGGGTGACGGATATTCAGCGCTTTGCTTATGTGCTGAAACCCGGCGAAAATAAAGCGCCAGCAGCCATTCAACATGCCTGGGATAGCGCCCTAGCAGGCGGTAGAGCAGCATTTGCAGCAATGAAGCCGGGGGTTACAGGAAACAGCGTGCATCAAGCACAACTCGAAGTGATGGCCAAAGCAGGCTCACTGCCCGTCATGTGGAGCACGGGCCATCCGGTAGGCTATGTTGCACATGATACTGGCCCGAATCTGGGCGTGCGCATTGCTTCCGAGCGGCAACTCGACGCTGGCATGACCTTTTCATATGACGGCTTTTACAGTTGGTATTATCCAGGGAGCGCCCAACAGCAAACGAAAACGATTTCTGTAGAAGAAATGGTGGTGATTACCAATGCAGGCGCACAATTCTTAACAGTGCCACAGCAAGATTTAATTTTAATTGCTGCACCGACAAACTAAAGCCGCAATAGTCGGGGTTTAGCTGCACGCTAGCCCCCTTTAGCCGAAAAGAGGAATACACATGCCCGCTTTAGTATCGATTGACCGTTTACGCTTTTTACTTAATCAGTTACACGAGCGGCTATGGGTGCGACCTTTAGCGGTGTGTTTATTGTCGATTGCGGCGGTTTTTATCGCCAAACTGGCCGATGGCACAGCATTGATAAAATGGGTGCCCCATATCAGCATCGACTCGGTGGAGAGCTTATTGTCGATTATGGCCTCTAGTATGTTAGTGATTGCAACGTTTTCGGTCACCTCGATGCTATCCGCCTACAACTCCGCCAGTAACTCGGCAACGCCTCGTGCATTTCGTTTAATGGTCGCCGACGATGTTTCACAAAATGCATTATCAACTTTTGTTGGCGCTTTTATCTTTAGTGTAGTGGCCATCGCGGCGTTAAAAAATAGCTTTTTTGACAAAGCAGGCTTATTTATTTTGTTTGCTCTGACCGTATTCGTATTTGGTTTGGTGATCACTGTTTTTGTCCGCTGGGTTGATCGGATTGCCCGACTGGGGCGGCTGGGCTCTACTATCGAAAAAGTGGAATTGGCCACCGCCGCGGCTTTAGAACGCCGCCGCATCTTCCCAACATTATGTGGTATCCCCACTTCAGTTGACGCCAGCAAAGGCCACCCCGTTTTTGCAAACGAGATTGGCTATGTGCAACATATTGATATGTCGGCAATTCAGGCATGGGCGGATAAAATGAATGCACATGTCGAGGTTGCCGCACTACCGGGCACCTTTGCTGCGCCCAATCGTGTATTGGCTTACGTGCATAAATTATCAGCCAGTGCATTAGAACACGATCACTGCATAGCCGAGGCCTTTCAAATTGGCCGTGAACGCTTATATGCCGATGATCCTCGCTTCGGGTTAGTGGTGTTATCCGAAATTGCGGGGCGTGCACTATCCCCTGCGGTTAACGATCCTGGTACAGCCATTACTATTACCGGGGCTTTAGTGCGATTAATCGCCTTGTGGAATAAGCCACTCACCGACGCCGAGCAACAAAAAAGTAAGACCCTTTTTCCACGCGTCGCTGTGCCAGAGCTAACGATCCGCGATCTGTATGACGATGCCTTTACCGCGATAGCACGAGATGGTGCAGGTATCCTTGAGGTATCAGTTAGACTGCAAAAGGCTTTACAGTCATTGTCATTACTGGGCGCAGCGGAAAACCGTGAGGCAGCCCGTTATCATAGCCAACGCGCATTAATTCGCTCTGAACACGCTTTACTGCACGCTGACGATGTACAAATCATTAAAGACAGCATCAAGCCAACTTAAAATAGATTATCCACTCAACCGCTCTTGATGCACAGCCTGACGATAGCGAATGTTTGCAGCGTCGGATCTTTACGCACTTTCACCTTCTGGCTTACAAAAATATTATTTAACGGCCAACACAGTATTCATCCTTGGAATAGCACATAATACCAATAAGGCATGACAGTTTTTGGTTGCAAGGCAAACGCGACTGAAAACGACACATGACTTTGGGCGCAACGATATACCTCAGCTTAGCGGGATAAAAATGCATCTAGCTGCATTACTAAAGATAGTTTTTGAAACGGTATAGCAGTACGAATAAAAAATTTAAGAGGTTGATGTTATGAAGACTATCGCAACAATGATTTTACTGACGGGTTTAGTGAGTCTGACTGGCTGTGCCACGAAGCCACCTACTTTTGGCGAACGGATTTTAGCCGAAGGTGAATCGCAAATTGCTATCTCAAAAATGTGGGAACAAGGCAAAAAAGACACGCGTGAAGGCGAAGCCCTGTTAAAAGAAGGCAAAAAACTACTCGCTGATGGCAAAGACTATAGCCGTAAAGGCGAAAAATTACTGGCAAATAGCAGCGCTGATTTACAAACAAACCGCCAAGCATTCAAAACGCTCGCGCTAAGTGCAAATAACCTTAACACTAGCAAAGCCGCCAGCGACATGGTGGCAAGACTAGAAAAGTTGACTGACGCTTGGGAAGAAGCAGAAGAAGAAGTCGAAGAAGGAAACGAGCTGCTCAAACGCGGTAAAAGCGCTCAAGAAGAAGGTGAGTCGGCCATCAAAAAAGGGCAGCAGTTAATTACCGATGGTAAAAATAAAATTGTAGAAGCAGAAGAACGTTACAAACAAACCAGTAAATAAACACGGTTTGCTAACCGCTTCGCTGTGCACAACAGCGAAGCTAGCAATCCCAAGCTAAATTAAGCCTCGTCGTCTTCGTCAAACGCTTCATCAAATGCTTCGTCATCGTCACCTTCAAAGTAGGTGCCCCAGCCGTCATATTCAACCTGATGTTTTTTCGCTAAGGCTTCCAATTTAATGGCATCTGCCGTGATCGCGGCTTCATCTAAAGCTTGCTCACATATAGCATCGAAGACCCAAGCATTGGTGCCATCTTCAAACTCGACTTCTTCAGCGTCGGTCACTTCATAACCTAGCTTAAACAGCTCTACGGCCAGTTTTTCTAGTTTATTAAAGTCTTTATCATAAAAATGATGCTCAATGGTATACAGTGCATCCGGATCGCTACCATCTTCTAATAAAGCACTGATGGTTTCTGCGGTAAATTCTTGCCAGTTTTCCATAAAGATTACTCAGTTATTTTTGCTGTTGCGCAGTGTAGTCGTTAGCTAGCTCGGCATCAAGCGCACTAATTTGATCTGCCATTTGCTGACGAATATTTCGGGCAAACTGGCGTAAATTGTCATCTTTAGTCAGCACCACCGGCGCATTCATTTGGATAATCACTTTACCGTTGCGCCAGCGGTTTAATTTAAACTGGTTATGCGTCGAGCTCATACATACCGGCACTAAGGGTACATTCGCTTCTAAAGCTATGTGAAAAGCCCCCATCTTAAACGGCAGCAGCCCCCGACCATAACTGCGGGTGCCTTCGGGAAACATCCATACCGAGATCTTTTGATTAGCGATACGCTCTGCGGCAAATAACATGGTGTTGAGCGCTTTAGCTTTGTTATCACGGTCAATTAAGAAGTTACCGCTAAGCCAATATAATTGGCCAAAGAATGGAATAAATTTCAGGCTTTTCTTACCAATGGTTACGGTGCGCGGTAGCACTGAACCACTGATCGTAAATAAATCGAGGTTATTTTGGTGATTAGCAATAAACACGTATGGCTCGCCTGGTGCAATCGCCGGATCATAACGGATCTCTACGTCAATGCCGAGGATCCACGATACCTTGCCGTACCATTTGCTAAACAATGCCACATTGTTAGGATGAAAAGGGCGGAATAAACAAACCAGTAATCCCGCCACGGTGCTGCCAATAAAAAACAGCACTAATAACACTATACGCAATACAGCAACCACATCAGGCCCCTTGCCAACTCACACCACAATCAGATCAGGGGCCTAGTATAACGTTATTCGCTCGGGCTGCTGGTTTGATCACTCAGGCCATTGACAATAATTTCATCAATGCGCTGTAAACCGCGTGGCAGCTTATTACCACGCCGCCCCCGTTCACCATGATAGTGCTGTAAGTCATCCACTTTCAGGCTAAGCTTACGCTTACCGGCCACTAAGGTGACACTGCCATCAGCCGGTACTACGGCTAGCAAACTGACAAACTCTTCTCGACTGGCTGAACGTGCCGACGGGATCGACATCAGCTTATTACCTTTACCTTTGCTGAGTTTCGGTAACTCGGCCACCGGGAACACCAGCATACGGCCTTCGTTTGAAATACACAGCAATAAATCGGTATCGGGGTTGCCAACCGGTAACGGTGGCAATACTTTTGCCGCCGTCGGTAAACTGAGCAGCGCTTTACCGGCTTTATTGCGACTGAGCAAATCATTAAACTCGGCAACAAAACCATAGCCGGCGTCAGAGGCGAGCAGTAATGTTTGTTTTTCATCGGCAATTAATACATGTTCGACGGTTTCACCGGCAATAATGCCGAAACGGCCGCTTAATGGCTCACCTTGGCCACGCGCAGACGGTAATTCATGCGCTTCGGTGGCATAACTGCGACCCGAGGAATCTAAAAATACCGCTTGTTGATTCGAACGTCCTTTCGCTAAGGCTTTAAACGCATCGCCGGCTTTATAACTGAGGGCATTGCCATCGACATCATGCCCTTTGGCACAGCGCACCCAGCCTTTTTCAGATAACACCACGGTAACGGCTTCGCTTGGCAATAATTCTTTTTCGCTTAAAGCTTTGGCTTCTTCACGCTGCACGATAGGGCTGCGGCGAACATCACCGTATTTTTGTGCATCGGCCATCAGTTCATCGCGCACGAGCTTAGTCAGTTTTTTCTCAGAGCCTAAAATAGCCTGAAGCTTATCGCGCTCTTTGCTCAGCTCATCCTGCTCGCCCCGGATCTTCATTTCTTCTAGCTTGGCAAGATGGCGCAATTTCAGCTCTAAAATCGCTTCAGCTTGGCGTTCTGTTACACCAAAAAAAGCAATCAACTCAGGCTTAGGTTCGTCATAGGTTCGAATAATGCGGATCACATCGTCGATGTTTAAAAAGGCAATTAACAAACCTTCTAACACATGCAAACGGTCTAACACTTTATCTAAGCGGAACTGCAAACGCCGACGCACGGTGTCACGGCGGAAGCTCAGCCACTCGGTTAAGATTTCCAGTAAATTGCGCACCCGTGGCCGGTGATCTAGCCCTAAAATATTCAGGTTAACCCGATAACTTCGCTCTAAGTCAGTGGTGGCAAACAAGTGCTGCATTAACTGCTCAACATCAATTCGATTAGAGCGTGGCACAATAACAATGCGGGTTGGGTTTTCGTGATCCGATTCATCACGTAAATCTGACACCATTGGCAGCTTTTTCGCCTGCATTTGCGCCGCAATTTGCTCCAGTACCTTCGAGCCCGACGTTTGATGCGGCAACGCCGTTATCACAATATCGCCCTCTTCTTGCAGATACACCGCACGCATTTTAATACTACCGCGGCCTGTCGCGTATACCGCCGCAATATCTTCGATAGAAGAGATAATTTCGGCATCAGTTGGATAATCGGGGCCTTTCACATGCTGTAATAAATCGGCTAATTCAGCTTTCGGATTATCCAAGATCTCAGCACACGCATTGGCAATTTCACGCACGTTATGCGGTGGAATATCCGTGGCCATACCTACTGCAATACCGGTGATACCATTAAGTAATATATGCGGTAAACGAGCCGGTAACACCTTGGGCTCTTCGAGGGTGCCGTCAAAATTGGGGATCCAATCGGCAGTGCCTGAGCCTAACTCAGATAACAAAACTTCGCTAAAGCGCGATAATTTGGCTTCGGTATAACGCATTGCTGCGAAAGACTTTGGATCATCCGGCGCACCCCAGTTTCCTTGGCCGTCGACCAACGGATAACGATATGAAAAGGGTTGAGCCATCAATACCATGGCTTCATAACACGCTGAATCACCGTGCGGATGAAACTTACCTAACACATCACCGACAGTACGCGCCGATTTTTTATACTTCGCCAGATGCGACAGGCCTAATTCGGACATAGCATAGACGATGCGACGTTGCACCGGTTTTAACCCATCACCGATATGCGGTAAGGCCCGGTCCATAATCACGTACATGGAATAATTTAAATAGGCTTCTTCGGTAAAGCGGCGCAGTGGCAGCTGTTCGGTGCCATCGGCGGAAAGTACGGTTTCTGTCATGCCTGATCCTGTCGTGTTGGCGAGCTGGGTGTGGCCTTCGCTGAACGGGTGCGGCGTAGTAATAACACCACCACCAGTATGAATAGCCCTAGGGTCGCGGCCATGCCCAGCCATAACCATTGCATTACTCTATTACGTTCAACTTCTGCTAAGCGTAACGCGTTTAATTGGTATTCTTGCTCTAACATATTTTGCTGAACTTGCTCGCGCTCGGCTTCAAAACTCAAGCGCATTTTTGCAATTTCTAACTCGTTTTCTTTATCTCGAAATTGCTGAAAACCACGAACAAAAAGCCGCATAGTTTGAAAAGCACGTTCATATTGCCCTTGATCCGCTAACAATTCCGCTTTGAGTAATTGAAACGATAACAGCATATTACCCGAACCACTGTTCTCTGCCGTTTGCACATATTGCTCGGCCAGCAATAATTGCTGCATAGCTTGGGTGTTTTGCTGCAAATTTTGATAAATCAGCGCTTTTTCATAATGATGACTGGCTAAATAATAGTCGGAATGAATAACCGCCAAATATTCTTCGGCTTTTTCCATGTAATTTAACGCCACTTGCGGTTTGTCCATTTCATTACTGGTTATCGCCAAACCGTTGTAAGCGTAATACAAATTCAGTATGTCTTGTTCTTTCAAGGCCGATTGCAACATCCGCTCGAAGCTTTGTAACGCTAACTCAAAGTCTTCTAAATAGCTGTAATTGCGAGCCAAATTATACAATACTGTCACGCGGTTTTTATGCCAGCCTAACTCTTCATACAACACCAAGGCTTGCTCTAGAAACTCTTGTGCGTCTTGCTCATACGACAAGTTAGAGTACAACAAGCCCAACTGTGCATTCACTTCGGCTAGTAGCTCTTTATCTTTTAATTGCGTCGCTCGCGCATAGATATCTTGTAAGTTTTGTAATGCTTGATGCGTACGATTTTGTAACGAATCAACCGCCGAAATATTAATCAGCCCGCGTAAACGCAGCCTTTCATTTTCGACAGCCATCGCCGTTGCTACGCCTTTTTGATACCACTTCATCGCATCGGCTAAGGCTAATTTCATTTCGAAAGCAAAGCCCAACTCATAGCTGAGCTCGGCATATAAACTGCTCGGATTATCTTTGAGTAGCGCAATACCCTGCTCTGCCACCGCTTGCTGCTCTTGAAAACGACCTAAATGACTTAAAATGGTGGCTTGATGATTTAACCAATAAGCCTGAGCCACAGCGCTTAAGTTAGCAAACTGCGCCTGATTAGCCGTTAAAATCTCGAGCATCTGTTCTGGCGCACGATTTTTTTCTGCAGCAACTTGCTGCAGCCACTCAGGCACATCATCAGGTAACGACTCAGCATGGCCGAGACTAACCCAACACCACAGAAGAATGACCAGCAGTTTTTTCACAGGTGACTCCCTAAATGCTTTAGCCGTGCCTAGATTAAGCGATGATGGCTCTATCACCTTTTAATTCCAGCCAATCACGCCGATCGGTAGCACGTTTTTTCGCCAACAGCATATCCATCAATTCCATTGTTTGCGCCGCGTCGTCTACAGTCAGTTGCACTAAACGCCGAGTGTTCGGATCCATTGTCGTTTCACGCAGTTGCAGCGGGTTCATTTCACCTAAGCCTTTAAAACGTTGCACATTAACTTTGCCGCGTTTTTTTTCTGCTTCGATACGGTCGAGAATACCATTTTTCTCTTCTTCATCAAGCGCATAGTACACATCTTTGCCAATGTCTATTCGATACAATGGCGGCATGGCAACGTAGACATGGCCCTGCTCAACTAGATGGCGGAAATGTCGCATAAACAGAGCACACAGCAAGGTGGCAATGTGTAGCCCATCCGAGTCGGCATCCGCTAGGATACACACCTTGCCATAACGCAAACTGGATAAGTCTAACGAATCAGGATCGATACCAATGGCCACGGAGATATCATGAACTTCTTGTGAAGCCAAGATTTGTCCAGATTCTACTTCCCAGGTATTTAAAATTTTACCGCGCAGTGGCATCACGGCTTGAAACTCCCGATCACGCGCTTGTTTAGCCGAGCCACCCGCCGAGTCACCCTCAACTAAAAAGAGTTCGGTACGGGCTAAGTCTTGTGCCGAGCAATCGGCTAACTTACCGGGTAAAGCGGGCCCTGACGTTACTTTTTTACGAATGACTTTTTTTGCAGCCCGTAGCCGCTTTTGGGCATTGTTAATACAAAAATCGGCTAAGGCTAATGCCACATCGGTTTGCTCGTTTAACCACAAGCTAAAAGCATCTTTGACAATACCACTGACAAAAGCCGCCGATTGCCGTGACGATAAACGCTCTTTCGTTTGGCCAGCAAACTGCGGATCTTGCATTTTCAATGACATCACGTAAGCGCAGCGATCCCAGACATCTTCCGCTGATAGTTTAATACCCCTGGGCAACAAATTGCGGTACTCACAGAAGTCTCGCATGGCTTCTAACAACCCCTGGCGCAAGCCATTAACGTGCGTGCCGCCCATCGCCGTCGGGATTAAATTGACATAGCTTTCGGTGGTTAGCTCTCCCCCTTCTGGCAACCAAAGTAACGCCCACTCTACCGCTTCGGTACTGGCGGTAAATTGACCAACAAACGGCTGCTCAGGTAAGGCAATAAAATGCTGTACGGCTTCGGCGAGATAGTCACGAATACCGGCTTCATAACACCATTGATATTGTTGTTGGTTAACTTTGTCATCAAACTTTACGGTTAAACCGGGGCACAATACGGCCTTGGCTTTTAATACATGTAACAAACGACTCACTGAAAACTTGGGTGAATCAAAATAAGAGGCGGTGGGCCAAAACCGAACGCGTGTACCGGTATTGCGCTTACCTACGGTGCCACTAACGGCTAACTCTGCCACCTTGTTACCATGTTCAAAGGCGATATCATAAACCTGACCATCGCGGCGAATACTCACATCCACTCGGCTTGATAAGGCGTTAACAACAGAAATACCAACACCGTGTAAACCACCAGAGAATTGGTAGTTTTTGTTAGAGAATTTACCGCCCGCATGTAGCCGGCACATAATCAATTCGACGCCAGACACCCCTTCTTCGGGGTGAATATCCACCGGCATGCCTCGACCGTTATCGATAACTTCAATCGATTGATCATCATGCAAAATCACCTGCACTAAATCGGCGTGACCGGCTAACGCCTCATCCACGCTGTTATCAATTACTTCTTGCGCTAAGTGATTTGGCCGCGTGGTGTCGGTATACATACCTGGACGGCGCTGCACCGGCTCTAAACCGGTGAGAACCTCGATCGACTCGGCATTATAAAGTTGTTCAGTCATACTGTAATTTGGCTTCCCGTTTCCTGAGGTTGCAGACAAAAATCGGCAATGTGTGGCAGATAATCTTGATAACCAACAAAGCTATGATCACCACCTGTAACTAGCTGAACCTGTGCGCCCTGATAATAATCCACGGCCAAACGATAATCTAACACCTCATCACCGCTTTGCAAAAGGACTAAATAGCGACTGGGCTGTTGCAACCGCATCGGCATCAAGGCTTCGAGCTGTTGCATATGCTGCGCTTGAACCTGATATCGCTGTTGTAACACCGGGTGTTCGTACTCACCCAAAAATTGGCTTAATACCCGATGCGGTGCCACAGCAGGGTTGATCACGCAGGCCCGACAGCCAATTCGCTCGGCCAGTACCGTGGCTAAAAACCCACCCAGCGAGCTGCCAATAATGGCTGTTGGCGGTTGCACTATGGCTTGCTCTAATACCTGCATCGCCGCATCGGGCGTGTAAGGTAAATCTAGCGCTTGAAAATGCACATTCGGTAATGCCGCAAAGTAAGCTTGGGTTTGCACCGCCTTGGTCGAAAGACTGGAACTGGCAAAACCGTGTAAATATAAAATTCGTTGCATTAAAGCCTCTTAAACTGCCAACTGACCTGACCTGCCGCAGCAAAATACCATTCGCACCATTGTGGTCCGGCATTAACGGTTTGCCAGTCATCGCTTGCTAAAAACTGCACCGAACTGGCTGGGCAACCGACAATATCAATGCCCTGCACCACCTTGTGATAAGCCAGATGCGCGTGGCCATGCGCCAGCCCTTTAATTTTGGGTTCGCGCAGTAACCAGGGCCAAAAAGTCTGTTGATCGCGCAAACCATGTTTATCAATAAAACAGCCCAATGGCTGAGAGTGATGATGACAAAACAACCAAAACTGTTTGGCCTGACTTTTTGCAAACTGCTGGGCTAAAGCGCTTTGCCGATCCTCGGCAAACTCACCGGCAGGTGTCGGGCCCTTGGTATTTAACAAAAACAGTTGCCACTCGCCTAAGCTTAAACTTTCTGCCCTTTGAAACGGTGGCTGTTGTTGCAGCTGAGCTAACATAGCCAAATCATCATGATTACCGGGTAACACAAACACAGGGCAGCTTAGCTCTTGGCAAAGTTGTGCCAATAATTGATAACTGCCCAAGGTGTGATCTTGGGTGAGATCGCCGGTTAAAATGAGTGCGTCGGGTGGCGACAGTTGTAATTGCGCTAAAATCGCTTTTAAGTGCACCGCCGGTTGGCAATCACGATATAAGCCATCGTGTTCCGCCAATAAATGACAATCGGTAATTTGCACTACACGATAGGCCGCTTTTGCTGGGAAGACATAGTTGTGCATTAACCTGACACCGCCGAATGCTGCCGAGTACCGCGCCGCGCGCACAAGTTTAACCAATCGCGCAGTAACATATTAATTTGTCGTTTTTCATCAGGCTGCGACATGGTGGCATTCGGATAAGGATACACACCAATAAAGCGCCATTGCTGCTGCGCTCGCACCACTTCGGCTAACCGCGCATCATGGTACAGCTGCACATCAAAACTGGGTTGAAAATAAACATGATCGGCACTGCTCAACTCTATTTTCACCCGCGTAGTAAAGCGCGCAACCTCAAGCACCGTTAAGCAATAAATATCCTGCTCACCCAGCGCTATAAATAATTGCTGGCCAAGTTGCGGCGTTTCGGGCAATAACGGCAGCAGTGCGGCATAGTTGCGTTCACACAAACTCAAAAAGTCGGGTAACTGCGGTACATAAATCGATTTATGCAAGGCGTGTACCCCAGCGTTGCTGCACATCACTTAAATGCAGCGCTAACCATTGCAAGCCAATCACTGTCGCAGCATTGTTAATGTGCCCTGATGCTAATAATTGCATGGCCGTTTGCCGTGGCATAACGTGCATTTTGATGTCCTCATGTTCAGCATCGAGCCCAAATAAACCGCTAGTCACGGGTTGTGTTAGCCGGGCTAAATACAAATGAATTTTCTCTGTGCTGCCACCGGGGCTCGAAAAATAATTTAACATTGGCCAAAGCTCACTTAAGGTTAAGCCCGCTTCTTCTTTCGCTTCACGAATAGCAGTTTGCTCTGCGGTTTGGCCGTCGTCGATCATTCCAGCAATAGATTCGAGTAACCACGGGCTTTGACCTTGATCGACCACACCCACGCGGAACTGCTCAACCAACACCACTTCGTCGGTTTGTGGATTATAAGGTAAGACTATCACAGCCTGTCCGCGCTCGAAAACTTCTCTGATCATTGGCTGGCTCCAACCGCCTGCAAACAGCTTATGTCGCAGTTGCCAACGCTCAATCCGAAAAAAGCCCTGAAAAACCGTGGTTTTGTCGATAATGTCCAGATCTTCTGCTTGAAAAGAAGGATACTGTTCTATCTTGAATTGCGACATGGTTGCCCTCACATTTTGTTACACTCTACCGGGTAACTTTACGGTTTAAACGTTACCTAGTTTACTTTAACAGGTTATCATTTGGGCAGTTTCCTTATTCAGCCAGGATTTATTACATGAAAAAAACGTTATTAAGCACTCTCGTGCTGTCATCGCTAAGTTTTTTTAGCCTACAACTACAGGCTGATGACTTAAAAGCGGTGTACCAGCTCGCTACCCAAAAGGATCCGGTTGTGCAACGTGCTGCCGCTAACCGCGATGCCGCTACCGCGCGTATTGATATCTCTAAAGCCCGTTTATTACCCTCTGTCAGCTTTGGTGCTGAAATTGGTCGTTCATCTAACGATGATTTACGTTTCGGTGGCAGTAACAGCATCGGTGCCAACGTTACCGCGCGGCAAAGCCTGTTTGATTGGTTTGATTGGCAGAGTTTGCCACGCGCAGAAAAAGTGGCGCTGCAAAGCCAAACCATTTACAACGCTGAAGTGCAAGGTCTGATCTTACGCGTGACGTCAGCTTATTTTGACGTGTTAAAAGCCAAAGATAACTTAACGTTCGTGGCTGCCGAAAAACGCTCTGTAGAGCGCCAGTTAGAGCAAACCAAGCAACGTTTTGCGGTAGGCTTAACCGCGATCACCGATGTGCATGAAGCTCAAGCACAATATGACAGCGTGGTTGCGCGTGAAATCAGCAGTGAAAATAACCTAGAAAATGCCCGTGAAGCCCTGCGCGAAATCACGGGTCAGTATCATGCTGAAGTCGCCATGTTAAATACCGACAAATTTTCTACCTCACGGCCGCAGCCTGCTGCAGCCAATGAGTGGGTTGGCATTGCTGAGCAAAACAACTTGGTATTACAAGCTCAGCGCATTTCGTTAGATGTGGCTGAAATTGATATTGATTTAGCGAAAGCGGGTCATTTACCCACCGTTGATGCGATTGCCAATTTAGGTGTATCTAAAACATCAGGCTTTGATCGCTTTGACAACAGCTCAATCAGCATTAGCCTCTCTGTACCGATTTACAGCGGCGGTGCAATTGATGCAAACGTGCGTGTGGCACAAGCTAGCTATGTGGAAGTCAGCCAAGCTTTAGAACAAAGCTATCGCTCTGTGGTTCGCCAAGTGCGTAGCTCATTTAACGATGTCAATTCGCAAATGTCTGTGATCCGTGCTTTAGAACAAGCGGTTATTTCGGCACAAAGTGCCTTACAAGCAACCGAAGCCGGTTTTGAAGTGGGCACCCGAACTATCGTTGATGTCTTACTCAGCACCCGTAACTTGTTTGATGCACAACGTAACCTATCAGGTGCGCGTTATGATTACATCCTAGCGCAGTTACAGCTCAAACAAGCTGCCGGTAACTTAACAGAAGAAGACCTGTTATCGATTAACAACGCACTGACGATGTAAATCTGTTGAGGTATACCGCGCGTCGGTATACCTCGTCTTTTCGTATGCTCCTACCAGTTTCGCCTTTCCTGCCGCGATTTTTTCGATACAATACCGTCAGTTTGTTTTTTTCGGATATCTATTTTGGTTAAGTCTCCTCAGTTTAGTTGGCGTTTTTTATTGCCGCGTTATTGGCTGTTATGGATCGGTGTCGGCTTGATGTACCTTATCAGCTGGTTACCCTACCGTGTGCTGATGACCCTAGGCGCAGCCTTAGGTAAGTTATTATTTAAAGCCTTAAAATCCCGTCAAAAAATTGCTAGACGAAATCTCGAGCTTTGTTTTCCACAGAAAAGCGCGGCTGAACGTGAAGCCTTGTTATGGCGCAACGCCGAAGAAAGCGGCAAAGCCATGTTTGAAACGGTGATTGGCTGGTGGTGGCCGGATTGGCGAGTTCGTCGCTTGGCACATATTACCGGTTACGAGCATATCCAGCAGGCAGTCGCTAGCGGCAAGGGTATTTTATTGCTGGCGGGGCATTTTCTACATTTAGAGGCGGCTGGGCGAGTGATTGGCTTAACCCACCCCAGCATTGGTTTTTATCGTCCGAACAATAACCCGCTAATGGATTATCTGCAGTATCACGGCCGCAGCCGCAGCAATAAATATATGATTGGCAAGCGGGATGTTAAAGGCTTGATCCAGGCGCTAAATCAGCAAGAAGTGTGTTTTTATCTTCCCGATCAAGATTACGGACGCAGTCGGGCTGAGTTTGTTCCTTTTTTTGCGGTGGCAGATACCGCCACCACCACCGGCACCTTACTTTTTGCCAATGCGGCAAATTGCGTGGTGATCCCGATCTATACTTATCGTTTACCTGATTATCGCGGCTATCAAATTGACATACTGCCGGCGTTTGATCATTTTCCCAGTGGCGATGATCGCGCCGATGTAACCCGCGTTAATCAGTGGGTTGAGCAAGCCGTATTAAAAAACCCCGAACAGTATATGTGGCTGCATCGACGGTTTAAAACCCGACCGGATGCTGAAGCACCGTCATTATATGACTAGGACGTTATAACCCATGAAGATTTTATTACAACTGCTAGTGGGGATCTTGGTCATTGGCCTAGTGTTTTTGCTTGTCACTAAACCTGAGCTATTGTTCGATCCGACTAAAAAGAATGCGGCAGCCGAGGGCTTTAGCCGTTTTTATTCGGATTATCGCACCAGCCTGCAAAAAACCCGCGATGCCAGCGATTTTATTATTACCATTCCGGATACGAGCGATGAATTGGTCTTACGCCTACGTCGACGTGAATTGCAAGTAGCCGCACCGGCGGCGGCAACTTGGCGTGGCCAAAAGATCCGTCGACGCTTTGAAGCCGGAAAAACCATTAAGCAGGTGTTGCAAGATTATGCTGATCAAGAACAGATGCAGCTTTTTTGGGCATTACCACGCGACTACGTTGTGAAAGAGTACTTTGTCACAAACGGTAGTTTAGTCGAAGCATTACAGGAAATGACGGTGACCATCAGCCCGGATTTTAAGCAGCCTATTTTTGGCTTTTTTTGTCCTAATGCCCGGGCTTTAGTGGTGACCTATTTAACCGATCCGTTTTTCCAACAAAATTGTGTGGCGACCGGCCCTAACCCTTACCAGCTTTAAGCTGTTGGCGCATTCGCAAACCAGTGCTGCCAACTTTGCTGTACCTGCGCGCGATGCTGTGCCAAGCCGCTATCCACATTCACCGTAGCAGGCGCAAGTGTATGCCGATGCCCTGCGCCACGTAATACCTGATACGCCTCGGCTAAAGCCGTGGCTTCCGCTTCTGGCAGTAAACCACTGGCCGCTGCGGCCGCTAAAATACGAATATTATCGGTGAATTCAAACAACGCTGGATAGTCTTTACTATAAGCTAGCACTAAATACTGGCTGAGAAATTCCAGATCAACAATACCGCCAACACTGTGCTTTACATCATCCGTCGCGACACCATGATGCTCTCGCAACTTAGCACGCATCTGCAGAACATCTTGGGTTAACTGCGCAGCATCCCGTGGCAAAGTTAAAATGTGTTGCCGGATCTGGCTGAATTCGGAACGCAGTTCCGCCGAGCCTAAGATCATCCGCGCCCGAACTAAAGCTTGGTGCTCCCACGTCCAGGCATCCTGCTGTAAATACTGCTGATAGGTGTCGATATGAATAGCTAACAAGCCAGAATTACCGGAAGGCCTTAAGCGCGTATCAATCTCGTACAGCACGCCACTATTGGTGCGCGTGGTACTTAAATGTAGAATACGCTGCACAAGTTTTAAGTAAAATTGCAACGAATCGATGCTGCGATCGCCAGAGGTGCCTTCTTGGCTGCGGCATTGATGCAAGAATACCAAGTCAAGATCCGAACCATAACCCAGCTCTAAACCACCGAGCTTACCATAACCAATCACCGCAAAACCTTTATCCTGATCACTGGCTCCCGCCGGTAAACCATAACGAGCCACCATTTGTTGCCACGCTAAATTTACCAACTGTTCAACAATCACTTCGGCTAACCAGGTTAAGTGATCACTCACTTTCATCAAGGGCAAAGCCCCCGAAATATCAGCTGCGGCAATACGTAGCTGCTGCGCTTGTTTAAATTGCCGCAAGGTTTCCATTAATAACTCTAAGTCATCTTCCGGCACCCGCAATAAATATAAACGTAAGCGATCACGATAGTCATCAATGGTGGCCACCTGATACAACTGGCTCGGATCAATCAATTCGTCCAGCAACATTGGATAACGGGCCAGTTGCTCGGCCAGCCAACCGCTTTGCGAGCAAAGCAGCACCAATTGCTGCATCGCAGGCGGATTTTCAAAAAGTAATTCTAAATAGGCGGTGCGGGTAACGATTTTACTAAATACACCAAGGATCCGACTTAAAATGGTATTAGAAGCCTGTTGATGCTGTAACCAATGCAACAGTTGTGGCATCAGCTTGGCTAAATATTCACGGCCACGCGGGCCCACTGAGCGGCGTTGACAATCCAATTTAAACTGCTGTAATTGTTCGAGCAGTGCGGTTGCCTCAGCCATATCTAACCAATCAACTTGCTCGGCTAAGTCCGAGCCCACACTATCACTGTCCCACAATAGGCGCCCAAGGCTTAACTCTTGCGATTCCAAGTTGTCTTCTGGCTCAATCACCAATTTAAAATACTGATGAATACGCTGCATAGCCGCTTCAATGTCTGCCTGCAAACTGGCCCAATCGGTTCGCCCTAAACAGGCTAATAACTGTTGTTGACCAACCGCCTCGGCCGGTAAGGTTTGTGTTTGTTTATCGTCAATACCTTGCAGGCCTTGCTCTACTTGACGCAGCCACAGATAGTCTTGCTGCAAGGCGGCAGCATGCTCGGCACTCAGCAACTCGTGCTCTTGCAGTAAAGGCAACACCTTTAACAGCGATTGTTGCTGTAATTGTGGAATACGCCCACCACGAATTAACTGCAAGGTTTGCACAATAAATTCCACTTCGCGGATCCCGCCTGCGCCAAGCTTAATGTTATCGCGCCGATTGCGCCGACGATTCTCTTGTTCAATTAACTGTTTCATCCGCCGCAGCGATTCAATCGCGGAGAAGTCGATATAACGCCGATAAATAAAGGGTTTTAATAAGGCTTGTAACTCAGGCGCGTAACGCTTATCGGGGTTAAG
Organism: Alishewanella maricola; assembly: GCF_016343785.1. Classification (NCBI taxonomy): domain Bacteria; kingdom Pseudomonadati; phylum Pseudomonadota; class Gammaproteobacteria; order Alteromonadales; family Alteromonadaceae; genus Alishewanella; species Alishewanella maricola. The sequence goes on along the minus strand of NZ_JAEINI020000009.1, from coordinate 55,508 downwards.
TACGCGCGCTTTTAACATGGCGTAACGTTCCCATTCACGCCCTTGCTCTTGATAGTAATCTTCCAGCGCTGCGAAACTGAGGACCAGCGGCCCGCTGTCACCAAAAGGCCGCAACCGCATGTCCACACGATAGCAAAACCCATCAGCCGTTACCTGATGTAAGGCGGCAATCAGCTTTTGCCCGACCTTAGTGAAAAACTGTTGATGCTCTAGGGGCCTGCGTCCGCCCACCGTTTCGCCGTTACTGGGATAAGTAAAGATCAAATCGATATCAGATGAGAAGTTCAGCTCACCACCACCCAACTTACCCATGCCTAAAATCAGTAACGGCATGGGCTCGCCCTGTTCATCTAAAGGCAGACCACTACTGAGGCTTTGCTGCTGATAAGCCCATTGATAGGCGCTGTTAATCAAGGTATTCGCTAATTGCGATACCGACGTCAGGCTGGCGGCAATTGGTTGTAATTCAAAAATATCCGCCGCCATAATCAAGCATAAACTGGCATTTCGATAACGACGGAGTGCAGAAAATACATCGCTTTCAGCCGTTGAAGTGATGGCAGTTAAGGGATCATGAAAACCAGCGGCTAAATGCTGCTGTAAGCGTTCACTATCACAACAGAGCGCCAGCAACTGCGGCTGTTGCCTGAGCGTACGGCCAATAAAAGTACTAGACTGCAACAGACGAGTCAGCTTAGCCAACGTTGCCGCGTCCAATTGCGGTGATAAGGCTTCAAAATCGGCTTGCCAATAGCTACCCTGCCCCTGTGATGCGGTCATGTTGTACTCCTTTGCTTAAACGTCTTGTAACAGTAAAGCGGATACCTTTAATAACAGCAGATGATACGCCTGACTGTTAAAGACTAAAGCACCGCTTTCTGCCAACTCTCTGGCCGCTGTGCGCGCCTGACTGGACAAGAGTTGTTGTCCTTCATCGGTTAATTGATGCGCAAGTTGCTGTAACGCGTCTTCGACCTCGCTCAACAAATCAGGCGCTAACTCTTGTAAATAGCAGTTTTCTAATTGCTGTAAACGCTGCAAATACACCAGTAGCGGTTGTGCGGCTTGTTGGGCAGCTAACGGCTTGGGTCTGGCGGTGGTTTTGTTATGAAACAGTTGATAACCGCGGGCGGCTTTACTGAGCCAACCGGTGCGTAATGGCAGGGCTTTTAATAAGAATTCGGCGAGTTCAAACAAAGCTTGTGGCCGCCCTGAAAGTAACTCCAGCTCCATTTCCGAAATCGCTTGGCGCCGCTCCCCGGCTCGCACTTCGCCATTATCGTAGACCACTTCAATTTCAGCATCCGGCAATTGTACCACCCAGCTACTGCGCTGAAAGTCAGTACGAAATAGCTCAACCAGCTGTGTTTGCAATGCGCTGATATCTGTGTCTACGGGCCACACTTCAGCTGGAAACTGGTCAAGCTGCGGTATAACGCCATGACAAGGTACATTGTATTCTGGGCGAATTTGCAAGGCGCCATGTTGTTGCCCCGCTAGCTTTAAGGTTTGCTCAAAACGCCCTAACTTTAAGCGCGAGCGCAATCCCATATCATGTTGCCGAAACCAATGCTCTGCCGTATCAAAGTAAGCATTTAGCAGTGATTGCGGTTCAGTTGTACGTAAAATGGGGTAAAGCTGCAACAGATCCGGCAGTAACGCGGCATCTGCAGCACTAATTAAATACTTAAGTTCAAGTTCCAGACTCATTACCACTCTCCGACAGCGAACTGGCCTTACGGCTATTAGTCCTTGTCAATTGCCACACAACTGCCTATTATCGCCGATATTGTTATATGACATCTGTTTTCAATTAAGTCTCAGGATACCTATGTTTAGATTATTTCGCAGCTCTGTTCGTTCGTTATTTTTACTCAGTCTCTTACTATGCTGGTTACCGGCACAAAGCCAAACTGAGCAAAAACCGGCTTTTATCAGCGATGCCTTAGTGGTGTACTTGCACTCTGGGCCGGGTAATCAATATCGTATCGTCGGCACGTTAGCGGCCGGTAGCAGCGTGGTATTCCTGTCTGAAGACAATAACTATGCGCAAATTCAGTATGAAGAAGATAAAACCGCTTGGTTGCCAAAAGAGCATCTGACGTTTACGCCCGGTTTAAATGCCCAACTGAGTGAATTAACGGCCACTTTTCAAGAGCAAAGCTCGCGCTTAAATAGCCTTGAGCAAGGCGCCAGCCAACTGCAAGCCACTTTAGATCAAGTGACACTCGAGCGTGATTTAGCCGTACAAGAATTAGAACAACTGCGACGTAATAACGAGCGTTTAACGACTGAGCTGAATGCCACCCAAGCGAGTTTTTGGCAGCAGCCAATGACCATTGGTGGTGTGATTTTAACCTTCGGTTTAGTGTTCGGTTTATTGTTACCCAAATTAATTCCAAGCCGTCGCAACAGCGACCGCTGGATGTAACACGCCAACGCCCCTATTGCGGGGGCGTACTGGCATCAGCATGTGTTTTTAAAGGTAAACCGCGGTCGTTTTTCACTTGCTCAATCACCACATAGGTGTGGGTTTGCGCTACGCCGGGTAAATCGACTATCTTGGCAAGGATCTGCCGGTAAGCTTCCATCGTCGGCAATCGCAGTTTCAGTAAATAATCAAAACCCCCAGCAACCATATGACACTCTGCCACTTCCGGGATCTGCACCACGGCATCGCGAAACTTATCAAACACATCACTGGTGGTTCTATCTAACGTTACTTGTATAAAAGCCGCGGTGCCATAACCTAATTTGCCACTATTGAGCCTTGCGCCATAACCTTCAATAAACCCTTCTTTTTCAAGGCGTTTTACTCTATCAATACACGGGCTAGCACTTAAATTGACTTTTTTGGCTAAGTCAACATTGGCAATTCGACCTTCTTTTTGCAACGTATCGAGAATACTGATGTCAATACGATCAAGTGCTTTCGCTTTGGGGTTCGAGTTCATAGCAGTATTTTCTTGGGTATTTGATATTGTTGACAGAATTATATACGGTTAAACCGCAAAAATAACCACCCTATGCTGTGGTCTTTTCTCTAAAATGCCGCTGATAACAATAAAGCCAAAGGCATGTTCGTGCGGGTCATTAATGACAACGCCAATTCACGTATCGACAATCAGGATAATTCTATGCTGTTTAATGGTTCTTTGGTCACCACAGACCCTATCCGCCAACTCATTCGCGATTATTACCGCGCCGATGAAGATGACGTTCTAGACTTTTTGTTGCCACTGGCAGAAGTGGATGCGAAGACACGCAGTCGGGCCTGGGAGCGTGCACGGCAACTGGTTTTATATATTCGCCAAGCGCAGGTGGGTAAAGGCGGGGTTGATGCCCTATTAAACGAGTTTTCACTGTCGACAGAAGAAGGCTTGGTATTAATGTGCCTAGCCGAAGCCTTGCTGCGTGTGCCTGACAGCCTAACAGCCGATCGACTGATCCGCGATAAATTATCGCAAGGCGATTGGAGTGCTCACCTGGGCAACAGCAACTCGTTATTTGTTAACGTTTCAAGCTGGGGCTTATTGGTCACAGGTAAATTAGTTAATTATTCTGATGACGAGAAAAAACAACAATTTGGTTTGCTCAAGCGTACCTGTGGTCGCTTAGGCGAGCCAGTGATCCGCCAAGCCGTGCGCTATGCCATGCAAATTATGGGTACGCAATTTGTCTTGGGTACCACCATTGATAAAGCACTAGAACGTGCTAACGTCATGGAAGCCAAAGGGTTTAGTTATTCTTACGATATGCTGGGCGAAGGCGCCCGTACCATGGCCGATGCAGATCGCTATTTTGAGGCTTATTTAACGGCCATTGAAGCTATTGGTAAAGCAGCCAAAGGTCGGGGCCCCATTGTTAGCCCGGGTATCTCGGTAAAATTATCAGCCATTCACCCACGCTATGAATTTAGCCATTTAGATCGGGTGCATGCCGAATTAGTGCCGCGCTTAAAACAACTGGCGTTAGCCGCTAAAAAATACGATATCGGCTTTACCGTGGATGCGGAAGAAGCTGACCGCTTAGACATGTCGTTAGATGTGATTGCTAAAGTGTTTAGCGATCCCGATCTGGATGGTTGGGAAGGCTTTGGTTTAGCCGTACAAGCCTATCAAAAACGCGGCTTCTATGTCATTGAATGGCTGCGCGAGCTCACGGTGAAAGTTGGCCGTAAAATGATGGTGCGCTTAGTAAAAGGTGCTTATTGGGATACTGAAATTAAGTTATCGCAAGTAGAAGGTTTAGCCGACTTCCCAGTATTTAGCCGCAAACCGGCTACCGATGTCTCTTATCAAGCTTGTGCCAAAAAACTGCTCAGTTATCGTGACAGTATTTACCCGCAATTTGCCACGCACAATGCCTATACCGTCGCCACCATTATTGAAATGGCAGGTGATCTGACTGGCTTTGAATTCCAACGTCTGCACGGTATGGGTGATGCACTTTATGATCTGATTGTCGAAAATGAAAAGATCCCGTGCCGCATCTATGCCCCGGTAGGCGAACACTCTGACTTATTAGCCTATCTGGTGCGTCGTTTATTAGAAAACGGTGCCAACAGCTCTTTTGTTAACAACATTATCGACGATTCTATTCCGGTTGAATCCTTACTGCATGACCCGGTAGAAATCGTGAAAGGTTGGCAAAGTAAACGTAACCCAGGCATTCCACTGCCCATCGCCTTATTTGGCCACAGCCGTAATAACTCGCGGGGTTTAGATCTCACCGACATCAACCAGCTGACGCCGCTAAAACAAAGTATGGAAGAGTGGGAAGACAAACTGCACGTCGTCAGCAGCGACGCGGATGACGTAGCGGTAGTAAACCCGGCCAACTTAAAAGAAGTGATTGGTTACCTGCAATATGCTACCCCTGAAGCCATGCAGCAAATGTTAAGCGATGCCGACGCCGCTTTTGCCAGTTGGGCCGATACGCCGGTTGCGGAGCGTGCCGCCTTATTACGCCGCTTAGCCGATGCCATGGAAGCACATCAAGATGAATTACTGACCCTCTGCGTTAAAGAAGCCGGTAAAGTGCTGGCCGATGCTGTAGCGGAAGTACGAGAAGCAGTTGATTTTTGTCGTTATTACGCGCATCAAGCTGAGCTGTTGTTCGCTAAACCACAACAAGCCCGTGGCGTGTTCTTATGTATTAGCCCATGGAACTTCCCGCTAGCCATTTTTATCGGCCAAGTGGCCGCCGCTATTGTTGCCGGTAATACTGTTGTTGCCAAACCGGCAGAGCAAACCAGCTTAGTTGCCGTGCGTACGCTCGAGCTGTTAAGTGAATGCGGCATGCCTAAGCATGTGGTGCAGTTGGTCATTGCACCAGGGCGCCAAGTGGGTGAGCACATTGTGCCGGATCTGCGTGTGCAAGGTGTGATGTTTACCGGCTCAACAGAAACCGGTTGTTGGATCGCCCGCAAATTAGCTGAGCGCGGCGGTGAACCTGTGCCGCTTATCGCGGAAACAGGCGGTCAAAACTGTATGATTGTCGACTCGACAGCCTTGCCTGAGCAAGTGGTCGATGATGTGATCTCTTCGGGTTTCCAAAGCGCGGGTCAGCGCTGCTCGGCTTTACGCGTATTGTTCCTACAAGAAGATGTTGCAGATAAAATTATCACCATGATCAAAGGCGCCATGGCAGAGCTACACGTAGGTGATCCGGCGTGGTTAAGCACCGATTTAGGCCCGGTTATCGATAGCAAAGCACATGAGCGTTTAACCAATCATGTACAGTATTTGCAAGATAAAGCGACGCTGCATTTTGCTTGTCCGATCCCAGCAGAAGGGGAGCATTTCTTCTTTGCACCACACTTATACGAAATTAGCGATCTCACCGTGTTAGAGCGTGAAGTGTTTGGCCCTGTGGTGCATATTATTCGCTTTAAAGCGGAAGAGATTGATAACGTGATTGCGCAAATCAATGCCACCGGCTATGGCCTAACCACCGGTGTGCACAGCCGTATTGATCAGTTAACGCAAAAAGTTCGCCGTGAAATTAAAGCCGGAAATATTTACGTAAACCGTAACATGATCGGTGCCGTGGTTGGTGTGCAACCCTTTGGTGGTCGTGGTTTATCGGGTACCGGCCCCAAAGCCGGTGGCCCACTGTATTTGCAGCGCTTAGTCAAAGATAACCTGAGTGTTGATTGCCCAGCGTTAGATGAAGGTAAAAAAGTGCGTTTGCTGGCAGAAACCACCAGCCGTGCCGTGGCTTATGCCATGCCAGCGGCGGATATTGCACAGCATAAATGGGCAGCCTTACCCATTAATCAGCGTACATCTGTGTTACGGCAGTTCTTAGCCTCTTTGGCTTCTAACAAGGTTGTCAGTCGACAAGAGCCTGATTTAGAGCAAGTGTTAACCGTGGCCCGCAGCAAGTTACAACGTGTTGAACTGGAGCTGCAACGGCCGATTAATCTGCCAGGGCCGACAGGTGAAAGCAACACTTTAACGTTAGATCCACGCGGGATCTTAGCGTTACTGCGTGATGACACCAGCAGCTTTAGCCATTGGTTATTAAGCATTATTACTGCTTTAGCCGCAGGTAATGCCGTGATCACCGCGGTTGAAGAAGACGATGTTATCGAAGCGGAAGCCTGTATAAAAGCGTTAATTGCTGCCGGTATGCCACAACATCTGTTAGCGGTAGTTCGCTTAGATTGCTTAACGACGTTATTAGCGCATACCGATCTGGCCGGTGCCGTAATTGAAGTCAGCAGTGCTTTAAAACCGCTGGCAGCAGAACTCATCGCCGCGCGTGAAGGTGCAATACTGCCGTTAATCACCGCGCCTGCCGATGAACGGATGTTACATCGCTTAGTCACTGAAAAAACTATTACCATCAACACCACAGCAGCTGGCGGTAATGCCTCGTTAATGACAATGGCTGAAAACGTCGGTTAACGCGGCAAAATAGAAGCTTGTGCTACTAAAAAAGCCCGCTTAAATGCGGGCTTTTTGCTATGCTAGGAATAAGACCTAGTTGAGTCTCATCACTTTTCACGGATGCAAAGATCATTAGATGCCATATCAAAGAGTGTCGATAGCCCAATTACAGCCCGGCAGCTATATTGTCAAAGTGCTGGAGCAAACCGGACAACTGGCCATCAAACATGCTGGCTTTGTCCGCACACGTGAAAGCATCCGCAATTTAAAAAATCAAGGCGTGCTTGTGGTTGCCATTGACCCGAGCAAACAACTGACCCCACGCCCAGTCGAAACAAAACCGCCACCACCTGAAAAAGAGCCCGAAGCATTTCGTGCAGTATTTGCCGAAGAGCAACCCAAAGCCGAGCGCAGTTTAGAGCAAACTAAAAAAACACAGCAGCAGGTGCTAAAAGCCGCCGCCAACGAAGAGCCTATTGATTTGAGCCTGGTACATGAAGTCAGTGCCGGGTTATTTGATTCGGTTAGTCGCAATCCGGATGTTTTGCTGTATCTGACTCGTATCGCCGAAAAAAGCGATATGCTGCTACAACACTCCATTAACTGTGCCGTTTATATGGCCGCTTTCGCCCGTTTTTTAAATTTCCCCAAACACAAAGTCCAAAACCTGATCACGGCAGCCTTGCTGCATGATGTGGGTAAAGCGCAACAGCCGATGCTGTTGCAACAACCGGATGCTAACGCTATTAGCACCAGTTTGATGGTGTTGCAGCAAAGCACGGCTTTGGCTGGCGAAGTGTCTTTTTGGATCAGCCAACATTGTGCCTTGTTAGATGGCAGTGGCTCACCGCCACTCCAAGAACAACAAATCAGTAATGGTAGCCGTATGCTAACCATCGTTAATTTGTATGAGAAATTAAGTAATGTGCAAACCAGCTACGTGAATCCGCTTAATGTGATCCGGCAACTGATGGCGATGGCGCCAGCACAATTGGATAATAGTTTATTACAATTGTTCATTAAATGTATTGGCGTTTACCCGCCAGGTAGCGTGGTACGCTTAACGACTGGGCGGCTAGCCTTAGTATTGGAGAATAATCAGAAAAAGCCGACGTTGCCACGGGTAAAAGTGTTTTACCACAGTGTGCATCAGCATCATCTGCCGCCGCGAATCATCGATTTATCGCGGCAGCAAGAAGAACAAATAGAAGGCTGTGTTGATTTAAGAAAATATGGCTTAGAAGTGCGTAACTATTTGTAACTCACCACTCGCTTAACGCCCGCATACTAAAAAGTTGTTGGCCAAATTCGAGCAACACATATTGTGGTGTAATTTCCCGTAAGCGCACGTCAGCCGTTATCCATTGCCCTTCTTGTAATGATTTACCATTCACTTTCACCCAACGCTGAGCAGGCTGAGTAGCAAAAACATGGGCTTCAAAACGTAACTTGGGTAATTGCCGCTGTAAAGTGAGATCCAGCATGGCAATATCTTGCGCCGGCGCACTGTGTGTTGTCAGATTATTCGAGGCAGAACGCGGATTACCTGCTGTTTCGGCCAGTGCACTGGCAAAACGCTCACGTAACTCAGCCGAGATTTCCGGCTCGTTCACCGGCTCAGCTTGTGGTGTATTCGCTGTCACAGTTACCACCTGTGGCTCAGGCGCAAAACGCTCTGGCTCAGCGGCCGGTTCTGGCTCTGTTGTTGCAACCACCGGTGCTTCAACCGCTTTAGTCTCTAGGGTTTTTGCGATTAACGCTGGGCCTGCGGGTTGCGCTGCCTCGGGGATCAGTGCGGCCGGTTGAGTCACATCGCTTGGCGATTGTTTGCTGGCTAACAGCATATAACCGGCTACAAAACCAAGGGTAGTGGCTAAAATTAAGGCAAGGCTAATTGCCACATTGCGCCAAAAGGTGGATGGCACCTGAGGCGCGGGTTGTTGCTGTTTTAACGCATCCATTAAAATGGACATAATCTTTACTCTCCGCGCAGTATCGGCACAATTTGTAGCGCCAATAAAAACCCAAGTATTATACCTAATAGCGCTAACAGCTGCCATAACCAGTTAGGTAAAGCTTGTCGCTGACTTGTGGCTGGGTGACTAGGCAAAATTTCGGCTGCGGCCCGTTGCACATGTGTTAATTCGACTAACGCTTGCTGTTGACTATAGGCTGCTAATAACGCTCTGTCGGCGAGTAAATTCAATAACCGTGGAATACCGCCGCTTAATTCAAACAGTTTTTTTACCGCCTTGTCACTGAATACCGGTCGCTGACAACCCGCCACTTGCAGACGATAACGCATATATTGCTGCACTTCGGCTAAATTAAGCGGCAATAAATGATAACGCGCCGTAATACGTTGAGCTAATTGCCGTAAATCGTTACGTTGCAACAGCTGCTGTAATTCTGGCTGGCCAATTAAAATCACCTGCAATAATTTTTTGGTGTTTGTTTCTAAATTGGTGAGCAAGCGTAACTGTTCCAATACAGCAGGCTGTAAATGCTGGGCTTCATCAATAATTAAAATGGTTTTCTTGCCGGCATCATGGTTTTTTTGCAGCCGTTGGGTAATTTTGTCGCCTAATAGTTTTAAGCTCGCATCAGTTTTGCGGTAACGAATTTTCAACTCGTCACAAATGGCCGCCAGTAATTCTAATTCCGATAACGTGGGGTTAAGAATAAACGCCACATCGGTGGTCTCATCTAACTCTTGCAGCAAACTGCGTGAGACGGTCGTTTTACCGGTACCTACTTCGCCGGTCAGTAGCACAAAGCCGCCGGCATCCCCCAAGCCATAACGCAAATGAGCTAACGCTTCAGCATGACGTGGGCTAAGATACATAAAGTCGGGATTCGGCGCTATTGAAAATGGCGCACTGTTTAAACCAAAAAATCCGGTGTACATCACATTCCTTTAGCAAGGCATTTCATCGCAAGGCAGGTATAATGGCAAAAAAACCAGCAGCAGGAAAGCTTGTGCAAATTTATCTTGTCGGCGGCGCAGTACGCGATCAATTACTCGGTTACCCTTTTCACGAACGTGATTGGGTGGTTGTGGGGGCAACACCCGCAGAATTACTCAGCCAAGGCTATCAACAAGTTGGTAAAGACTTCCCAGTATTTCTGCACCCGAAAACGAAAGAAGAGTATGCCTTAGCGCGCACAGAGCGCAAAGCGGGTTCAGGTTATACTGGTTTTACGGTATACGCCGCCCCAGATGTCACTTTAGAACAAGATTTAGCCCGGCGCGATCTGACCATCAATGCCATCGCCCAAGACGCAGCAGGAAACTATATAGATCCTTTCCACGGCCAGCGTGATATAGAGCAAAAACAGCTACGCCATGTCTCTGACGCCTTTGTTGAAGATCCGCTGCGCGTGCTTCGTGTCGCGCGTTTTTATGCGCGTTATGCTCATCTGGGTTTTACGGTAGCGCCTGAAACCTTAGCACTGATGACACAGCTTAGTCAGCACGGTGAATTAACCACACTCAGTGCCGAGCGCGTTTGGGTTGAAACCGCTAAAGCGTTAAATACCGAGCAGCCTGCTGCTTATTTTCAGTTATTACAGCAATGTGGTGCACTGTCGGTATTGATGCCCGAGCTTGCCGCGCTTTGGGGCGTACCACAACCCGAGAAATGGCATCCAGAAATTGATAGCGGCATTCATAGCTTATTAGTGCTGCAACAAGCGGCCGCGTTAAGTCAACGCTTAGACATCCGCTTTGCTGCGTTGGTGCATGATGTAGGGAAAGGGCTGACGCCAACAGCAGAATTACCCGCCCATCATGGTCATGAACATCGTGGTTTAGCGCTCATTACGGCGTTATGTAAAAGACTACGCGTACCCAACGACTGTCGCGATCTGGCATTGTTGGTCTGTGAATACCATCAGCTGTTCCATCGTGCCGCAGAACTTAATGCTAAAACCGTATTAAAACTGTTTAACGCTATCGATTTGTGGCGAAAGCCTGAGCGTTTGAGCGATATTTTACTGTGCTGTACTGCTGATTTACGCGGTAGAACAGGCTTTGAACAGGCAGACTACCCGCCTGCAGTGCTGTTACCCAAGCTGGCCGAAGCAGCGATGGCGGTAAGTGCAAAAGCCCTGATCGCACAAGGCATAACAGGGCCCGCCATTAAAGAGGCCTTGCAAAAAGCACGCTTGCAAGCCATTAGCCACGCACAACAAACGCTAAATGGTAATTAGTTCGCAGACAGGCTTAAAAACGCCAACAAGCCGATACCTAGCAACATGCGGTAAATGACAAAGGGCAACATGCCCATGCGGCTGATAATCTTTAAGAAGAAGTGAATACAAATGGTGGCACTGATAAAGGATAACAATACCCCTAACAAGATGCCGCCCATATCATACTCGGCTGGCTCACTGAGCAGTTTGCTGGCCTGATAGCCACCGCTAAGTACGATGATCGGGATCGACAGTAAAAATGAAAAACGCGCAGCGCTAACTTTATCTAAACCAATTAACATAGCCGCCGTCATGGTGATCCCCGAACGCGACGTACCCGGGATTAAGGCAATGGCTTGGGCAAAACCAATAAACAAGGTTTGTTTTAAGGTTAATGCATTCATCGGAATATGCTGTTTTGCCGTGACATCAGCCCACCATAGCGCCAAACCAAAAACGATGGTGGTGATAGCAATCACCCACGGCGAGCGCAAAAAGGTTTCGATTAAATCGGCCGCCAGTAAACCAGCCAAGGCTGCAGGGATCGTGGCTAAAATCACCCACCATGCTAACTTGCTATCCGTGCTGTGGTGACCACCGAGGCTTTTCACCCAACCCACGGTTAAATTGCCAATATCCTGTCGAAAATACAGCATCACTGCCAGCAAGGTGCCAACATGCACCGCGACATCGAAGGCAATACCCTGATCTTGCCAGCCAAAAACGGCAGAGGGCAAAATTAAATGGGCCGAAGAAGAAATAGGTAAAAACTCGGTTAATCCTTGGATTAAAGACAGGATAATAACTTCAATGGTACTCAAGTTGGCTCACTCCATGAAAATTCAACGGGCCATATTTTTTGGGATTGGTTGTAGCCCTGCCATAAAGCGGCATAGCTTAAACCGGTGGTAGGATGGATCTCATCTGCGGCAATTTCAGCCAAAGGCCACAGTACAAAAGCATTCTCGGTAATTTCTGCCCGAGGTAACACCACGGGTGAATCACAAATTTGCTGATCGTACGTCAACAAATCTAAATCCAGAGTACGACCAGAAAACTTCTCGGCACCACGCACGCGACCAAATTGATCTTCAATGCGCTTTAATAAACTAATGCAATCAACAATAGATAAATCGGTGTCTGCACCGAGCACCATATTAAAAAAGTCATCGCCAACAAAACCTACAGCTTCACTTTGATAAACAGAAGATAACGTTACCGCACTCAGTTCACTGACTAAGGCGCGTACACCATGGCGCACATGAAAATCACGATTAATGTTAGAACCTACACTAATATAAATACGTGGCATCAGTGATTAACCTCTGGCGCAAAGCGCGTGATCTGTACCCCGACCGTTTGCGCTTGAGGCACCGCACCGGGTTTACTGACCGTCACTTCCACTTGGCTGGTACTAAATTCTGTTAATAACAATTGCGCCACGCGCTCAGCCACTGTTTCAATTAATTCAATAGGTTCGGCAGTAATTAACTCAATCACGCGGGCACTAATCACCGCATAATCAAGTGTTAAGCGAATATCATCTGCTTGAGCGGCAGCCCGCTGATCGGCGGTTAAGCGAAGATCTAACAGCAAGCGCTGCTTGATAGTTTTTTCCCAGTCGTACACGCCAATCACGGTATCAACCTGTAGCTGCTTGATAAAAACGATGTCCATCCAGTTAATTCCGCATTGCGTTATTTTTCGTTTCAGGTAGGCTGGTCGGATAGAATATATACAGCAACGCCCGTATTTTGCTGTCCGACAAATATGCCGCAATAGTATCGTAAAAAAGGGTGCTGAGGAACCATGGAATGACCCTGCTGATCTTGTTAATGATGCTTATTGCTTACCTGCTAGGTTCTATCTCTTCGGCTGTGCTGGTTTGCCAACTTTTTCGCTTACCTGACCCACGTTTTCACGGCTCGGGTAACCCGGGTACCACCAATGTGCTGCGCCTTGGCGGTAAACTCCCGGCCGTTTTGGTCTTAGTGTTCGATATTCTCAAAGGCACTATTCCGGTTTGGGGCTCTTATTTCTTAAAAATCGAACCGGTATGGTTAGGGGCTGTGGGTATTTGCGCCTGTATCGGTCACATTTATCCGATATTTTTTGGTTTTAAAGGCGGAAAAGCCGTTGCCACCGCGTTTGGGGCAATGATGCCGATTGGCTTAGATTTAGCAGGTTTATTAATTGGCTCTTGGCTAACAGTGGTATTAGTAACGGGTTACTCTTCGCTGGGCGCAATAATGACCGTGGCTTTGGCACCGCTATTTACCTGGTGGATTAAACCTTTATATACCCTGCCGGTGTTTATGCTTAGCCTGCTGATTATTGCACGGCATCGTGAAAACATTTTGCGCCTCTACCGCGGCCAAGAAAGTAAAATTTGGGATAAATCAAAACGGGTGCGTGAATAAGCACCCGAGATTTTTATAGCGCAGGTAACTGCTCTAGCGGCCAACGTGGCGTTACACCTATGGTTAAATCTTGCTGTTGCCCAGCCTTTAAACGCTGATAACCCGCAAACGCAATCATCGCGCCATTGTCGGTACAAAACTCCTTGCGCGGATAATACACCTTCCCCCCTAAACTACTGAGCAACTCTGCTAATTGCTGTTGCAGCGATTCATTCGCGCTGACCCCACCAGCAATCACTAAACGCTTATAGCCGGTTTCTGCCAAGGCACGACGGCATTTAATCAAAAGGGTATCAACCACTGCTTGCTGGAATGATGCGGCAATATCAGCTTGCACCTGTAAAGCGTTGCCTTCTTTTTGAATTACCATAGAGGCTGCTGTTTTTAAACCGCTAAAACTAAAATCTAAACCAGGACGGTCAGTCATCGGCCGCGGGAATGGGTATTTTTCAGCATCGCCCGTTTTCGCTAACTTAGCCAGTAACGGGCCACCAGGGTAATCTAAACCCATTAACTTCGCTGTTTTATCAAAAGCTTCACCGGCGGCATCATCAATCGACTCGCCCAGTAAACGGTATTGACCAATGCCCTCTACCGCCACTAATTGCGTATGGCCGCCCGACACTAATAATGCTAAAAACGGAAAGGCCGGTACGTCTTCTTCAAGCATTGGCGCCAGTAAATGCCCTTCCATATGATGCACCGCCAGCGCCGGTTTCTGCCATGCAAAAGCTAAGCTGCGTCCCAAAGTGGCCCCCACCAACAAGGCGCCAGCCAAACCTGGCCCCGCCGTATAAGCAACACCATCAATATCTGCTGCCGTTAAACCGGCTTCTTTTAAAGCTTGTTTAATCAAGGGTAAGGTTTTGCGCACATGATCGCGTGACGCTAACTCAGGCACCACGCCACCGTAATCAGCATGAATAGGGATTTGGCTGTATAACACATGGCTAAGCAGCCCTTTTTCACCATCATAAATGGCGATACCGGTTTCATCACAAGAGGTTTCGATACCTAATACACGCATTCTTGGAGCCTCAGCAGATTATTTGCGCCAAGCACGACGAAAATGCAGAAAAACGCAAGCAGACGCTGCTTTTTTCCGTTATGATTGCCGCCCTGAAAACGCGCATTGTAACGGCTTGCAGCACCTATAGCCAGATGATCTGATTTAAGATCGCAGAAGCGCTTTACATCTGGGGCGCTTTTTGCGTAAAATACCGCACCATTTTTAATCGTATTGGTTAACGACAACCAGTTTTGGCCTGAGGTGAGAATTTAATGCCTGTAGTTAAAGTAAAAGAAAACGAACCCTTTGACGTAGCTTTACGTCGTTTCAAGCGCTCTTGTGAAAAAGCCGGCGTATTAGCAGACGTTCGTGCAAAAGAGTTCTATGAAAAACCAACTTGGATTCGTAAGCGTAAGAAAGCAGCAGCGGTAAAACGTCATGCTAAGAAGCTTTCTCGCGAAAACGCACGCCGTATCCGCCTGTACTAATCTACAGCTGCCGGTTATCGGTAGAAAGCGGAGCGCAGTGCTACTGCCAAGTTAATTACTTGCCGCTTTCGAAACATGCTTTATCTGCACACCGTGTTCTTGTAACACGGTTTGTCTTTTTCTGAAACAGCATTAAAAAGGACAAAAGTGGCAGGACAAATTCCCCGTCAATTTATCGATGATTTACTTGCTCGTACCGATATTGTCGAGCTGATCGATAAACGCGTACCGTTAAAAAAAGCAGGTAGTCGCAACTACACCGCTTGCTGCCCTTTTCATAACGAAAAAAGCCCCTCTTTTACCGTTAGCCCCGATAAGCAGTTTTATCATTGCTTTGGTTGTGGCGCGCACGGTAATGCCATCACCTTCATGATGGAGTTTGAGCAGCTAGAATTTGTTGAATCGATTGAAGAGCTTGCCAAAGATCTGCATATGGAAGTGCCGCGTGAGCAAGGCAACCAACCGCACAGGCCGGCACCGCAAGCCGATGATTATAGCTTGATGCAAAAAGCGGCTGATTTTTATCAGCAGCAGTTACAACAGCATAGTAAAGCAGCGGAAGTGCAAGCGTATTTAGCTCGTCGTGGTTTAAGTGCCCAAACCGCTGCCGAATTTCAACTAGGCTATGCCCCAGAAAGCTGGGACGCACTGATGAAAGTACTCAGCGGCCAAGGTGGTAAAGCGATACGAGATCAGTTGTTACAATTAAAACTGATTAGCCGCAACGAAAATGGCCGTGAGTTTGATTTTTTCCGTGACCGACTGATGTTTCCGATCCGCGATAAGCGCGGACGGGTCATTGCTTTTGGTGGTCGAGTACTCGGTGATGGGCAACCCAAATACCTTAATTCACCCGAAACAACCTTATTTCATAAAGGTCGGGAGCTTTACGGTTTATATGAAGCACGCCAACAACCTGGTCATCTAAGCCGACTGTTAGTGGTTGAAGGCTACATGGACGTTGTGGCACTGGCGGAACATGACATTCGTTTTGCTGTAGCCTGTTTAGGTACAGCGACCACTTCAGATCATATTAATACACTGTTTCGGTATGCTCCGCAGGTCATTTGTTGTTACGACGGTGATCGCGCCGGTCGCGATGCAGCTTGGCGCGCCTTACAAAATGCCTTGCCGCAACTAAAAGACGGTGTAGAACTTAACTTTGTGTTCTTACCTGATGGCGAAGATCCAGATTCGTTGGTACAAAAAGAAGGTAAAGAGGCCTTTTTGGCTCGCTTAGAGCAAGCACAACCGCTGTCACAATATTTATTCGAGCATTTGTTGGTGATGCATGATGTGGCAACCGATGCGGGTAAATCGGCACTGGCCAATAAAGGCGCTGAATTAATTAAACAAATACCCGGCAGTTTTTACCGCGAGCAATTAACCGACAAACTGGATAACTTGTTAGGCCGTAAAACACAACGGACTAAACCCAGCAACGCCAGGCCTGTAGCGCCACGCCCAGCCAGTGCTAATCTAAAAATTACACCGATGCGTCGCGCAATGGCTTTGTTATTACAGTATCCGTCTTTAGCAAAGGTTATGCCCTACGCTCCCGAGCTGGCAACAGCAAGCATTCCTGGCATGAGCTTGTTATTAAAAATACAAGAACTGTTATTAGAAAAACCCGAGCTAACTACAGCTCAATTGTTGGAATACTGGCGAGATTTGCCTGAGCATGCCATCCTGTTAAAGTTAGCTACATGGGAACATCAAATCGAACCGGAACAATTAAGTCAGGATTTTCTCGACACGTTTCACTCGATCGAAGATATATATTTACAACAACGACTAGAAGCGTTGGAACGAAAAGATAAATTAAAACAACTAACACAAGCAGAACAACATGAGTATGTTTTGCTGTTAAGAGCTTTAAAAAGCAAAAAACCGCGAACAGTTGGCTAACGCGGCTGGCTAGAAAAGCCCCGCTTTGTTATAATCACTAGTTCGCATTTTTAGATTAATCAACTTTGGTGGAAGATAAGTCTCTATGGAGCAAAGTCCTCAGTCGCAGTTAAAACTCCTGATCCTGAAAGGTAAAGAGCAAGGGTATCTAACCTTTGCTGAAGTTAACGATCACCTTCCACAAGACATTATCGATTCAGATCAGATCGAAGATATTGTTCGTATGATCAACGATATGGGCATTCAAGTGTACGAAACTGCACCTGATGCTGATGATCTGATCATGTCCGATGCCGCCGCCGATGAAGACGCTGCGGAAGAAGCTGCTCAAGCGCTAGTTAGCGTAGATAAAGAATTAGGTCGCACCACAGACCCTGTACGTATGTATATGCGTGAAATGGGTACCGTTGAGTTGTTGACGCGCGAAGGCGAAATCGTTATCGCTAAGCGGATCGAAGAAGGCATCAATCAGGTGCAAACTTCGGTTGCTGAATATCCTGAAGCCATTACTTACCTGTTAGAACAATGGGATAAGTTTGAAGCAGAAGAAATTCGCCTAAGCGACATTGTCTCTGCTTTTATTGATCCGAACGAAGTTGAAGAAGCACCTGTGATGGGTAGCAATATCGGCTCTGATTTACCTGAAGAACATCAGGATGACAGTAAAGATACCGACGACGACAGCGATGATGATAGCGACAGCGACGATAGCGATACGGATACGGGGCCTGATCCAGAAGTTGCTCGCGTAAAATTTGCTGAGTTGCGTACCCAATATGAAGTGACTCGTCACTCCATCGTACAAAACGGCCGCGAACACCCCACAACCAAAGAAGAAATTGAAAAACTGAGCGAAGTGTTCCGCTGTTTCCGCCTGGTGCCTAAGCAGTTCGATCGCTTAGTGAAAAACATGCGTGAAATGATGGACCGGGTACGCGTGCAAGAACGCTTAGTGATGAAACACTGCGTTGAATACGCCAAAATGCCGAAGAAAAACTTCGTGAAAGCCTTTACCGGTGCCGAAACTTCTACTGCTTGGTTATCAGCCGAGATCGCAGCCAATAAAGCCTACTCGCCGAAACTGCAAGAAATGCAGGAAGACTTAGTACGCAATATTGAAAAGTTGAAAAAAGTTGAAGAAGAAACTGGCCTCAGCATCTTTAAAATTAAAGATATCAACCGTCGCATGTCGATTGGTGAAGCGAAAGCTCGCCGCGCCAAAAAAGAAATGGTTGAAGCTAACTTACGTTTAGTTATCTCTATCGCAAAAAAATACACAAACCGTGGCTTACAATTCCTTGATTTAATTCAGGAAGGTAACATCGGCTTAATGAAGGCTGTAGATAAGTTCGAATATCGCCGTGGCTATAAGTTCTCAACCTACGCGACTTGGTGGATCCGTCAAGCGATCACCCGCTCTATTGCTGACCAAGCTAGGACTATTCGTATTCCAGTGCATATGATTGAGACCATCAACAAACTTAATCGTATTTCACGGCAAATGCTGCAAGAAATGGGTCGCGAGCCATCACCTGAAGAACTATCAGAACGCATGCAAATGCCAGAAGATAAGATCCGCAAGGTGCTGAAAATTGCCAAAGAACCTATCTCAATGGAAACGCCCATTGGTGATGATGAAGATTCGCATTTAGGCGACTTTATTGAAGACGGTGCGGGTGAATCACCACTCGATTCCGCCACCATGGAGAGCTTGAAAAACGCTACCAACGAGGTTTTAGCCGGCTTAACCGCCCGCGAAGCCAAAGTTCTACGGATGCGGTTTGGTATCGATATGAATACCGACCATACCTTAGAAGAAGTAGGTAAACAGTTTGACGTAACACGCGAGCGTATCCGTCAAATTGAAGCGAAAGCGTTACGTAAATTGCGCCACCCTTCACGTTCAGAAGTATTAAAAAGCTTCTTAGACGAGTAAGCACAACGCATAAACAAAGGCGCCGATTGGCGCCTTTGTTATTTCTCGGCCATAAAGCCTAAAAAATCAGCAATTAACTCCACTTAGCCTAACAAGCCGGATGACAAAGCGCCGAAAAGTTTTTATACTGCCTGCGATTTAAGTTACTTAGCATCAAGATGTTGAAATGGCCCCATAGCTTAGGTGTAAGGCGGTCACTGCAAGTGGCGAGAAGTGATTTAACACATACATATAATGGCCCCATAGCTCAGTTGGTTAGAGCACTCGACTCATAATCGATCGGTCGCTGGTTCGAGTCCAGCTGGGGCCACCAATCTTTTCAATGACTTACATTCTTTCTTTGGTTTAAATAAATTCTTTTTAAAGCGCAGGGATCAGATAGGGAACATTTTAAGGGTTCTTGGATTAGCTTTTATTAGAATCTTAGTATGATACTGTGGCAATCTTACCAATCTGTTTGGCTATAATCACTTTTCGGAAAGTTTGGTTTTTTTACAATAGTTGAAACTTCGAACTCGTCCATATCACCAATAAAGATAGAGGCTTCAATTTTGATGCCCGGTTGCATATTAATAAACCAGTATTCGTACTCTTCAAGTAAAACCTGTTTTGCCGAATCATCGTTCTCAATGCCGTCCTCATTGACATACCAATATAAAACCGACTCCGAATAGCGTTCGTTACAATTGTTACTCCCATCAGCATAAAGGTTAAATTCAAAACCTCCCGGATTCAACGTAACGCTTAAGTAATAGTTTTCATGGCCGTTTTTATCAGTGACGGATAACCGGAAACCTGCCTCAGACTCTAAGCTACCGTCTAACAAATAACTTACTTGAGCCCTAAATAGCTTACAGTAATCTATAAAGCCATCTCCAAGTGACTCATAGGCCTCCAAATGTTGAATTCTGCCTAACAGGCTCCCTACCCAGAGCAGTATGCGTTTATCTTCATCTGTGAAGTGATGCGGTGCATAAGGGTTGAATACATCAACCTTTTGAATTGAGCTAACAAAAAAACGCTGCGCACCAGGGTGATATTTTAAAGCTGTGTAAAGGCTTTTTATGCAACCGTAAATTTCTGTATGGAACTCTGCATCAAGGTTATATAGCAAATACTCTTGCGCTTGTTGAATTGTTAAACGCTGAGGTAAACATTTGTCGAAACAGGCAGTGAGCAGTAAATTAAGCATCTCCAGATAAAACCCGGTATCAACTTGCGGCAATTCGTCTAAATTGAAACGCCTTACATCAGCCAACGTGCTTTCACGTTGAATAAAAGAAGATGGCACACCATACACTGCGGGGTTAGCCAATATCTGGGCATACAACTGCTTAAGTGTCGGCAATGCTTTTTTCTGATCATAACCATTTTCCCTGCATTGGCCTATCACATAAGCCGCCCAATCCGGAAATAGTGTAATACCAGAGTTAAATGCTTTTATGCCTTGTTGTTTTAAAAAATCCATCTAGTAACCCGGTATTGAAAGTTGATAAGTAAGTTCAATCCCATTCACTTTCAGAGTAATCAATTGAATGATCATGTTCGAAATCGTCATATTTATTCCATTCATTTCTCATTTCTCTAGCATCTTCATCAGCTACCCAATAATATTTTTCATAATCCTCATCAGGTTCCAAATAATCACTATCATTGTAATCAGCAGGATCAGAACGAAAATCATAATTGGATTGATGAAATTGTTCTCTATCATTAGTTAAGGCATTAACCAAGAAAGCTGATGAAGCAAGTCCTGTAAGTAGCAATCCATTATTAGAAAGCGTTGAATTATTAAAATCTTCTACACTGCAGTCTTTTTTGTTAAAAAATGCTATGTATTCAGAACTCTCAGACTTTCTAATTAATACCTCTTTCACCGTGTCTGTTTTTAGTACATCACAAGTAAATTTCGCAGTTCTCCCTTCGGATAGAATATTGACGTTTAGGTAAGGCTCACTATTGCTGTTATATGACATGTTAGGCATGGATGCCTTATTTGATAACCCTTCCAATAACATAACTCCCTTATTCTTATGTAGCAGAATGATTCTATGCTCAGGTTTATAAATCCTCTGAAAATCCTTTAAAAAGTAGTAAAGTAAAGAAGGTTTAAAGCTTAAAAATTGATCAGTTTTACTATCGTAACCATTTAACATTTCACCACTTACAACACGATTTTTTATATAAGCGCGTAAATAAATATATAAACCAATCAGGCCTTTCGAGTTCTTTCCAATGCTTGCCACATGCCCTTCCCCCTCTGAAACACCTATATTGAGAATCATTTTTGCAAATTCATCAGGTAGGTTTCCGACACAACCAAATTCAGACTGCACAGAGACACGGTTAGGGTACTTTTCATCAGGAATGTGCACTAAAGATAACTTTGCACCCTCTCTGAGACGCGATAAGATGTCTTGCCTGTTTGTTCCATTAGTATTGGTAAAAGATACACCTACGACCCTAATCTCTGAAAAAAATAGCGTTATATAATCACTCCTATCTTTCTCAAGGGACTTGGGAAACTCTTTAGCCTTATCAACACTACTGGCAGACTTCCTAACTTCATCTTTTTGAGTGTAGTGGTTTGGAGTGGGGTAATTTTTAGGTGGGTTT
This sequence comes from Alishewanella maricola, assembly GCF_016343785.1. Lineage (NCBI taxonomy): Bacteria > Pseudomonadati > Pseudomonadota > Gammaproteobacteria > Alteromonadales > Alteromonadaceae > Alishewanella > Alishewanella maricola. Next base: position 34,041 of record NZ_JAEINI020000009.1, on the reverse strand, counting down.
AAATATTTAAATACTGAATATATTTGATAACACAGGAGCAAGAATGCAATAAATAACAAACCAGTGCCCATCGTAAACAAAATCAAACATAGAACAGTGATTATTTTTATTAAAAAAAGATAATCCCTCATTATTGCTTTACCCCGCCAACATTCTTAAAATCAACCGCGCAAAATCTTTGCCCTTTTGCTGAGATGCCAGCACTTCGGTGGCCAGTTTTTCGTTATCACCCATTAAATCTAAGATGGTATCAGTGACCAGCTGCGGGAAGCGGCCATACATCACCTCATCAGGAGTATGTTTGCTGATTTGCGCCATGGTTGGCTCGTCCTTGCGGATACGCTCAGCCACGCCACGGGCGAAGTGAAGCTTGTCATCGTCGCTTACCTCAGCGCCAAATAAGTCGTTAAGGGCATCGATAATTTCAGATAGCTTTTTCTTCTCAGGGTCATGCGCTTTACCACTGCCAACTTCGGTAATGCCTTTCAGGTAAGGGCCATCTTCTTCACCTAAGCGAATGGCCAGTTCCTGCTTTTTGGTAATACGGTAATGGGTAAGCTCTGTGCCGGTTAGGTCAAAGTCTTCCGGGTCTTCCAAGCGGTCAGCGCGTAACAATGGCAGCAGGTTTTTACCGTAAACACACAGGGCTTCCAGATCGTTATCTTCATAAGGCACAATCTGCGACATAAACTCGTACAGCCGGATAAACGACGTTAGGTTTTTCTTAAACAGATCTAACTGGTCTACCGTTTCACCCGCCTGCTTTACCCCCTCTTCCGCTGCTTTTATACCGTAGGTATTACCGTCTGCTTGCGCCTTGGCTTTGGCGTCACGGGCTAGTTGATAGGCTTCTTTCGCTTGCCGATAACGCAGCGTAAAACGCTCTTTAGCGGGCTTAGCAAAGAACGACAGTTTGCTAGCACTGGCTTTAGGGTCATAGAAAGTTTGAGCAAAACCACGCACTTCAGACCATTGGTAAATATGCTCATCATCCAGCTTTTTCTGAATGTCATAAATCAGGTAAGGGTCGGTTACTGTCTCAATTTCAGAGCGGGTGTAATAAGGCGCAAAGCTGTTTTTCACATCCTCTGCCGCATTTACAAAATCCAGAATAAAGGTCTGGTTTTTACCGGGGAAGGTACGGTTTAACCGTGACAGGGTTTGCACACACTCCACGCCAGCGAGCTTTTTATCCACATACATAGCGCACAGCTTGGGCTGGTCGAAACCGGTTTGGTACTTGTTCGCCACAATCAGCACATTGAAATCATCGGAATCCAATGCCTTAGCATGGTCACGCCCTTTTAAACCGGGGTTGAGTAGCTGACTGGTTTCTGTGACTTCTTCAGGTATCACCTCATTGGGTAAAATACTGCCTGAAAACGCCACTAAGGCATGCACATCAGCATACCCTTTATCTTTGATGTATTGCTGCATCGCCAGCTGATAACGCACCGCATCTTCACGCCCTGCCGTCACTACCATAGCTTTGGCCTGGCCGTTTAGCAGGTGGCGTACGTTGGTACGAAAATGCTCCACAATAATCTCAACCCGCTGGCTGATATTGTAAGGGTGTAACCGCACCCATTTCGCCAGCTTAATGCGTGCCTGCTTGCTTTCCACTTCGGTATCTTCACCGTCAGGATGGGCAATCTTCCAGGCGGTGGCATAGGTGGTGTAGTTATTAAGCACATCAAGAATAAAGCCTTCTTCAATAGCCTGACGCATCGAATACAGATGAAAGGCAAATGGCTTATTGCTATCACTTAATGGCTCATCAGGATGCTCGGGGCGACCAAACAGCTCCAGCGTTTTACCTTTAGGTGTGGCGGTAAAGGCATAGTAACTAATACGGTCTGTAGGAGTTCTGGCCTGCACGGCAGCGCTTAGTAACTCTTCAGCACTTAATTCTTCACCCTCGGGTTTATCACTACCTAAAATCGCCTTCAACTTGGCTGCAGACGAGCCGGTTTGGGATGAGTGAGCTTCATCGGCAATAACAGCGTAATGCCCGTCAGCTAGCTTAGGGTAGCGCTCTAACGCATCATATAAAGCCGGAAAGGTTTGAATGGTGACAATTATTATACGGGTATTGCTTTGCAGCGCTTCGGCTAACTGTTCTGATTTACTCAGGTTACCAATATCTCGGGTTACCGCTTTAATCATGCCATCGGCATGTTCAAACTGGCGGATGGTATTTTGCAGCTGGCTGTCCAGCACGGTACGGTCTGTTACCACAATCACCGAGCTAAATAGCTTTTTATGCTGGCCGCGTTCATCCTGCTGATACAGTGACGCCAGCTGATGCGCTGTCCAGGCAATCGAGTTAGATTTACCCGAACCGGCACTATGCTGAATTAAATAACGCTTACCAGGCCCTTCGCTACGGGTGGTATTAATCAGCTGGTTAACCACATCCCACTGATGAAAGCGCGGGAATATCAGGGTTTCTTTACGGCTAATACTGCCATCGAACTGCGGCTTTTCATCTACCTGTAAGTGCATAAAGCGGGCAAGTACGTTTAACCAATTGTCCTTGGCAAATAGCTGCTGCCACAGGTAGCTTGTTGCATAATCACCGGTTTTCGGAGTTGGGTTGCCAGCACCGCCTTCATCACTGCCCATATTAAACGGCAGGAAAAAGGTGTCATTACCGGCCAGCTTAGTGGTCATTGCCACTTCATCCTGCGTTACCGCAAAATGCACTAAAGCACCGCGCTTAAACGCCAGCAGCGGCTCGGGTTTACGGGTTAGCGGGTCTTTTAGTGGCCTATCTTTTTTATACTGCGCTTTGGCATGTTCAATGGTTTGCTTAAACTCGCTTTTAAGCTCCAGGGTAGCAGTGGGTATACCATTTACGAATAGCACTAAATCAATACGCGGGTTATAGCTCTCTGTTGAATTGGCCCCCTCACGGGCATGTGGTGAGTACGATACTTCTTCCACTACTCGCAACCGGTTTAAACCATAACGGCGCTCAGTATCCGGGTTCATACCATGATCAGGCTTAAAGGCGCAGATATTGATATGGCCGCCAATCACCTTGAAACCGTGCCGCAGCACATGCAAAGCGCCATCACGCTCTAGCGCTCGGGTTAGCGCCTGAACTAATACTTTTTCAGGGTTGGCCGGGTTACTTTTGACAAACTTCTCCCAGCGTTCAGGATAGGCTTCACGCACAAAGTGCAGTAAATCCTCTGTATAAAGCGCGTTAACCCGGTCATACTTGGCCGCTTTACCTACCAACCAACCTTGAGCTTCCAGGCTGTTTAAAATATCAGTTTGAAAGATGCGTTCTTTGGTGTCAGTCATTCACCACCGCCTGTTGTTTATTACCTTTCGCAGCCGGAGCAGTTTTATTCTCGAGCTTTGGTACTTCTGATTTAGGGCAGTATTTATCCATCAACGCCTTGTAATTAGCCTGAGTTTGTTTATAACGCGCTTGTCGATCGTAATACTCCAGCACAAACTGAAACACCTCAAAGGCGTGCAGCAAATTGATTTCAGAAACATCAGAGGCGTGTGTACCTTCATTACCAATTAATTTAAGTGACTCAAGATAATCTGCTAATTCCGGCTGGATTTTACGTAATGAGCTGATTTGCTGATGTAACCCTTTACCTTCCAACTTCATGTCTTTGCAGAACTGTTCAATGGCACGGCGTAGCTTTGATGCTGAAGATAGTGGGTCGAAATGAAAGTGTTTAAACGCATCGAGCAATTCGACTTTAATCGGCTCGGGGACATTATTAGACACCGGAACAATAGGTATAGTGGGTGTAAAATGCTCTACTTTAACCAAGGTTGTTTGTGGTCTGTTTTGTGTTGCTTCAGCGACAACTTGCATACCTGATGCTGCAACTGACCCATCACAAGCGTGGCAAGTTAAATAACCGGTCATCAAATGAGGTAAGCCGTTAATAGCATCTTGCTGTTTAACTATTGCTTCAGCAAAAATTAACCCAATCCCAAGCAGTTTTGTCCAGCCATTAGCATCGCCAAGTCCATCCAATAAAACGCTAGGTTTCTTATTTTCCTCTTTGGCCTGGCGGTATTTCTTAGAAATACTATCAGCCATATCTTTTGTTACAGGCCGACTATCAACACTTTCAGGATCAAAATGCAATTGCTCTTCGCCACAGTACGGGCAATTAAGTACGGGGTATTCATCAACATTGACGAAGTTGGCAATACGCTGCCATTTACCGATATGGGTGTTTTCTAAATTTTTAATCAACGCATACTTCCTTGTTTGCGGGGTTAATTTTCTCTACCGGAGGCTGCCAGCCCCGAACGTCGATTTTACCAGTAACAGCGGCGGAGATAAGGGCTGAACGCCTTTCAATCAAATAATCTATTGCTTCAATAGACTCTTTTAACAAACGCTCATATTTTTGAGTTTCAAAATCTACGAAATTGGCAATTTCCAGTTGTTCATTTATATCAGGAGGAAGAGTAACTTTAATTCCTAGGACATCACCATTTGAGAGGTTAGCTTGCTTTGTACCAGATGGTAGAGAGTAAAGTGCACTTAGGTATGCATCTGAGCGAAGGACATTAATTAAATAGTCACTAAGAATTTTTAGGTTGTCAGGAATAATTTTCGCAACACGCTGATTCATCAAAAGAGGCTCGCTACTTTCAACTTTAACTGCAAAACCATAATCACGTTTACCTAAAGTTCCAGTCAATGACATTAAAATGTCACCATTCGTTATCACAAAATTTGGTAACTCATCTACAAGCGTTTTTTCAACAAAAATCGGCTGCCGCTCTAGGTCTAAAACGTTCTGATACAAATTGCCAATTCTGACAACCTGAACACCTTCTTCGGTCATCGATTCACTGTTGAAAGCGAAACCACCTTGAATGGTGCATAAGTATTTAAGATTGAGAACAACCCAATGCACCGGAACTTGCCCCAGCCATTCCACACCGGAATCTTTCATCGGTGCATCTGGGTTTAAGCCTTTGGTCACTGCATGGCTAATGACCGCCTGGCGCTTTTCTTTTAACAGCGCAATTAGCTTTTCCTGCTCGGCAATAAGGGCGTCGATTTTGCTGACTTCGTGGTCAAGGAAGCGGGCGATTTGTTTTTGTTCGAGTGCGCTAGGTAACGGAGACTTGATACCTGCCAATAACTCAAGATTTAAACCATCCCTATCATCACCACCAGCTAAATTCCTTATGTTTTGATAGTTAGAGGACAGCCAATAAAACAGAAATCGAGGTTTGATGCGCTTCGGAATAATTGCAGCCATAGATTGATTGCAAGTAGAACCAATATCCAGTTGCGCTACCATGCCCTTGGTTTTTCCTTGGCCTGCTAAAGCTATTACTAATGCACCTTTTGGTATCCATTTAGCACTGCTTTTAGCCAGTGCCTCTTCAGTAATATAAGCGGAGGGCTCATTAATCAAAGTCTGGTTTACAGCCCCTGAGTTTAGCCATGGCACAGTACCGTCTGTCCAAAAGTCGAGGTTGTCTTTGCTAGGCGTACCCCCTGCATAAATCAGTGTTGACCAGCGGAGTGAAATCACGCTCCACTCGACTGGAATTTCATTACACCAATCAATTAAAGAGCTTTTGTACTCTTGATAAACGGCAAAGCTCATGCTGATAACCCTTCAATCATCCCCTTAATGCGGTCGGTACAGGCTTTTAAATCAGCATCAATATCACTCAGAGGCCGTGGCGGGGTAAACACATAGAAATGGCGGTTAAAGGGTATTTCAAAGCCGACTAAACCTACCTCACCATCTAACGGGTCGGTTTTACTGGTATCTATCCATGCATCGGGTACATGCGGTAATACTTCACGGGCAAAGTAGGTATCAATTGATTCAGTAAGCGGCACGTTTTCATAATCACGCAGGTTGGTATCGGGCTCTGGATTACCTTTGGCATCATGGCAAATATCGGCGCTATCGTCGCGCTCTGATAGCGCATTAAGCACCGCCTTTTTAACCGGTGCAGCAATTTTAAAGCTCACTGTTTTCAGCTGTTTATCGAGTAGCTTGATAAAGCTTTCGCGGTTTTTATAAAGGGTATCACCCAGCTTACTGCAGGCCAGCATCAGCTCATTAAACTCAGCGCCTGATAGCTTTTGCAACGCCGTTTCTTGTTGCAGCTTGCTCATACGCTCGCTACTTGCGCAGAAATTTAGCCGCAATGGCCGCTCAACGGTAATACGGCGATAGCCAAAGGCTTCATTCGGGAACAGCTTACTGATGGCCGACTGCTCCATACTACCGTACACGCGCACCAGCTCGTTGATATGCTCTTCAGTTAGGTATTTACGCTTACTACCCAGCGATTTACGCATTTTGGCAAAGTGGTTACTGCCATCAATCAGCTGCACTTTACCTTTGCGGCTAGCCGGTTTGCTGTTAGATAAAATCCAGATATAGGTGGCAATACCGGTGTTAAAGAACATGTCGGTAGGAAGTGCGACGATGGCTTCAACCAAGTCATTTTGCAGCAGGTAGCGGCGAATTTCAGACTCACCCGAACCGGCCGAGCCGGTAAATAACGGGCTACCGTTAAGCACTATGCCAATACGCGAACCGCCTTCTTTAGCATCACGCATTTTGCTCACTAAATGCAGTAAGAACAGTAAGGAGCCATCGGATACACGGGGTAAGCCAGGGCCAAAACGACCATCAAAGCCCTGCTCTTTATGCTCTTTGTCGATAACCTTTTGCACGCCTTTCCAGTCAACACCAAAGGGCGGATTACTTAGCATGTAGGTAAAGCGTTCACCCCGTAATTGGTCATTCGATAGCGTGTTACCAAGCTTAATATTACCCACCGCTTGGCCTTTAATCAGCATATCGGCCTTACAGATAGCGTAAGACTCAGGGTTAAGCTCCTGGCCAAGCAGGTTAACGTCTACGCCTTTGCTGATGCTTTGAATATACTCTTCAGCTTCCGATAAAAACCCGCCTGTCCCCGCTGTGGGATCGTAGATGGTAACAATGCTATTGGGCTGCAGAATATGATCCTGCCCGGTAAGCAGTAATGAGCTGGCTAAATGCACGCAATCACGCGGGGTAAAGTGCTCACCGGCAGTTTCATTGGAGCTTTCAGCAAACTTACGGATCAGCTCTTCAAAGATAAGGCCCATACCAAAATTGCTGATGGATTTAGGTGATAGGTCAAATGACGCAAAACGCTGGGTGACCTGATACAGCAAATCAGCTTGCTGTAGCTGATGCACAAACTCTTCAAAGTTAAAGTGCTCGAAGATTTCCCGTGCTTCACGGCTAAAGGATTGCACATAGCTAATCAAATCTTCAGCAGTCTGGGTATCAGATAAGGTAGTTAAACTCAGCGCAGAGCTGTTGAAAAACTCTTGCCCAGCCGCACGGCGTAATAACTGCTCACGCACTTCATCCGGTTTATTGCTATGCGCCGCAGCAGCGTATAACACATCGGCTTTGGTTGCTTCAAGCACACACTCCATTCGACGCAGCAGCGTAAAAGGCAACACCACCCGGCCATACTGAGACTGTTTAAAGTTACCGCGCAGTAAGTCAGCGACAGACCAAATAAAAGATGCAGTTTGGGAGTGATTTTCAACGACCATATAAAACCTCTGAGGCAGCAGCGGTTTTGCAGGCCATTAGGGGTTAATGGCAGGTGAAAAGGCAAGTCCGTTGCTGCGTGTTGTTATTTTGAATACTTATATCATTTAACAACAGAGATCAGGAGGTTGCAAGGACTTAAAATATTAACATATTAAGTCTTTACGAAAATACAAAATGAGTTTATCGATGAACTTGAAGAGTTTTTGACTAATAAAAAAGCCGGTCATTTTAACCGGCATCAGATATTTTATTTTTAACCTACAGCAGCTTTCAATGATTCAACACAATGCTGCTGTGGTTCTACTTGAATTTGCATAGCTTCATTTCTAGCTGCAAGGATTTTACGTTCAGCCACAACAAATCGTTTAAGCAGTTGTCGAACCATTGGTTGATAACCGATTCCATGTAAACCAGCAATTTCTTTTAAATCAGCTATTAATTCATCTTGTAAACGAATTGAAATCAACGTCATAGAAGCAGCCTTATCAAACTGAGTCATAACGTCAAGTGACAACTCGGCTTTAAGTACATGCTCTTCACTGGTACCGTAAGTACCATCGTCCCACTTGACGTCTTGTGAATCGTCGTAGGTAGGTTGTTTCATTTTTTAACTCTCCGTTGTGGTACTAAGCGTATTTGTTGTATATAGCTAACTCTCGAGGGTTTGCTTCATACGCTGTTCTGATGATCAAGGTGTCATCTTTATAAATGAATGCGACTTTAATTTTTTTTCCAAAATCTGTACTGCCGATAAACCAGTATGTTGGCGGGTCGCTTTTATGCTCCTCTCTGGTATCTGCAAGGAAACCAGCGAGCCGACCAGATATAGCTTCGTATACTTCATCAAGCGTTAAACCATGTTTTTCTTGTATTTTATTTTTCACCTTATCTGAAATATATATAGCCACTACTTAGTTCCTTGCCAGTTAGTGTATATACAGTATATATATATAGAAGATAAAGTGATAGCTTTAAGAGAAAATAATATTCTGCTTAGCTTGCGCTTTATACTCTATTAAGCAATAACAAATTTTCTCGGAAGCAATATCAAATGTCATTGATCAAAAGTTGCAGTGTTTCTAAGCCTTTGCAAGACCGAAAATTCATCTGCAATCGCCAAAATGGCGATGTTTCTCAGCTTGCGATAGCGCTGCACTAAACGCTGATAGGTATGTAAGTGCATACCTTTAGGTCTGCCGCCTTCCGGGTATAGAATACCGAGCTGCCATCCAAGCTTTGCTCGAATGCCATCGGCTTTGCGAGCCATTCTGTCCATATGGCTTTCGTTTTTGCTTTGATGGCTCAGGTTTAAGCAATGCCTGCAACCAAGCCTATGCGCAATATAAAGCTTCTTTACTCTTGTGCCGCACTGGTTATAAGGGCATAAAAACCATGCACGCTCTCCATTAAACTGAGTATCTGTAAAAGACAGCGGTACACGGTACAATTCATCTTTGTAATCCCCCCCTTGTTTGATGGCATAGCAAAACCAAACAGCACTGTCGTCTGTTTCACCAGTGATTGCACCAAAATCGTTGGCAAAGACAATATCAAATTGCGCGCCAGGCATTAACACCCCAGCTTTTTTCAGTTCAGCCACATCAATGCATAAATGCGAAGACACAACGGCCTTACCATCATAGCGCCTACCACTGCCGTAACCACCCATACCAACCTCTTTGGATTTACCGAAATCATCTGCAAAGTTAAGCTTAACGTGTCTTTGTTTTTTTGCCGTTACACACGTTACAGCCGTTACGCGTTACAAGCTTAACTTTGCAGCACACCCTATTGACTGCTACTGCGCATCGTTTGGTAAGCAAAGCGCATGCACCTTAACGGGCTTGCCATGAATACGCTTTACCAATGCGCGCTCCTTCGGCCCCGTTTGATAGTACAAACCAGCTTGAAAGAGTGCCCTCACCACCCGCTTGCTATCCATGCTAGGAAACATATCTTTTAGGCCAGTACTGGTAACGTAATACACGCACTGACTATTGATAAACTCAAAGAATCCAGTCCTTGGGCTTGCCCGATGATCCGCATCGCTTAAGGCGCTAAAGCGGGTATCGCTGTAGCGGGTTATGTAATCAATAAAGCCAGTAATAATAGCTTGATCTTCATGACTGCCCTGCGGCTGTGACGCTTGCCATTCAGCATAGAGTTGCAGGCAAAGCGTAAGCGCATGCTGTTGTGGCCAAGGTAACAATTGCCAACGTTTTGCTAGCTCGGCAGCAAAAGCAATAACAGCAAAGCGTTTTGCTATGCGATTGCCTTGCCCATGCCCAGCATCAAACTGTTGCAAAAAGCCCGCAAATTCCTTTTTTAACTCGCTAGTATTCTGCTGCACCAACCTACGCACAAAGGCCGTACCTAGATGCCCGTAGTGTTGATTGCAAGCTTGATTTAAGTGATCAGCCAGCTCTGCACCTCTGGTAAAAGCATGCAAGGTGTCAAAGCAACCATGTTGGCGCAGTGCAGAGATGGATGTTAGCCGCACTTGCTGCCCTGCTTTTAATTGCTGTCGCGCTTGCTGCAACACCGCTTCAATAGGGTGCTCGCCATTTGATAACAGCATCAAACGCCAGGTTTGTACCGGCCTTACCCCACCGAGTTTATCTGCCCGGATTTTGCCCTGGCCATTACCGAGCTGGTAGATAATTTTACCGACTTCAGCCGGATCAGACTCGCCTATTTCATCGAGCACTAACAAAGTATCATTCCGACTGGCAGCAACGCCCTCTTGACCATTCAAAGTCGCAAGCCATGTTTTGATAAACTTATCCGGTGCTCCCCACACACTGCAGGCAACCCGGCTTATTGTCGACTTACCTATGGACGAATCACCGTACACATGAAAGCCACCGTTACTCAGTTCAAGCTTTAATAATAAGGGGCCAGCCAGTGCAGAGCCTATTGCCACTACCAACCAAACGTTATCTTGCGCATAAGCGGCGACCTGTTGCTGCCAGTCTTGCATGGTTCCTGCAATACCATAATCTGCAGAGCCAAATGGGTTGTGAGCAAGTACATAATCACCGGTACCAATATCCACATCAGGTAAAAGAAAGCTGTGTTCATCGGCCCACCCCGTTTTTTGTGCCAGCTTTATCCGGCGCTTGGGTTTTGCTTTGTTGATGTAATCTCGCAATAAATGAAAACGCTTCAGCTCAAGGCTTAGGCCCATATCTAAAAAAGCACCCTTAAGATCTTCGGCTTGCCCCTTAAGCATTTGCATTGGCAGCAAGAACTCGCGCTGCTGATCCTCTGCATCAACAAAATGCAGTAACTTGGAATAGCTGTGGCCGGTGTCTGACGCCATAGCTACCACCTCAAGCGATGCACATAACCAATGATCACAACTTCGCTTGCTGCGCCCATCGTCTATGCTGTCATGAAAGTACAACCCAGCGTCATAGCGCTTGCCGTTAACTTTAAAAGCTTCGGGATAACAGCGGTAACATGGCCGCTGCTCCTCAGTTGGTAGTGTTACGCCTTTTTTGGCAGCCGCCGTGCTAGGCACGGCAGCTAAGTGGCTGTTTTTATTTATAGTTACGTCTGTTACGGCTGTAACTGCTACTTGCGATAACTTTTCACTCATAGCTGGTTACCCCCATGCACCAGACATCCAGAAAATCACCGTATGTATTTGCTGGTAGGTAATACGATGGACAGTAAACCTTGACCTGCCGCCCTTCTTTGCGCAAACGTGCAGCAAGCGCATGTGCAGCCTTGGCACCTTCACCACTTAAATCATGATCTGCAAAAATATGCACATCACAAATCTCAGCAGGTAAGCGTAGCGTGCGCATGCCACCGGCAGTTAAGGTAGCCCATACTGGTAAACGTGGTCGCATGCAGCGCACGGCCAGCGCAGTTTCAATACCTTCTGTAATGCACAGCGAGTGCTTGGCAGGATATAACCGCACTGCAGCGCCATGCATGGCACCTTCAAATGCAGCAGGTAAACTCTTTTTGGGAGTGCTAACGGGGGCTTTTTTGCCGTCTGCACTCAGGTAGACGCGATGCCCGCCAATCAAACTGGCTTCAACATCATGCACTGCAGCAAACATGCAGCCAAAGCGTTGCGTTCGCTCGCCAGGGTTTCTGTATTGTAAGTTCGGAATGAAGTACAGATTGTCTGGCAAATCGTTTCCGTCGATCAGCACGCCTAAGCCTCTGTTACGCAAATATTGCGTTGCTGCATTGCGATTCGCGCTTTGTAGTTGCTTACTTTGCTGCAGATGCTGCCTCAAGACCCGCAACCGCTTAGTGGGATCGGATATACTTGCGTTAACAGGACGTGCAACTTGAATGTGTGCCGGTACTCTTTCATCTTCAAGCATGCGCGTTACACTGCAGAATGACATATTAAAGCTTTTCATTAGCAGCCCAATGCCGTTGCAGTTACCGCATTGATTGCAGATAGACGCGCCGGTTTCTGGCCAATCACTAAATAGCCGGAACCGGTCTTTTCCGCCACAAGCCGGGCACGGTTGGTGCCTGGTATTAAGCCGCAACTCTGGCAAGCATTGCTTAAAAACCTGCTCCCAGTTAAAACCACGGCACGCTGCATTAGGTTTCACAAAGGTTTGGTTACTCATAATTAAGCTACCTCGCCATTGATTAGTGCCTGAATCGCATCAGCTGGCCACAGTAAGCGGCCTGATGGGAGTTTGATCGGTTTAATACCGTAGTAGCTGCCCGTCTTGCAAAGGCGGGTGCGGATGGTGCTGGGTTTGCCATGAATAGATTCGGCAAATTGCTCAGTAGATAAATAAAGTGATAAAACTGTGGTTTGTTGCATACCAATTCTCCTGTGTTGATTGGTATGCGTATTTAAAAACTTACCTCGTGCTAGCCACGGCTAGTGCGTACTTTTTCAGCTAATGCATCACGAAATCTTTTGTAATGAACCATCTCTAACCCGCTAACTTCCTCACCTTTTAATCTACGAAAAGTAACTGACCAAGTTTCAGGATTAGTTGAATTTCTCTTTTCCTCTTTTACATCATCAGTGAACATCGAATTATCTAATGCACTGATGAACTCTTGCCATAACTCTTTTGGAGTTAAATCTGCCCCTGATTTACGCTTAGCTAATTTTGAGTAAATGTCACTCAGTAAAGGGTCGCGTGGTTTTTCAGAATTCTTCTTTTGTGATGGGCCTATTGTGTGATAGTGATCCCACAATGTAGTGACATGTCCAAATGCAACTGCATGCTCCAACCGAGTTATCGTGTCTAACTCCTGATCAATCATCTCTTCAATGTGCCAAATGAAACGTGCTGCCAGCGCCTCAAAAGAGTCATGCTCTAATCCATACCCACCATGCTCCAGATTAGTAATGAGATAATCGAATAGATTTGAAAAAAGTTCCTCTTTATTGTCAGGAACCTTTAGTGGCAAGCTTTTTGAAGCTAAGTACTTTTTTGCGAAATCTAAATCATCCGATACTTTTTGTAGAAAGTTAGTTTGATTCTCGTGCATGTACGCAACAGCTTCTTCATGCGAACTAAATTGCCTATCGATACGTTCGCTTCGGGAGCGACCAACTTTAGCCTTTGCGGTTACACCAGATTTCTTTTCAGATTCTAATATTGGTAATTGTTCACCTTTCAGCCGTTTTTTCATGACACTACCTTAAGGTTAGATTTTGGCGTTTTGTTGCTAGCACTCAACCCTGCCTGCTCTAAAAACCAGGCTTCTATTCGCTCATGCCAAACCCTGAGCAAGTCCAGCGGCCTTTGCTTGTAATGCTTTTCAGCGGTAGCACTGGGTTTATGCCCCATAATCTGCGCTACGACCCCAGCGGGTACTTCTACCCATTCCGATAAGGTGGCAAAGCTACGGCGTAAACCGTGTAAGGTTAAACCCTCAATACCTGCGGCGATTACTGCGGGGTCAAAACTCTTGCGGGGGTCTACTAACCTGCCGTCTTTACTTGAAGGGCTAGAAAAAACCCACTGATTGCGGCGGGGTAGTTGGTTTAGCAGGCTGGCAACATAAGGCGTTAACGGAATGACGCGCACCCCGGCAATACTGCCTTTACTGGTGCCCTTGTCGCGTATAGTCATGCTTTGCCATTTAAAATCAACATCAACCCATTGCAGGCCCATTAATTCATTGCGCCTAGCTCCTGTTAATAACAACGTTTGAACATAAGCGGAAATTACATGGTTTGATATTTTTAGCAGCTCGGCAAAAAAGCCGGGTAATTGTTCACGCTGCAACACATCATCGCGGGGCTTTAACTTGGTAACGGTCTTTTTCACAGCTTTGCTTTTAAGCCCTGCAACATCAACCAGCCCAGCATAGTCTGGCTGCTCATTGCACCAACCTAAGCAGGCAAACAACAAACGATAGCTTTGCGCTGCAACGCCGGGGCGGGTTTTGTTTTCGTTGTCTAACCAGCATTTAATCACTGCAGCAGTTAGCTCGCCAAGCTTTACATTCATTAGTGGATACAGGCAACCGGCTTTGGTAACACGCCGGCCACGGTCACAAGGTAAGCCCGGAGCTTGCACAAAATTAAGGTGATCACGGTAATGCTTTTGCCCCCAGTCGCCTTTGTTAGCTTCTACATATTCAGCCCATACCGTACCGAATGTAACAGATCCGCGTTTTACTTCTTTTTCTTCTGCTAGTTCAGCTGCTGCTTTTTCCCGCTTCAATTTAGCCGGACTAATGTTTTGGCTGGCTAATACGCTTAATCGTTTGGCTTCCACTCTGGCTTGAGTTATGTCGTAGCTATCAACATTCCCGATACGACTGCGGCGCGTTTTGCCGTTTACTGTTCCCTGAAATACATAAGCACGGTCCCCCGAAGCTTTAGCCCTGATACCCAAACCAGTCGTTTGAGTGTCCCATAAATAGGCTTCTGCTTTATCGTCAGGGCATTTAAATCGCCTGACAACATCTGCTGTGAAATTGACACGATTGGTTTTTGCTTTAATGGTAGAATCTTTTACAGCCATTTGAACCCCCTTATGGTTCGTCTGGTAGCCCCGTTTGTGTTGACGCACTAGCGGGGCTTTTTGTTGCGTTTAACCCCAGGGATCAGGCCGGGAACATTCCAGGGATCAGATAGGGATCAGATTAACGTCAATATACATCAATTCCGGACAACGCGCCAGCAAAGGGGTTTGGAGGTAAATGCTTGATATTTAGTGGTTATGACATGCAGATAAATATAGAAAAACACGCTATACACTCGACTCATAATCGATCGGTCGCTGGTTCGAGTCCAGCTGGGGCCACCATTCTTTTCAATGACTTACGTCAATTCTGAAATTCTACAAATTCTTATATTTTCTCTGCGGAGCACTAGAGGATCAGAATTGCGGAAGAACACCCTTTAATCTTCACGTAATCTGCCCACTCAATATCCTTTTTCATGACCATTTTTCCATAAATAATATGCACCGCGATTATCTTGGTCATCCCTACAAAGGTTAAGATAAACTGCTGGGATTGAAAGAATTCACCATATCGGGCTGCACTTTAGACGGAATAACGCGTCGGTTGAAGAAAGTATGAACGCTATTGCTGAATATGTCCTTCCTCATTTTCATGTAAATACGGATAAAAAATGTAATTACAACTAAGGCACAAGTTAATTGCTGACACCTAGCCAACATTGCTGCATCTGAGCGTTGAAAAGATAAGAACATTACGACTTGAAAAAACACACACTATTGCGCAGCAATCTGCTATCGACTACTCTCTAAAGGCTTCAGCATTTTTGCTTCCTTATGACTTTTTCATTTAAAGCAGATTTAACCTGATAAACAACGCATTAAGGATATATTTCATGATGAAAAACGTATTAAAAGTCGGCATTATCAGTTCGATGTTAATTCTGGGTATGGGCCACGCAACCGCTGGGGTTTATAGCTCTAGCCAGGTAATCGTGAGCCAGCAATATCAGTTTAATAAGCAGCAAGTGTTATCATTTGTAAATAACGCCGACGTGCAAAGCAAACTCGTTGAGTTAGGCGTTAGCGCTGCGGATGCGGAAAAACGCATTGCGAATATGACCAGTGAAGAATTAGCTGCTTTAAACTCGCAGTTAAATGATATGCCCGCGGGCGGTGTTATTGGTACCGTAATTACGGTATTAGTGGTTGTTGCGGTTTTAGATTTAATGGGCTTAACCGACGTATATCCGTTTATTCGCCCTATCGGCCGATAAATGTCGGTGCGTAAACTTCTACAAACCAGCCCTTGGGCTGGTTTTATTTTGACCGTATTGTTACTGTCGGCCTGTCAAACGCCACCACAAACGCAACAATTACTGCGCGAACCACCCAACATCACTTTTTCTTATCTGATCGCGCAAGTGCCCTTTTATCCACAACAACAATTTTACTGTGGCCCAACCACCTTAGCGGAAGTGGCGAATTTTCATGGGCTTGAGGCGTCACCGGATACTATCGCGGCCCATACCTTTACCCCGGGTCTTGAAGGTACCTTGCAAATTGAAATGGCTGCAGCCACTCGGCAGCTTGGGCTGGTTGCTTATCAGCAACGTGGCAGCATGCAACAATTATTGCAGCTACTGGCGGAAGATATTCCGGTTATTGTGTTACAGAACAATTCTGTTGCTTGGTTGCCACAGTGGCATTATGCCGTAGCAATTGGTTACGATTTGAGTAAGGCAGAAATCATCTTACATAGCGGTGTTACCGCAGCGCATCGCTTGAACTTCGCCACTTTTGAGCGCACTTGGCAACGCGGTAAATACTGGATGCTGGCCATGTTACCTAGCCACATCACCAGCGCGCACTTAGACCCTTTTATTTACAGCAAAGCTTGCCATGATTTACTGAACACGCAACAAGCTGCAGCCGGTGTAGCTGCACTAATTAGTGCTACACAGCAATGGCCTGATTACTGGCTACCTTATTTTTTATTAGGGAATCATTACTTTAATAGCCACCCCAACTACGCGGCACAATGGTTTGCCAAAGGCTTACCCTACGCCAAAAATGAAGTGAGTTATTTAAACAACTACGCGATGCTATCAAGTGAGCTAGGCTGCCAGCGTAAAGCTATCGCCCTGATCAATATGGCACTACAGTTAGCACCAGAAGACGCTAACTTGCTCGATAGTCAGCAGCAAATTTTATCTGCCGATTTAAATCAGGAAAATCTTGCGCCGTGTTTAGTTGATTTGAAGTAGCACATAGTTAACGTTGCTAAACTGAACACCGCGCTGTCAACCAGGAAAACAGGCATGTTTGAAATGATCAAGAAAACCGTATTTTTACTCACATTTATGTTGTTGGGCTGTAGCCAAACATTTGTTAAACAGGCAGAAAAGAACGCTGATACAAACAGCTATGTGGGGCCGCCGAAAATTCAGGTGCTCAACCTAGGCAGCTTTCACTTTGGTCAAAGTAGTGATGCCCATACCGTGGAATTTGATGAGCAAGATGCGGCGAACCAACAAGAAGTCAGAGCCATTGCACAGCTGATTGCGCGGTTTAAACCCACCATTATTTGTTTAGAGTTTTTACCCGAGCAGACCGAGCAGATCAATCAGGCTTATCAAGCGTTCTTAGCTGATCCCACTGAGTTAGATACCCGCTATGGTGAACTGAGTATGCTGGGTTTTGACGTGGCCAGATTAAGTGGCATCAGCAAGCTTTATGGTATCGATTATCATCTAGGGTATAACTACAGCCTTGGCGATTTTATTGAACAAAGTGACGAGCTCGAAAACGCTATAGACCGCAGCACCTACTTACAACTTTCACATCAGCCGCTAAAGCATTACCCGCAATTAGCAAAACGCTATGCGCAGTTTGATAGCTTAAACTTGCAGCAAAAGTTAATACTGACCAACGAACCACTGATGCTGGATTACTCTTTGAATACCAATGCAGACAAGTTGTTTTATGTTGGTATTGGCGAGGGTTTTGAAGGTGCCGAGCAAGCCGCACAGTTTTATCTGCGCAATATGAAAATTTATTCCAACCTAAACCGGATCCCACTGCGCAACGATGACCGCGTGCTGATTTTAATGGGCAGCGCACATACAGCAATGCTGCGTGAGTTTATACAACGTAGCCCTAAATTTCAGATGGTCGATACGCTTCACTATCTTAAGCCTTAATTTGATGCGAAAATGCTTAAGCTCACAGCAGCAATTGCAACCGCCTGATAATGCGCTCAACCTAACATACCTAAACAGCCGTTTACGCTGCTGTTTAGGTATGTTAGGTTGTGCAATGGTAAGTGATAACCAGACAACTAAATTCATCATGATCCAGCTAATTCACTTTACTTACAATTATCTCGTTATTCCGCAACTTCAACTGATCTGATCTTGTCTGTTACTCTATACCCTTTATGGTAAATCGAATCCTGTTAATCTCTCGAGGTTTTATGAACATTTTCCCGATGCTTGCACTCGCCACTGCGCTAGGTGTTGCACCCGCAATATCGGCTAGCACCACCCCATTTCAAGCAGAAGATATTTTTAAACTCGCGGCGGCGAATGATGTACAGATCTCGCCTGATGGCAAATACATTGTTTATGTGCGCCAACAAAACAACATTATGACGGATCGTACCGAGAGTAACTTATGGTTAATCGAGGTCGCAAGCGGCAAGCACTCGCCGCTTTTTGCCGATAAGTTCAGTTACAGCCAACCACGCTGGGCCCCTGACAGTAAACGTATTGCCTTTGTCTCGGACCGTGACGGCAGCAGCCAAATCTACGTGCACTGGCTAGCAGAACAAAAAACCGCAGCCATTAGCCAACTGCAAGTGCGTCCCTCGCAACTGAGTTGGTCTCCTGATGGTAAGCACATTGCATTTATGGCTGAAGTGAGCGCCCCCACTACCGATTTTGCGAAAAGTGTTTATCAACCGAAAAAACCGGCTGGAGCGAATTGGTCGCCAAGTCCCATCGTAGTAGAACGCACTTATTATCAGGCCGATGGCCGAGGTGTGATGCGCTCTGCGTATAACCAGTTATTTGTGTTACCCAGTGAAGGCGGTGTAGAGCAGCAACTCACTGAAGGCCCTTATGCGCATCGCGGGCCAGTTGTTTGGACCAAAGATAACAATAACCTGATTTTCTCGGCTAACCGTAATGCCGACTGGGAATATCAAAGCAACCAAGGCGATCTGTATAAAGTTAGCATTAACAATCAGCAACTGACTCAATTAACCCGCCTTGATGGCGCAGAAAGCGAACCCGCTTTATCACCCGACGGTAAAACCTTGGCCTTTACCTTTAGCAGCCCGGCTGCCGTTTCTTACAGCAACACTAAACTTAAATTGTTAGCGTTAGATTCAGGTCAATTTAGCGATCTTGCCGCCAACTTGGATCGCAGTGTTGAAAGCCCTAACTGGGTCGACAACAGCACTTTAGTGTTTCAATATGCTGATCAAGGGCAAACCAAAGTAGCGCAAATCAGTACCCGTGATCGCATGACCGACTTGGTAAACGATCTCGGCGGCACCTCATTGGGTCGGCCTTATTTAAGCGGCATGTTCAGTGTGGCCAACAATGGCACCTTGGCTTACACCCAAGGCACTAGCCAGCGTCCAGCCGATGTAGCGGTTTACTCGAAAAATAAAAGCCGCACCCTTACGGCTTTAAATAGCGGCTTATTGCAGCAACGCCAGTTGGGTAAAGTAGAGGAAATTCGTTATACCTCAACTGCGGGTAATGAAGAAATTCAGGGCTGGTATATTACCCCGCCGAATTTTGACCCGAACAAAAAATATCCGCTGTTAGTCGAAATTCATGGTGGCCCACACCTAGCCTATGGCCCACAGTTCGCCGCTGAATTACAGCGCTATGCAGCTGAAGGTTATGTGGTGTTTTATAACAATTATCGCGGGAGTACCGGTTACGGCGAACGCTTTGCCATGCTATTGCACTATAACTACTCGTCTGAGTTTGATTATCAAGATCATATGTCAGGCGTTGACGCGATGATTGCCAAAGGCTTTATCGATGAAAACAATCTGTACATCGCTGGCGGCTCAGCCGGCGGTATTGCCACGGCTTATGCCGTGGGGTTAACCGATCGTTTTAACGCAGCCGCCGCTACGAACCCGGTGGTGAACTGGACGACTAAGGTACTGACTGCTGATAGCTATATTGGGCAAATTCAGAACCAATTTCCTGGGGTGCCTTGGGAGCATCAAGCCCATTATTGGCAGCGTTCACCGTTATCTTTAGTCGGCAATGTGAAAACGCCGGTACTGCTGTTTACCGGTGAAAAAGACCGCCGCACGCCCATTTCCGAAACAGAACAGTATTATCAAGCATTAAAGCTGCGCCAAGTGGATACTGCGATGGTGCGGGTGCCTGATGCTTATCATGGCGTGACTAATCGGCCATCTTGGATGATTGCGAAGGTAGAGCATGCGCTAGCCTGGTTTAAGCGTTATCAAAAAGCGCCAGCGCAGTAAGTCCACGTTCATTCGCGCAAAAACAAAAACCGGCACCTAAGCTCATCACTTAAGTGCCGGTTTTTTTTATCACAAGATCTACTATCTGAGTAACAACTAAGGCGCTTTGTTGCTGAATAAACCGTTAACTGAGCAACGATTTGTCCATCCCCCGTTTAAAGCCCACCAAGGTACAAATATTTTAAATCGGTATAATCATCTAGCCCGTATTTTGATCCTTCACGCCCATATCCTGACTGCTTGATGCCGCCAAAAGGTGCCGCAGCATTAGAGATAATACCTTCGTTAATACCCAGCATGCCAAATTGTAAGGCATCGGCCACACGAAACACTTGCGCTAAATCTTGGCTGTAAAAATAACCCGCCAAGCCATATTCAGTAGCATTGGCAAGTTGTATCGCTTGCGCCTCGCTGTTAAAACTACTGATGGCCACGACCGGGCCAAAGATCTCTTGTTGTGCTATTTCCATATCAGCACGCACATCGGTTAATACTGTGGCAGGGTAAAATAAACTATCTGCGGCTTGGCGCTGACCGCCACAATGCAAAACAGCCCCTGCTGCCAAGGCTTTTTCAATCAACTGCTCTACTTTTTGGATGGCTTTTTCATCAATTAAGGGGCCAATTTGCGCGCCCTCTTGCTCACCAGCAGCCATTTTTAGTGCCTTCACTTTGGGTAATAGCATCGCTAAAAAGTCTGGTAACACGCTTTCTTCAACTAAAATACGATTGGCGCACACACAGGTTTGGCCGGCATTACGAAACTTCGCCGCCAGCAGGCCTGTTACCGCTTGCTCTATGTCGGCTTTGGCAAACACAATAAAAGGCGCATTGCCACCAAGCTCCATGCTCACCCGTTTTACTCCAGTCGCGCACTGTTGTAGCAGTTTTTTACCAACGGCAGTTGAACCGGTAAAGCTGAATTTATTCACCTTGGGATGTTGCGTAAGCACCTCACCCATGCCCTGGGCATCAGTGCCAACCAACACATTGAAGATACCAGATGGTACACCGGCTTGTTGCGCTAATTCGGCACATGCTAAGGCAGACAAGGGGGTTTGCTGGGCTACCTTGACCACAAAACTACAGCCGGCCGCTAAGGCGGCAGCGGCTTTGCGCATCATCATGGCATTGGGGAAATTCCAAGGGGTGATCGCGGTTACAACGCCCACGGGCTGCCGCTGTACTAAAATGCGTTTATCTGAGGCCGGTGCAGGAATGAGGTCGCCGTAAAGTCGTTTCGCTTCTTCGGCAAACCATTGCAGGTAAGAAGCACCATATTCGATTTCCGCCGCCGCTTCAGTTAGCGGTTTGCCTTGTTCTAAAGTCAGAAGCAGGGCTAAATCAGCTTTATGCTGCAACAACAACTGCTGCCAGCGCAATAATACTGAGGCTCGCTGTTGAGCCGGTTGGGCAGCCCAGGCGGCTTGGGCCGCCGCCGCGGCGACTACCGCAACCTCTGCCATGTCGGCATTAGCGCCATGCACGTCCAGCAGCACCTGTTGTGTTGCAGGGTTTGTTACGGCAAAACTATCAGGGCCGGCTTGCCATTGGCCATTAATAAAGGAACAGGTTTTCAATAAACTCGCATCTACGTTAGTCAGCATCGCATCGGTCTCCTTGTATCGCGATTAACCAGCCTAGACGTTCAGACTACAGGAAACAACCCTAACGCTTATATTGTGTTGGACAATACGCCCGACTAACGGCGGGATCACGTAACTGTAAATGTTTCGTTTTACGGCCCGTTACTCGCGCTCGCCATAGCCGAAAACTTCCGGCTTTGAGTGTTTTGCGCATTAATTTAATGACAGCACTTTCATTTAAGCCATACAGCCCTTCGATCGCCTCAAACGGCGTACGATCTTCCCAAGCCATTTCGACAATACGAGAGACATCTTCTTCAGATAAGGTCTGCATCGTTACTCCTTAAGCGCATACTGCTGATACAGCGCTAATTCGGCAAACTGCAGCGCTTTGCTATGACAAGCCGATAGCTTTAATAAGGGCGCAACGCCGGCCTGCTCGGCTTCTAACCAACGCATGGCACAAAGACACCAAAAATCGCCCGGTTGTAAGCCAGGAAAATGCCACTCGGGCCGGGGCGTAGTCAAATCATTGCCCTGACTTAAGGTAAAATCTAAAAACTCCCTGCTGATTTGACCACACAGCACATGACTGCCGCTATCTTGTGCGGTTGTTTTGCAAAAACCATCACGAAAATAGCCGGTCATTGGTGAGTAGCAACACGCTTCTAGCGCACCGCCAAGAATATTTTTATCCATATCATCTGCTTTTTGACACTGTTAAGCTTGTTAAACGTATAGAATCCCCGAGTCGATTAATCATCTGCAAAATATTTAAACAGGAGTGGTTATGCGTTTTTTCTGGATCTGCCTATTTTTGCTAACCGGTTGCACCGCCGTGCCCGATGGCGTAACGCCGGTGCAACCTTTTGAGCTAGAGCGCTATCTTGGTACCTGGCATGAAATTGCCCGGTTAGATCATTCTTTTGAGCGAGGCTTAACCCAAGTTACCGCAGAATATCAACGGCGTGACGATGGTGGTGTGAGTGTTATTAACCGTGGCTACGATGCTAAAAAACAACGCTGGAACACCGCCAATGGCAAAGCTTACTTTGTGGAAGCCGCTAATGTTGGCCGCTTAAAAGTGTCGTTTTTTGGGCCTTTTTATGGCGGCTATAATATCGCTATGTTAGATGCCGATTATCAAATTGCCTTGGTAATAGGCCCTAATACGGATTACGCTTGGCTACTGGCACGCCAACCGCAATTAACGGCGGCAGAATGTGCGCCCTTCTTAAAAGAAGCCGAACGGATCGGGGTGGCGACTGACAATTTGATTTGGATTGGCAGCTGCAAATAGTGCGCTAGCCCAAGAAAAAGCCGCAGTAATGGCTCACTGCGGCTTGCTTAGTGACTTAAGCTGCGGTCTTTTCCGGGATACGCTCTAGTACTGCTAACAGCAATTGCCAATACTGGCCGACCGTTTCGATATTCACCATTTCGTCAGGGCCATGCGGATAACGAATGGTTGGGCCAATCGATACCATATCCATCTCAGGATAAGGCTTTTTAAATAAACCACATTCTAAACCCGCATGGATCACCATTATCACTGGCTCTTTATTGTAGATGTCTTCGTAAGTGGCTTTAACGATAGCCATTACCGGTGAATCAGGATCCGGCTTCCAACCTGGATAAGCACCGTTAAATTTGATCGAGACACCGGCTAATGCCGCCAAACTGGTCAATACCGACTCAACATGCTCACGGCCCGAATCGATCAGTGAGCGAATTAAACACACCACCTGTACACTGTCGCCACCGGTGGTGATCACACCTAAGTTTAACGAGGTTTCAACCACACCCGCCACGTCATCACTCATCCGCATCACGCCATTCGGACAAGCATGTAATAAGTTTAATAGCGTTTGTTCACACTGTGGCGCCATGACTTGTGAGGGTAAAATGGTTTCCGCCATAGCAAAGCGGATCGCTGGCTCAATAGCCGCTAACTCTTGCTGTAATAACGCTTCAAAAGCCGCGACTTTTTCAGCTAACAAGGCTTGATTCGCCGCAGGCAAGGTCACCGTAACACCGGCTTCACGCGGAATGGCATTTCGTAAAGAGCCGCCGACTATTTCACTGATCCGCAAACCTAATTCAGCGGCCGACATCACTAAAAAGCGCGCTAATAGTTTGGCGGCATTACCGCGACCTAAGTGAATATTCACGCCCGAGTGGCCGCCCTTTAAACCGGTTAAACTCAACCGACATGCTTGATGTCCTGCGGGGATCGGCTGCCACTGCATCGGCACACTAAATTCGGCGTCTACACCACCGGCGCAGCCCATGTAAATTTCACCTTCTTGCTCTGAGTCGGTATTAATTAAAATTTCCGCTTCTAACACACCGGGTTGCAAAGCAAAAGCGCCCGTCATGCCCGCTTCTTCATCTACCGTTAGTAACACTTCTAATGGGCCGTGTTTAATGTCATCACTGCCTAAGATGGCTAACGCAGATGCCATACCGATACCGTTGTCTGAGCCCAGCGTGGTGCCACGTGCCGTGACCCATTCACCATCAACGTAAGCATCAATAGGATCTTTTGTAAAATCATGCACTTTATCGGCATTTTTCTGTGGCACCATATCAAGGTGCGCTTGAATAACCACGGCTTTACGGTTTTCCATGCCTGCAGTAGCGGGTTTTTTAATAATTAAGTTGCCAACCTGATCTTCATGCACGGCTAAGCCTTTATCTCGCGCCCAGGCTTGAATATGCCGGCTAAGTGCTTGTTCATGTTTTGAAGGATGAGGAATAGCACAAATTTGCGCAAACCATTGCCATAAGGGTTGTGGATATAAGCTAGATAAAGCAGTCACAAAGGCTCCTGAAAATCGAAGAGAACGACAGGCTCTGCGCGAACATGCAGGCAAAGCCAAATTGACGCCAGTTTAACATAAGCCAACATCAGAGTTGAGTTTCTGCCGCAGCGCACACACCGGCGCAGGCTAAAGAGATCGCAGAGCTGTAAAGGTAGGCTGCCAGTTATAGCGCAATAAGTTAATTTATCGGCAACGTGCTTTCGCCCATTTAAAACCGCGAAATGACGAAAGGCGGCGAATTTACATTAACAACCTCACCAATATGCTTTAGTCTTAGATGCATTACCTGATCTTATCTGCAGACAACAAGGTTTCATTATGAAGTTAAGCACCCTGCTCAGCATGGTTTTTGTCGCCACACTCAGTTTTACCAGTCAGGCGAATAATACCGCCGCAACTCACCATAGCTTGACTCTAGCCGAAGCTAACAAGCTGGTGACATTACCGCTGCATTGTGTCGAAACACCTTATCCATACAAAACGGGCACCGTATTGGGCAGTGCCGCGGATTTACAAGAACCGTCGGTAGTGCACCCGATATTTTATGGCTGCTTTGATTGGCACAGTGCGGTGCATGGCTATTGGTCAATGGTTACCTTACTGAAACAGTTTCCTGAGCTGGCGCAAGCTGAAGACGTTAAAACCATTTTAAAACGTCATATCACCGCTGAAAAAGTGGCACAAGAAGTCGCGTTCTTTAGCAAAGATATCAATGCGTCGTTTGAACGCACTTATGGCTGGGCCTGGTTGTTAAAGCTCTCCGCAGAGCTGCACAGTTGGCCCGATCCGCTTGGCCAACAATTGGCTAAAAATTTACAACCACTGGCCGATGTGATTGTGAGCCGCTACGAAAACTTCTTACCGCGCTTGGTTTATCCAGTGCGAGTGGGTGAACATACTAATACCGCCTTTGGTTTAAGCTTTGCTTACGATTATGCGCTTACCCTGCAGCATACCGCGTTACAACAGCTGATCAGTGAGCGTGCCAAAAGCTATTATTTAGACGATGCCAACTGCCCCATCACCTGGGAGCCCAGTGGTTACGACTTTTTATCGCCCTGCTTAGAAGAAATTGGCCTTATGCAGCGCATTTTACCTGCCGGTCAGTTTTTACGCTGGGTAAACCGCTTTATGCCGCAATTAGCCAATAAGAACTATAAACTGGCCGTTGGCCAAGTTAGCGATCGCAGCGATGGTAAACTGGTGCATTTAGATGGTTTAAACTTCAGTCGCGCTTGGAATTTATCGGTGCTGGCCAAACAATACCCACGCTATGCCCATTTACAAGCCATTGCCGATCAGCATGTTGCACATTCCTACCCGAACCTAATCGGTGATAGTTACGAAGGTGGTCATTGGTTAGGTAGTTTTGCAATTCATGCTTTAAATAGTGCTAAACCATAAAGGGATTAACATGAACAGCTTTGTGAAAAGCCTATTGAAAGGCTTGGTGATCATTTTACCCTTAGTGATTACCATCGAGATCTTACGCTGGCTGCTGCATACCATCGAAAGCAGTTTGGCACCGTTGTTTAAAATGGTTCTGCCGGGTGAATGGTATTTTCCGGGTTTAGCGATTGTCGGCTTCCTATTAGTCTGTGTTGCAGTGGGGTTTAGCTCACGTTGGCGCAGCCTGAATTGGCTGTGGCAATTACCCGGCAAAACGCTGATGAAATTGCCCGGCACCAAACAAATTTACGGCATGCTGCAAGATATTATTGATGTGATGTCGGGTAAAAACTTTAAAGATGGCTCGGTGGTACTGGTTAAGCTGCCCTCATCCGAGATTGAGATGATTGGTATTGTCACCAAACAAGGCGGCCAAGCCGATGACCGCATGTCGAGCTTAATGCAAGAAGAGCAATTAGCCGTCTTTTTACCGATGGCTTACAACGTGGGCGGTTATACCATTATTGTACCGCGCAGCTGTACCCGCACAATTGATATGAAACCCGCAGAAGCACTACAACTGGTGTTAAGCGGGGGTATTGGCAGTGCCAAAGCACCGCCTAAGCCCGATTAAGCGTTAATCGACTAGCATCCACAGCGCCACGCCAAACATCAGGCTGGCGCCGATGCGATTGAGATATTGCACCCGATTAGACCGTGTTAAAAACAATGCCAAGGCTTTACCGCCACTGGCATACAGCAGCATAGATAAAAACTCTAGCAACAAAATAATACTGATCAAAATAGCCAGTTGTGGCCAAAACGATAGCGAACTGTCGATAAACGGCGGTAATAACGCCATATGAAAAGCCCAGCCTTTCGGATTGGACACTGCGGTGATAAAGCCCTGACTAAACAAGGCGCGGCGCGATAACAATTGCGGTACGGCGCCAGCACTGGGTAAAGCTAACTTGCCTTTAGCCCGCCACATTTGGATACCCACATAGCTAAGATAAACAGCGCCAACAATTTTGAACCACTGAAATAACGCCGGAAACTGCAGCATCAAGGCTGCGACACCCAAAACTGCCAATACGGCAACTAAGCCGACGCCAAGCATTTCGCCCCACATCATCCAAAAGGTGCGGCGCACGCCTTGGCTCATACCCAGCGTCATTGCCAGCGTCATACACATGCCCGGTGTTACCGACACAAACAAAAACGTCGGAATAAACGCACCCAGCAAAGCTAAATTAACCATAGTGACCTCATTGCAGTAGGCGGCTATTTTGGCGATTAGTTGGGCACTCAGCAAGTGACTTTAAACAGGAATTACCACCATTTAGGTATTTTGACGGTTTTATCAAAGCAAAAAGCTGGATTACTCCAGCTTTTTATCTTTAAGCACGGCAAACGGTTTTTACTGCAGCTGGATCGCACCACCAAAACTGCGGTAAATAGCCACTAAGCGACCAAAACTTTGTTGCTGCAGTTGCGCTAACTGATCGCGCGCGAACAGCTGCTCGCGCTCGGCATCTAATAACGCTAAAAACTCGCCGCTACCGGCATTGTAACGTTCACGTGCTATACGCAGCGCTTTATTGCTAGCTTGCCATTGCCGCTCAGTGCTCAGTTGCTGCTCACGGCTCAAATTGTAGCTTTGCAAGCTCAGTTGCATATCGGCAATGGCATTGAACACCTGCTGCTCAAACTGGGCTAAGGCCATAGTGGCATTGGCTTCAGCCACACGGATCCGCGCTTTCACCGAGCCTAAATCGGCAGCTTGCCAGCTTAGTGTGGGCGCTATCGCCCAGCTTTGATTATCGCTGCCCAACGAAAAACCCGGGCCAGATAAAAAGCCTAAAAAGCCCGATATCGACACATTCGGATACAAATCGGCGGTAGCCACACCAATATCGGCAGTTCGTGCCGCTAACTCGCGCTCAGCGCTGGCAACATCGGCGCGATAACGCAGATAATTTTCACCGGCGACCACGGCGACAGGCTCGGCCAACTCAGGCAGTTTCGGTACAGAGCCTAAGTTAAGTTTGCCGGGTTGTTGCGCTAATAACGCTGATAAAGTGGCATCGGCAGTTAACAAGGCTACCCGTAAGGCGGGCACCGCGGCTTGCACCTGATGATATTGCACCTCAATTTGCGCTAACTCTAATTCAGACGCTAAACCGGCTTCAAGCCGAGCCAGCACGATGTCTCGGCTTTGTTGCAAATTCTGCAAATTTTGCTCTGCCACTAATAACCGCAGCTGAGCACCGCGATATTCACCATAGCTGGTGGCAACTTGGCTAATCAGCTGCACTTGCGCATCATGCCACAAGATATCGGCTTGCTCTGCCGCCGCGGTTGCCGCTTCGGTGGCCCGCCGTAGCTTACCAAATAAATCGATATCCCAACTTAAGCTAGCGCCATTGCTAAAACCACGGGTAATGACACCGTTATCGCTGCTTGACACTGTGCCATTTTCAGTTGCTTGATAACTGCTCGCTAAACTCCCCTTGGGCAAGCTATTATTTTGCGTGTCACGAAATACCGCATAGGCGCGGTCAACGTTAGCGCGAGCTTGCACTAAGGTGCGGTTCTCCACTAAAGCACGGCTAATTAAGCGGTTTAACGTGGCATCATCGAACGCTAGCCACCAGCTTTGAGCTTGCTCTGCTTGTTGATAAGGGCTATCAAAGTTAATGGTGGCTACCTGAGTCGGTTGCTGATAATCTGGCCCCACCGTGCAGGCACTTAACGTAGCGACCAGTATTGCCATCGTTGATAGCTTAAACATGTTAGGCATCAGAAGCCTCCACAGTCGAGTTTTGTTGCACTGGCGTCGCGGCACGTTTTTGCTGTTGCCGACTGGCCAGTAAATAATAAAACAACGGGGTTAAAATTAAGCCGAAAATAGTGACACCAATCATGCCGGCAAATACCGCTACGCCCATCGCTTGGCGCATTTCTGCACCGGCACCACTGGAGAACACCATCGGTACTACGCCCATAATAAAGGCAATAGACGTCATTAAAATCGGTCTTAAACGTAAGCGACCGGCCTCTAAAATGGCCTCTAAAGCTGTCATGCCTTGGTCTTGCAACTCTTTCGCAAACTCGACGATAAGAATGGCATTCTTCGTTGCCAAGCCCACCAACACAATTAAACCGATTTGCGTAAAGATATTGTTATCACCGCCGTATAACAGCACACCACTTAATGCCGATAATAAGGTCATTGGAATGATCAGGATTATCGCCAGCGGCAAGCTTAAGCTTTCGTACTGCGCCGCTAACACCATAAACACCAGCAAAATCACTAACGGGTAGATAAACATGCCCGCATTACCGGCTAAGATTTGCTGGTAGGTCAGTTCAGTCCACTCGTAAGTCATGCCATTGGGTAGCGTTTCTGCCAAGATTTTCTCAATAGCCGCTTGCGCTTCACCACTGCTAAAACCGGGCGCCGCACCACCATTTAACTCTGCCGTGGTAAAACCGTTGTAGTGCATCACGCGATCAGGGCCGGCGGTATCGGTTACTGTGATAAAAGAACCAAGTGGGATCATCTCCCCCTGGACATTCGGTACTTTTAACTGGCTGATTTGTTCTGGCGTTTGTCTAAACTTTTGATCAGCTTGCATATTCACCTGATAGGTGCGACCAAACTGGTTAAAGTCATTGACATAAACCGAGCCCATATACGCCTGCAACGTTTGAAACACCGTGTCCAACGAAACTTGCTGTTGTTTCGCTTTGGTGCGATCAATATCTAAATCTAGCTGCGGCACATTAACCTGATAACTTGAAAAGACCCCGGCAAGTTCAGGTGTCTGCCACGCTTTCATCATTACCTGCATGGTCACATTGTACAGCTCTTCATAACCATAATTAGCACGGTCTTGAATTTGCAATCTAAAGCCGCCAATGGTGCCTAAACCTTGTACTGGCGGTGGTGGGAAAATAGCAATATAAGCATCTTCAATACCGGCAAATTTTTGGTTTAACGCCGCCGCAATGGCATTAGCGGATAACGCTGGATCTTGACGCTCGTCAAAGCTGTCTAACGGGGTAAAGACCACACCACTGTTCGGGCTATTGGTAAAGCCATTGATGCTCAGTCCTGGAAAGGCCACCGAATTAGCCACACCTGGCTGTGCTAAGGCGATCCGTGACATTTCTTTCACCACCGCTTCGGTACGCTCAAGTGAAGCGGCATCCGGTAGCTGCGCAAAAGCAACTAAATACTGCTTATCTTGCCCAGGCACATAACCGGTTGGCGTAGTGGCAAACTGCAAGCCGGTTAAACCGACCAGCGCGACATACAGCAACATCACGATGGCACCAAAACGGATGATTTTTTGCACCAAATAACCATAGCCATTCGACAACCGCGCAAAGAAACGGTTAAACGGTGCAAACAACCAACCGCCTAACAGTTTGTCCATACCACGGGTTAGCGCATCTTTTTTCTCGCCATGCCCTTTTAACAAAAGGGCCGACAATGCCGGGCTCAACGTTAAAGAGTTAATCGCCGAAATAAAGGTAGAAATAGTAATCGTTAGCGCGAATTGCTTATAAAATTGCCCAGTTAAACCCGACATAAACGCCGTTGGAATAAACACGGCCGCTAATACCAAGGTGGTGGCCACGATAGGCCCCGTGACCTCTTTCATGGCTTTTTGTGTAGCCGCTACCGGTGATAAACCTTCGCTGATATTACGCTCAACGTTTTCGACCACCACTATGGCATCATCAACCACGATACCAATTGCTAAAACCAAGCCAAATAACGATAAGGCATTTAATGAGAAACCCATTAAGTGCATAAAGGCAAAAGTACCTACTAAAGACACCGGCACGGCAACTAATGGAATAATAGATGCGCGCCACGTTTGTAAAAACAGCACCACGACCAGTACTACTAGTAAAACCGCTTCTAATAAGGTTTTAACAACGGCCTCAATTGAGCCGCGCACAAACACGGTTGGATCGTACACAATGTCGTAAGTTAGGCCATCTGGAAAACTCTTGCTTAACGTTTGCATGGTGCTGCGCACATCATTAGAAATTTGGATAGCGTTTGAACCCGACGCTTGGAAGATCGGTAAAGCGACGGCATCTTTGTTATCTAATAAAGAGCGTAACGCATAGGTGGATGCACCTAATTCAACTCGCGCCACATCTTTTAAGCGACTGATCTCACCGCGTTCACCCACTTTAATAATGATATCTTCAAATTCAGCTTCGGTGGTTAAACGGCCTTTTACATTGATCAATAATTGAAAATCGGCATCGCCACTCGGTTGTGCGCCCAAACTACCGGCTGCCGCTTGTTGGTTTTGCTCACGAATGGCACTGGCAATTTGGCTTGGCGATAACCCTAAGGCCGCAACCTTACTCGGATCTAACCAGATACGCATACTGTAATCACCCGCACCAAATACCCGTACCGCGCCAACACCTTCAATACGCGCTAATTCATCTTTAACATTTAGCGCAGCATAATTTGATAAATACAGCATGTCGTAACGATCGTCTGGTGACGTTAAATGCACCACCATGGTCAGATCGGGTGACGATTTCTCTGTGACAATGCCCAGCCGCTGCACTTCTTGCGGCAGCCTTGGCATAGCGCGATCAACCCGCGCTTGCACCTGACTTTGCGCTAAATCGACGTTGGTACCAATGGCAAAGGTAATGGTTAAGGTCATGCGGCCATCCGAGGTGGCTTGCGATGACATATACAACATATCTTCAACACCGTTGATTTCCTGCTCTAACGGCGAGGCAACGGTTTCAGCAATCACTTTAGGGTTGGCACCCGGATAATTTGCGGTGACCACCACAGTGGGTGGCACCACTTCTGGATATTCCGTTACCGGCAGTTGCCAAACCGCAATGGCACCACTGATAAAAAACAGTAATGAAATAACGGCAGCAAAGATCGGCCGTTTGATAAAAAATTGAGAAAACATCGAAGAGCCCTTAACCTTGAGTCGCGCTGTGTGCGGCTTGTGCTGTTAATGCGGCATGGCTTTGCTCAAGCAGTTGCTGTGCCTGACGAATTTGCGTTAACTGCGTTTCATTTGCCATCTCCACCATTTTCGGTGAAATTTGCATATTCGGCCGTACCCGCTGCAAACCATTGACCACGATCTTATCGCTAGGGGCTAAGCCCGCTTTAACAATGCGCAAATCATTGATTTTTTCCCCTAAAGTCACGGCGCGATATTCCAGTTGATTATTGGCATTCACCACCAATACAAACTTATTATTCAAATCCGTACCAATGGCTTTTTCATCAATTAACACGCCGTCATAGCTGTTACTGCCAACGAGCTTTAAACGGGCAAATAAACCGGGTAATAACTGGTTATCTTGATTAGCAAAACTGGCGCGAAGACGAATAGTGCCAGTGTGTTGATTAACACTGTTATCCACAAAATCGATCTGACCGATATGTTGATAATCTGTATCGTTAGCCAGCGCCATATAAACGGGGTTGCCCGTTGCATCACGCGTATCGGCGCGTTTTCCTTCGTTGCTTAGGCGGGCGTATTTTAAATAGCTTTGCTCGTCTACATCGAAATAGGCATACATTTTGTCAGTCGAGACCACATTGGTCAGTTCAGTTTGCCCAGCGGTCACAAAGTTACCGGCCGTTACCATCGCATAAGACACTCGGCCACTAATAGGGGCCGTTACGCGGGTATAACTTAAATCTAACTCTGCGCGCTGTAAGGCGGCTTTCACCGCAGCAACAGTGGCTGCTGTTTGTTGTTGCCGTGCTAAACGGCTGTCCAGTGCTTCAGTAGAAATAGCTTGCTGCTTGCTTAACCTTTCGCCACGCCGAAATTCACTTTCAGCTAAGCTGGCCGCGCTTTCGGCATTTTGTAATTCGGCTTTTAAACGCGCCACATCTGCGGTAAACGGGCGAGGATCGATTTGCAGCAGTAAATCCCCTTGACGCACCAAAGCGCCCTCGCTGAAATGCACCTGCTCAATATAACCGGATACACGAGGCACCAGCTTCACGGTTTGCGGAGCTTGCAAACGGCCCGTAAATTCGTCCCATTCGGTGATACGCTCAGCGACAACCTGTGCCACACTCACTTCAGGAGCAGTAGGTGCAGTTGCTTGCTCAGCGGCTTCCGGGTTGCCACAAGCGGACAGCGCTAATGCTGCAACGCTGGCTAACATTAAAATTCTCACCTGTTTGAAACTACTCATGACGCACGTCTCCACTTTGTTGCGTAATTTGCATTAAATCCGCTTGTTTTGTACCGGTCGGTAAATATATAGATTTATCTCTTACTGTCAATCTATTTTGTACCAAGTGGTAAATATAATAAGTTTGCCTTTATAACGATTCGTTATAAGCGTTAGCTGGGGGTCAGGTTTTATACCTAGCGGTATATAACCCTTGCTGGACATGGGGCGATTTGCTGTTTACTATATAAACACTATTTTCAGGAGCAGAGCCATGACCGTAACAAGTTGCCCACAAAGTGTCGGCCGCCCCCGCGCCTTTGATACAGATACCGCGCTTGAGAAGGCTCTAGAGGTCTTCTGGCGCAGAGGATACGATGGCACTTCATTAG
This sequence comes from Alishewanella maricola, assembly GCF_016343785.1. Taxonomy (NCBI): domain Bacteria; kingdom Pseudomonadati; phylum Pseudomonadota; class Gammaproteobacteria; order Alteromonadales; family Alteromonadaceae; genus Alishewanella; species Alishewanella maricola. Next base: position 613 of record NZ_JAEINI020000009.1, on the reverse strand, counting down.
CCGATCTCACCGAAGCCATGGGAATTAACAAACCCAGCTTGTATGCCGCTTTTGGTAATAAAGAACAGCTTTTTTTAAAAGCCATTGAGCTTTATGAAAGCCGTCCTTGCTCGTTTTTTTTACCGGCACTAGAAAAACCCACTGCCTATCAAGTAGCCGAACATATGCTTTATGGTGCGGCGAATAATATGGCCGACAAAACACAACCCCAAGGCTGTTTTGTGGTGCAAGGCGCCTTGTCTTGTAGCGAAGCGGCATCAGCCGTTAAAGCAGCATTAATTAATCGCCGGTTGGCTGGTGAACAAAAACTGCATGAACGCTTTGCTCAGGCAAAATTAGCAGGCGATCTTCCGGCACACGTTGATGCAGAAGTGTTGTCACGCTTTATGGGAACCGTGTTACAAGGCATGGCGATTCAAGCCAATAATGGCGCCACAGCAGAGCAACTGCAGCAAATTGCTGAAATGACGCTGCAGGCCTTTCCACGCTAAGTTTTACCTGCACTTTTTGCGGCTGAATATTCGTTGATTTAGCCTAAGTGCCGAGGCAAGATTTCACCTGCGGTGACAGACTTTCTTTTGCGTCCCTAAAAGAAAGTCTCCAAAGAAAATGC
>NZ_JAEINI020000008.1:0-128655 GCF_016343785.1 Alishewanella maricola | reverse complement strand
ACAGTATCAATGACAAAACGCTTCCAAGCATGGCCACAGTATTAACAATGGCTTTCTTATAAAATTTAAGAGATAAAACCGTGCTTTAATGTGGTTAAAAAGCATTTCATTAGCAACTCAGTGGTTGTTGCTGCACGAGGTATGGCTTGAGTTGTGGCTAGTTGTTGGAAAAAGCATCAGTTAAGTCGCATTTGCGTGTTTTTGCAGTCGTAAATATTGTTTGCTGCATGGTTAATTCACTATTCTAAACAATAAAAAACCCACTAAAAAGTGGGCTTTTGATAAGAAAGGATTAATTACATTTTTGGCATGACAACAGTGTCTAACACGTGGATCACGCCATTGCTTGTTTTAATGTCTGTAGCAATTACTTGCGCGCCGTTGACATAAACTTTGCCATCTTTTACTTCAATGGCTAAATCTTGACCTTGTACAGTCGTTGCTTTAGTTAGTTTTACAACATCAGCAGCCATCACTTTGCCAGCGACTACGTGGTAAGTTAAAACGCTGGTAAGCGCTTCTTTATTTGCGACTAACGCATTTAAATCTGCAGCAGGGATTTTGGCAAATGCGGCATCATTTGGTGCGAATACAGTAAATGGGCCTTCGCTTTTTAACGTATCTACAAGATCAGCCGCTTTTACTGCAGTGACTAAAGTGGTGAAATTGCCAGCAGCAACGGCAGTATCAACGATATCTGCTTTCATACCATGGTTGTGCGCTTGTGCGACAAAAAATAATGATGTTGCTAATAACGAACCTGTGATCATACGTGAGAGTTTCATAATTTTTCCTTTTAGCTTTAGGTTAGACATAAAAGTCGCAATAGAAACGCTGTAGACAGTTGCAAGGATCAGATTTATATTTTTTAATTTTGCTGAAACCAGATGTTAACTAATTACGTAGCTGGCAGCATTAATGCAATCATGATTGAGAATATGCCCTTTTTTTGCTGCATTTTTGCTTTAAAAATCGCCAAAGTGAGTCTTGTGCAACGTGTTTTATGAATTGATCCATTTGCTATGTCGGTACGAGTTGACTAGTAATTGCCAGTCAAATAGTTGCATACTATTGTCGAATGATCACCAATATGGCTATAACAATGTTTATGCAAGTTTGTCGCGCAGCAAGAACTTTATGGGTTGTTTTGATGTTACAAATCGTGGGATGTAGTCAAGTCAGCACATACCCGCTGGATCCGCTGCAACAGCAACGTTTGGCACAAGCCAATTTGCAATATAAAAGTTTAATTGCGGATATAGAGCAAAGCCCTGATCCCGCTAGATTAGCCACGTTACGCAAGCATTATATAAGTACTTCGTTTTACCAGCCTCATACCATGACGGAACGCGTGTTATCGACAGCAATGTTTGATGCTATCAAACAGCAGCAATGGCAAGATTGCTTGTTACAAAGTGACAAAATTTTAAAAACAAACTATATCAGCCTTAATGGTCATTACGGTGCCATGCTTTGTCATTTGGAAAGTCAGCAACAGACACAGGGCGAATATCATCAAGAGGTGTTAGACAGCTTAATGGCGGCTATCTGGCAAAGTGGCGACGGTAAAAGTACTGCTTCAGCTTTTCAAGCTACCAGTACAACTGAGTTGTATACTTTTATCCAAATGCATGGTTTTGATATTCAAGCACAAGCGTTGCTTTGGCAGGATGACACGCCTTATGACGTGATGACGATTGTGAATCCAAGAGATGGTACTGAGTTTGTTTGGTATTTTGATATCAGTGCACAAATGTTGCGTAGCAAGTCAACGGCAGGGCTATGATGCAAGATCGTAATCTACGTAACTTTTATATCCCCGAAGAGCAGTCTATTTACCTGTTAAATGCCAATGATGCGAAAAAGCTGAAAGACTGGGTGGCGCTTTGTATTGATGAGTTAGAGAAACTGGGATACCAACAAATTAGTTTACTGGGTAAGGGCGCTTATGGCTTTGCCTTTGCGGGTTTTGGTATTGATGAGCATCCTTATGTTTTTAAATTCTCACGGATCAATTTGCCGCAGCATATTCAAGAACGTTTAGCGGATGAAGCCTTTATGCTATCACAGGTCGATCATCCTGCAGTGCCGCCTTTTGTCACTTATCAGGTGATTAAAAAGCAGGGGATCTTAATGATGGGGCGGGCTCCCGGTATCGATCTGGAGCAATATAGCTTATTACATGGGCGTTTACCGGTAAAACTCATCATTTCTATTGCCGGACAATTAGCCGATTTACTCTGGCATTTACGACGTAATCAAAAAGACGGTGAAGCCTTACCGATTGTCCATGGCGATGTTAAACCGTCTAATTTGGTGTTTGATGAGGAAAGCGGCCTCGTAAGCTTAATTGATTGGGGCTCATCCGTTTTTGCACAACTTGATCATGAAGGACATTACTTATCCAATAATGTGATGCAACTGATGTCGGCAGACTTACAGAATTCGAATGCTCGAATGGGGGATGTATATTTCACTGGGCCTGAGCAACGTGCGGGGCAGTTATCTAGCCCGCGTTTTGATGAGCAAGGTGTTGCCAGCACGCTATATGCCTTAGCATCCGGCCAACCTAGCCGCTTTGGTCGTAAAGCGATTCCGGCTAGAAGTCTTGGTTTACCGCTCGAATTTGCCACTATGCTCGATGGTATGTTGTCCGATGATTTAACATTACGCGAACAAGCAGGGGACTATTTTTTACAGCATATGGCCCGTTTGCAGCGCTTAGTGTTACCAGAGCTGCCATTGTTTAATGATGATCCTTTGTTACCGGTGTGGGTAAGCGATCAACAGCGTGAATTAGACACAGTGGTTTACTCTTCACGTAAATCGTTTTTGCGGGAGCACAATGAAGATAAGGATATTGGCTATGTCGATGATGTGCAACTCGAGCGATATTATAAAAATTATTTAGAAGGTATGGGCGAGACAGAAAAAGCCTTTATTGCGGCAGTCAGCCGTTTAGCCCGTTATCCGGTGGTAGGCGGTATTGCGATCCACTGGCAAGCTAATGGGGTTTATATCGATTGTAGCTTAAACTTGTACAATGATAAGTTGGCGCGAGCCTTTGCATTAGCTGTTAATAATGTGGTGACTTTAGCGCGCGCGATCAGCAAAGTTGGTATCTTCAAAGCGTGTTTATTCAATGCCCGCAACACCATTCATATTAGTCGTGAGTCGACTCAGCTGCCTTTTATTCCGGCGGAGAATAGCGTCATTCCTTATCAATTAGCCCCGGTGATCAGTTTAGAAGAGGCCAGCAAGCAACATTCTTACTTTGAAGATGGTAAAGATCCGGATGAGCAATTGGTGTTGCCTGATGCGATTATGGATGATATTGCTCGGCTTAACTTAATTCGACATACCGGTTGTATTATCTTTGAGGTAGCGCCACTTTATATGAAAGTGCATAGCTATTACCGCTTACTCGATCCTACCGCTGAACGCGAGTTTAATGCCTTACTACAAAGTATTTTAAGTAAAGTTGCTTTAATCAGTGGTGAAGGCGTCGGTGGCTTTATGAAGTTGCCTTACAAAGATACGCGACGCTTTAGCCATCAACCACAAGCGCCACAATGCTTGTATCCGGCAAATCCATATAGTTTTGTCGTTTAATACGGCAAGGCTGTTGAAATAAGCAGCAAACCAAGCTTTCCGCGCTGAATGTCGCGCTCTGGCTGCGTGGTTTAAGCTAAAAAAGGTTTAAATTAACGCTTAAAACAAGTAATGTATGGCCTTTAGTGTAACCTGAATTTGATAAGAAGTATGTCGAGCGAGAAAAGCGCCAATTACCGTTTATTGCTAGAGCAAGCACGTGGCTTGTTAGAGCACGAATCTGATCTGATCGCCAATATGGCTAATCTCAGTGCCTTGTTGTTTAATGGCTTACCCGATCTCAATTGGGCAGGCTTTTATATTATGCGCGAAGGTGAATTAGTTTTAGGCCCGTTTCAAGGGCAAGTGGCTTGTGTGCGCATTGCCGTGGGTAAAGGTGTTTGTGGAACCTGTGTGGCCACAGGCGCTATTCAACGGGTGGCAGATGTCCACGAGTTCCCGGGTCATATCGCTTGTGATGCTGCCAGTAATTCAGAAATTGTCTTACCCGTGCGGCACAACGGTATCGTGATTGCGGTACTCGATATTGATAGCCCTTTACTAAACCGCTTTGATGACATTGATGAAGATTATCTGGGTCAGTTAGTCGACATTTTTGAACAACGTTTGGCTCAGGTTTAATGAAAGATTTATTATCTGTGCAGGATTATTTACTGCAAGTTGATGAAGTCGGTGACTGGGATGGCGAAGAAGAGCTAGTAGCAGATAAGTTTAATGCTATTGCTCACGCTGTCTGGGATGCTTTACCCGACACCCTAACATCAGTAGAAATAGCGTTTTTGATGCCGCAATTGTGGGAACAATTGCGCGGAGACACTATTTTATTGGATGTAGATCAAGACGAGTTGGTTGGTTGGGCGCTATCTTTTGTCCAACAACAAATAGATGAAGGCATAGCAGAACTGCTTGCTGAACAAGATGATGAAGAAGAGTGAATCCTGAATGACAAATTCCCCTGCTGAGCTAGTTGAAGCAACAGACCTACCTACTGCCGAACATGCAAAACTGGCCAATGTGAAAGATGTACTGGCGTATTTAGTCAGTGAATTCCCATTGTGTTTCGCTGCTGATCAACAAGTTAAACCTCTGAAAGTAGGTATTTTTCAGGATTTAGCTGCACGGCTTGCTGCAGATAGCCCAGTGAGTAAAACCCAATTACGTCAAGCGTTAAGAGTTTATACCTTAAGCTGGCGTTACCTTGAATCTGTAAAAGAAGGCGTTAGTCGCGTTGATCTTGACGGTCAAGCTGCAGAGCAAATTGATGCACAACAAGCTGAGCATGCCGCAAAATTATTAGCTGAAAGTAAACAAAAAGCCGCTGAGAAGCGTAAAGCTAAAATGCAAGAGCAACGTGCTAAGCAAAACGTCGCCAAACCTGTTGCTGCCGGTGTTGATAAAAAAAGACCGAACAAAACGGCAGAACGCGCCTCTAAGGCTCAGAAGGTGCCAGCAAATGCGACACCTGTAAAAGCCACAATTGACGTTGCGCCCGTTGCCGTCACGTTAACAACCGTTGAACCGACGCAGTTAGCGACAGGTGATAAAGTGCTTGTTAAATTAGGCTCGTCACCGATGCACGCCACGATAACTGAAGTGAATTTACCGGATGTAACGGTGCAACTTGGTTCTGGCATGATCATCAAAACACGTCAGGATAGCTTGTACAAAGCTTGACGAATATAGAGAGTGTTATGAAGAAATTATCCCTGATAGCGGTTGGTTTATTTTTAGCTTTAGGCGTAACAGCAACAACACCTGAGCCACTCGACAGTAGTGAGCTACCGGTTATTAGCCAATCAGCTCAACATGCCACAGCCAGTAAGCGCATTGCAGCAACATTCACGCGATCGCATTATTTGCCTGTGCAATTGGATGATGCGTTGTCGGGACGAATTTTTGACCTCTATTTAAAAAATCTCGATTATTATCGCAATCACCTGATGGCGTCCGATATTGCTGTTTTCGAGCAATACCGTAATCAATTTGATGATGGCATTAATCGTGGCAATTTAACGTTTGCTTTTGACATGTTTAATTTGGCGCAGAAGCGCCGTTTTGAGCGTTTTGACTTTGCGTTAGCGCAGTTAGCGCAAGATTACGATTTTGCTGCCAACGATGAGTACGTTTACGATCGTGAAGATGCTGCTTGGCCAGCCGATTTAAATGAATTGAACGAGTTATGGCGGCAACGCGTCAAGTTTGATTTGTTAAATCTTAAACTCACCGGTAAGACCGTTGATGAGGCGAAAGAGATCCTGACTAAGCGTTATAAAAACACGCAAAAACGCTTAGTACAAACACAAAGTGAAGATGTGTTTCAAATTGTGATGAACTCTTTTGCCCGTGCTGTAGAAGCGCACACCTCATATTTATCACCTCGTAATGCTGAACGTTTCCAACAAGAAATGAACTTACAGCTAGAAGGTATTGGTGCGGTATTAAGAGCAGACGAGGATTACACCGTCATTCAAAGCTTAGTTCCCGGTGGTCCTGCTGACTTAACACAGAAAATTAAGCCAAAGGATCGTATTGTCGGTGTCGCACAGGAAGCGAAAGACTTTGTTGATGTCGTAGGCTGGCGGTTAGATGATGTGGTCGATCTGATCAAAGGGCCCAAAGGCAGTAAAGTACGTTTACAAGTATTGGGTGGCAGCGAAGCGAACAGCCAAACACAAGTGATTGAGATTGTTCGTGATAAAATTCGTTTAGAAGATCGAGCAGCCAAATTTGAAATACTGGCCCCTAAATTAAGCGAGTTACAAAGTAAAATCGGTGTCATTAACATTCCTGGTTTTTACAACAATTTATCAGAAGATGTGAAAAAGCTGCTGGTAGAGGCCAATGAACAAAAAGTGGATGCGCTTATTATCGATTTACGTGGTAATGGCGGTGGTTCTTTACAAGAAGCCACATTATTAACCGGTTTATTTATTGATCGTGGCCCAGTGGTGCAAATCCGTTATGGTGATGGCAAAATTGGCTTAAATGGGGACAGCGATGGCATATCTTATTACGACGGCGCCTTAACCGTATTGGTCGATCGTTATAGCGCTTCTGCTTCAGAAATTTTTGCCGCTGCGTTACAAGATTATGGCCGTGCTCTTATTATAGGTGAACAAACCTTTGGTAAAGGTACGGTGCAGCAGCATCGTGGTATTGGTCGCATCTATGATATGTTTGAGCAACAACTAGGTAGCGTGCAATACACTATGGCTAAGTTTTATCGGATCAATGGCGGCAGTACGCAACATAAAGGTGTGATCCCTGACATCACCTTCCCATCGCCGATAGATCCAGCGGAGTGGGGTGAAAGCAAAGAAGAATATGCCTTACCTTGGGATGCCATTGCTCCTGCGCAATATCAAGGGTCTACGGGAATTCAGCAACAAGTGCCGATTTTGCAGCAAAAACATCAACAGCGCTTAGCCAAAGAAATGGAATTTCAGTATTTGCTAACCGATATTGCCGAGTATCAACAGCAAAAAGATGAGAAAAGTGTGTCGTTGAACAAAGAAGAGCGTATCGCCAAACGCGAAGCGGATGAAGCACGTGCGCTAGCGCGTACAAATGAACGGTTAAAACGTTTAGCGTTACCTGCGGTGACCTCAGTAGATGATGCCCCAGAGTTATTATCTAAACTGGATCCGTTTTTAGAAGAGGCGGCGCATATTACTGTTGATTGGATACAGTTAAACCAAGTCGCTAAAAAATAAAACACGATTTAACCAAAGGCGGTTTTTACCGCCTTTCTTTTATGTTACAAAAAAGACACCATAATAATTATAAAAGGGCCTTATAACGATGGCAGCGCCAAAATCCCCCAGTATGTTAGATGCGTTAATACCCATGGTGGTATTAATTACGTTACTTGGTTGTTCGGTTTACCTGTTTAAAGATGATTCCTCATACGGGCCCAATCAAATTGCGTTATTCATTGCCGCAGCAGTCGCGGCCTTAATTGGTTTGAAAAACGGTTACCATTGGCAAAGCATCGAACAAGCGATCGTCAAAGGCATCTCGGTGTCCTTAGCCGCGGTGTTGATCTTATTGGCGGTAGGCGCGTTAATTGGTACTTGGTTATTATCGGGCACGGTTCCCACTTTAATCTATTATGGTTTGCAGCTTTTAAATCCTTCTTGGTTTTATGCCGCCAGTTGCCTGCTGTGTGCTATCGTTGCCATGAGTATCGGCAGCAGTTGGACAACGGCCGCTACCATTGGTGTCGCCTTAATTGGTGTAGCGAGTGGCTTAGGGTTGTCTCCCGCTATTGCGGCTGGTGCTATTGTGTCAGGGGCCTATTTTGGCGATAAAATTTCGCCATTAAGTGAAACGACCAACCTTGCTCCTGCAGTGGCTGGTGCCGATCTTTTTGAGCATATTCGTCATATGTTGTGGACGACTATTCCAAGTATTATTCTGGCGCTGTTTGGCTTTGTGATCATTGGCTTTAACAGCGATGTTTCTGCGGATTTCCAGCATATCACTGACATTAGTAACATCTTACAGCAACAATTCAATATTAGTTTATGGTCATTAGTACCGTTATTAGTGCTGTTGGTCATGGCGATCAAAAAAGTCCCTGCATTTCCTACCGTCTTCATTGGTGCCTTGTTGGGCGGTGTGTGGGCGGTATTATTTCAAGATGATCTCCTTAGCCGTTTAGCATCGGATGATTTACCGCGCGCCGTGGCTGTTTTTAAAATCATTTGGCAAACCTTATTCGCCGGCTTCTCTATCTCTACCGGTAACGAAAGTATGGATGACTTACTCAGTGGCGGTGGTATGGCCAGCATGCTCAATACCATTTGGTTAATTTTTAGTGCTATGGTGTTTGGCGCTGTGGTTGAACACATCGGTTTGCTACGCAAGTTTGTTGAAGCCATCTTAAAGTTAGCTCGCAGCAGTGGTTCATTGATAGTCAGTACCATGGGCACCTGTTTAGCAACCAATATTTTAACGGCAGATCAATATATTTCGATTGTGATGCCTGGGCGGATGTTTAAAGAGGAATATGAACGGCGTAATTTGGCCTCCGTAAATTTATCTCGAGCGCTAGAAGATGGTGGCACGATCACCAGCCCCTTGATCCCATGGAACACCTGCGGTGCTTATATGCATGGTGTATTAAATGTGAACCCACTGGATTACTTTATTTATGCGTTCTTTAATTTAATTAACCCAATATTGGCCGTAATTTATGCTTACATGGGCATAAAAATCCTAAAACTGACGCCTCCTAAATCAGTGGCTGAACGCGTATTGGCAAATTAAATTCATTATATTTACTATCTTCGCTGATGCTTAAACGCCTGAAGCTGATGATCTTAATGCTAACGTCTAGTTATGGCGATAAGGGCTTTGTTTTACTTATCCCATAATCTAGCCTCAGGCTGGTTTGTGGTGATAAGTAACGATTTTATGAAAAAGGCGAAAAGCCGCCCGACTGAGTTAGCCGCATCAGATCTTGTTTAGGTTTTTGTTATTGAACAGCGGCTTCAACACAGGATTTTTTATGAACGACACTTTACATCGTCAACCCAAACGGCTTGCAGACTATCAACCTCCTTGTTTTACTATTCGTACCATTGATTTAACCTTTGAACTGGCTGCCACGGCAACTCGGGTGACGTCTATATTGCGTTTTAAGCGTAATATGCCAGGTAATATGGTGTTAGATGGTCAACAATTAATTTTAGAGAGCATTACGTTAAACGGTGAAACTTTAACTGCTGGCCAGTACGAACTTACCGCTGATAGCTTAACGTTAAGCAATGCCCCTGATGAGGGGGAATTAGAAATTGTTACGCTAATTAACCCAGCGCAAAATACCGCTTTAGAGGGCTTATACTTAGCCGATGGTGTGTATTGCACCCAGTGCGAAGCAGAAGGTTTTCGGCGTATTACTTATTATCCCGATCGCCCTGATGTCCTAGCGATATTTAGCACGACCATCATTACCGATAATCATGCATTGCCGTTTTTATTATCAAATGGCAATAAAATCAGTGAGCAAACCTTATCTGATGGTCGTCGTGTAGTGCGTTGGGAAGATCCCTTCCCCAAACCCGCTTATTTATTTGCTTTAGTCGCGGGGGATTTTGATTGTCTTAGCGATAACTTTGTTACCGCTTCAGGGCGTTCAGTGCTGCTTGAGTGTTATGTGCAGAAGGGCGATTTACCGCGAACTGAATTTGCTATGGCTTCACTAAAGCGGGCGATGCGCTGGGATGAGACACGCTTTGGTTTGGAATATGATTTAGATCGCTACATGGTCGTCGCTGTTGATTTTTTTAATATGGGCGCGATGGAAAATAAAGGCTTAAATGTTTTTAATAGTAAATTTGTTTTAGCGGATGCGCAGTCAGCTACAGATTTAGATTATTTTAATATTGAATCTATTATTGGCCATGAATATTTTCATAACTGGACGGGCAATCGCGTGACCTGCCGTGATTGGTTTCAGTTAAGTTTGAAAGAAGGTTTAACGGTTTTTCGCGATCAAGAATTCAGTGCGGATATGGGCTCACCCACCCTCAATCGAATTGATGCCGTTAAAGTTATGCGCACCGCCCAGTTCGCCGAAGATGCCAGCCCAATGGCGCATCCGATCCGACCTGAGCAAGTGATCGAGATGAACAATTTCTATACGGTAACGGTGTACGACAAAGGCGCCGAAGTGATCCGCATGTTGCAAACCATTTTAGGTAAAGCAGGCTTCAGTGCAGGTTTAAAGCTGTATTTGCAACGCCATGATGGCCAGGCGGTTACCTGCGATGATTTTGTTCAAGCAATGCAAGATGCCAGTGGTATTGATTTAACGCAGTTTAGGCGTTGGTATAATCAGTCCGGCACACCTGAGCTTACGGTAAAACAGCAATATGATGCAGCAAACCAGCAATTAACGTTAGATATTAGCCAATTTACTCCTGCCAGTGCTGAGCAAGCAGAGAAATTGCCTTTACTGATCCCGGTACGGATCGAATTGCTCTATCAAGATGGTACTCCCGCTCGGGCTGAGCTATTACTCCTGTCTGAGCAGCAACAACAGTTTAAATTTGATCAAATACCTCAACAACCGTTAGTGGTGTGGTTAGAAGATTTTTCAGCACCGGTAAAATTACATACTAGTTATCAAACAACCGATTTATTAATGATTGCCAGCAGCGCCAGTAATGGTTTAGCGCGTTGGGATGCGATGCAACAATATTGGTCGTTATTAATTGCTGAAGCGATAAAACAGCAGCAAACACCCGTGTTATCAGCTGAATTAATCGCGGTATTTCGTGGCTGGTTGCTACAGCCGTTAGCCGATCTGGCTTTAACGGCAGAGCTATTAACCTTGCCTGATTTTGATACTTTGGCAGGGCAATATCATGAGATCCCGGTAGCAGCCTTATTGCAATGTCTCACCTTGCTGCAGCAGCAGATAGCGAAAAGTTTACAGGCCGATTTTGCTGCTTGTTATCAGCAAATCACTCGCGAGTCTTATCAATACAGTGAACAGGCGGTAGCAAAGCGTGCCTTAAAGCGGCGCTGTTTAGGTTATTTAGCCTTGACTACAGAGGGGGAGAATTGGGTGGCGCAGCATTATCAGCAGGCTGATAATATGACCGATCGTTTAGCCGCGTTGCAATCGGCACAAGCGGCGGCTTTGCCAAGCGCAGCGCAGTTGTTAGAGCAATTTGCGCAACAGTATCATGCCAATGTCCAAGTTATGGATAAATACAGTAACTTGGTTGCCGTTACGCTAAGTGATGATGTTTTTAGTAAGATGCAGCAAGTTACTGAGCGCAGTTGGTTTAGTTGGAAAAACCCAAATCGCATCCGCGCATTATACAGTGCCTTTTCACAGCGTAATCCGCAACAATTTCATCGGGCAGATGGCAAGGGGTATCAGTTACTAGCCGATGTTGTCAGTAAATTAGATCCGGTCAATCCACAATTAGCCGCGCGTTTATTGACGCCATTATTGTCTTGGCGACGTTATGATAAAGCACGTCAGCAGCAATTAATTGCCATGCTATCGGCATTGTTGGCCCAGCCTGGTTTATCGGATGATGTCTTTGAAAAAGTCAGCAAAAGCTTGCCATGAATCGCCAGTACCTGTTCTCCGGTTTTATTTCAACTGAGAAGTGTCAGCAGTTTTACCGCGGTGAAATACGCTATGTTATTGTTACTGCAGACAGTGGCGAACGTATCCAATTGGCTTTTAAGCACTTTAAACCTTTTATTAGTCAATTGGGGATCCGAGGACGATTTCTATTAACCTTGACCAACAACGGAGATTTCTTTAGCTTAGAGAAAATTAATTAGAGTAATAACTTCAAACGATGGCTTGCTGAATATTCTTAATTTGATTTGTGTTATTTCTTTATTAATCAATGCTTTGTTGGTTTTGGTCTCTGGTCTGTCCTGATGGGTCAAACTGTGGTCTGACCAAATCGCATGCCATATTGGCTAAAAAACGAAAAAATGAATGTAAATCAATAGATTTACGCTGTAGCAAGCCTTGCTAACGCCCAAAAATGATGTAATTATTTTAGTGATAGAGTCTGCTTATGCTTGGGCATAAGAAACAGATCACAACTAAAAGAACAGACCATAACCTGTTAGACAGGGGGGAGACAACAACATGTTAAAAAGTCCCAACCGCTTTGCAAAAAGCCCATTAGCTGCGGGTGTCACTGCCGCGCTGCTCATGCTCGCCTATGCACCTGCACAGGCAGCATCCTTTAGCTTAGGTGATGTTGATATCGTTTTCGATTCAACTTTCTCATACGGTGCCAGCTGGCGTACTGAAGAACGCAACTGGGATACCATTTCGAAAGTAAACCATCCACGTTTTGATTGGACAGGCTATAACGCTGCCACTAACGTGATTTACCCCTCTGCTGATATCTGGGCTCAACCAGGTGCTTATTCAAGCAACGGTGATGCGGGTAATTTGAATTTTGATCGTGGTGATATGTTCAGTAGCTTATTTAAAGGCTTACACGAAGTTTCCATCACTAAAGATAACATCGGCTTTTTTGGCCGGTTTATGTATTTTTACGACACTGCACTGAACAACGGTAACTTTGCTTATAGCAATCCGTTAAGTGGTGCTAGTGTTGACCCATGCGCTGACGATCGTTCAAGCGAGTTAGCCTGTAAAGATATTCGCTTATTAGATGCATACATCTATGGCAACTTTTCTTTCAATGACGGTATGACGCCGGTGACCGTGCGTTTAGGTAATCAAGTACTAAGCTGGGGTGAAAGTACTTTCATTCCACACGGTATAAACATTACACCCGTTGACGTAGGTATTTTACGTGCACCAGGCGCCGATTTAAAAGAAGCCTTTATTCCAACGGGTATGTTTACCGTATCGGTAGGTTTAACTGAAAACCTGTCGACAGAAATGTTTTACCAATACGATTGGCAAGAAAGTTATTTACCGCCTCCAGGCACTTATTTTTCTACTAACGACTTTGCCGGTCGCGGTGGTTATGCACAAAACATTCAGTTAGGTTTTGCTGGTAACCCAGATATTGATCTGGCGTTCTTGCTACAAAACTTAAATGGTTTAGGTGCTGCGGTTGCCGCGGGTCAAGTCAGTGCAGCGCAAGCGGCGCAATTATACTTAGCCTACCCAACAAAAGTTGCATTACGTCCAGCCGGCTCTGCAGGTGAAACAACGCCTGAAAATGGCGGTCAGTATGGTATTAAATTTGAGTATTTTGCACCTAGCTTAGGTGATACCGAATTTGCACTGTATTACATGAACTACCATAGTCGTGTACCTGTTATTTCAGGGGTGGCTTCTAATTTTAGCTCGGCCGCTATTCAATCTGATATTGGTTACTTGGTACAAAACGCCGGTAACTTAGATGCCAGCAATGTACAAAATCTACAAGCGTTCTCAAAGGGTATTTTAGAATACCCTGAAGATATCAAATTGTACGGTTTTAGTTTTAACACTAACTTAGGCACCACCTCTGTAGCGGGTGAGATTTCTTACCGTCAAGATGATCCTCTACAAATTGATGACGTGGAGATTTTATACGCGGGTATGCCAGAGCAGTTAGCCAATGCAGGTTTACGTCCTGATTTAGCGGGTATTTCTCAGTTAGGTCGTGACATTGGCGTAAAAGCTACACCAGGTAACTATGCGCAAGGTTATATCCTGCGTGATACGGCACAAGCTCAAGTCACCTTAACCCATTTGTTTGGCCCAATGTTAGGTGCTGATAACTTTACGATGTTGGCTGAAGTCGGTGGTGTCAGAATCAACAATATGCCTAGCCAAGACGTATTGCGCTTAAACGGGCCCAGCACCGATCGTAGCGGTGGCCCGTTAATTGGTGCTAATGGCGTGTCAGATGGTTTGCATACTGGCTTATCAAATGGTGCTGAAACAAACCCGTTCCCAACTGCGTCAGCCTGGGGTTACCGGATCTTAGCAAAAGCTGATTACAATAACGTGTTTGCTGGGGTGAACTTATCTCAACGTTTAGTGTTATCACATGACGTGAATGGTATTACACCTGACCCACTGTTTATGTTTGTTGAAGATCGTAAGTCGGCATCTTACGCCTTGTCTTTCGATTATTTGAGTAAATGGTCTGGTGAACTCAGTTACAACTGGTTCTGGGATGGTGTTGGTACAACAAACAACATTGCTGATCGCGATTTTATTTCATTCAATATTAAATACTCTATTTAAGGGACGAGCACGAATTATGAAAAAACTCACCCTGTTAGCTTCAGCTGTAGCGTTAGTGTTCAGCTGTAATGCACTGGCTAAATTACCGGCTGATCAAGTTGCCCGTTTAGGTCAAGATCTTACGCCAATTGGCGCAGAACGCGCGGGCAATGCCGATGGTTCTATTCCGGAATGGACTGGTGGTATTAAATCTGCTCCAGCGGGTTTTACCCCGGGTAATCACCATCCAAACCCATTTGCTGATGACAAAGTGTTATTTACTATCAGCAAAGCGAATCTTGAGCAGTATCGTCAGTTTTTAAGCCCTGGCCAAATTGCTTTATTTGATTTGTATCCTGATACATTCAAAATGAATATCTACCCAACACGCCGTAGTGCGTCTTTTCCACAGTACTTTTATGATGCGACTAAACAAATTGCTGGTAGTGCTGAGTTAGTGCAGGGGGGCAATGGTTTACGCAATGCCGCTATTGGTATCCCGTTCCCTGTGCCATCTAACGGTGTTGAGGCGGTTTGGAACCACATTGTACGTTACCGTGGTGTAGCCGCTTCTCGTAATGGTGGCCAAGCTGCACCGACGTCGAATGGTACTTTCACGATCATTGGTTTTGACGAAGAAATCATGTTCAAGTATTCACATCCTGATGCGACGCCGACTGCATTAGAAGCGGAAAACATCCTGTTCCGCTTTAAACAAAGCGTAAACTCACCTGCGCGTTTAGCGGGTACAGCGTTGTTGGTGCACGAAACCATGGACCAGGTGGCAACACCGCGCCAAGCATGGACTTATAACACCGGTCAGCGTCGTGTTCGTCGCGCACCAAACGTGGCTTATGATGCACCAGGTACTGCGTCAGATGGTCTGCGTACCACGGACGATTTCGATATGTTCAACGGTTCTCCAGATCGTTATGAGTGGACGTTAAAAGGCAAACAGGAAATGTTTATTGCCTACAACGATTACAAACTGCATAGCAACACACTTAAGTATGACGATATTTTGCAAGCCGGTCATATTAATCCAGAACATGTGCGTTATGAAAAGCACCGTGTTTGGGTGGTTGAAGCAACCTTAAAAGAAGGTACCCGTCATGTTTATGGTAAGCGAGTATTCTTTATTGATGAAGACAGCTGGCAGATCCATGTAGCGGATTTATATGACAACCGTGGTGATTTGTATCGTGTTGCTGTTGCTCATGGCTTGAACTACTACGAAGTGCCAACGCACTGGAGTACTTTAGAGGTGTATCACGATTTGAACTCTCGTCGTTATATCGCTATCGGTTTAGATAACGAAGACAAGATGTATGATTTCTCGGTAACCCTGTCTGATAATGATTTCACACCAGCTTCGCTGCGTCGTGAAGGTACTCGATAACACTTAGTTCGAAACAAGGCTGGCTAGTAGCCAGCCTTTTTTTTAACAAGACCAGTGTCATTCACTGCTATATTTTAATTAACTGACGCGCTAAGCAGAGTGAACTCAGCTCATGTATAACAAAATTTTTACCGGATGTCTGGCCGCGATGTTCCTGGTTCAGGGTGCTTATGCACACGCCAGCGATGCAGACGAAAACACCGAAATGTCGCCTAAAGCGGCTTATATGATGCCGTTGGCAAGCCAATCGCTCTTAACTGATGTGGTCAAGGTCGGGCAGCAAGGTTTTGCAGCTGTGGGTCAACGTGGTCACATATTGCTGAGCAATGATGCCAAAAACTGGCAACAAGCTACTGTGCCTGTTCAATCATTACTTACTTCGGTCTATTTTACAGACGATCAGTATGGCTGGGCGGTTGGGCACGACGCGACCATTTTACATACTCAAGATGGTGGCAAAAACTGGCAACTGCAGCAATTTCTGCCAGAACAAGATAAGCCTTTGATGGATATTTATTTTTTCAATCGGCAACAAGGCTTGGCTATTGGCGCATACGGTCTGTTTTTTACGACGTCTGATGGTGGAGTGTCTTGGCAACCGACCTTCCACAAAACCTTAGTTTCAGCAGATGACGCTGAATATTTAGCTGATTTAGAAGAAACCGATCCTGAAATGTATTTACTAGAACGCGAGTCGGTGTTGCCACATTTTAATCGGTTAATTGTCAACGATCAGCAAATCATCATGGTGGGCGAAGCGGGTTTTATGGCCAAAAGTGACGACGCCGGCGCTAGTTGGCAGCGTTTAGAAGAATTTTACAATGGCTCGTTGTTTGCTGTGCATCGCACCGAACAGGGCAGTATTGTGACTGCGGGTTTACGCGGGCACGTTTTTTTAAGTGAGGATGATGGCGATAGTTGGCAGCAAATTGATTTGCCGGTGTCTGCTACCCTCAACAGTCTTTTTGCTGATTCAGCAGGTCGACTGTTTATTACTGGTAATGCTGGCGCACTGCTGCGAAGCGAAGATAACGGTCAAAGTTTTCAAGATATGTCACAAGCCGATGGTCGCGCTATTTTAAATGGTGTCGCCCTAGGTGAGCAGTTGTTATTGGTCACTGAGGTAGGCATTAAATTAACACCATTAAGTAAGTCTGAATAATATGAGTATGAATTGGCTGGTAAATAAAATTGAAATTGGCTTGTTTCGGCATCGGCTGATCGTGATTGTGCTTTTTGCACTCACCACGTTATTGCTGTTGTTTAAAGCAACAGACATTAAATTGGATGCCGCTTTTAGTAAGAACATCCCCTTAAAGCATGAATACATGCAAACCTATCTGAAGCATGAAGCGGATTTTGGTGGTGCAAATAACATTCTGATCGCCATGTGCGATGCCAGTGGTGATATTTTCAACGCCAATTTTTTTGATAGCTTTCGTCGTGCCCACGATGATGTGGTGTATACACCCGGTATTGAGCGGGTATTAGTTAAATCTCTGTTCAGTCCTAGTACGCGTTTTATTGAAGTGGTAGAAGATGGTTTTGCTGGTGGCCCAGTGATCCCGGCTAATTTTACGGCTGACGCGCGTGGTCTTGCCAAAGTAAAAGAAAATACCGAAAAAGCCGGTGTGGTTGGCCGGATGGTTGCTGACGATTACAGTTGTGCCATGATCACCGCTTCGTTATTAGAGTTGGATCCAGAAACCAACTTACCCGTCGATACCATTGCTTTTGCCTCGACGTTAGAAAACGACATTCGGGCAAAATATCAATCTGAGCAAATCAGTGTGCATATTATTGGTTTTGCCAAAATGGTTGGCGATGTGGCTGAAGGTGCTAAGGGTGTCGTGGCGTTCTTTGGCGTTGCGATTGTAATCACTTCCATCATGGTATTTTTGTTCTCCGGCTCGTTAATGCTTACAGTATTGCCCATTGCTTGTTCATTAATTGCGGTGGTTTGGCAAATTGGTTTATTAACGGTACTGGGTTTTGGTATCGATCCGATGTCGATACTGGTACCGTTTTTAGTCTTTGCCATTGGTGTAAGTCATGGTGTGCAAATGATTAACTCCACCGGTAAACGGGTTGCTAGCGGCATGAATGCAAAAACGGCCGCCCAAGCCAGCTTCCGCAAATTGTTAGTACCAGGCGGTGTGGCGCTGTTATCGGATACGGTGGGTTTCTTAACGCTATTAATTATCGAAATTGGCGTGATCCGTGAGCTTGCTATCACAGCCAGTTTAGGTGTTGCTGTGATCATCCTGACTAACTTGGTGTTGTTACCGGTGTTAATGTCGTTTGTGCGCTTTAGCGATAAGTACAAGCAAAAAGTAGCTGCGCCTAATCTGCGCGCGGAAAAGGTATGGATGGCCTTATCGGCCTTCGCAACTCGGCCTTATGCAACGGTCATTTTACTCGCTACGGCCTTGTTATTTGCTTATGGCCATTGGCAAAGCCAGCAGTTAAAAATCGGTGATCTGCATGCCGGTGCTCCGGCTTTACATGAAGACTCTCGTTATAACCAAGATACCTTTATGATCACCGACCGTTTTGCAATTTCAGTGGATTATATCAATGTGATGGTTGAAACCATTCCAAGTGCTTGTACTCATCATGAAATAATGGATCGGATCGATCAATTTCACTGGTTAATGGAAAATGTACCTGGGGTGCAGTCAGCCGTTTCTTTGCCGTCGGTATCAAAAGTGATTAACGCAGCCTACAACGAAGGTAATGCGAAATGGCGAGTTTTACCCCGTAACACACAAAGTTTGGTGCAAGCGTCTTCGCGCGTTGAAACCAGCACGGGTTTACTTAACGCCGATTGTTCGGTGATGCCAGTGATGTTGTTTTTAGAAGATCACAAAGCTGAAACCATCGAGCGTGTTGTTGCTGCGGTGAAGCAATACGGTGCAGAATTAGGTGATGAGCAAACGCGGTTTGCGTTAGCGACAGGCCCTGCAGGGGTGATGGCCGCCACCAACGAGGCGGTGAGCGATGCGCAACAACCGATGATGTGGTATGTCTATGCTGCGGTCATCGTATTGTGTTTACTGAGTTTCCGCTCTGTTCGGGCAACGGCTGCCGTGATTATCCCGCTGTATGTCGTATCCGTGTTAGCGACCGCGTTAATGACGAAACTAGAAATCGGTTTAACCGTATCGACGTTGCCAGTGATTGCGCTGGGTGTGGGGATTGGTGTTGATTACGGCATTTATATTTTATCAACAATGAGCCAGCAGTTGCGTGAAGGTATGCCACTGCGCCAAGCTTATTTTGAAGCCTTAAAAGAGCGGGGCAGCGCAGTCTTGTTTACTGGTATCACCTTAGCGATTGGTGTAAGCACCTGGGTGTTTTCAGCACTGAAGTTCCAGGTAGATATGGGGATCCTGTTAACCTTCATGTTTATTGTCAATATGCTCGGCGCTATTGTGGTTTTACCGGCACTGGCGAGCTTCTTTTGGCGCAAAAACTAAGCGATTGCGCTTAACGCGTTTTGACATATTTATGCAGTGATGCAATGAGAAAATGGCCGTAAGGCCATTTTCTATTTAGGGTGCTTGAATAATCAACCAAATCTTCAGGCTAAACACTGGTTTAACCAGCATAAAAGCCAGAAATATCACTTCAAAAGCGCTACAATAATTACTACACTGCACCTGCACCATCCCTTATAATTTTGTGGATCATGCGACCTCGCAGTGATTGATAAAAGGATGTAATAATAATGACCAAGTTAGACAGTCTACCCTCAGTGTTACTACAAAACGTCAGCAAGCTCATCAAACAAAAAGTAAAAGAGCAGGTAACGTTAGTCGAAAAGTTTGCTTTAACCCTCTATGGAAATATGTCCAACGAAGATTTAGTCGGTCGTAATGACAGTGATCTCTATGGTGCTGCCCTCAGTTTATGGCAAACATTAAATCAGCATGCCGATGCTGCCGCACGGATCCGGGTGTTTAACCCTGAACTGGCTCGCCATGGGTGGGAATCTAAGCACACTATTGTTGAGTTAGTTGTGCAAGATATGCCATTTTTAGTTGATTCGGTGCGAATGGCGTTAACCCGTCATGGCATTACCGCACACCTGTTATTACACAACCCGCTGCAAACTAAGCGAGAGAAAGACGGCACCATAACCGATTTTTCAAAATTAGGTCGTTTAACCGATCCCACCACACAACAAACCGTGTTTCATATTGAAATTGACCGGATGACGGATGCTAGCGCTATCGACGCGTTAAAAGCCGAGTTGTTGTCTGTGATGGAAGATGTGTCTTTAGCTGTGCAAGATTGGCAACCGGCTAAGCAAAAATTAGAAGCGGTGATCGCGGCATTACCTAAGCATGCGGGTAAAGCCAGCAAAGAAGACATCGCCGAAACTACGGCGTTTTTAAATTGGTTAGTGAAAGATAACTTCACTTTACTGGGTTATCGCGCTTATGACATTAATCCGGTAAAAGGCGATTACCAAATTGTTGCTCATAAAGACAGTGCGCTCGGCTTAATGCGTCGTTCTGAACCACGTGATTTGATGTTATCCGAATTACCCGAGCGTGGCCGTGTGCAAGCGTTAAATAGCTCGTTGCTGGTACTAACCAAAACCAACAATAAATCTCGTGTACATCGCCCAGCCTATATCGATTATATCGGTATCAAGCGTTTTGATAAGAATGGTAAGGTGGTGGGTGAGGATCGCTTTATCGGTCTTTATTCATCCAGTTTGTACAACAACAGTGCAGCAGATATTCCATTACTGCAAAGTAAACTGCAACAAGTGATGACCCGTTCAGAATTCGCGGTGGGCACACATGCCTACAAAGCGTTATTGAATATTTTAGAAACGTATCCGCGTGATGAATTATTACAAGCGAACGTTGATGAATTATTAGATGTGAGCATGGGCGTACTGCAAATGCAGGAGCGTGACATGACACGTTTATTTTTGCGTGCAGATACCTTTGGCCGCTTTGTTACGGCGATGGTTTATGTGCCGCGAGAACGCTATAACACGCAATTACGTAAAGATACGCAAGCCTTACTGGCACAAGCTTTAGGATCGACTGAGCCAGTTGAGTTTACTACCTATTTCTCTGAATCTGTGTTGGCCCGCACCCATTATTTGGTGCGGATCAATGACCGCCAAGTTGAGTATAAAGTGAAAGAAATTGAACGTAACCTGGTTGAAGCCGCCCGTACTTGGGAAGATAAACTCGAAACAGCCTTAATTGGTGTTTATGGCGAAGCCAAAGGTCGTGACCTTAGTCGTAAGTATTTACATGCCTTTCCACGTGCCTATAAAGAAGACATGTTACCGAATGATGCCTTGGTTGATATCGGTAAGTTAGAAGGCTTAAATGCTGAACATAAGCTGGAAATGTTGTTCTACCGGCCACAAGAAGAGAGCAAAGACAGCAAAGCAGTACGTTTAAACTTATTCCATAAAGATCATCCTATCCACTTATCTGATGTGTTACCGATGTTAGAGAACTTCGGTTTACGGGTTATCGGTGAAACGCCTTATGCGGTGAAGTGTCCGGATGGTTCTGTTAGTTGGATCTTAAACTTCGCTATGGAGTTAACGGGGGAGTTACCGGCCGACTTTGCTGCAGCACAACAAAGCTTTCAAGATTCTTTAACCAAAGTTTGGTTAGGGCAGTTAGAAGACGATGGTTTCAACCGCTTAATTTTAGGTGCAGGCATTACTGGTCGTGAAGCGTCAATTATTCGTGCGTATGCTAAGTATAAACGGCAAATTGGTAGCACCTTCTCGCAGGCTTACGTTGAAAATACGTTCTCGCGTTATGCGGGTTTAGCCAGTTTATTGGTGCAGTTGTTCAGCTTGAAGTTCGATCCAAAATCGAAAGCTACCGCTAAGACGATTGAAAAACTGGAAGAGCAAATTGCCGCACAGTTAGAAAATGTCGCTAACTTGGATGATGATAGGATTATCCGCCGTTTCGTCGATATGATTAACGCAACCTTGCGTACCAACTATTATCAAAAAGCGGCTGATTACAGCGACAAGCCATACATCTCATTTAAGATCAAACCTGATCTGATCCCTGAAGTGCCATTGCCGCTACCGATGTTTGAAATTTTCGTTTATTCACCCCGGGTTGAAGGTGTGCATTTACGCTTTGGTAAGGTGGCGCGTGGTGGGCTACGTTGGTCAGATCGACGCGAAGATTTCCGTACCGAAGTGCTTGGCTTGGTTAAAGCCCAGCAAGTTAAAAACACCGTTATTGTGCCGTCAGGTGCAAAAGGCGGTTTTGTATGTAAAAAACTACCGGAAACCGGCGGGCGCGAAGCCTTTATCAATGAAGGTAAAGATTGCTATCGCACCTTTATTCGTGGTTTGTTAGATATTACCGACAATATCGTGCAAGGCAGTATCGTTCCACCTACTGATGTTGTGCGTTTAGATGAAGATGATCCGTATCTCGTCGTCGCAGCAGATAAAGGCACGGCGACCTTCTCAGATATATCAAACGGTATTTCGGAAGAGTATTCCTTCTGGTTAGGTGATGCCTTCGCCTCAGGTGGCTCTAATGGCTACGATCACAAGAAGATGGGTATTACTGCTCGCGGCGGTTGGGAAGCGGTTAAACGCCACTTCCGTGAAATTGGCATCAATTGTCAAACGACCGATTTTACCTGTGTCGGTATCGGTGATATGGCCGGTGACGTATTTGGTAACGGTATGTTGTTGTCAAAACATATCCGCTTGCAAGTGGCATTTAACCATATGCATATCTTCGTTGACCCGAATCCTGATGCGGCCAGCTCGTTTAAAGAGCGCGAGCGTTTATTTAATCTGCCGACATCAACTTGGGATGACTATGACAAGTCATTGATTTCAGAAGGTGGTGCTATTTTCAGTCGTAGTGCGAAATCCATCAAACTTTCACCACAAATGAAAGAGATGTTAGGCACGAGCAAAGCGACCATGACGCCGAATGAATTAATTCGTGAATGCTTAACCATGCCAGTGGATTTAATTTGGAACGGTGGTATCGGTACTTATCTGAAAGCGACGAATGAAAGTCATGCTGAAGTGGGCGATCGTGGCTCAGAAGCCCTGCGGGTGAATGGACGTGATTTAAAAGCGAAGATCTTCGGTGAAGGGGGTAACTTAGGTGCGACGCAGCGTGGTCGTATCGAGTTTGCTAACAACGGTGGTCGTATCAATACCGACTTCGTTGATAACGTCGGTGGTGTCACCTGCTCTGATAACGAAGTTAATATCAAGATACTCTTGAATGCGCTTGTCACAGGTGGTGATTTAACCATCAAACAACGTAATAAGTTGTTAAACGAAATGACGGATGATGTGGCGGCAATCGTGATTAAAGATTGTTACCGTCAAACGCAAAGCATTAGCTTGTCTTCATTACTCGGCTCTGAGCAAATTAAAGAATACACCCGTTTTATCCACGCTTTAGAAAAAGACGGTAAGCTAAATCGTGAATTAGAATTCTTACCTTCTGATGATGATCTTGCCGATCGTATGGCTAAAGGCATGGGCTTAACGCGTCCAGAACTGGCTATCCTAACGGCCTATGGCAAGATGGTATTAAAAGAGCGTTTAGTTACGCCAGATATCTCGGATAATGCCTATTTCCAACAGTTACTCAGTGGCGCTTTTCCAAAAGTATTGCAAACAAAGTTTGCTGAGCAAATCAGCCAGCACCCGTTAAAAGCCGAAATTATTGCCACTAAACTGGCCAATATGCTGGTTAATGAAATGGGACCTAACTTTGTGCAACGAATGTTCGAAGAAACGGGCGCCTCAGTATCGGAAGTGGCCATTTGTTATGCTATCGTCCGTGAGTTGTTTGAAGTGGGAAGCCATTGGAAACAATTAGAATTACTCGACAATAAAATTGCCGCAGATTTACAAAGCCGTGTGCTGTTCCAGTTACGTCGTACTATTCGCCGTGCCACGCGTTGGTTTGTGCGTCATCGTGACAAGTCATTGGATATCAAACAAACGATTGCTTTCTTCCAGCCTGCTTATAATGATCTGGTTCACGATCTGTCGAAATACGTGGCCGAGCGTGAAATGCAGGAATTAACGGAAAAGAGCAAGGTGTTAACTGAACAGTGTATCCCGGCTGAGATTGCCCGTTATCTGACGCAGTTAAGCACGGTATTTTCGGTAATGGATATTGCCCAAGTTGCGGATAATCAACAACTGCCATTAGCGATGGTGTCAGAAATTTACTTCAAACTGGGCGACAAGCTGGAGTTACATTGGTTCCTCGAGCAAATCACGCGTCAACCGGTTGCCAACCACTGGCAAGCGCTGGCACGTGCCTCTTATCGTGAAGAATTAGATTGGCAACAACGAGGTTTAACTGCGGTAGTGGTGAAAAACTGCGGTAATGCTTGTGATACCGACGAAATAATTGACAATTGGTTAGATCAACACCATAGCTTAGTTGAGCGCTGGCGCTCAATGTTAGCCGAGTTTAAAACAACGCAAAGTCATGAATTTGCAAAATTCTCAGTGGCGATGCGTGAATTGATGTTGTTAAGTCAGTCAGTTTGATGCTGTTGTTTTAGCCTTAAAGTCATTACAATACCCCGGTTTTTCCGGGGTTTTTTATTGCAGGACCAACTATGTTTTATTCATTGACCAAGAAACTGTTATTTACCTGTGATGCTGAACGCTCGCATGACTTCGCTTTAGGCAGCCTAAAACGGCTAGCGCATTCTCCTGTTGCAGGCTTATGGCGGCAACAATTAGTGGCAAAACCCAAAACGATAGCAGGGATCCATTTTGATAACCCGGTTGGTTTAGCCGCCGGTCTAGATAAAAATGCGGATTGTATTGATGCTTTTGGCCAAATGGGTTTTGGCTTTATTGAAGTAGGTACAGTAACGCCACGGCCACAAGCGGGTAATGATAAGCCGCGGATGTTCCGTTTACCACAAGCCGAAGCCATTATTAATCGCATGGGCTTTAACAATAAAGGTGTTGACTATCTCGTTAACAATGTCAAAAACAGCCAATACAAAGGCGTGCTGGGTATTAATATTGGTAAAAACAAAGATACCCCGAACGAGCAGGGTAAAGATGACTATATTCACTGTATGCGCAAGGTTTACGCCCATGCCAGCTATATCACGGTCAATATTTCTTCGCCAAATACGCCGGGCTTACGTGATTTACAATTTGGTGAAGCCTTACTCGATTTATTAATGGCGGTAAAAAACGAGCAATTAGACTTACAAGCTCAATATGATAAGTATGTGCCGGTTTTCGTGAAGATAGCACCGGATATGGATTTAATCGCGGTGGAACAAGTCGCTGATACCTTACTGCGCAGTAAAATGGACGGTGCTATTGCCACCAATACCACTTTAGATCGAAGCCAAGTGGTGAATTTACCTTTTGCCAATGAAGCAGGTGGCTTAAGTGGTTTACCCGTACAACACAAAAGTACGGAAGTCATTGCTCAATTACGCCATAAAGTAGGTAAGGACTTTCCTATTATTGGGGTGGGCGGTATCAACAATTCAGCTTCAGCGCAAGCAAAACTTTCGGCAGGGGCTGATCTGTTGCAAGTTTACACCGGTTTTATCTATCATGGCCCTAAACTCGTGAAAAACATCGTTGAATCGCTATAAAAAAGCGTTTTTAATGTGAATTGCGCTTTTCAAATCTGATCTGCGTGCTATAGTACTTTGTAGTTATCTGTTCTGTTTCAAGGAGTAAAGAACATCAGATGTTAACGCCATCAGAACATTGGGTTTGGTATTATTGCCAAAATTCAGATCGTTTGTTGTTAACATTGAGTGCATCGTCATCGTTCACTTCCGAGTTAACGGGCGCTGTGCTCAATCAAAAAATCGTCTCACAGCCTTTTTCGTTAGAGGAAGCTGAGGCGTTTTGGCGTTTTCATGATGTGTTATTACCTTTGCCCTTGAGTGATGAAGAGCGAGAACAGTTTGCTTTGCACGCCTTAGCTAATCGTTATCGCCAATTATCTGCGCATAAAAGCTGGTATTTCGTTACTCAGCGCCAACAAGACATTGGTTTATATCAGTTAGTGCAATTACAGGGTAAAGATATTATTCCTGCTTTAGTGGTCGCCTCAGACTTAGAATGTATCGAATGTTTACTGCTGACCAAAGGCGAAACCTTAGCGGGTAAGTTGCTCACTCGCGGCAGCGTGATCCGCGTATTGCGTAATCGTGCACAACTCTTTGAAATGAACGTTGATTTTGCCCAAACAGCCTAACGGCATCCCTTCTGCTTGGCGCCATGTTAAACTACAGCGTGGCTTTAAAGGGTAGGTTAACGTGTCATGCTTCGCATAAAAAAATTACTGCAGCAAGCGCTGCAGCGCACTACTAGCGATAGTGATAGCCCTAGCCATTCAGGGTTAAGTAAAAAACGCCGTCTGTTACTACTCTTTCTTGCCTTATTTCATCTGTCAGGTTTGTTGTCTTCAGTTGATGCCTTGATGTCATCTCGTACCGCGCAAGGCAGTATTGCTTGGTTAGTGTCGCTTAATACCATGCCTTATGTTGCCGTGCCGGCTTATTGGATTTTTGGCCGCAGTCGATTTCAGGGGTATGTGATTTCCCGACAGTCTACGGATAACGAATTAGCAGCCAAGCATCAGTTAAAAACCAGCAGTGTTGATCCCTTTATTCGTGATGAAACCTTAGCAGTAAGTCAGTTAGATGCGGTGGAACGACTAGCTAAAATGCCGTTTTTAACCGGTAATCAACCAGAATTATTAATTGATGGTGCACAGAGTTTTGCTAGCATGTTTGCTGGGATCCGAGCTGCAGAAGCGTATGTGCTGGTACAATTCTACATTGTTAGAGACGATGAATTAGGTCGCCAGTTGCAGCAATTGCTGATTGATAAAGCGCGCGCTGGCGTGAAAGTGTATTTTTTATATGATGAAATTGGTAGCTATCGTTTGCCGCATCAGTATATTCGCGCATTACGAACCGCCGGTGTTGATATTCGGCCATTTCAATCCACTAAAGGCCCGGGTAACCGTTTCCAACTGAATTTTCGCAATCATCGCAAAATCGTGATTGCGGATGGTCAATTCGGCTGGTTAGGGGGCTTAAATGTGGGTGATGAATATTTGGGGCAGGATCCGCGCTATGGCGCATGGCGAGATACCCATTTAAAATTAACGGGCCCCGCAGTACAAGC
This sequence comes from Alishewanella maricola, assembly GCF_016343785.1. NCBI lineage: Bacteria > Pseudomonadati > Pseudomonadota > Gammaproteobacteria > Alteromonadales > Alteromonadaceae > Alishewanella > Alishewanella maricola. The sequence continues at coordinate 101,766 of NZ_JAEINI020000008.1, read as the reverse complement.
CTTGCAGCTGTCTTTTGTGGAAGATTGGTTTTGGAGTACCGACGGCCTGCCGGCATTACAATGGCAAGCCCAGGCCGCAGCAAAGGGTGATGCTGCGGTATTAATCTTACCCTCAGGCCCTGCAGATCGATTTGAAACGGCCAGTTTACTGCTCCAGCATGCCATACACAGTGCCAAACATCGGTTTTGGATTTCCAGCCCATACTTTGTGCCAGATGAAGGCACATTAGCGGCGTTAAAACTGGCGGCGCTTCGCGGTGTTGATGTACGGGTATTGATCCCAGAGCGGACAGACAATGTGTTGGTCACCCATGCAGCCTATGCTTTTATTGGGCCTTTATTGGATGCGGGCGTAAGCATTTATCGTTATCAGCAGGGTTTTTTGCATGCTAAAAGCTTTATTGTTGATCAACAACTCGCCGCAGTGGGCACCATTAATCTAGATAATCGCTCGTTTCGACTAAATTTTGAAATTACGGCACTGGTGCTTGATGACACCTTTGTACAGAACTTGGCGGCACAATTTCAGCATGATTTTGCGCGGTCGCGCCAAATGAACTTAACCGAATTACAGGCTCAGCCTTGGTGGCATCGTGTGTTTGCACGTGCGGCTCATTTGCTGGCGCCGATCCTTTAGGAGTATTGCGATGCAAGTGCAAGCAAACTATCAACAGTTTATCGAAGTGTTACAGCACGCCCTGCGGGCTGAGCAACTGGTGAAAGTGGTGTTGAGTAAATACCACGGCCTCGAAGCCGCTCTACAACGCTTAGAAATGACACCCGTGCAACTTAAAGCACAATGGCAATTAAAGTGTGTTTATCATTATCAAACGAATCACATCACAAAAAACCTATTACCAGAGCAGGCCCTTAGCCTAATTGCCGGCTTAGTACAGAATGACTTTCGGCAAGCGAATTTACAAACAAGCACACAGCAATGTCAGCTTAGTTTAAGTAAAAAAGGCAAGTTTTTATTAAGCTGCCAAACCCAACACACGCAAACGGTCAGTGTGGCCAGTCATAATCGGCAAAAGCAGCGCTATGTCGAGCAAAGCCAGCCGTTTTTAAAAGCGTTAGGGGTCACTGATCAGCAAGGTCAGATTATTCCGGCGCTATCCAATAAATGGAAACAGCTGAATAAGTTTGTCGAAATTTTAGCGGCTGCGGTAAAAGAAACCGGTTTGAGTCAGCGGCAACAGTTACGCGTAGCCGATTTTGGCTCGGGTAAGGCTTATTTAACCTTTGCTATGCATGATTACTTTACTCATACCTTAGGTCTAACGGTGCAGGTTACCGGTGTAGAGTTGCGCCAACCTTTAGTGGATTTATGTAATAACACGGCGCAAACGCTGGGGTTAAGCGGGCTGGATTTTGAACAAGGTGATGTAAAGCACTTTAAAGCTCGGGGCATTAATATTATGGTGGCGTTACATGCTTGTGATACCGCGACGGATCACGCACTGCATATGGGGATCCGTACCGGAGCTGAGATCATCATGTGCTCACCCTGTTGTCATAAAGAAATTCGCCCTCAGGTACGCTTACCCGACGTGCTAGCCCCCATGCTACAGCATGGTATACATTTGGGGCAGGAAGCAGAAATGCTCACCGACAGTTTGCGCGCATTGCTATTAGAAGCACACGGCTATCAGACCAAGGTGTTTGAGTTTATTTCGTTGGAACATACCAGTAAGAACAAAATGATCTTAGCAACAAAGCGCCAAAGCCCTGAGGATAATAGCGCTGTGTTAGCCAAGATTGCCGCTTTAAAGCAGTTTTATGGAGTAGAGCAGCATTGTTTGGAGCAATTATTGGCGGCGTCCGCAAACACCGCCTCTTGTTAGAGTGTTAACGCAGAGCCGCCGCCAATTGTTTTACGGCAAGGTTCTGTGGGCCTTTTTTGGTGAGGTAATTGCTTGCGCTATAGCCCCACCAATCCCAACAGCCAAACGGGTTTAACGTGCTTTTTTCAACTTGCGGATATAACACCACCAGTTGATTGGCTTCAGCATAGTCATTTAAACCGGTTTGTCGAAGATAGGCTTCTCCGATCTGGCTAGCGTCTTGTCGACAGCCATGAAAGCTAATGTGCAAGTCACAACGTTGACCGGCAGCACAGCTTTGTGGGATATACACATAACCATATTGTGCTAACTGACCTTGGCTGGCGGGTGCTAACTGGTGTTGATCCAGTTTCAGTAACTGACCAATCGGATCCGTAGCGGCTTTTAAAGGTTTAGCCAAGATATGGCCCAGTAGTTTTGCTGCAGCGTCATACTGACAACTGGCGATAAAAGGTGATTCTGATTTATCACACTCAGTCAAACCGGCTTTTGCCGTGGGAAAGTGGTGAGCAAAAGGTTGATCGGCCACAACGGCTAACTGCGCTGCAGGTAACCAATGAGTATATTGTTTGGCTAAGGCCGCGCCGACTTTAGCTGACACGGTTTGATCGGCACTGCCATTGAACAACCACACTTTAGCGCCTTGTACCGCGCTCAGTGGTGCTAATTCTCCCGCCTCGCGTAACTGATTCAGTTTCGTTTCAATAGAGGCTAAATCAGGCTCTGAGTTCGGGTTCGCCATGCAGTGCCCCATAGCAATACGTAAATCGCCTTGAGCACAGTTAACCGGCCCAGCGGCTAAAATGGCGACCCCCGTCACTTCTTCAGCATAAGCTTGATGAAACTGACCGGCCATATACCCGCCGGAAGACAAGCCTGAAACGGTGATATTTGCGGTTAAATTCAATTTAGGTAAGGGTTCGCTGGCCGCGAGAGAGGTACTGACTACCATAGCACTGAGCACAGCTAAACGACATGACAACATAGTCACTCCAAAAATAACAATTAGATGCCTTACTATCGGTCAGCATGCGACTAACGACAATAAGGCTTTAGTACAGTAGCGAGCGGTAATTAATCTTCAACCAGTAAGGCTACACCGCGACCTCGTGGATCGGCCACGGCGATCGGTGTCTGATTTTCAATTTTAATTAATTGAATATCGCCAAGGTTCCAGTTTGGCGTGTGAAGCTGATATCCACGCTGTTTTAACTCTGCTGCCACTTCGCTGGCTAAATTGGCATAGGGTTCTAAGCGAATTTGATCTTGAGGTAATAATTGATGATGAAACCGCAGCGCAGCTACCGCAGCAGCGGGAGTCATTTTATAATCGTAAATATTCAGCATCACCTGAAAGATACTGGTGAAAATGGTTGAGCCACCGGGTGTGCCAATCACTAATTCCAGTTTTTGATCTTTTAACACAATACTCGGCGTCATCGAAGATAACATGCGTTTTTTCGGCGCAATGGCATTGGCATCGCTACCAACCACACCAAAAGCGTTCGGCACACCGGCTTTGGCAGAAAAATCATCCATTTCATTATTCAATAAAAAGCCTGCATCGGTTACCACAACACCACTGCCATAATCTAAATTCAGGGTATAGGTATTTGACACCGCATTACCGGCTTTATCGACGATGGAAAAATGCGTGGTTTGCTCAGATTCTAAACCCGGGCGTACTTTTGCCGTCTCTGAAATAGCCTTGGCATTCACTTCACTGGCGCGCTTAGCTAAGTAACGCTGATCGAGTAAGCGTTGCTGTGGTACTTCAGTAAAATCAGGATCACCAAGATAATCGGCACGATCGGCAAAAACGCGTTTTTCGATTTCGGCAATTAAGTGAACGTATTGGGCCGAGTTATGGCTGACATTAGCAAAGTGTGGGGCATTCAGATCTTTTAACGTCAGCAATTGAATTAACGCAATACCTCCTGAGCTAGGCGGTGCGACGGTTATCAATTGTTTATCGCGCCAAGTAGTCACAATAGGGTTACGCCAGACTGCCCGATAATTGGCTAAGTCTTCGGCACTGATTAAACCTTGCCCCCTTGCCATTTCAGCTAACAGTAATTTTGCGGTTTCACCTTGGTAAAAATCGGCTGGGCCATGCTCAGCAATTCGGCTTAAGGTTTTTGCTAAAGCCGGTTGTTTAAACTGTTCGCCTGGGCGCATTGCGCCAAAATAGTCAGCAAAGTTTGTCCGTCCGGCATAACGTTGAAGCGCATTCCCTTCATAATGATAGGCTTTATCTGGCACGGTAAAGCCTTCCTCTGCCAGTTTAATCGCTGGCGCGACTAAAGTTGCCCAAGGCAAGCTGCCGAATTGCTGGTGTGCTTGCCACAAGCCCATGACGGTACCTGGCACGCCCGAAGCTCGATGACCCACTAAGCTCATGCCTTCAATCACTTCACCTTCGGCATTTAAATACATATCACGGTGCGCTTTTGCCGGTGCCATTTCCCGATAGTCAAGAAAATAGGCTTTATTGTTAAACCACAGTGTCATAAAGCCACCGCCACCGATATTGCCTGCCTCAGGATAGGTTACTGCTAAGGTTAAAGCCGTAGCCACTGCTGCATCAACGGCATTGCCGCCTTGTTTTAGCACCGCAGCCGCTACTTCTGCACCATAACGATCTGGGCTGGCGACCGCACCGGCGCTAAGGGCGTTTTCTGCCTGCACGGGAGACATAACGGTGAGACAAACAATCAGCCCTAAGCGGCTGAACGGACGAGTGAACAAAGACATAGCGAAGCTCCGAACAAAGATGAAACATAGAACATAGCATTGACGTTTAAGAAAAGAAATCGATGTTCTAATGCGTTTTTTGTCTTAGCAAAAATAAAGCGGCGTTGAGTGCTGTTTTGTAAAGCATTTATGGGCTAACTTAAGGCGGTCAGTGCCATCCAGCATGCAAGACACCTTCGATTGACTCAGCGCTTAGCAAGCGGCTGAACAACAAAAAAAGGCGCCCAATAAAGGCGCCAAGTGTCAGGTTAGTGTTGTATCACCAAAAATGCTAACAACGAGCATTAATATAAGCACTAACTGATTTTACGTTTTGATCTATCGCAAGAAATAGCATAATCAACCGATATACTTGCTGAGCCCGCTGAAATAACGTACATCTGATAGCAGAACTTATTCACTGAAAAAGGTAGAAAAGACGATGAAAGTTTCCGTTTTAGCGGCATTGCTAGGTGTTGCTTGTGTTAATGCATTTGCAGCAAGCCCCGTTGGTATTGTTATTCATGGTGGTGCAGGCACGATCAACAAAGCACAGATGACAACCGAGCAGCAACAAGCCTATGAAGCGGCGTTAACCCAAGCCGTAGAGCAGGGTTACGCGGTACTACAGCAAGGTGGTAGCAGCTTAGATGCCGTGACTGCTGCAGTGATGCTGTTGGAGGATTCACCGTTATTTAATGCGGGCAAGGGGGCGGTATATACCTTTGACGAGCAGCATGAATTGGATGCGTCAATCATGCAGGGACAAGACCGACAAGCCGGTGCCGTGGCGGGGATAAGTACGATTAAAAACCCCATTTTATTAGCGCGCGCCGTGATGGAGCAATCTGAGCATGTCATGTTTGCTGGCGCCGGAGCTGAAGCCTTTGCTGATACCTTACCACTTGAGCGAGTGAAAAATACCTATTACAACACCGAGTTTCGGTATGAAGCCTTGCAACGCGCTAAGCAAGCTATGGCACCGCAACCGCATCAGGCACAGATCCCATTTGATCCAGCCTGGCGCATGGGCACCGTGGGCGCGGTTGCGATAGATCAGGCTGGTAATTTAGCCGCTGCCACTTCAACTGGTGGTATGACCGCGAAACGCTATGGCCGCATTGGCGATGCTCCGGTGATCGGTGCCGGTAACTTTGCGGATAACAGCAGCTGTGCGGTTTCTGCGACAGGCCATGGTGAATACTTTATCCGCTATCAAGTGGCTTCTGATATCTGCGCACGGGTTAAATATCAAGGTAAAACGGCCTCTTTGGCCGCGCAAGAAGTCATGAGTGAACTGGCAAAAGTAGGGGGCACTGGCGGTGTTATTGTGGTGGACGCGGCCGGGCAATTAAGCTGGGCGTTTAATACTGAAGGGATGTACCGCGCAATGCGTGGCGCAGTCACGCCATTGCGGGTCGAAATTTTTAGTGACAACGCTGAGAATTAATCGTTAACACCCCATGCAAAATTAACCTGATGAGCTAAGCTTAAAAAGTTAACTAACAGGTTGTTGTGGGGGAAATATGGATTTACTGAAAGTCGCTGATTATATGAATAAGCATCCCGTGACGTTTAATGCGGAGATGCCAGTAGAAATGGCTGTTGATCGTTTAATTAAATGCCGACAAACCGGTGGGCCGGTTATTGATGAACGGCGCAAAATTATTGGGTTTATTTCAGAGCAAGATTGTTTAGCCCGAATGCTGATGTCAACCTATCACGATCAGCAATCGTTTAAAGTGTCAGATATTATGCAAACGAATGTGCTGACGGTTAAAGATTACTACGGCATCATTGATGTGGCACAAACGATGCTAAAAGCGCAGCCGAAACTCTATCCGGTTGTCGACGATGATGGTTTTTTACTGGGGATCATTACCCGTTCCGATGTGTTAGCGGCAATAGACAAGGAACTGCATTCGCATTACGGTAAAGTAGGTTAAACACTTACGCCTTAGTATATTTACACTTATTACGATAAGGTGGGTTAAACACTGACGCCTCAGTATATTTACACTTCAGTTAGCAGGCGGTGTCGCGTATTACTGGATTGCCGCACCCTTACTTGGTAGCATTGCGCCCTCTTACTTCTGAGGGCGTTATTTTGTCTGCTACAGCACCATTTTCTGTTTCCGAATGTTACGCAAAATTGGCTGATTGCTTACTGCAAGATCAGTTTCGTTTCCGTCGCCAATTATCTGCGCTAAAAAAACTTGCTGACGTTGCTGCACAACAAAGTAAATTGTCTCGGCTTTGTGCCGATATTGAGCGCTCCATGGCGCTGCGCCAAGTGCGGGCGAAAGCTGTGCCGGCGCTTCATTACCCTCAAGAGTTACCGGTTGTTGCTAAAAAAGATGACATTAAAGCCGCCATTGCTGCGCATCAAGTGGTGATCATTGCCGGTGAAACCGGTTCGGGTAAAACCACTCAGATCCCGAAAATTTGTTTAGAGTTAGGCCGAGGTGTGGCCGGTACGATTGGCCATACCCAGCCCCGCCGTCTTGCCGCCAGCAGTGTTTGTGCGCGTTTAGCTGAAGAATTAGATTGTCAGGTTGGGCAGCAAGTTGGTTATAAAATCCGCTTTGGCGATCATACTCATGCCGACACCTTAATAAAGTTAATGACTGACGGTATTTTGCTGACCGAGATGCAGCATGACCGGTTTTTAAATCAATACGATACGTTGATCATTGATGAAGCGCATGAACGCAGCTTAAATATCGATTTCTTATTAGGTTATTTGAAGCAATTATTACCGAAGCGTCCTGATTTAAAAGTCATTATTACTTCTGCGACAATTGATCCGGAACGGTTTTCTAAGCATTTTTTCGATGCGCCTATTGTTGAAGTGTCGGGGCGAACTTATCCGGTAGAAGTGCGTTATCGCCCTTACAGTGAACTGGATGATAAAGATGGCGATCAGCTGCAAGGTATCTTTGATGCCGTCAATGAGCTCTATCAAGAGCCGCCAGGTGACATTTTAATTTTCTTAAACGGTGAGCGTGAAATTCGTGATACGGCCGATGCGCTAGAAAAACTGCAATTACCGCACACCGAAGTTTTACCACTGTATGCGCGGCTAAGTGCTGCTGAGCAAAATCGGATTTTTCAGCAACATGCAGGCCGACGCATCGTGTTATCAACCAACGTGGCCGAAACCTCCTTAACGGTACCAGGGATCCGTTATGTGATCGATCCGGGTACTGCGCGTATTTCGCGCTATAGCTATCGCTCCAAAGTACAACAATTACCCATTGAAGCGATCAGTCAAGCGAGCGCGAATCAACGTAAAGGCCGCTGTGGTCGGGTTGCTGCCGGTATTTGTATTCGTTTATATAGCGAAGAAGACTTTATCGGACGCCCCGAGTTTACCGATCCGGAGATCCTGCGTACGAACCTTGCATCGGTGATTATGCAAATGCTGGCGCTGGGATTAGGTGATATTGAAGCCTTTCCTTTTTTACAAAAACCCGATAGCCGCTTCGTCAATGATGGTTTAAAACTATTAGAAGAGCTCAGTGCAATTGCACAGCAGCGCGGTAAAGATCCACTAAAATTAACCGCGTTAGGAAAGCAACTGGCACGTTTACCTATCGATCCGCGTTTAGCTCGGATGGTGATAGCCGCCAGTGATAATGGCGCCTTGCGGGAAGTGTTAGTGATTGTGGCGGCGTTATCGATCCAAGATCCGCGAGAGCGGCCACTGGATAAACAGCAAAAAGCCGATGAATTACATAGCCGCTTTGCCGATCCGGATTCGGATTTTAGCAGTTGGCTTAAACTGTGGGATCACCTGCAACAACAGCAAGATGCCTTAACGAATAATCAATTTCGCCGCAACTGCCGGTTAGAATTTTTAAACTACCTACGTGTGCGCGAGTGGCAAGATCTCGTTGCGCAATTAAGCCAGGTGGCCCAAGAGCAGCAACTGAAAAGCAACGAGCAAGCCGCGAATTATCAGCAAGTGCATATGTCATTGTTAAGCGGTTTATTAGGGCAAATTGGCTGTAAAGACAGCGAAGCCGATTATTTGGGCCCGCGGCAAACCCGTTTTTATGCTTTTCCGGGCAGCCATTTGTTTAAACGCAAACCTAAATGGGTTATGGCCGCCGAATGGGTTGAAACCAGCCGTTTGTATGCGCGAAGTTTAGCTAAAATTGAACCCGAGTGGGTTGAACCCTTGGCGCAGCATTTGGTTAACCGCAGTTACAGTGAACCGCATTGGGAAAAGAAAAAAGGCGCTGTCGTCGCTTATGAACAAGTGACGTTATACGGTGTGATCATTGTTGGAAAAAGACCGGTTCTGTATAGCCGTATTGATGAAGCCGTGTCCCACCAATTGTTTATTCGCGAAGGCTTGATTAATGGCGAGTCGGGGCTACAAGATGCATTCTTACAACACAATCAGCAATTAATTGAGCAGGTGCAATCGCTCGAAGAGAAATCTCGGCGTCGCGATATTTTAATCGATGATGATGCGTTAGCCAGTTTTTATGCTGAGCGTATTCCCGTGTATGCTAATAATCGTGTTGATTTTATTAAATGGTGGAAGAAAAAACGGCAACAAGATGCGACTTTTTTAAATTTCGATCCTGATGCTTTATTACAGCGGGATGCCTCAGATATTACCTCGGCTAAATTTCCAGAAAGCTGGCAGCAGGGAAATTTAACCTTACCATTAGAATACCATTTTGCACCTGGTGAACCTGATGATGGTGTCAGTGTATTGATCCCGCTGGCGCTGCTGAATCAGGTTGAAAATACCGGTTTTGATTGGTTGATCCCAGCATTACGTCATGAATTACTGGTGGCTTTGATTAAATCGTTACCAAAAAACTTGCGGCGTAATTTTGTGCCCGCGCCAAATTACGCCGATGCCTTGTTGCAAAGCATTCAACCAGAGGATGGCCCTCTGTTAGACGTTGTTACGTATAAATTAAAACGAATGTCGGGGCTGAATATTCCAGAAGATGCTTGGGAGCTATCAGGCTTAGCGGCGCATTTGCGAATGAATTTTAAAATTGTCGATGAGCGCAAGCTCGTGGCTCAGGGGCGTTCGTTGGCTTTGTTAAAACAGCAGCTGCAAGGTGAAGTACAGCAAAGCCTTAGCGAAGTGGCAGAGCAGGGTATTGAGCAAGCGGCGCTGACGAACTGGACCTTTGGTGATTTACCGCAAGAGTATGTCAAGCTGCAAGCGGGTTTTGAAATTAAAGCCTTTCCGGCTTTAATTGATGAAGGCGATAGTGTCGCCATTCGGCTGTTGGATAATCCGCAGCGCGCGCAACAAGAACATATCAAAGGCTTACGTCGCTTATTATTGCTGAATATTCCATCCCCAGTGAAGTATTTACAAGATACGTTACCTAACCGCGCCAAATTGGGTTTGTACTTTAATCCGTTTGGTAAGGTATTAGAGCTGATTGATGATTGTATTGCGGCAGCCACCGATGAGTTAATTACGCAAGCACTGCCGGTACAAGATGCCAACGCGTTTCAGCAGCTAAAAGAGCGCTTACGTGCTGATTTAGCTGAACGGGTGCGGCAAATTGCGCTGCAGGTTGAGCGGATCCTTAATCAGTATCACGAAATTCAAAAGCGTTTGAAGGGCAAAGTCGATTTGGCGCATTATCAGGCGCAAGCCGATGTGAAAAGTCAATTAGAGCAATTGATTTTTAAAGGCTTTGTTACAAAACATGGCGCTTCGCGTATGGACGATTTACTGCGTTATCTCAGTGCTATGGTGAAGCGTTTAGAAAAACTGCCGGTCGATCCAAATCGAGATCGTTTGTTAATGCACGAATATCAACATGCCGAACAAGCCTATTTGCAACTACTTGGCAAATTTGCTGGGCAACCCTTACCTGAGGCCGTAAGCGCGATAAGTTGGATGCTACAAGAGCTAAAAGTATCTCAGCATGCGCAGCAATTGGGTACGCCTTATCCCATTTCTGCGAAGCGGATCCTTAATGCCGTACAAGAGCTTAAATAATATACTTGCAGGCTGTGTTAAGCTTGCTAAGATTAAGGTTAAGTTGTTTAAGGAAATCGATATGGTAAACAGGAATGATAACCGGCATTTTTACCGCATGATGGTAAATGCTGATGTAAAGCTGATGATTAACGACCCAGAAGCTGCCCGAGTGGTAGATGGGGTTTGTCGTGATTTAAGTGCTTCGGGAATGTCGGTTGAAACCGATGAGTTGATAGAGTTAGGCACTTTAATTCGCATCCGTTTAGAATCGCCGAATGCCAGCGTACCGCCGCTTGATGCGACGGCTAAGGTGATGCGTTGCAGTCAAGACAGCGAAGAGAGCTACAATTTGGGATTAGCTTTCATCGAGCTTAACTAAAGCGGTTAATCACTCTGTCTCTATAAAACGTTGCTATGCCTTTTAATAAAAAGGCATAGCAACTTTATTTATTGGCTGATGCTAGCAACATTGCCATGTAGTGTACTGCTGCTGACATATTCTCATGTCAATTACATCACACTGACATACTCTGTCATACAGAGCTTTAATCTGCATTGCTGTAAATTTTCAGCAAATCTCAAGCGGCCTTAATATATTTTGCAAATTAAGCCTTTCAAGTAAAAGCCTTCAGGAAAAAAGCTGGCAATCAGATGGTCACTGTCTTGTTGTAAGCGTTCGATAAACGAACAATCTCGCTTGGCATCCAGCGCCGCATCGGCCACGACTTTTTGAAATAATGCTTCTTCAATTAAGCCTGAGCAAGAAAAGGTGAAGAGCAAACCGCCAGGTTTAACTAATTGCATCGCTAAGCGGTTTATATCTTTGTAACCCCGACAGGCACCATTGAGTTGTGATTTATTATCCGCAAACTTCGGCGGGTCTAATATAATCATATCAAAGGTTTTGCCTTCTTCTTGATACTGTCGTAATAACTTAAACACATCGGCCTTTGTATGGGTGAGGGCATTTAAATCTAAGTGATTAAGCTCGGCGTTACGGCTGGCGGTAGTTAAGGCTAACTCTGACATATCCACGTTAGTCACATGACGAGCACCGCCTAATAAAGCAGCTACGCCAAAGGTACCGGTATAGCTAAAGCAGTTTAAAATCTCGGCATTTTTCGCATACCGACGCACGGCTGCACGGCTGGCACGTTGATCGAGGTAAAAACCGGTTTTGTGGCCTTCAATAATATCAACAATCAGCGTCATACCGTGCTCTTTAATGAGCACTTCGCCGCTTTCGCGGGGTAAATGTAACCAGTCTTTAACCAGTGGTAAGCCTTCTTTTTTACGGATATCAACATCTGAACGCTCGTAAATACTGTGCTCAGGAAAAACCTGTTGCAAAGCGGTTACCAGCATTTTGCGTTTGGCATCCGCCCCCGCGGATAATAATTGCACCACCAATACATCGGCGAATTTATCGATAGTAATGCCGGGAAGATCGTCCGACTCGGCTGCTATGATGCGCAGGCCATTGGTATCTTCGGTATTAAAGACACTTTGACGGATCTGCCATGCTCGGCTGATTTTACGTACAAAGAAATCAACATCAATCGCTTCATCTTGTTGGAAAGTCCAGATGCGGGCGCGAATTTGTGAACTCGGTGAATAGGCTGCCCGTGCCAGCCATTGTCCTTTACTACTGAGTACTTCAACCGTGTCGCCGCGATTAGGGGTATTTAACACCTTATCTATGGCATTGGAAAACAGCCACGGATGGCGGCGGTTTAGAGCCTTTTCACGACCATCTTGCAAGACAATAGTAGGTAAGTTTACGGTTCTATTCATGATTTTATGTACGCTGTGCTAGACTAAATGGCGTATTTTAGAGAAGAGACCGACAAAGCTAAAGTAAATTCGTAAAGCTATCGTTATGGAGTGCTATGAACAAGCCAATTCCGCAGCAAATGCTTGCCGTTTCGGTACAGCAACCCGGTAAAAACAGTGTTTTAGTATGGCAAAGCCAACCTATACCAGAATTGATGACCGGTCAGCTATTAATTCAAGTAGCGGCTTGTGGGATTAATCGTGCTGATTTGATGCAGCGCCAAGGGTTGTATCCGCCACCGCCAGGCGATAGCGACATTTTAGGCTTAGAGGTGGCTGGCATCGTGGTGGCGGTGGCGGAGGCCCGTTTAGAGGCTTGGCTTGGCCGGCAAGTGTTTGGTTTAGTCAATGGTGGGGGTTATGCCGAATATGTGGTGATGCCAGAAGCGCATGCTATGCTCGTACCAACTGGCTGGACCATGGTTCAGGCTGCAGCAACCGCAGAAACCTTTTTAACGGCTTACCAATTATTATTTACCGAAGGCCAAGCGCAACCTGGCCAGCGTGTGCTTATTCATGCGGGGGCCAGTGGTGTTGGCACTTCTGCTATTCAATTAGCCAAAGCTAAAGGGTTGCATAGTGCCGTTACGGTGGGCAGTACTGACAAAGCCGAGGCATGTTTAAAGCTCGGTGCTGAATATGCTATCAACTATCGGCAGCAGCAGTTTAGTGACGTGTTAAAACAGTCTTGGCCAGAAGGCATTAATCTGATCTTAGATCCGGTTGCTGGGCCTTATATTAATCAAGACGTCGCCTTATTAGCTCAAGATGGTAAGATCATTATTTATGCGATGATGGGAGGACGCACGGTGCCCGAATTCGAACTAGTGCCGTTATTTCGAAAACGCGGCCAGCTTTGGTGTTCTACCTTACGTAATCGCGATTTAGCCTATAAGGGCAAGTTAACTGCGGACTTTATTCACGATTTTGCAGCAGATATGGCCCGCGGCAAGGTTACACCCGTGATCCAGCAACAATTTGCTGCCTCAGATGTCGAGCAAGCACACCAACTGCTGGCGTCGAATCAAACCATTGGTAAATTAGTTTTAACATTTTAATTGATTGGTGTTTCGCCAAGTGAAAGGACGACATAACGCATGGCAGTTAGTTTTGGCAAGGCCAACTATGCAAAAACGGTGCAAAGGCTGATAGAGCGGATTTATAACCATAGTCCGTTGAAAGACTCTATTTATGAGCAAGCTGTGCTCTGGTTTGCCGCTAAGCCACAGGAAGATGCACAGGCTGCTGCGTTAGAGCAGCAATTGTATTTATTTGAAAACAATCACAGCGGCGCGAGAGGTAAGGCAGGCACAGCGCGTAATTTAAAAGAGGCCGAAAGCCAATCTCAAGAATTCAATAATCAAATTGAAGAGGCAAAATTTCAGCGTTATAGCGAGCTAGAAGCGATTTGTTATGACGTATTACAGCTATGCCAAAGTGACACCTTTGTGGATACGAACCAGCAAACTGCCAAGATGCTCGGTACGATCCAATTGATGTCGCCCACTAAAGGCCGACATGTCGCCAAAACCAACCAAAAAGTGCGTCATCTTTATAAAGCATTACTCAGCTTACGCCTGTTAGACCGTTTAGTCATGGACGGTCTGATTGATCATCCGTATATCATGGAATGTTATCAAGCCAGTAAAGAACTTCCTTATGCGGACAATGCTATTCACCATCCTTATCGCGATAATATTCATGTCACGGTGTTAATGGCGGCGATTTTACAAGATATCGGCCGTTGTCATCCCAGCTGTCAATTGCTGTTGAAAGGGCCTGAAGGTAACTTCGATGAGTTTCGTGAACTCGAGGCGGATGAGCGCAATACATTTTTACAAGACAGTTACACTGAAGCGTTTAACTATGTGCAGCATGCACTGAGTAAGGGCCGCTATCGTGGGCGCGCTCGTGATGAGCGAGATCGCTTTGTGCGTGATGAGGAGCAAAAACGTGAGTTATTGCTGTTGCTGCTGAAACAAGCGGCCCGGCCGCAAGAGGGCATTGGTAATGTGCTGCGGATCCCGCAAATCTATACTTCGATGGTGTTATCAACCAAGCAATCTTACAATTATGAAGATCTGCCAAAGGCCGCTTTGGCGCTAGATAAAAGTGCTGAGCTTGGCAAAATTAGTAAAAATAGTGTGGCGGGTTTTTTGCGGATTGTCGGGATGTTTCCGCAAGGTTATGGCTTGCCTTATATTCCAAAAGACTCTGATGGTAACGACATGGATCGTTATGAATACGCCATCGTTGCCGGGCTTTATCCGAGCAATTTCCGCCAGCCGTTTTGTCGTATTGTGACCTACAGTTTAACTTACCAAGCGTCTGCGCGAGCTTGTGTGTTAAGCATCGAAAATAACTTATATTTTGCGCCAGCCCGTAAAAAGCTTGAAGTGATCCCAGAAGAGCGTTTGTTAGATATTTTACGCAAGCTCGTTTACGACTTCCAAGAGCGCATGGCTTCACCGCTCATTCCAAAGTTTTGGCATCCTTATGATTATTTTCTACATACCAAAAACCAAAACTTGTGGAATAAAGCCATAGTGATCTCGAACTAAGCTAGCAAAGCACCCTAAGCCGAGCCAACTCTTGCTTAGGGTTTTGGGGGGGATTCAGGCTCTATCAAGCTGTCAGAGGGAGCGAAGGGGGGCGCATCTTCTTGGATATTGGGCACAAAGTTGTTGTGTTGTCCTGTCTGCTCAGAGGCAACCTCTGACTGGGCGACGCCTTCTGCAGTTGCTTCATTTGCTGTCGTGTTTTGTTCTGCTCGCGGCTCAACATCATCACGCATTTGTTGCTGTACCAGCTCTTCATCAACTCGCGGATCTAAAGCGGCCGCTAAAGGCGATGACACTAAATCACCCGAAGCCAGTTGATAATCGGAAGGTTGCTGTTCGGATAGCAGTCGGGTCGCCACTTTTTGGTTGTAATTGACCCGCGCCAAGCGCAAGAACAAGATCACACAACATACCGCCATATAGAGGTAAAGCATGCTATTACCAAACAGCTGCATGCTAAAAGAGGCCACTAAGGGCCCTAAGGTTGCACCAATACCAAAGGTCAGTAAAATGGTGGCGGATAGCGCGACACGCTCACTTTGTTCAATGCGCTGATTGGCCATGGCTGTCGCCAGCGGATATAAAGTAAAGGCGAGGATGCCAAAACAGAAGGTCGCCGCTAACAACAGTAGGGTGTTAAGAGGGACTAAGGCAATCACTAACACAATCAGGCCTAACAAAGCACTATTGACCCGGACCAGACGACTTCGCGGGATCCGATCCGATAGCTTACCCATCGGCCACTGCGCTAATAAGCCGGCTAAAATAGTGGCAGACATAAAACTGGCAACTTCGCTATTGCTAAGGCCAATACCCGCTGCAAAGGCAGGCGCTAAACCGTAAAACGAACCGGAAATCCCCCCCGCAATTAAAATGGTGGTGAGAGATTGCGGTACTTTACGCCAAAACGCCATGATTTTGAGCGGTGCAGGATGCAGCGGCTGTGGGTGGATGCGCCGAGTGAGCGCAATTGGCACAATGCAAAGCGCATAACAGATTCCAACCAGTAATAACGGCTCTATTCCCAGCTGTGGAAAGAACGACAACAGGGTTTGACCGCCTACCATGCCAAGGTAAGACACTATCATATAACCCGCAAACACTGAGCCACGCTGTGAGCTATCGGCTTGCTCGTTCAGCCAGCTTTCAAGCACCATATACTGACACATCATGCCGGTGCCAACGAGCAGACGCAGCAGCAACCAAATTTCAAGTGTATCGGTAAGTGCGTGGCACAGGGCCGAGGCCGTTACAATACTGGCGCTGGCCACAAAGGTGCGAATATGACCCACCCGCGCAATGAGTCTATGGCCTACTTTGGAGCCCGCAACCAGACCGAAATAGTAAGCCGACATCATGCCACCAATCCACAGCTGCTCGACACCATCGCGGGCTAATGACAACGCTAAGTAGGTGGTCAGTAGGCCGGCTCCCAACACCATAATCAGCGTGGTGGAAAACAGCGACGAAAAACTGCGAAATGGCGATGGCATCCTTTACCTCTAAGTGTTTAACTGTGTTACGCGTTACTTAACGCGCATGCCGGGCTGAGCACCGTCATCTGGGCTTAACAAGAAAATATCACTGCCGCCAGGCCCCGCTGCGAGCACCATACCTTCAGATAAACCAAAGCGCATTTTGCGTGCAGCTAAGTTAGCGACCATCACCGTTTGGCGACCGACGAGGCTTTCTGGAGTATAGGCTGCTTTAATGCCTGCGAATACCTGACGGGTTTCACCCGCACCAATATCTAAGGTTAATTGTACTAACTTGTCAGCGCCTTCAACTGGCGCAGCGGCAATAATTTTGGCGACGCGCAAATCGATTTTGACAAAATCATCAATGCTGATGGTGTCGCTAATCGGTTCACGCTGTGCACTTGCTATTGGCGCAGCAGCCGGTGCTTTTGCTTTTGCGACTGTGCTGCTGGCATCTGCTGTGGGTTGTAAGTTTTCGGTAGACGCCGCAACCATGGCTTGCACTTTAACCGGATCGACACGCTGCATTAAGGCTTTAAACGGGTTAATCGCATGATTTAATAAAGGGCTTTGGTAGTGTTGCCACAGCAGTTCGGTATTTAAAAAGGCTTCGCTATCCGCGGCCATTTTCGGTAACACCGGCTTAAGGTAATGCATTAACACGCGGAATAAGTTTAAACCCATAGAGCAAACATCATGCGTTTCTTGTTGTTTGCTCTCGTCTTTGGCTAATACCCAAGGCGCTTTGGCATCAATATATTGATTCGCACGATCAGCAAGCGCCATAATGTCGCGAATGGCCTTCGCAAATTCACGTTGCTCATAGCATTGCGCAATGCTGCTACCGGCATTAATAAAATCTTGATACAGCTCTGGCTCGGCCAGCGTTGCCGACAAGGTGCCATTAAAGCGCTTACTAATAAAACCGGCACAGCGACTGGCGATATTGACCACTTTGCCGACGAGATCAGCATTCACTTTTTGCGTGAAATCTTCGAGGTTTAAATCGAGATCGGTAATACCACTGGTTAATTTGCTGGCAAAATAATAGCGAAGGTATTCAGGATCTAAGTGCTCTAGATAGGTACGTGCTTTGATAAAGGTGCCGCGCGATTTTGACATTTTCGCGCCATTTACCGTGACAAAACCATGTGCATAAACCGCGTTGGGTTTGCGAAAGCCCGCGCCCTCTAACATGGCAGGCCAAAACAGGCTGTGGAAATAAATAATATCTTTGCCGATAAAATGATAAACCTCGGCATCTGAGCCGGGGGCCCAGAAGCTGTCAAAATCGACATTGATGCGATCGCACAAATTTTTAAAGCTGGCTAAATAGCCAATGGGGGCATCTAACCATACGTAAAAAAACTTGCCTGGCGCATCTGGAATTTCAAAGCCAAAGTAAGGCGCATCTCGGCTGATATCCCACATTTGGAGGCCATCTTTAAACCACTCTTGTAGTTTATTGGCCATTTCATCTTGCAAGGCACCGCTGCGCGTCCAGGTTTGCAACATTTCTGCAAAGGCCGGTAAGTCAAAGAAGTAATGTTCACTGTCTTTTAAAATGGGCGTTGCGCCTGACACAACCGACCGTGGATTTTTAACTTCTGTTGGGCTATAGGTTGCGCCGCAGACATCACAGCTGTCGCCATTTTGATCTTGTGCGCCGCACTTGGGGCAATCGCCTTTGACAAAACGATCCGGTAAAAACATGGATTTTTGTGGATCGTATAACTGGCTAATGACTTTACGTTTAATATGTCCCGCAGCGTTTAAGCGGTTATAAATGGTATTAGCAAACTCGCGGTTTTCTTCGCTGTGCGTAGAATGATAATTGTCAAAGGCTATGCCAAAGTCAGCAAAATCAGTGCTGTGTTCAATTTTAGTTTGCGCAATCATCTGCTCAGGACTAATACCTTGCTGCTGCGCTTTAAGCATAATCGGCGTGCCGTGGGCATCATCGGCACACACGTAATAACATTGATGGCCACGTGCTTTCTGAAAGCGGGCCCAAATGTCGGTTTGGATATATTCCAATAAATGACCAAGGTGGATGGGGCCGTTTGCATACGGCAGGGCGCTGGTGATCAGAATTTTCCGTGTTGACATTAAAGATCGCTCTTACATAAATGACTGAAAATATATGCGCTAATGATACTATAGCCGCCATTAAATCGCATCCGGCATTGTCAGATTGCTGGGAAAAATGCCACCCTTTTTGGTTTTTGAGGAGTCTCGATGTTTAATTGGCTGAAAAAATCAGCAGTAACCCAAACACCACAGGCTGAGCCTTGGCAAAACGCGTTGTTGGCAATTCGCCAACAGGCCCCGGTATTTAAAGCGATCCACACGGTTATTTTGGTCGCGTCGGGCAAAGGTGGCGTGGGTAAATCGACTACGGCTGCAAATTTGGCCATGGCGATGGCTAACGCGGGTGTACGCACCGGCTTGCTTGATGCCGACATTTATGGCCCTTCTTTACCTACCTTGTTTGGTTTAACGGGGCAAAAAGTTAGCTCGCCCGACAATAAATTAATGCAACCCCTGCAGCAGCATGGGGTAACATTACAATCTATTGGTTTTTTAGTGGATCCCGAGGTTGCCAGTGTTTGGCGTGGCCCAATGGCAAGCCAAGCTTTACTGCAACTGATTAACGAAACGATTTGGCCGGAATTGGATGTATTATTGATTGATTTACCCCCAGGCACCGGTGATATTCAGTTAACTTTGTCACAAAAGTTACCGGTAACCGGCGCGGTTGTGGTAACTACACCTCAAGATTTAGCACTGGCCGATGCCCAAAAAGCCATTAGTATGTTTCGCCAAGTGTCTATTCCTGTACTGGGCTTAGTTGAGAATATGAGCTTTTACCTTTGCCCAAGCTGTGGTGCGCATGATGATGTATTCGGTAGTGCCGGGGGGCTAAGGTTGGCTGAGCGCCATCAAGTCCCGGTACTAGGGCAATTACCTCTGCAAGGGAGTATTCGTCAGCAGTCGGATCTGGGCGTGGCGTTAACCCAAGGCGATGCGGCCATGGCCGCTTTGTATCATGATATTAGCTTATCGCTTTTACAGCGGGTAAGCGGTGAATTACCGGAGTACGCTTCGGTTGAAATTAAAATAACGGATGATTAAACATGAGATTATGTGACCGCGATATAGAGCGCTACCTAGCCGACGGCAAAATTTGCATCACGCCAGCCCCCGATGTTGACATGATCAGTGGCGTGAGTGTCGATATTCGTTTGGGTAATAAGTTTCGAGTTTTTGTGGCGCATGCCGCACCTTACATCGATTTAAGTGGCCCCCGCGCCGAGGTGGATGCGGCGTTACATTCCGTCATGAGCGATGAGATCGTGTTAGCCGATGATGGGGTATTTATTCTGCATCCCGGTGAATTAGCCATTGGTGTAACGTTAGAGTCAGTGACCTTGCCAGACGATATTGTGGGCTGGTTGGATGGCCGTTCGTCGCTAGCGCGTTTAGGCTTAATGGTGCACGTAACGGCACATCGCATTGATCCAGGCTGGTCAGGTAATATTGTTTTAGAGTTTTACAACAGTGGTAAGTTACCCCTAGCTTTACGCCCTAATATGAAGATAGGCGCGTTAAACTTTGAACTGATGACTGGCCCTGCTGCCAGACCTTACAATAAAAGGCTGGATGCGAAGTACAAAGAACAAACAGGGGCGGTTGCCAGCCGGATTAGCCATGACCATAAAGGTGGCTGAACTAAAAAATAAAAAGCCCACGTATCAGGTGGGCGCAAGCTTATAAAGCAAAAATGAAGCGCAATGATTATGCAATAAAACTGCATAGTCTGGCAACTGTGTGCTAAGCATAGTGATTGGTTTCTGTGTTTTAAATGCATAAAAAATGATTTTTTATTAGCTCAATACAGCTTTAAAGGAAGTGAAATGAAATTATATGGCTCACAAACCTCACCTTATGTGCGACGCATTCGTTTGTTACTGGCGGCACAGCCGTATGAGTTTGTTGATATGCAAATTTTTGCAGAAGGCGATCGTGAAAAGCTTTTAGCCTTGAACCCGACACTTAAAGTGCCGATGTTTGAGCATGACGGGCAAATGGTGTTCGATTCAGGGGTTATTTACCGTTACCTCACTACGGTTTTATCATTACCCGCCTTAAGTTGGTATCAAGAGAATCAATTAACGGTGATTAACGCCATTAATGATTCACTGGTTACGTTGTTTTTATCTGCGCGCAGTGGCTTAGATACTAATGAAGATCGGTTGTTTTTTAATATACAAAAACAACGTATTGCCGCTTCGATGTTCGTGCTAGAGCAACAAGCGCAAAACCATGAGTTTGCCCAGTGGAATTATATAGCGATGTCACTTTACAGCTTACTAGACTGGGTGATCTTCAGAGAACTGTTAGAATTAGACGAATACCCGGCGCTGCAGGCCTTTTATGCTGAAAATAAACAACAAGCTGCCATTGCAACCACCGATCCGCGTTTAACTTAAGATCTTGGGTAGTGAATTAAAAAATAGCGAAATAGCGCCATGGCGACGTTCATGCCATGGCGTAACAACTTAGCCTTGCTGCAATACTTCAGGTTCAATTAACACGCTTTGCGTCGCATCAGATAACCAAATTTGGCTTTCGCTAATATTACATTGAATTTGCATATTACGGTTAAATAGCTTAGCCATATCCGCTACTGCTTGTTCGGGAATGTCGATAACGGTTAAATTTTGATAGCGAGCTAACGCCGCGCTGTTGGCTTTCCACCACACTGGAACAACGCGGCCACCATAGCAATATAGTGTTACCTTTTTAGCGCGGTTACAGGCTTTTCTCAGCCATTTTTCATCAACTTGACCAAACTCAACCCAATGTGCAATTACACCATCTAAACCTAAGTCCCACAACTCTGCTTCATCTTCACTACCGCTAAGCCCTTTGGTAAAACCTAAGGTTTCATTGGCATTAAGGGCAAAAGCCAGTAATCGCACCATTAATCGTTCGTTATTTTCAGAAGGATGCTGCGCCAAGGTTAAACTGTGATCGGCGTAGTAATGCCGATCCATATCCGCAATTTGCAATTGCACTTTGCACACTGTCGCTTTAAGCGCCATAACCATTCCCAGCTTATAAAAAAACGCAGTGTACCTTAAAGCCTAAAGCTTTGAATAGTGAACTGATGGCAGCAATGGGTTAGGGCAAGGTTATCTGTAGTTTGTTGCACAACCTTCGGAGCAAAAGAAATATTCGGCGCTTTAAAATATATGAGCTTGTATGTATATACAGTTTTAGGTGAATTTATTGTTATCAAGTAAATTGCAAGTTTAGAACATGCTTTCTAGAATAACTTTAAAAGAGCTAGATAAAATCTGTTGATTTACGCAATGTTGTTAGATAATTTAACTATTTAACAAAAAAGAGAAAGTTGTTTACATGGTTAGAAATAATGAGTGCTCCAAACTATTAAGCTGCTATGTCCTCTATGAGGATTTTGTGCATTGAACAAAAGCAAAAATTTTAAGCTCTCGCTTCTTGTAAATGCTAGACCAAGAAGTGACAAATATTTATACGGTTGGTGAGTTTGCGTCTTACATTGCTACCAAAGTCAATGAATCAAAAGGGACATCATTCGATTATGCAGATATTCTTCCAAAGCTTTTAGAGGTATTAGAATCTGACTATGGTGTCGACAAAGGTAAAGTTGCCTTGAATAGTCGATTCGTTCAGGATCTGGATTTTGATTAAATTGCACACAACAAGCGCCATTAATAATGCGCTATTCGGGCGCTTCAACTCGCAACAAGTTGCTCGCATTTGTGACGTGCGTTAGCGGAGTTTCACCTTCACAACACAAGGAAGTTAAAATGAAAATTAAGGCAAGTTTACTGGTTACTACTTTACTGGCGTCGGCGTCCTGTTTCGCGGCTGACACTTATCAAGTATCTACATCTGTGTACTCTCAAGGAAAACGAGTGGCAGCTCCAGCCATGATGGTTGAAGCAGATAAAATGGCGTCAATTACTATGGATATTGGCTTTAGTTATACCCTCACCGTTACGCCAAACCAAGATGAGACCGCAGATGTTGTAGCTGTTGTTACCGTGGGTGATAGCACGATACATCCTTCATTTACTGTTACCTACGGCAAAGAAGCAACAATAGCAATTGCTGAGCAAAAACTCACGCTAATGATTAATAAGATTAGCAGCTAACAATTTGCTTCATTCGGCTTTTAGGCCCATGCGACGCTGACACGTTCGCACGCCTGCGCGGGACGTTAAATTAATAGTAGTCTTGCGAAAGATTTTAATCTTCAACTTAATTTAGGATTAAATTTATGATGGGTGGAATAAGTATTTGGCATTTTTTAATCATAATGGTTTTGCCATTGATCCACGTGATCCTATCAAGCCGTTCCCACGGTGGTGCAAAGTTTGGTTGGTCTTTAGCGGTTGTATTTTTTCCGTTACTTAGCTACATCATTTACTTGATCGTGACTCAGCCTGCAAAGAGAGTACAACAGAGCTAATGACGTTTAATAAGGCCAGTCAGCAACGCTGCCGTTGTTCGCTGAACCTCAAATTTGCTGCATTGCTTTTCGGCCGCGGCTGGCTGCGTTAAGCTGCTGGCATGAAAAACTACCCTACAATAACATTGGTCGCCTTTATTGTTCTTTGTGGATGCACTCGCTCATCGTATTTTGCTGAGCTTGATCCAAGAGCAAAATCGGTGAATTCATCGAAATATGGAAAGGGTAAATATTTTTATCATTACTCTAAATTTATTTTTCCAAGTGAAAATGCTGCCCAAGAGAAAGAAGACTATTTCAATTTTGCGCAAACAGAAATTGCGCAAAAAATTGCTGGAAATCAGGCTTGTACCATTATCCCAGAGTCGCTTTCGTACTACGGCGAAGGCGGCGTTGTCAGTGTTCTGGTGAAATGCAATGAAACCTAACACGTGCTTTAAACAACCCGCTTAAACTCGCTGGAGACTCAGTAAGTTGGTCAAGTAATATGTATTGTACTTGTCTTTTTTAAAGCACATGTTGAGGTGTTTATAATCCTATTTATGACACAACCTCGAAGTTAAATTCTTAACGTTGAGCGTTATTTTTTAAGCGGGATATATTCTTTATCGTCGCCGATGACGTTGGGGAATTTGCCATTTTGCCAATCCGCTTTTGCTTGCTCTATCCGCGCTTTACTGAAAGACACAAAGTTCCAGTGTAAATAAGGGGTCACAGTAAATTTTTCGCCTCCTAGCATGATAAATCGTCCGCTTTGCAGAACCGTCATTTCAGTGTCGGTATCATCGAGCAAGACAAACTCACCCGCACCATAGGTTACTCCGTTAATGTCTATTTTTCCGCTAATAGGGAATATCGCGGTTTCATACGTTGGATGGGGTTTGGCAATCTTGCTGTTTTCATCTGCCGTTATGTCGATATAAAACATCGGCGAGTAAGTTTTAACGGGTGAGCTCATGCCGTAAGCTTCGCCGATAATGAGCCGCATCATAACACCCTCGTGAATGAGGTGGGGGAGTTGCTGTTTTTTTACATGAGTAAAAGAGGGATCAAGTTCAGCCATCTGCTCTGGTAGTGCGATCCAGCACTGTAAGCCATTAATGGCGTGCTTGTTTGCTCTTACTTCAAAGGTTTCTCGCTCGGAATGGGTTATGCCTTTACCTGCTGTCATCCAGTTGACATCTCCTGGATGTATTTCGACATGATGTCCTAACGAATCTCTATGCAAAATACTGCCTTCGAACAAATATGTCAGTGTACTTAGGCCAATATGTGGATGCGGTCGCACATTGATACCTTGCCCAGCAGGAAAATCATGTGGGCCAATTTGGTCAAAAAATATAAAAGGCCCAACCATTTTTTTATCTTGGTGAGGCAGCACTCTATTTACCTGAAGGCCGCCTAAGTCATGTGTTGTTGCTTTCAGTACTTTTGCCATGTGGTACTCCTTAACAATGCAGAAATTAAGTCTACTCAGCACGGTATCATTCTAAACAGGGTAATAATATTAGAATAAAAGAAGCGAATAGTTCTATTTAAAAGAACTAATGCGCAGGTTCTGATTGACATGGACCAGAATAACCTTGGAACCTTTGAGGTCAGATACCGAGATCCTTTTTTAAACAGAGCTTAACGTTTTCGCTGTTGGCGAGATACTTTCTTTTGTGTCACCAAAAAAAGTATCCAAAGAAAATGCGACCCAATTTCGCTCGAAAGCCCGACTGCTCATACGTTGTCCAAGGCGAAAACGTCACTCGCGCTAGGCTTCGTCGCCGCACTCAAACCCCCGTTTTTTTAAAACCTTGGCCAACGATGATCAGCCGGCTCGCTGCCAAGGGAGTGAATATCCGTTGAGGTATGTGCTTAGCTTCTATAGCTTGTTGGTGACTAGCGGCTTGAAATAATTCATCTAACAACGAGGCACTTTTTTAAGGATCCAAATGAAAACTTATAGCCAATGGCGAAAAGGTTAATGGTTATGGTAAAAACAAAGTAAATTTAATGCTTAATTGCCTTTTCAAATTGTTTGTTTTCGGTAAAGCTATATGTGGTGTTACTACAGTTTTATTTCGTTGTGCAATTAATAGTATTTTTCATTCCGAGGATGGTATGGCTAGAGTTCGCTGCATGTTCATTTTAATTGGAATGAGTTTTTTAGTGTTAACGTCTATTGGTGATAGCTATTATCGAGATTGGGTATACGCCAATCAAATAGCCGATTTTGGTTTGGCAGATTATCTGCCAAGTATTACCGGAACCATTACCTCAATTTTTTTATTAATCGGTTTAGCAAAAGACGGGATAACTAAAGCACCCGAATCAGCATTGTGGATCACATGTGGTTGCGCAACTTATGAGTGTTTACAGCCCGTTGTCGGAACCGGTGTGTTTGATCCGCAGGACTTAATTGCTGTTTTTGTCACAGGGGGTATTGTTGTGTTCACGCTTAACAAAGTAAATGTAAGTATCTTGCGTACAGTAAAACATCAAGCGTAATAAGCATCATAGCCAGCGGTCGCTTGTTCCGCAAAAAACTGATTTGTTAGATTGTTCGAAACCTTCAGAGTCAGATAACGAGCACTTGATATACTCTTATTCTAAACACCTTGCTCAACAGTATTCAATTGCCTCGCCGCAAGAGCGGGGCATATTCTTAGAAGTAAGCGTTTAGCTGTTGAGCTTTCATGTGAGTTGCCCTGAGTTACTCTGACCGGCTTTCGGGGCTGTAGTCGCATTCTGACTTTATTCGTGAATTTGCTAGCAAAGATCTCATCGTCAGGTGAGGGCAGTAATAACAAAGTGTTTTATCCGCCTAAGCGATAGCCACCTAGGCGGTATTAAAAATGCTATATCAAGGCTTAATGAGCTTTGGTTTGCTCGGTGGCATGACGATATAACTCATTGACCTTATGCCAATTCACAATAGTCCACCAAGCCGTAGCGTAATCACCACGCTTGTTTTGATACTGTAAATAATAGGCATGCTCCCAAACATCCAGCGCAAGTATGGGTGTACCTTGCACTTCCACCACATCCATCAAGGGGTTGTCTTGATTAGGTGTCGATGTCACCTGTAGTTTGTGCTCCTTATCCACGATTAACCAAGCCCAACCAGAGCCAAAACGGGTAGCGGCTGCTTGATTAAACGACTTTTGCATGGCATCGATAGAGCCAAAATCACGTTCGATGGCTTTTTTTAAGGCCGCTGAAGGCTCGCCAACATCAGCCTGTGGCGCCATTAATTGCCAAAAGAGTTGATGATTATAATGACCACCACCATTGTTTCTTACCGCCGTATTAAAGCGTGATATTTGCGACATCATCGCTTCAAGTGACAGTGAGGCTAACTCTGGGGTGCTTGCTACTTGGGCGTTTAAGTTATTCACATAGGCTTGATGGTGCCTGCCATGGTGAATTTGCATGGTGTCTTTATCGATAACCGGTGCAAGTGCATCTGCAGCATAAGGCAGCGGTGCTAACGTAAAGGGTTCAGCGTGAGCACTGGCAGCAAGGAATAAACAAAGTAAGGTTGCAGGGAGTTTCGCTTTGAGAATAGTTAACACGGTATTGTACTCCTATGAAGATGAGGTTTTACCAATTTAGGGACTGACCAATCTTACAGTAGTATGATGCTGCTCGATCACTTTAATTTTAAAGTAGGGACCAATCGGCAATAAAACGCGACTAGGTGTTTTAATATTTGGGGTAATAGCGACTGTTTAGGCTTGGCGTTGTGTTAACAAGTGCTAGAAATGTCATTATCGTGAGTGTCATTCATTTTTAAGCGGCAGGCATACTCTGGCCGCGTGATGCACCTTTTTACCGGCATTAATCTGCAATTTAAAGTGCTTACGACAGCAAATAAAGCGGAATAATAGCTAAAAGGGTGCGCGAAAAACCGCAGATATAAAAAAAGCCAGCTCGCTTTAAGCTAACTGGCTTTTAGTAAAAATTTATTGGTCGGTACGAGAGGATTCGAACCTCCGACCCCTTCACCCCCAGCGAAGTGCGCTACCAAGCTGCGCTACGTACCGACTCAAGCGCGTATCATAATGATTCTCAGCGATAATGCAATGCTGATTGAATCGTATGTTGAAAAAAGCAGCATCATAGCGAGGTTAGGGATACAATTTGTGATAACCCGTTATTCATAACTGAACTGAATGGCTATATCCTTTAATTTAACCTCGTTGCCTTTTAATCGAAATACTGGTTAATTCTGAATAACACAGTAAAATAGGCGCTCTTTTACCCAGACAAAGTAGTGAGTACTGTGGCAGAGCAAGATATTTACGCCGATATCCGGCCTTATCATGATGACGAAGTCGCGCCAGCGATCGCCCGTTTAATTGCAGATGACGAATTTATTCATGCCATTCTCCATTATCGTTTCCCGCATTTGGCCGGGCCTTTGGGCTGGTTATTATCACCGCTGGTGAAATTCTCGTTAAAACGCCGTTGGTCACGTTTAGATAACGTCCAAGCGGTGCAGCGTCAGGTCGCGACCTTTATGGAGCGAATGATCGAAAGTAGTACCAATAAAATCACGGTATCTGGTTTAGAACATTTAACACCAGGCAAAGCTTACTTGTTTGTTTCTAATCACCGTGATATTGCGATGGATCCGGCTTTAGTAAATTGGTGTTTATATCACCATGGTTTAGATACCGTGCGCATTGCCATTGGCGACAACTTATTACGCAAGGCCTGCGCTTCTGAGTTAATGCGATTAAATAAAAGTTTTATTGTTAAGCGCGGTGCTAAAGGCCCACGTGAAATGCTGAAAAACTTTACCTTGTTGTCGTCTTACATTAAACATTCGTTAGAGCACAAACACTCTGTGTGGATCGCGCAAAAAGAAGGTCGTGCTAAAGATGGCTTGGATGAAACGGATCCGGCGATTTTAAAAATGTTTTATATGGAAGGCAAAAAACGCGGTGAAAGCTTTGCTGAATATATGGCAGGGCTAAATATTGTGCCGGTATGTTTGTCTTACGAATATGATCCTTGCGATGTCGATAAAATCAACGAATTGTGGCAAAAACAAACCTCTGGTTCTTACCAAAAAACGGAATTTGAGGATATTGATAGTATTATCAAAGGGATCGTTGGCTTTAAAGGCCGGGTTCATGTGGCGTTTGCAAAACCACTTACCGAGGTTCCTGCAGATCCCGATGCACTTGCTCAGCTAATTGACCAGCAAATTTGGCAAAACTACCGTTTGTATCCGGTTAATTATCTTGCTGCAGGTTTAACACATGCTTCGGTTGATGAAAAGCTGGTGGAGTTATGGCAACAGCGTTTGCAAAAGGTACCGCAAGGCGCGACTTCATTAATGAGTGCCTTATATGCTGCTCCGATCATGAGGCAGTCTGAACTAGAGTGAGTTATTTAGTTACCGTTACACTGCTGTGGGCGTTTTCGTTTAGCTTAATTGGCGTTTATTTGGCTGGCCAAGTGGATGCTTATTTTGCGGTGCTAATGCGTATTGCGCTCGCGGTGCTGGTGTTTTTGCCCTGGCTGCTACGTAAACCTGTGGCTTTAGCCGATGCATTTTTATTGGCCGCGCTTGGCGCGGTGCAATTAGGCTTAATGTATATCTTTTATTATCAGTCTTTTTTGTTACTGAGCGTGCCACAGATCCTGGTGTTTACCATCTTTACCCCGGTCTATATTACATTGCTGTATGATGTGCTTGATGGCCATTTTAATCCCCGCTTTTTATTTGCAGCCTTACTCGCCGTAGTGGCGGCAGCTGTGATGCGCGATACACTACCCGCAGTGAATTATTGGTTAGGCTTTTTAGTGGTGCAGGGGGCAAATTTTTGCTTTGCCGTAGGCCAAGTGGGCTATAAAAAGTTTATGGCTAGCAAAGCGCACCTAAACGCAGGCCATCAGCAATTTGGCTGGTTTTATGTCGGTGCTTTAGTGATTGCGATACCGGCTTGGTTATTATTGGGGCAAGCACAATATCCCACTACGCCAGTACAATGGGCAGTTTTGTTTTGGCTAGGATTAGTGGCTTCAGGTGCAGGTTATTTTTGGTGGAACAAAGGCGCTTCGCAGGTTTCTAGCGGTACTTTAGCGGTGATGAATAATGCCTTGATCCCTGCTGGTTTGCTGGTCAATATTCTGATCTGGCAGCGTGATACAGACATAAGCAAGTTAGTCTTGGGTATCGCTTTGTTATTGCTTTCATTGTGGTTGTGTCGTCGCCACGCAGTATAGGAAATAAGTTTTATGGCTAGACAAGTTAGTTACACCTTTAAAGGCCAAAAGAAAGTTATCGCCTTTAGTTATGATCGTTTTGTTGATTTATATGAAGCCGTTGCGGCAGCTGAAGGGATAGATCTCACGGCGTTTTTAGCCATGGAACAGCAATTACATCATACGGCTAAAGATAAAGCCGCAGTAAAAAACTTTCGCTCGCAATCATTCAGTAAAATGGGATTTGCAGATATCGCCTTTGTGCGAGAGAATCCCTAACACAATATGCGACCAGCGTGCCAGGCCAAGGTTTTTGCCGTACCCGCTGTTATTTGATGATACCAAATTAGAGAAAATAGTATGAAAATCACCTGCAATTTTGACAGTGGTAATATCGAAGTGTTACACGCCACGGATCCAGCAAACATTCAATTGGCGATCCGTAAAGATCATCAATCTGAGTTCTTTCAGTGGTTTCACTTTCGTTTAAACACCTCACACACTGAACCGCACACCATCAAAATTATGAATGCTGGCCAATCGGCGTACCCAGAAGGCTGGGAAGGTTATCAAGCGGTGGCTTCTTATGATCGACAAACGTGGTTTCGCGTAGATACCAGTTATGCAGACAACGTATTAACCATTCATCATTATCCAGAAGCGGAGTCAGTTTATTTTGCCTACTTTGCGCCTTATAGCTATGAACGGCATCAAGACTTATTGCACTATGCCCAAAATGATTACAACTGTCGGTTAGTTGAATTGGGTGAAACACTGGATGGCCGTGATATGACCATGCTGGTTGTCGGCGAGCCGGCTGAGCATAAAAAGAAGATTTGGATCATTGCACGGCAACACCCTGGCGAAACGATGGCCGAATGGTTTGTTGAAGGCTTACTGGATCGATTATTAGATGAAGATGACGGTGTTGCTCGGTTACTGTTAGCCAAAGCGGTATTTTACATTGTGCCCAATATGAACCCAGATGGCAGTGTTCGTGGTCATTTACGGACTAACGCCGCGGGCGTTAATTTAAACCGTGAATGGCAAAACCCGAGCATGACAGAAAGCCCAGAGGTGTATTTAGTTCGAGAAAAAATGCAAGAAATCGGCCTAGACATGTTCTTAGACATTCATGGTGACGAAAATCTGCCATATAACTTTGTGGCCGGCGCAGAAGGTGTACCGTCTTACAATGCAAAAATGCAACAACTTGAGCAGGCATTTAAAACGGCATTACAACTGGTAACTCCAGAGTTTCAAACCCAGTTTGGTTATGACAAAGACGAGCCGGGTAAAGCAAATTTAACCGTGGGCAGTAACTGGGTTGCAGAGCGCTTTGGTTGTTTAGCGTACACTTTAGAAATGCCGTTTAAAGATAACGCCAACCTGCCAGACGAGGCTTTCGGTTGGTCAGATGTACGTTCAATGAAACTCGGCCATGACACCCTTACCGCAGTATTAGCCGTAGTTGATGAGTTACGATAGGACCTATTAGACATGGCGATTATTTCTTGTCCGGTGTGTGCAAACCGGATCTCAAACAAAGCGGCAGAATGTCCAAAGTGTAAAACCAATTTAGGTGAAGCCAGCCCAGAAAAGCTGGCCTCAAAACACCGAGAGCAAATGGCTCGCCAAGCGCAATCACTGATGAACCAGTCGATGCTGGCCTTGCTGTTATTTTTGGCCGGATTTGGAATTTTGTATTGGTGGCAGCCTGAGAATGGCAGTTACAACCAATATGTTTCAACCGTAGCAATAGCCCTAGGCTTTGGTTGGTATGTGGTGTGTCGCGCACGAATTATTTGGTTAAAGCGAAAAAAATAGTATGGATTTTACAGCGATAGTCAGTGCGATGGCACCTGACACTTATAATAAACTAGCAGAGGCGGTAGCCACAGGTCGTTGGGCCGATGGCACGCCGTTAAGCGCAGAGCAAAAAGAGCAAACACTGCAACTGGTATTAGCTTATCAGTCTAAGGTGTTGAAGTCTCAAGATATCTTCACTGTGGGTCCAGACGGACAAATAGTTCATAAATCCAAGGCAGAGTTGAAAAAACAGTTTTCAGATCCTGCCGCTATTGCAAGGTTTTCGCACGATGATCTTTAAACGCTGGTTTAAACCGAAATGGCAGCATCCAGACGCCGCTATTCGTCAGCAAGCTCTTGAAACATTACAACCCACCAGCGCTGAGCATAAGCAAGTATTGCATGAGCTCGCTTTTAACGATGCCGCAGAAGCGGTGCGTAAAGCCGCTTTACATCGGTTAGACGATTTTGCGTTATGGTGGCAAGCCAGTAAACACGACACGGCAGAGCGTTTAAAACACTATGCCGAGCAACAAGTTGTTGATCAACTGTTAGCGAATCGGGTAGCTGCACCGTTAAAACAGAAATTTATTGAGCAGTGTAATCGCAGTAGCATTTTAGAGTCGCTAGCGCTAAAAGATGCCGATATGAATGTGCGCTTTGCCTTACTACAGCGGTTAGAGCGCCCGGAGTTAATTCAACAAACTTTGTTAGATGCGGCCTTTCCTGTCGCCTTAAAACAGCAATTGTTGTCACAGATCACAGATGAAAAACAATTAGAGAAACTTAGTAAGCAACTTGAACCCTCGCTTGCTGAAACCTTGCAGGCTCGCTTGGCGAAAATGGCGGCGGATAAGCAAAAGCCACCTCGCTTACGCAAAGAGATCACCTTGTTGCTGGCTAAGCTGAATGCACTGCGCGAGCGTCATACGCTGTCCGAGCTACCGGCGTTACAACAAGAGTTGCAACAACAATGGCAAGTGTTAGCCGCGGAGTTACCTTTATTACCCGAACAAGAAGCGCAGGGTTTTTTAGAGAAGTTTCAGCAGCTCGACCAACGTTTAACCGAATGGTTAGCGCCAAAATTAGCCCAACTGCAGGCCGAGCAAGCCTTAGTTGAGCGTAAAGCGCGCCAAGTGTTAAAAACCCAGCAGTTGCAGCAAGCGGTCAGTGAGCTAGAACAACAATTGCAGGTGCAGTTACAACAAGTCGCCAGTACTGAGCAAAATGGCTTACTGGATGCCGCCGCCACAGCATTATGTGAAGAGTTGGATGCGGCCGAGTTAGCCCATGCTGAGCACAGCGCCTTACAACAACGTTTAACGGTGGTGCAGCAGCAATTAGCCCGTTTACCCGAGTTGAATAAAGCGCTTACGTCGATCCAGCAATTGCTAAATGCGTTTAGTGAACAGCCATTGCCTAACAGTGCTGAGCAGATAGCGGCAGCAGAGCAGCAATGGCAAGATTTTGCTGATGCTTGGCGCAGTGCCAGTAAAGGTTTCAGTGCAAGTTTACCTGCTGAGTTAAACGAACAATTCAAGCAGTTACGTCAGCAGTGGCAACAAGCACTGAGCCATATTAAACAACAGCAACAAAAAGAGCTTCGTCAGCTTCGTAGTAAGTGTGCCGAATACAAACGCCTACACGCGGCAGGACGTTACAAAGTGCTGTTTGGTTTGTATAAAGGCATGACGGCGGATGTGGCAAATTTATCTGCAGAAGCACAGCAGCAATTTGAAAAAGAGTTTGCCGAGATCAGCAGTTTACAAACTGAATTAGAATCTTTGCAGCAGTATATTGCCACACCACGTAAAACCGCGTTGTTAAACGAAATGACTGAGCTGGCAAATAGCCCTTTGCAAGATGCCAAAGCGCGTGCTGAGCAAGTGAAACTGGCCCGCGCAAACTGGAAGTCTTTAGGTAAAGCAGATCCCGCTGCCGAAGAAAGCTTGAATCAGGCTTTTGATGCAGCCTGTGAAGCGGCTTTTGAACCTTGCCGCCAGGTGTTTGCTCAGCAAGATGCTGAACGCGAACTGCATTTACAGCAACGTCAGCAATTATTACAAGAGCTTGGCAATTTAGTCGAAGCAGAATTGCCAGAACGGGATTTAGATGCCGCTTTTCGGCAGTTAAGCCAACGTTGGCGTGAAAGTGGCGCGGTTAATCGGCGTGATTACCAAGCGTTGCAACAACAATTTCAAGAACTGAGCAAACGCTTAAAAGACAAAGTGGCCACGGCGCAGCAGCAACAAGCGGCGGGTAAGGCGGCTTTGATTGCGGAAGCGAAATTGGCCATGACCTTAGAAGACGGCTCCAAAACAGCACAGGTGCTGAAAGAGTTGCAGCAACGCTGGAAGACCTTTGGTTTTGCCGGCCGTCAGCAAGATCAAGCGTTGTGGTTAGAGTTTCGTGCACTGTGTGATAGCTTTTTTGAAAAACGCAACGAAGAGTACAAGCTACAGCAGCAAGCTGAGCAGGAAGTTGCCCAGTTGGTATCAGAGCAATTAGCAACGCTGAATACAACCTTAGCGCAAGCCACTAGCGCTGGCGCATTGCAAGCGGTACAAGCGCAGTTGCGTCAATTGAGTTTACCCGATAGCGTTGGGGTGCGTCAGCAATATCAAGAGCTCAGTCAGCAATTGCAACAACGGCAAAAGCAGTTGCAAAAGTCGGCACAACGTCAAGAGTTACAAACCTTATTTGACGTATTAGAGCAGGGCGATATCAAAGCAGAACAATTACCACAGAGTTATCGTGAAGCCTTAAGTTTGCCGCAGCCAAGTTTGACTCGCTCACAACTGACCATCGCGTTAGAGCTGATGTCAGAGCAAAATGTTGAGCAAACCAGTGCGGCAGAGCGCCAACAAGTGCAACTGGCCTTGTTATCGTTAAAGCATAATGCGGGGCAACAATTAACACCAGAGCAGCTATTACAGCAATGGCTTGCGCATGGTCCGGTTGCCCAACAAGAAAAACCGTTGTTAAAGCGCGTTGCCGCGCTGTTTTAACGATTAAAGCGTTAATTCGCCACGCAGATCCTGTTGCATCTGCTGGCGAATTTCTTCTGCAGTGAATGGCTTACTCAGCAGGTAATGTAACTTAGTTAAGGTCGCTTCCAAGGTCATATCAAACCCACTGATCACCCCGCTATCACGCAACGCCTTGCCCGTGGCATAACCATCCATATTCACTTTGCCCTTAAAACATTGTGTGCAATTGACTAAAATTTGCCCTTGTTCACTTGCTTGCTGTAACACTTGCAGTAATTCTGGCCGCTGTGGGGCATTACCCACACCAAAAGATTTAATAATTAAGGCGCGTACTGGTGGTGCCAGCATATTGCGGATCACGTCTGTGGTAATACCAGGATACAGCGTGACGACACTGATCGGTTGGGGAGTGATTTCGGCAACCTCGAGTGGGAGGGCTGTTTCAGTATGGGTGATTTTGCCTGCATGCAGGTTAATATGGATCCCCGCTTCAAGTAACGCCGGCATATTGGGTGATGCGAAAGCATTAAAACCATCGGCATCGGCTTTAGTGGCACGGTTACCACGAAATAATTGATTATTAAAAAACAATGCTACTTCAGCGATGGGATAATTTGCCGCTAAATACAGGGCATTAAGTAAATTAACTTGGCCGTCTGAGCGCAGTTGCGCTAACGGGATCTGTGAGCCGGTAATAATCACCGGTTTTGATAAGTTCTCTAACATAAATGATAAAGCGGAAGCGGTATAAGCCATGGTGTCAGTACCATGCAGCACCACAAAGCCATCATAGTGTTGATAGTTTTCTTGAATATCTTTGGCAATAGTAAGCCAATGCGCTGGTGTCATATCTGACGAGTCGATAACCGGATGATATTCATGAATATCGAATTCTGGCATTTCTGGCCGATAAAACTCGGGCATGCGTTTTACGGTGTCGGTTAAAAAACCCGGTACTGGCACAAAGCCTTTATCGGATTGTTGCATACCAATGGTACCGCCAGTGTAAGCGACATAAATACGTTTTCTTTGCATAAAACACCTAAAAAAAATGCCCGGATAATACCGGGCATTGTAATCAGAATTACGCTTGCTGTCAGTTTATCTGGCAGCTTAAGCAGTAAGAGTAGATACCGTTTGGATCGTTAAACTGATTCATTAAAACAAAATCTTGTTTAACTTGCTGTGTTAACTGACGAAGCGCACGTTGCTCTGGTTGCATCGTTGCACTAGGTAACCAGCCTTTCGCTTTTGCTGCACCAAATAAATCCGCAATGATTTGCTCAGTGGGGCTAAGTTCTGGTTGCACTACAGTAATGTCGTATTGGCTTAAACCGGCCATTTCTGCAGCACGAGCAATCGCATCATCAAAAGTACCCAGTTTATCGACTAAACCTAACTCAAGTGCTTTAGAACCTGTCCAAACACGGCCTTGTGCAACTTTATCAACTTCTTCATTGCTCATATTGCGGTTTTTACCCACCATGGTTAAAAACTCGGTATAACCGCGTTCGATCAGCAATTGCATCATGTCTTTCGCTGGCTCAGATAAGCCTTTAAATAAAGGCATACCGGCAGAGAAACCGGCCAACTCTGTTGTACCGACACCATCCACATTTAAACCAATGGTCGACATCGCATTTTCAAATGTGTGTAATAAACCAAAGATCCCGATTGAACCTGTAATGGTAGTTGGTGAGGCCCAAATTTCGTTGGCAGGTGCTGCAATCCAGTAACCGCCTGACGCTGCAACTGCACCCATTGAAGCGATAACAGGCTTACCTGCTTCACGTAATAGGGTGATTTCTTGGCCGATGACTTCAGAGGCAAACGCGCTGCCGCCGCCGCTGTCGATACGCAGCACGACCGCTTTTACTTTATCATCATGGCGCGCACGACGAAGCAGCGCAGCTGTAGAGTCACCGCCGATCATGCCAGGTTTAGCTGTGCCATCAACAATGGTACCGCGAGCGACCACCACGGCAATTTTTTCTGTGATCGGGTTATCAAATTGCTTAGCCGGGATCACCATTTTTTTGTATTCATCAAAGGTGACATGGTTGTAGGTGTTATTGTCATTTTTGCCGACAATGGCGATCATACTATTACGGAACTGTTCACGGGTTTGTACGGCATCTACCCACTTGCTGGTTAAGGCATATTGGCCTAAATCACCTTCAGCGGCTTGCAGTTTGCTGTACATGGCGGCGAAGGTTTCATCGAAGTTATCAATACCAAAGCCACGACGCTCGGCAACTTGTTGTTTGTAATCAGCCCATAATTCATTTAACCAAGCTGAGTTCGCTTCTTTTGCGGCATCTGACATGTCATTACGAGTAAAAGGTTCTACCGCGGATTTGTAAGTACCCACGCGGAAAACATGTGTACTGACCTTCAGTTTTTCTAAGGCATTTTTATAGTACATAGGGTAGCTACCATAGCCCTCTAATAACACTGCACCCATCGGCTCAAGTGCAATTTGATCGGCATAGCTGGCTAAGAAGTATTGATTTTGGCCGTAGTAAGCACCGTAAGCAAAAATCTTTTTGCCACTGGCTTTAAAGGCTTCTAAAGCTTTACCTACGCTTTTTAATTTATCCAAAGAACCGCCACCTAGCGCAGACAGATCCATCACCATCACTTGAATGCGGTTGTCTTTGGCCGCATGGTTAATCAGTTTAACCACATCGGTAACCAGCATTTCTGGCGCTTCTTCTTGACCACCGGCTGCTTCATTAATTGCCGCAGCCATGGGGTCAACATAACGTTTTTGTTCAACAAGATCACCGCGAAGGTTCAGATATAATGCACTGGTATCGGCAATCTGTACTTTATCGCCACCACTAAACAGGGCACTGCCGATGACCAACACCAAGCAAATAAAGATAATATTTAAAACGGTAGCGCGAAAGCCCCGATAAACTGACCAGATTGCGCCAAATAAGCGCCTAAATAATCCTTTCTTTTTCTCTGACATAATATGTGTCCTGTTAATTCTCATTTAAAATTCATAAACATCCACGCTTAATGCTAACGAATTTTTCAACAAAGGCTATGTGGAATTTGTAAGAAAATGTATATCACTTGCGTATCGGCAGCAAAGCAGCTACATTTTAGCGATTAAACAGGTACGACCAGAGAGGGTGATGTGGCATATCAACACTTATTAGCGCCATTAGATTTAGGCTTTACCCAACTTAAAAATCGGGTAATTATGGGGTCAATGCATACCGGCCTAGAAGAAGAAAAAAACGGTTTCGAAAAGTTGGCCGCGTTTTATGAAGAACGAGCCAAAGGCGGTGTAGGTTTAATTATTACCGGGGGCATTAGCCCAAACTTTCGTGGAAACTTGGTGCCTTTTGGTAGCCAACTGAGTTTTTGGTGGCAAGTTGCAAAACACAAACCGGTTACCGCGGCGGTGCAAAAGCACGGTGCAAAGATTTGCCTGCAATTATTGCATGCGGGCCGTTATGGATATCATCCTTTTAATGTCGCGCCGAGTAACATTAAATCGCCTATTACGCCTTTTAAACCTTCTGAGTTATCCGATCGACAGATCCGCGGGACCATTAAAGACTTTGCCCATGCGGCCAGCCTCGCTAAAAAAGCCGGTTATGACGGTGTGGAAATCATGGGCTCTGAAGGCTACTTGATTAACCAATTTATATGTCAACGTACCAATCATCGTACGGACGCTTGGGGCGGTAGTTTTGAAAACCGAAGTCGTTTTGCTTTAGAAACCGTGCGAGCGGTGCGCGAGAAGTGTGGTGCTGACTTTATTATTATCTATCGGCTCTCTATGCTGGATTTAGTTGAGGATGGTAATACCTTTGATGAGGTTGTTGCACTTGGCCAAGGTGTGGCTGCAGCAGGCGCAACATTAATTAATACGGGCATTGGCTGGCATGAAGCGCGTATTCCAACCATCACGACTCGGGTGCCCCGAGCGGCTTTTACTTGGATCACAGAGCGGGTTCGGCAACAACTTAGTGTGCCGGTTATCGCCACTAACCGCATTAATGATCCTGGCGTAGCAGAAGATATTTTAGTAAAAGGCCAAGCTGATCTAATTTGTATGGCACGACCCTTTTTAGCCGATGCCGACTTTGTTAATAAAGCGGCTGCCGATCAAGCGGACGAAATTAATACCTGTATTGCCTGTAATCAGGCCTGTTTAGATCACGTATTTCAACAAAAACGTGCCAGTTGTTTGGTTAACCCTAGGGCATGTTATGAGACCGAGTTAAATTTTAATCCCGCTAGTAAACGGAAAAAATTGGCCGTTATAGGTGCCGGTCCGGCAGGGCTTGCTTTTAGTGTTTACGCGGCGCAGCGTGGCCATGAAGTACATTTGTTTGATAAAGCTTCAGAGATTGGCGGCCAGTTTAATTATGCCAAACAAATTCCTGGTAAAGAGGAGTTTCATGAAACACTGCGTTATTTTGCCAAAATGTTGAAGGTACACGCGGTAACATTACATCTTAATGAGCAACAAACTGCGGCAAGTATTCTGGCTGAGCAATTTGATGAGGTCATTTTAGCTACCGGTATCGTGCCGCGTGATATTGGTTTAGCTGGGCAAGATCATCCTAAAGTGTTGAGCTATTTAGATGTATTGCGCGATCACAAAGCCGTTGGCCAAAACGTCGCGATTATTGGGGCGGGCGGCATTGGTTTTGATGTAGCTGAGTTTCTATTAGAAAAACATTCACTGACATTACAACCTGATGCGTGGTTAGCCGATTGGGGCGTTGATAAAACTTATCAAAGCCGCGGCGCTTTATTAAGTAGCCAGGCGCCAGCTAAAGCCGAACGTAAAGTCTATTTATTACAGCGCAAAGCCAGTAAGGTGGGTGGTGGTTTAGGTAAAACCTCTGGCTGGGCACATCGCGCCTCTTTGCAGAAAAAAGGCGTAGAGATGATGGCGGGGGTGAACTATCTGCGCGTGGATGACGCTGGTCTTTGGATCAGTTTAAACGACAAAGAGCGCTGTTTAGCGGTGGATAATGTGGTGATTTGTGCCGGGCAGGTTCCCCTGCGTGCCTTACAAGCCGAGTTACAGGCGGCCGGCCAACAAGTACATTTAATTGGAGGTGCTGATGTTGCTGCTGAGCTGGATGCAAAAAGGGCGATCCGTCAAGGTGCGGAACTTGCTGCGGCCATTTAGTATTTGCTGATTTATAGCCGCAATTCATCGCGGTAAACAAGGGGTAAACTTTTCTTGCGGCCACTTTTCAAGTGGCCGTTTTTATTTTCTTGTTTTTTGGTACTACATAATTCTAGTTTTTGATGCTATGTTAAATCTACATCGATTAATGAAGGATTCTGAAATCTTGATGGAATTTCCCGACCGCGCTATAAGAACAGCTTACCTATAAATGTGCGGCGATAAAAAATGTAAGCGGTTACATACTAATAAAATACAGAGGAATATATATGTCTGGAGTGTTAACTATGATACTGGCTGGTGGCGAAGGCACCCGCTTATCACCTTTAACAGCGGTGCGTGCGAAACCGGCTGTTCCTTTTGGTGGAAACTATCGTATTATCGATTTTGTTTTAAATAACTTTGTAAATGCCGACTTACTGCAGATTTTCGTTATTACGCAGTTTAAATCACATTCATTGATGAAGCATTTAAGTCGCGCCTGGCGAGTAGGGGGGGTATCCAATCGTTTTATCGATCCCATTCCCGCGCAAATGCAAACAGGTAAGCATTGGTACTTAGGTACGGCAGATGCTATTTATCAGAATTTGCATCTGATTGAAGGTTTAGATCCAGAGCATGTTTGTGTGTTCGGTGGCGATCATATCTATAAAATGGATATTCGCCAGATGTTAGACTTTCATCGTAATAAAAACGCGAAACTAACCGTTGCTGCTATCCCTGTCCCGAAAGAGCAAGCTCATGAGTTTGGTATTATCGAGGTCGATGCCGACGGTCGGATGATCGGTTTTGAAGAAAAGCCAAAAAGTAATCCTAAAACAATCCCAGGTCAACCGGACATGGTATTGGCATCGATGGGTAACTATATTTTTGAAGCCAATTGTTTAGTGAATGTGCTAAATGCAGATGCCGCACAGCCCGATTCAAAACATGATTTTGGCCACAACATTATTCCAGGACTTTATCCGCAGGGTGAAGTGTATGTTTATGACTTTTCTACCAACCATATTCGCGGCGAATCACAGAGCAGCGCTGGTTACTGGCGTGATGTAGGCACCATCGATTCTTATTACGAAGCGAATATGGATTTAATCTCGATTGATCCCCCGTTCGATGTTTATAACCGTTTTTGGCCGTTACGCAGCTATACGCCGCCAGTACCGCCAGCAAAATTTGTGCACGATCAAGCTAATCGAACCGGCCAAGCGATAAGCTCAATGGTTGCCGCGGGTTCTATTATCAGTGGTGCGATTATTTATCAGTCAATCCTCGGTTATAATGTTAACGTGCATAGCCACAGTTATATCGAAAAGAGTGTGCTAATGGGCAATAACGACATTGGTCGTGGTTGTCGGATCCGTCGCTGTATTATTGATAAAGATGTGCGTATCGCACCCAACACGGTGATTGGTGAAGATTTAGAAGCCGATCGCAAGCGTTTTCATGTGTCTGCAGGCGGAGTTGTGGTGATCCCTAAAGGCGCCCGGATCGGCTTTGATGATGAGTAAGCTCGGCACAACCGATTAAGGAATTAGTAGTGCAGATTTTGTTGTTATGTAGTGAATACGAAGGCTTGATTAAAACCGGTGGTTTGGCCGATGCCTGTTATGGCTTAGCCATTAACCTAAAAGCCGCAGGCCATGAAGTCACCGTGATGCTACCTCGCTATGCGCCTTTATATAGCCGTCCGACGGGAGAGTCTGACGCGTTGTTTTTTGAGTTAGGTGGTCAGGAATATGGCTGTGCGGTGCGTCAGCTATTATCCCACGATGTCGATATTCGCGTAGTAGAGCACGATGATTTCTTTCAACGTGATCGCCCCTACGATGACGGTAAACATGGTTATGCTGATAATCCGCTACGCTTTGGCTTTTTTTGCAAAGCGGCGTTGGAGTGGGCTAAACATTATTTACCTGAAGTTGATATCATTCATGGTCATGATTGGCAAACTGGAGTTGCGGCAGCTTATTTAAAACAGCATTACGCCCATGATCCGGTATTAGGGGGAATACCCTTTGTTTATACCATCCATAATGGTGCGTATCAGCTCACAACTGATCATTATTGGTTTGGCCGTTTAGGCTTGCAGGCTAATGATGATCAATTTTTAAATATGCTAGAACAGGGTATTCGTCACGCTACTAAGCTGAATACCGTTAGCGTAGGTTATCGGGATGAATTAATGACTGAGCCTGCGGCTAATGGTTTGTCGGCACTCTATCAACGCCGTGCCGCTGATTTTTTTGGTATCTTAAACGGTTGTGACTATCAACAGTGGGATCCCGCCACGGATGATGCGCTGATCGCGAACTTCAGTATTAATGATTTAAGCGGTAAAGCGCAATGTAAATCCCATTTACGCCAACGCTTTAATTTAGCCGAGCTCGATGTGCCATTATTCGTTGCGGTAAGCCGTATTACCGGGCAAAAAGGCTTTGATTATTTAATACCAGCCTTACGCCGGTGGTTAGCTAACACCACAGCGCAAGTATTTTTGGTGGGCAGTGGTGACGCTGAGTATTGTAGACAGCTTTATCAGTTACAACATGATTTTAACGCGCAATTTCGTTTCTTCGAAGGTTTTGACGAGCGTTTAGCTCATCAAACGGAAGCGGCCGGTGACTTCTTTTTAATGCCGTCGTTATTTGAACCTTGTGGTTTGAATCAACTTTACAGCTTAAAGTATGGCACCGTGCCTTTAGTGCGATTAACGGGGGGGTTACGCGATACGGTTCAACCTTGGCCTGGTACTGCGGCAACCGGCATTGGCTTTACTGAAATCAGTGTTGAAGCCATGCAAACGGCCTTAGAACAAGCGGAAACGCTGTATCAACAACCGAACCAGTACCAGCAAGTACAACAACGCGGCATGCTGCAAAATTTTAGCTGGCCTGCTGCTGTTAACGAATACCAAGCCCTGTATCTGAAGGCAAGAAATGTGTACCTTGCTGAGGATTTATGCAGTTAACAGTTTTATTGAAAAATTGCCGTGAGAAATTCAGCAATATTTGGTAGCCTGAATTAACGCTTTTGAAAAGGTTAAGTTTATGGATGCATTAACGCTACTGACTACC
This sequence comes from Alishewanella maricola, assembly GCF_016343785.1. NCBI lineage: Bacteria > Pseudomonadati > Pseudomonadota > Gammaproteobacteria > Alteromonadales > Alteromonadaceae > Alishewanella > Alishewanella maricola. The sequence goes on along the minus strand of NZ_JAEINI020000008.1, from coordinate 59,573 downwards.
CGATATTCCTCGCCACGACTGCGCGAACCTGCGCCAGAAGGTGAGGCGCTAAACTTAATTAAGCGTGCCGCTATACAAGTACCGGATCACGGTGCTTTGAGGCCTTGGCGTTTTGTTGTGGCTGAAGGCCGTGACGCGCTAACACGCTTAGGGGATATATTTGCCGAAGCAGCGATTGAAGAAGATCCGTCTATCTCAATTGATATGCAGGAGCGTGCCCGACAGTTACCCATGCGAGCACCCATGGTGATCATTTGTATTGCTAAGATAACTGAGCATGCAAAAGTGCCGTCTGTAGAACAAGTGCAATCCGTTGCGTGCAGCGTGATGGCGATGCAACAAATGGCGTTTGCGCTAGGTTTTGGTGGTATTTGGCGTACGGGAGCTTACGCACAATATGATTATGTGAAACAAGCTTTTAAACTGGATGCCGATGATGAAATTGTGGGCTTTTTGTATCTAGGCACCCCCAATGGTCAAGCACCACAAAAGAGTGCTTTAGAGCCAGAGGCTTTTTTTAGCGATTTTTAAGCTTAAACCCTTTTTATTAAACGCTGCCACTGGCCAAAACGCTGAGTGCTAAGTGTGATGCTTTGATCAATAAAACAGCCAGTGGCTTTTGCCATCTGGCTGTTTTTTTAGGTTACGGTTATTTACCCGGAGCATTCTTGTTTTGGTCTCTTTGATGTGTTGGCGCTATCGATAATTTTTCACCCTCCACACTGTGACTTAAAACCAAGCGGGTTAAACCCCGTAAACTATTTCGCTTAAATTTTACCCTGTGACAAGTCTGACATCATTACTGCGTTACGTTACAATAGGTATTTTAAAGCATTTAACTATAGCCAACCGCAGGACGACTTCATTTGTATAGTACTGATTTTAACCAAAAACGTAAATTTATTGTCAAATTAGGTAAGATGCTGCACAAGTACGGCACACCTGCATATCGGTTAGAGGCCCATTTAACGGAGCTAACTTCGCATCTGGGTATAAAGGGTTCGTTTATTATCTCGCCAACGTCTATGACTTTTGTGCTTTGGACCGATGGTCATGAGCAAGAGTACACCCATGCTTCTCGTGTAAACCCAGGGGATTTAGATTTGGGCGCTTTATCTCGAACCGATGAACTGGTAGATCAGGTGCTCAGTGGCCAAGTTGGCTTAGTTGAAGCCGATTCGTTGCTCGACATTATTGATGCCCGCCCCAGCTCTTACGGTAAGCTGGCTACCGCCATTGCCATGATGGGATCCGGTGGTGCCTTTGCGATGTTAATGGCAACCAGTTGGAATGATGTGCTGTGGTCGTCTTTATTGTCGCTATTGGTTTACTTATTTATGCTATGGGCGGCACACTCGCCACGCATTAACAATATGCTGGAGCCTCTGGTTGCTCTGGCCGCCGCGATCGGTGCTTGTGCAATTAGCAGCTATATCGATCCGGGTATTAATATTCGTCTTACGGTGCTTTCGGCCATTATTTCATTTATTCCCGGCTTGGCGCTGACCATAGGTTTTGCCGAATTAGCTGCGCGTCATCTGGTATCGGGTAATGCCCGGATCATGGACGCTTTAATGCTGTTGTTTAAATTATACTTTGGCGCTTTTTTAGGGATGGCGATTGGCTTTAAATTATTTGGTATTGTCGATTTTGTTAAACCTGAACCGATTTCACGGTATTTTGCCTGGTTGGCGGTGGGTATCTTAGTTAGCTCGTTGATTGTGTTATTTAAAAGTCGCGGAAAGTATACGCTGTGGTCTTTGGCTGCGGGCTTTATTGCCTATGGGGTTAGTATTACCGGCGCCAGTGCTTTTGATTACACCATGGGGGCTTTTTTAGGCGCTTTCGCTGTTGGTATTTATAGTAACCTGTTTACCCGTTTAGCCAAGGCTCCGGCAGTTATTGTCGCCATGCATGGACTGATTGTGCTAGTACCAGGAAGTAAAACCTATATTGGCTTAAACTCTTTGATTTCTGGGCAAGACTTCGTTGTTTCAGATCGGGTGGGGCAACAAACCTTTTTGATTTTAATGGCGTTGGTCGGCGGGCTTATCTTTGCTAATGTGGCTTTACCGCCGAAGAAAAGCTTGTGATAAAACAGTAAAATGGAAACCTTTGGTAACAACTTAAAAAAATGCCAGTCAGTTAAGCTGGCTGGCATTTTATAAGCAGAACTTAAAGGTATCATTCGTTGCCGCGTTGCGTATTAAACACATTACGGCTCGTTCGTTCTAATTAAAACTCAGCGTTCCCTGGAGTGCGTGGGAAGGCAATCACATCTCGTACGTTACCAACACCGGTAACATAAGAGACTAAACGCTCAAAACCCAACCCAAAGCCTGAGTGCGGCACGGTGCCATAACGACGTAAATCGCGATACCAGCCATAATCTTCTTTGTTTAAACCCATTTCAGCTAAGCGTGCATCAAACTGCTCTAAACGCTCTTCACGTTGGCTACCACCGATAATCTCACCAATACCCGGGGCTAATACGTCCATCGCGGCAACGGTTTTACCATCGGCATTTAAACGCATATAGAAGGCTTTAATGTCTTTCGGGTAGTTTTGCATAATGATGGGGGCACCAATATGCTCTTCGGCAAGGTAACGCTCATGCTCTGATTGTAAATCGACACCCCATTCGACAGGGTATTCAAACTTCTTGCCACAGGTTTTTAAGATCTCAATGGCGTCGGTGTAATCCATCCGCACGAAATGAGAGTTAACCACCTGTTCTAAACGCTCGATGGCTTTAGGATCGATACGCTCAGCAAAGAAGGCCATATCATCAGCACGTTCAGTTAATACGGCTTTTAATACGTATTTCAGTAAATCTTCAGCCAGTTGGGCAATGTCTTTTAATTCGGCAAACGCCACTTCGGGTTCAATCATCCAAAACTCAGCCAAATGCCGGCTAGTGTTAGAATTTTCAGCGCGGAAGGTTGGGCCAAAGGTGTAGATTTTTGACATAGCACAGGCGTAAGTTTCGCCGTTTAATTGGCCGGATACGGTCAGGTAAGTTTCTTTACCAAAGAAATCTTTACTAAAATCAATAGCGCCTTTGTCATCACGCGGCAAGTTCTGTAAATCTAAGGTGCTGACCCGGAACATTTCGCCGGCGCCTTCGGTGTCAGAGCCAGTGATCAACGGCGTGCTGATCCAAAAATAGCCTTGTTCATGGAAAAACCGATGGATAGCTTGTGCTAAACAGTGACGAACGCGAGTTACCGCGCCCATGATATTAGTGCGAGCCCGCAAGTGAGCATGCTCGCGCAGATATTCCATACTATGGCGTTTGGGGGCCATCGGGTAGGTGTCTGGATTTTCTACCCAGCCGACGACTTCAACATGATCTGCTTGAATTTCAAACGCTTGGCCTTGACCTTCTGAACGAGCAATAACGCCAGACACAATAACTGAACATGATGTCGTTAAGCGTTTAACTTCCGTTTCATAATTGGTTAATTCTGCGGGCACTACCGCCTGAACGGCATCGAAACAACTGCCGTCGTGCACAGCTAAAAAGGAAATGCCAGCTTTCGAATCGCGGCGGGTTCTGATCCAACCTTTTACAGTTACTTTATCGCCAATCGAATAGTGACCGGCCAAAACGTCTTTTATTACGGCATGCGTCATGCAAACAACTCCCGAAGGTGCAATGGGGCGAGGGCTAAGCCTCTAATGATAAAAACAGCAATGATACTTTGCTAGTGGCTGAAAACAAGCAAAAAGTGGCGCTGTAACCAAAAAGTCTTGTTATCAAAGCGAGTAGGTGTTTTGCGGCCAATCACGACACAGCGATTGAAGGGTTGTTAAGTGACATGTGGCGGTTGCAGAAAAACAGCGCAAAACAGCTTAACCGCCGTGTTTATTGATAAATGCCGACTAATTGTACTTGCGCTTGTTCCAACGAAGGTAAGGCTAAAAGCTGTTGACCGCTGCTGTCTAAAATCACTGTTTGTCCGACAGCCCAAAGACGGCTGTAACGGCGATCTTTATCCACCACAAAAGCTTGCAAGGTATCGGTTAGACGCAAACGTTTCCCGTCGGCATGCGAGCTGATCAGGGTCAGTTTTGTACCTTTACGCTCTTGTAACTCGCCACTTTGATAACGCGCTTGAAAGGTAAAACCGGCAATAAACAGCTCGTTACTGCCTGTTTTTAAATTACGGCCGCTAATCAGTACGGGCGTACCCGCCAAACCAAATTGTGTGGCGGTGACGCGCCACACTGTGCCATCAGAGAGTGTCAGTTGATTGTTATCATAACTGGCGATCTCAGCGACTAAATAGCTCAGCGGATCGCCGGGTAAGGGGCTTTGCTGCTGTTGTGCTAAAGCGCTACTGGCAGCTAAGCCGATAGCACATAGAAACAAAGTCAGCGCTGCGGTTCTCAAGGTTGGGTTGCCTGATAAAGCGTTTTAATCCAGCGCGCTTCAGTAATAAAATTCCAATGCCACGCATTAAACTGCTCGCCTAAACCTCGGTCGATCATTTGTTGCTCGGTGAGTCCTTCAGCACGCCAAGCTACAACTTGTGCCATGGTTTGCTCCATCATCTTCAGTTCTTTAGCTAAACCGGCTTTGTTAGTTAAATCACCATGTCCAGGGATGACTTGGGTGTTGTCATCAATACGCTGTAGCACATAACGGGTGTTTTCAATGTACTGCTGCACATTGCCGCCATTACCAAAATCGATGTACGGGAAACGACCTTGAAACATTAAATCGCCCATATGTACGATGTTAAACTGTGGGAACCAGACCAGGATATCGCCATCAGTGTGACTGGCAGGCATGGGCTCAAGCATTAATTCAATGTTGCCATGTTTGATGTTTAACACTTTATCAAAGGTCGTTTTAGGTAAGCCCGCTGGGTTGAAGTTACTGTCATTGCGTAGCCGAGTCAGTACATTTACATGCGCAATAATATCGGCATTAGCGGCTAAGGCTGCATTACCACCGACATGATCGCCGTGCATGTGGGTGTTAATCAGGGTTGTGAGCTCACCTGGGCTAAGGGTTTTTAACTTGGCGCGGATTTTATCTGCCAGCTCAACATACTGACTGTCAATTAACAGCACCGAATCGGCAGTGGTCACTGCCGCCATATTGCCACCGGCTCCGGTTAACATGTAAATATCTTTTGCTAGCGTTGCTGAATTAATTTGAACATCAGCAAAACGATCAGCGAAAGCGAATTGGCTGGTAACTAACAAACTAACCGCGGTGACTAGGGTACGCAACTTCATACAACACTCCTACTGATAGGGAAGACAACTTTAGGTTAGTTGTGCTTACGCTAGACTAACGCATCTGGTTCGATGTAGCGTATTTATTTTTGTACAGCCGCATTAAGCGGCTACCGTGAGCATCGCTGCTGTTAATTTACTCAGTTCCTGCGCGCTAATGGTAAAAGGCGGCATCACGTAAATCAAATGGTTAAACGGCCGGATCCAGACGCCTAGCTCGACAAACTGTGCTTGTAACAGCGCAACATCAACCGGCTGATGCATTTCAAATACGCCAATGGCACCTAACACCCGTACCTCTTTTACTTTAGCAAAGTGTTTAGCTGCTGCAAGCTCTGTGTTTAATTGCTGCGCTATGGCCGCAACTTGCTGCTGCCAGTCGTTTTGCGCAATCAGTTTTAAGCTGGCGAGTGCGACCGCACAGGCCAGCGGATTTGCCATAAAGGTGGGGCCATGCATTAAGCCACCCGCGGCACTTTTGCTAATACCCCGTGCTACTTCATCTGTGCACAGTGTCGCGGCCAAGGTTAAATAACCACCGCTGAGAGCTTTGCCTACACACATAATATCGGGTGCGATGTCCGCATGCTCACAAGCAAATAATTTGCCGGTACGGCCAAAGCCCGTGGCAATCTCATCGGCAATCAATAACACCTTATACTGATTACACAGCGCGCGAGCCCGGCGTAAGTACTCCGGATGATAAAAGCGCATACCCCCATAGCCTTGTACAATCGGCTCAAGGATTAATGCGGCAATGTGTTGGTGTTCAGCGGCAAGCAGCGTCTCGAGCGGTGCCATGCACTCTGCAATAAATGGCTGGTCGAACGGGCACGCGGGTGCCGGCAAAAAGAAGTGTTGTGGTAATAGCTCACTGAACATGCTGTGCATGCTATCGGTAGGATCGCATACCGCCATCGCCGCAAACGTATCACCATGATAGCCCTTACGTAGGCTAATTAACTTGGTTTTCTGTGGCGTGTCACTGGCTTGCCAGTATTGCAGGGCCATTTTTATCGCTACTTCGACGGCAATTGACCCACTATCCGCTAAAAATACCTTGCTTAGGGGCGCGGGTACCATGCTGAGCAATTGCTGACACAACTGCACGGCGGGGGCATGCGTAATACCGCCAAACATCACATGGGCCATCTTGGCGAGTTGCTCGGTAACGGCGGCATTTAATACAGGATGATTATAACCATGTACCGCCGACCACCATGACGCGGTGCCATCAATTAAGCGACGGCCATCTTCTAAAATGAGTGTACAGCCCTCAGCCGCTGCAACAGGATAAACAGGCAAAGGGTTTAGCATAGACGTGTAGGGATGCCAAATATGTTGCCGATCAAAAGCCAAATCAGTGCTCATAAAATAATCATTAGTAAAGTTTTTGGGGTGGTCAGCGTTGACAAGCTGGCCGCTAGCGCTAGACTAGCCGAAAAAAACCGTGATCACAAATCTCGCAGGGACCTATTATGCAGGCGAATACCGCAGCTCCATCACCACAAGATACCTCCGCTTTTACCGCTCAAGCCGCTGCGCCGGTGCGGCATAATTGGTCACTGGCCGAGGTTAATGCACTGTATGCATTACCCTTTAATGACTTATTATTTCAAGCACAAACCGTGCATCGTGCTCATTTTAAACCAAATGAAGTGCAAATCAGCACGCTGTTATCCATTAAAACAGGAGCTTGCGCCGAAGATTGTAAATATTGCCCACAAAGCGGCCATTACAATACCGGTTTAGAGCGCGAGCGCTTAATCGAAGTAGAAAAAGTGTTACAGCAAGCTCAAGCGGCTAAGCAAAAAGGCGCTAGCCGTTTTTGCATGGGCGCGGCTTGGAGTAACCCTAAGCAACGCGATATGCCTTACATTATTGAAATGGTGCGTGGCGTTAAAGCCATTGGGCTTGAAACCTGTATGACATTGGGTATGTTAGAAGCCGAGCAAGCTCAAACCTTAGCGTCCGCTGGTTTAGATTACTACAACCATAACCTCGATACCTCGCCAGAATTTTACGGTGAAATTATTACGACCCGCACTTATCAAGACCGGCTGGATACCTTAACGCATGTGCGTGATGCCGGGATGAAAGTGTGTTGTGGCGGTATTGTCGGTATGGGGGAAACCGCCAATGATCGTTCAGCGCTATTAATGCAACTGGCTAATTTACCTGAGCATCCGCAAAGTGTGCCAATTAATATGTTGGTAAAAGTAAAAGGCACACCGCTGGAAAACGTTGATGATTTAGACGCTTTCGAATTTATTCGCACCATTGCCGTAGCACGTATAATGTTACCGCAAAGTCATGTACGTTTATCGGCGGGGCGCTCGCGGATGAATGAACAGATGCAGGCATTATGTTTCTTTGCAGGTGCCAACTCGATTTTCTATGGCGATAAATTACTAACCACAGAAAACCCGGAAGCCGATGCCGATATGCAGCTATTTGCTAAGTTAGGGATCAACTCAGCACAGCAGCATGATGTTTCAGATGAAGCGCATGAACTCGCTTTAGCGGATGCGATTAAAGAGCAGCAGAACCCACCGTTATATCACGCCGCTGGCTAGGAGTGGCGAATGCACCTGAGTCAGTTAGAGCATGCTTTACAACAACGCCGCAGCGAGGGTTTACTGCGGCAAAGCCAAGTAATAGCCGATTATAAAGGCCGCTATTTAGAAGTGGGTGGTCAATGTTATTTAAACTTTTCTGCCAATGATTATTTAGGCTTAGCGAATTCAAGTAAAGTAAAAGCCAGTTATGCCGCCGGCGCTGAGCGCTATGGTGCGGGCAGTACCGGCTCGCCGTTAGTCACTGGCTATCATCATATTCATCAGCAGCTGACAGCGCAACTTGCCGCATGGCTCGGTTTTGAGCGTGTGCTGTTATTTAGCTCAGGTTTTGCCGCCAATCAAGCCATGTTACAAAGCTTGGCGGCCAGTAACGATCTCTTGCTGTTAGATAAGTTAAGTCATGCCTCATTAATTGACGCTGCCCTGGCACATAAAGGGGGTTTTCGCCGCTTTGCCCATAATGATTTAAACGCCTTAGCGCGCCTGTTACCGGAAACACCGGACGCTGAAAATCACAGTCTTGTGGTCACGGAAGGCGTCTTTAGTATGGATGGTGATAGCCCCGATCTTGTGGCGCTATCTAAGCTCTGTCAGCAACGGCAAGCGGCTCTGCTGCTGGACGATGCACATGGCTTAGGGGTGCTAGGTGAACAAGGCCGCGGCAGTTGGCAGGTACAGGGATTAGCTTCGCAACAGTTGTATTGCTACATGGCTAACTTTGGTAAAGCGCTTGGCGTGGGCGGGGCTTTTTTGGCGGGAAGCAAAACGGTTATCGACTACATTGAACAATTTGCACGACATTATATTTACAGCACGGCTTTGTCACCTGCCTTATGTGCAGCGGTAAGCCAAAGCATTGAGTTGGTACAAACCGAACAATGGCGCCGGGATAAATTACAAGACAATATTCAATTATTCCGCAGCTTAGCGGCAGAGGCCGATTTACCCTGTTTACCCGCGACAGGGGCTATCCAAGCCATTATGCTGGGTAGCAGCGAGCGCGCTGTTGCCCTAAGTCAGCAATTGAAACAATTAGGTATTTGGCTTACCGCCATACGGCAACCGACGGTGCCCGCCGGCAGCGCCAGGTTACGCGTGACGCTTAGCGCGTCACATCAGGCCGAAGATATTCAGTTTTTAATCAAGATGTTAAAGCAGGCGTTAGCATGTTAGCGCAGCCGTTGCAGGTGGCCAGTTGTTTTAGTAAAGCCGCTGGTAGTTATGTCGATGCTGCGCGTTTGCAACGGCAAGTTGCGCAGGCGGCATTGACGCAATTAGTGTCTTTTGGCAAACCGCTGGGGCATTTACTGGACATCGGTTGTGGTCCAGGTTGGTTACACCCAGAGCTATTATCACTGGCCCAAAAAGTCACCGCGGTGGATTTAAGTAGCGGGATGTTAGTCCAGGCGCAAGCTCAGCAATTACCCATCCATTATTTGCAAGCCGATGCCGCGGCGTTGCCACTGCCAACGGCCAGTGTTGATCAGGTATTTTCGAGCCTGATGTTGCAATGGTGTCCTGCGCCGCAACAGGTGTTTGCTGAAATAGCCCGGGTACTTCGCCCTGGCGGGCAGTTTGTGATCACCACCTTGATCGAGGGTACCCTGACTGAAATGGCACAAGCCTTTGCCGCCGTTGATGAGCAGCCGCATATCCATGCCTTTTTAAGCCTAGCCGATTTACAGCACGCCATCTCAGGCGTGGCGTTAGCCTGCTCAATACAAACGACCTGCTATCAGTTACCTTACGCTGATATTTTTGCTCTAGCCAAAGAATTAAAAGCCTTGGGGGCGAATCATCTGGCTAATCGAGCACAACGCGGTCTCACAGGTAAAGGTTATTGGCAGCGGGTCAGTGCCGCTTATCCTCAGTCTGCAGTCGGTATCCCCTTAATTGCCAGTTATTATGTGGTGCAAATTAGCGGGACTAAACCGCTTTAAGTGTATTCAACACCGGTTATTTTCGTTTTAGGAACACAGGCTATGCGCGCAAACAGCTTTTTTGTTACAGGCACCGATACCGATGCGGGGAAAACCTTTGTCAGTACGTTATTACTGCAAGGTTTTCAATCACTTGGCATAAGTGCTGTTGGCGCAAAACCGATAGCGGCTGGTGCAGAAATCAATGAAGCCGGGCAACTTGTGAACAGTGACGCGTTACTGTTACAGCGGCATTCCGGTATCGCGTTACCTTATTCACAGCTTAATCCATTGTGTTTTGCCAAAGCATGCGCACCGCATTTTGCTGCGGCAGAGCTGCAACAACCGTTATCAGAAGCGGTATTATCTGCACAGCGACAACAGTTAGAGCAAAGCGGTGCCGAAATTGTGTTAATCGAAGGCGCGGGTGGCTGGTTATTACCGATCAGTGCTGATCGCTACCTGGCCGATTGGGTGCAAGCAGAAAACCTGCCGGTATTGCTGGTGGTAGGCGTAAAACTGGGCTGTTTAAATCATGCTGTACTGACCGCACGTGAGTTAACACGCAGTGGTTGTCAGGTTATAGGTTGGGTAGCCAATATACTGCAGCCAGAGATGTTATTTCTTGCACAAAACCTGGCTGATCTTACGGCACGATTACCTTGGCCGTTACTCGCTACGGTGCCATTTCAGCCCTCAGTGAGCGAGCAACAAGCCGTGGCACGCACGCTAGCGCACGCCACTGCCCAGCAATTGATGCCAACTTAGCTTGCGTTGTTTAATAAAGGGCGACTTAACGTGGCCGCAAACTGTGCCGTTAATTCCGTGTTCTCGGCAATCGCTTGTTTTGTTCCCGCCAAAAACCAATAGCCTCCGGCTTGACCTAATTGCACAATTTGATTGTCTGTGATCTTAAGTGCAGTGCCCTCGGGTAAGCCGATGATTGGCACACTGGGGTTTAACTGCATAAATTCAGCGAGGCGCATATCACGCGTTTCACCATGAAAATCAGCGGTTACCACATCGGTATAATGCGGGTTTAATTGCGCATTTAAAAAATGCAAAGTGGCAAAAGACGGGGGTTCGACAATCGGCATGTCATTAGTGGTGCGGATAGTTTCACCTGCGATATTGGCGCCAGCACTCCAGCCAATATAGGGCATACCATTGGTTACGCGTTGCCGAATGGCGTTAATAAGATCGTTTTTATACAAGAGGTTAACTAGCTGGAAGGTATTACCACCGCCGATTAAAATGGCTTCGGCATTAAGAACCGCAGCTTTAGCATCGGCTTGTTGATGTAGTGCATCGACGCGGATATTCAAGCTCGCTAAGGCGGCTTTCACGTTAAGATAATATTGTTCGTGACTGATGGTCACGCCGGCATAAGGAATAAACAGTACCGAGGATACTTTACTCAAATGGGTTTTGATCCAGGCTAAGTATGGTGTCAAATATTCGCTGTTATTGGCACGTGAGCTACTGAGTAATAACAAGTTCATAAACTAGTCCAAAAGGTCATTTTTGCAAATGTTACCTGAAAAAGTGAAATATTTCTGTGACTTTGTTAAACCTTAAATTGATTTTGTGGTCTTTGCCCATATATTACTAAACAGTGATCATTATGAGGTAAAAAAGCATGAAAAGAGTCTTGTTGTTCTTAGCAACAAACTTAGCCGTTATTCTGGTGCTAAGTATTGTGCTCAATGTGGTATTCAGTGCGTTGGGTATTGATCCTAGCAGTATTGGTGGTTTATTGGTGTTTGCAGCCATTTTTGGTTTTGGTGGCTCCTTTATCTCACTATTAATGTCGAAATGGATGGCGAAACGTTCTACCGGTGCGGTAGTGATTACGCAACCACGAAATGCCACTGAACATTGGTTAGTTAACACGGTAGCAAAACAAGCCAAAGCGGCCGGCATTGGTATGCCAGAAGTGGCTATTTATGATTCGCCAGAGATGAATGCCTTTGCCACAGGGGCAAATCGTAATAATGCCTTGGTTGCGGTTTCAACCGGCTTGATGCGCAGTATGAGCGAAGATGAAGTTGAAGCGGTACTGGCACATGAAGTGTCGCATATCGCGAACGGTGACATGGTCACCTTAACCTTGATCCAAGGTGTGGTGAATACCTTTGTTATTTTCTTAGCACGCTTAATTGCTGGGGTGATCCGCAATAACAATCAGCAAATGGGTACCTTTGCTTATTACGGTATCGTGATTGTGTTAGAAATGGTGTTTGGCATCTTGGCTAGCATTATCGTGATGTGGTTCTCGCGTCAACGCGAATACCGTGCGGATGCCGGAGCGGCTCGGATTTCGGGTCCGAACAAAATGATTAAAGCGCTGCAGCGTTTACAGAATAATCATGAAAGTCAGCTTGAGGGCAGTTTAATGGCCTTTGGGATCTCAGGTAAGAAAGCTAAATCAGAATTGTTTTTAAGCCATCCGCCTTTAGAGAAACGGATTGCGGCACTGCGTAACAGCCGCGAATTTTAAGCTTAACTAGCCCTACGATTGTAGGGCTTTTTTTTTCTGTTTAGCTTGTTATGCTAAAGCCTATTTTATTGCTAAGGAGCTGTTATGTTTGCTGCACCGATGATCCCTGCCTTTTATCCACCACGGCGTATTTTAATGGGCCCAGGCCCTTCCGATGTGCATCCTCAGGTGTTAGCCGCCCAGGCCAAACCGATTATTGGCCATTTAGATCCGTTGTTTGTCAGCATGATGGATGAATTAAAACAGTTATTGCAATATGCGTTTCAAACCCGCAATGAGATGACGCTGGCCATTTCAGCTCCGGGTTCAGCCGGTATGGAAGCCTGCTTTGTTAATTTGGTGGAAGCGGGTGACAAGGTTATCGTTTGTCGTAATGGCGTGTTTGGCGAGCGGATGCGTCAAAATGTTGAGCGTTGTGGCGGTATTGCGGTAACGGTTGATTTTAAATGGGGCGAGCCGGTACAACCGGCTGCGGTGGAAGCGCTGCTAAAGGATCATCCGGATGCGCGTTTTTTAGCCTTCGTGCATGCTGAAACCTCCACCGGGGCGTTAAGTGATGCCAAAGCACTGTGTGCTTTGGCCAAGCGATACGGCTGTTTAACTATCGTCGATGCGGTAACATCACTAGGCGGTGTCGAATTACGAGTTGATGAGTGGGGCATTGATGCCATTTATTCGGGTAGTCAAAAATGCTTATCTTGTGTGCCAGGACTCTCGCCTATCTCATTTTCAGCGGCGGCAGTAGCAAAAATTACAGCAAGGACAACACCGGTACAAAGTTGGTTTTTAGATCAGAGTTTAGTGATGGCTTATTGGAGTGGCGGCGCTAAACGCGCTTACCATCATACGGCTCCGGTGAATGCGTTGTATGCCTTACATGAATCACTGCGCTTGTTAGCGGCCGAAGGTTTAGAAAATGCTTGGGCACGTCATCAGGCCATGCATCAAGAACTGCGGGTGGGTTTAGAGCAGTTAGGTATTGCATTTGTAGTAGAGGAACCGTATCGCTTGCCGCAACTGAATGCTATTTATATTCCGCAAGGTATCGATGATGCGAAGGTTCGTGCCACGCTATTAAACGAATTTAACTTAGAAATAGGGGCTGGTCTTGGTGAATTGGCGGGTAAAGCCTGGCGTATTGGTTTAATGGGGTTTGGGGCGCGTCGAGAAAATATTGCTTTGTGCTTACATGCCTTACGGCAGTTATTAAATTAAAACCCAACGACGTCGAGATTAGCGCATTGTTACCTTGCATTTTTTGGCTGACAGTCTAAGGTGTATAAAACAACAATAAGGATGTAACTATGCAGTTTAGCGCTGAATTAATTGATGAAATCCGTGTTTTAGCGATGTTTAATCTCGACAGTGTCAATTCAGGTATCAAAGCGCATAAGATGGCTGAGCCACAAATGCTCGCCGCCATCAGCCGGTTGTATAGCAAGGGGTTGATTAATCAACCTGATGGTGGCTATCTCACCGACTTAGGGATACATTGTGCTGAACAATTACAAACGGCATTACGTATTCTGGGTACGCCTGAATCAAGTTAATTTAAGTTACCGTGCTAAGCGCCGTAACGAGCGGCGCTGTAACCGCAGCTCCCGCCGCAGTAACCTCAGTGCTGCGGCATCATCATTAAATACCGCAGCCTCATATAATTTTCTTAATCGCTCTAAAGCTTGTTGTTGTGCCGGATTTTGTTCTGCTAGCGTAGTCAACCAGCTAGATAAAGTGCAGCCTGCAGCAGGAGTTGTGCCCAGTGCTTGCGTTAGCCAGCGCCATGCTTGATGAGCGTGATCGGCGCGTTGTGTAACGAATTGCCGAAGCATAACGGCTGCGCCTAACAACATTAAGGCGCCTAATGAATACAGCAGCACAGACCAATATTCCCAACGGCGTAAACGTTGCCATAACTGTTCTTGATCTTGTTGATTAAAACCCAGTACCCATACCGACCAAACGTAATCCAGATGTGACCATTGCAAGGCCAGTTGACCCAGCCAATTATCTTGCCAGCCACTGAGTAAGGCGCGTTCATTGTCGCTCAGTGTTTGCTCAATACCCTCAAGGATGCGCTCAGGTGCGATAGCTGCGGTGGGATCATAACGTTGCCAGCCGCTTGCGGTTAAATATTCAACCCAAGCATGGGCATCACGTTGCCTTACTTGCAGGTATTGCTGATTCTCTTGCCAATTGCCCCCCAGATAGCCGCCAACTACACGGGCAGGAATACCGGCGGCACGTAAGATCACAGCAGTTGCAGAGGCATAATGGCTACAAAAGCCGCTTCGCGTTTCATATAAAAATTGATCAATAGCATTTTGACCAAGACGGGGTGGCGTTAAAGTGTAAAAAAACGGCTCTTGTTGAAAATACGCACTGAGTGCTTGCACTATTTTATCGGGTTGTGCTGGAAATTGAGTGGCTAAGGCTGCACCAAAAGCCCTTGCTTGAGGGTTTGCGTTGTTTTGTAACAAATTAAGCTGTTTTTCCGCAGGCGAGGCTAAAGGCACTGTTTGTAAACGACTTTGTAAGCTGTAGCTGATGCGTTGCGTCAACGGCGTTTGGCTGGCCATTAAGGCGGCAGGTTTTGACACAAGGTTGGCTTGCCAGCTAACAGGTAAGCCCAAGCTGAATAAGTCTGTTTGATAGCTACTCTCTGCTAATATTTGATATTTTACCAACGGGGCACCGGCAGAAAATGCGGGTAATTCAGTTACCATCGCTCGGCGTTGCCGCGAATCAAAGCGTGCGTTGACCTGCCAACGGCGACCATCGAAATCTTCGTAAACTTTAGCGCGCCAATACCAATCTGCTTTATCCGGTCGCTCATTTAAAAAGCTTACCCGAAAAGCCAAGGCATCGCTTTGCACTAACTTTTCAATACTGCCGGGGTCGAGTTCATTGCCTAAACCGGTGCTTGCCATATTTTGATTGGGTAATTGCCATAGGGGCGGCAGGCGTGGAAATAATAAAAACATGCCTAGCCAGAGCGGAAAGCTCAGTGCAAAAATGCTCATTAGGCGTTTTGGCTGCAGCGTCGATTCAGCCGGGGCGAATAAGCGATACTGTAAATACAGGTTTAACAGCGCCAGCGCAAAAATCAGGATTGCCATACTCATTTGCTGGTAAAAAATAAAACAGCAGGCAATGGCAAAGTAATGCACCCATAATAATTGCAAGCCTTGGCCACGTTGTTGCACCGTTAAACTGCGCGCTACTGCGGCGAGCAATAAAATATGCAGCATTAGATTAAGCACACCTAATTGCCGTACCTGTAGCAGCATCAATAATAACAGCGGAGCTAACAACACGTTAATTTGTCGATTACTCAGTGCCGGTTTGTTTTGATAAAGTCGCCAAGCCTGAAAGGTCAGCAGTAAAGCAAATAGCAAGCTACTGGCAATACTTAAAGCCGGTTGATATAGCAAAAATAACAGCACTTGTAATAACAGGCCATAAACTGCCCAGTAGCGGGGTAAGGCTAGGTTCGCCATCAGCATAAAGCCAACTCCTGCAGGCAGCGTTCTAGGTGCAGTGCACCTTTTGCCGGGGCTAAAGTGACACTTTGTGTTTGTAAGCCATAACTATGGCCTTGTTGTTCTAACGCTAATAATTGAAAGCAGGCATGGCTTAAAACCGATTCCAGCGCTGCGCCTTGCAATGCCGGGACCTTGATCCAATGCGGTAATGGGCTGGCTTCACCACTGTAACTGCGTACCACCGGTTGCTCGGGTGCGCTGGCAAGCTTACGCCACAAAATGCGTTTGGGACTGTCACCCGCTTGATAGCTTTTGACGTCGTCCGGCTCGAGTAAGGCATAGGGTGTAGTTTGTTTACTTGCTTGCTCGGCGAGTCGCTCGGTATTGGCGTGTATTTGTTCGATGGCTTCTGGATAAACCCAAATAGCAATGGTCAGCGCCGGATAGCTCCAGCAGCGAAATAAGCCCAGCGGAAAGGTGCTACTAAGCTCTAGACGCGGGAGTGGATAATAACCCCGACTCAGTGTGGGTAATGCTAATACAAAGCGGTGTTGCTGGCTTAAGGATTCAACTAATTGCCGTTGTCGTTGACCGCGCAGGCCAATATGCAACATCTGGCAGCTTTTACCGATCAGCGCGAGCGGTAACTGAGCGCGTTCAGGCGCAAAACAACGCGCATCTTGCTTTACGCTTAGTTTTAGCTGATGCATATTTAAAAATGCCAGTAACATCGTCACCATTAATAGGCTAAGCAACATAAAACTGAGCAATAGGATCAAGTTGTTTTGATAATTAGTCCCCATCAGATACAGTAAGGCGATCAAAAACACAAACCACCAACCAAAACGACTGGGCAGAATGTAAATGACACTTTGTGTCAGTTCGACCTCTGTTGCTGCAGGCTGGCGCTTGGCCAACCAAGCCGCAAATTTACGTTTAAACCAATCTTTACTGGCGTTAAACATCATAAGTGACAGGGCGTGCGCTGTATTAAGAGTTGGCTTAACGGGTGTTCGCCGGCAAGGCTTTGCGGATTGAGCCGATGCTCTGCAATGTAAGGGAAGATCTGCTGAACATCATCTGCGGTAACAAAACTGCGGCCTTGCACAAATGCCATCGCTTTAGCGGCGCGGACAATCGCCTTTGCAGCACGCGGTGATAAGGGTAAAAACTCGTTACTATGCCGACTGGCATGCACCAACGCTAAAATGTAATCAAGTACCGCATCGTTAATCGCGACCTTGGGCACCTGTAATTGCAAGTGCCGCAACTGCTCGGGGCTTAACGGTTCGGTTAATAATTGCAAACGTGAGCCTGCCGATTCATCTTGTAATAACTGTTTTTCAGCGACTTTATCTGGAAAACCTAAAGAAATCCGAAACAAAAAACGATCGAGTTGCGACTCGGGTAAGGCACTGGTCCCGGCATGAAACAGCGGGTTTTGCGTGGCGATAACAAAAAAAGGACTCGGTAAAGGCCGCGTTTCGCCATCTATCGAGACTTGGCGCTCTTCCATGGCTTCGAGTAAAGCACTTTGGGTTTTTGGGCTGGCGCGATTAATTTCATCGGCCAGTAACACCTGGCTAAATACCGGGCCCGCTTGAAAGTAAAATTGTGCTGAACGGGTATCATAAATATTGATACCCAGTAAATCGCCGGGTAATAAGTCATTGGTAAATTGCACCCGCTTGTAACTTAAACCAGCGGCATTCGCTAACGCATGGGCTAGGGTGGTTTTGCCCATACCGGGTAAGTCTTCGAGCAATAAATGCCCCTCGGCTAACAGGCAACATAAGGCTAATCTGATTTGTGTGGCTTTACCTAGAATAACCCGGTTCAGGTTTTGTTCTACCCGATGTAGTTCAGCGAGCAAGTGACCTCCGGCAAGATGGGTTTATGCAAATAGAGGCTAACAGTGCAGCAGGGGGTTACTCATGCGGCTCCTGTAACCAACGCACTAATTCTGTGCGATTACGACTGTGTGTCTTCTTAAAAATAGCCGACACGTGAACCTTTACGGTGTTAGCGCTGATTTGGAGCTGTTCAGCGATTTCTTTATTACGCGCTCCTTCGGCGATCAAACGGCTGACCCGTTGCTCTTGATCTGTCAGCAGCGCAGGTAATTTAATGCGTCGATTAGATTGTTCACGCAGTTGAAACAGGGCATCTAAGGCATCAGACATGACGTTACGGGCATAATAAAGTTGGCCTGCCATCATGCTTTGCAGCGCGCGTTTGATCATCTCGGCTTGTTCATCGCTGTAGATAACACCGCGTAAGCCGGCAAAAATAGCTCGGTTAGGGTCGACGAGTTGCCGTTCAGCATGAAATACAAAAAGCGGCACTTGGCGGCTAATACTCAATAAACGCGCAGAGAAGCCTTTTTTAGCAGTTGTATCCGAGCTGAACTGGTAGCCGGCTAAAACACCCTTATAGTGATGTAATTGGCTAAAGGCATTTACGGAGCATTGTTCAACATCTATGCCCACTGTTTTGGCATGACGGTAAGTACTCAGCGGTGTAGTCTCGTCTGTTAACAGCACAAGACGTGAAAACCTTTCCATAATCTTTACCTTTTACACAATTAAGGTAACTATATAACGACAGACCTTATTTTGAAAAGCAAAGTATGACAAAGAAAGTGTTATTTGTATGTTTAGGCAACATTTGCCGCTCTCCAACGGCTCATGCCATCCTCAGACACAAGCTTAATGCCGCTGGATTAGCGATTAAAGTGGAATCTGCAGGCACTAGCGCCAGCCATTCGGGTAATCCGCCGGATCCGCGCTCGGTGAAAGTGGCAGCCTTATCGGGCTATAGTTTTAAAGGGATCCGTTCGCGACCAGTAAAAAGCACTGACTTTAGCGATTACGATCTGATCCTGGCCATGGATAACGACAATCTGCACTCGCTAAAACAGCGTTGCCCCGAAGAGTTACAACATAAATTAGCCTTGTTTATGAGTTACCATCCTGATTTTAACAAATGGCCAGAAGTACCTGATCCTTACTATGGCGGTCAAAAAGGCTTTGAGTTGGTTTATCAATTAATTGAAGACGGTTGTGAGCATTTATTGCAACGTTTGCAAGGCAACCAAAACTAGCCGCTTGTACGTAAATGCAGCAGCTAGCATGTCGACAGCAGAAAAAGTCTATTTTTATGATTGAATTTACGTCCAGAAGTCTATAACTTTGCAGGGTGTTTAATCTATCTACAGGAATTTCATTGTGACCACCTGGACGCCACAAAGTTGGCGACAACTGCCGATCCAACAGCAACCGACTTATCAGGATCAGCAACTACTGCAGCAAGTAGAGCAACAATTACACAAGTACCCACCGTTAGTGTTTGCACAAGAAACGCGGGATTTGTATAGCCAACTCGGCCAAGTGGCTGAGGGAAATGGCTTTTTACTGCAAGGTGGCGACTGCGCCGAAAGTTTTAATGACTTTAATGCGCCCAAAATTCGCGATACGTTTAAAGTCTTACTGCAAATGGCAGTGGTATTAACCTTTGCCGGTGGTTTGCCAGTGGTTAAGGTTGCGCGGATGGCGGGTCAGTATGCCAAACCTCGTTCCAGTGATTTGGAAACCATTAATGGCATTTCCTTACCGAGTTATCGCGGTGACATCGTCAACAGTTTTGAATTTACCGAGCAAGCGCGCCAGCCTGATCCAAACCGTTTAATTACCGCTTATCATCATTCTGCGGCAACGCTTAATTTGCTGCGGGCTTTTGCCCAAGGTGGCTTAGCGGACTTGCATCAGGTTAGTCGCTGGAATATGGGGTTTGTTGAATCTAATCCGCTAAAAGAGCGCTACCAAAGTGTCGCTACTCGCATCCAAGAAGCGCTGCGTTTTATGGAAACCTGTGGCATTACTGCACAAAATTCACCGTCGATTCGGGAAACACAGTTATACACTTCGCATGAAGCGTTATTACTGAATTACGAAGAAGCCTTAACACGCCGTGATACCTTAACGGGTAAGTGGTATGACTGTTCTGCGCATATGGTGTGGATTGGTGAACGGACACGGCAACTCGACCATGCCCATTTAGCTTTTTTCAAAGGTATTCATAACCCGGTTGGCGTGAAAATTGGTCCAGGTATGCAAGAGGATGATTTAATTCGTCTGATTGATGCGTTAAACCCAGAAAATAACGCAGGTCGTTTAACGTTAATTACCCGGATGGGTGCCGATAAGTTAGCCGACAAGCTGCCCGCTTTGGTGCGACGCGTGAAACAAGAAGGTCGTAAGGTCGTCTGGAGTTCTGATCCGATGCATGGCAATACGGTTAAAGCCAGCAACGATTATAAAACCCGTGACTTTGAAGCGATCTTAAAAGAAATTCGCAATTTCTTTGCTGTGCACAAAGCTGAAGGCACCCATGCCGGTGGTATTCACCTAGAAATGACGGGTGAGCATGTGACGGAATGTACGGGTGGCGCTTATGGTTTAAGTGAAAACGATCTCTCTAAACGTTATTTCACGCAATGTGACCCGCGTTTAAATGCTGATCAAGTATTGGAACTAGCCTTTTTGATTGCCGATACGCTAAGTACGGCGCGTAAATAGCCTTCACCGTTAAGTGCTACCGCGCGAGCTAGGTTGCACGTCAACACAGGTAAAAGCCTTAAATTGCACGGCGATTTAAGGCTTTTTTATTGGTGCGGGAAACCTGTTAGCGTAGTTAAAAGCGCCCAATCGCGGTTAGGCTTAGTCTGTAATACTTCGCTACACTAATATTTTTGCCGTTTTAAGCCGGTACGCGAAATAATCTTTGCTGAGATCTCTTCAATTGATAGCTGGGTGGAATTGATAAAGGGGATTTGTTCTTTCAGGTATAACTGCTCTACTTCTTTTAATTCCAACGCACATTGATGTACCGAAGCATAACGTGAGTTAGGTCGGCGCTGTTGTCGAATTTGACTAAGCCGTTCTGCCGTAATGGTCAGGCCAAACAATTTAGCTTTATGTGCTGCCAACTCTGCAGGTAAGCGCAATTTCGCCATGTCTTCTTCGACAAAAGGGTAATTTGCTGCCTTAATGCCGTATTGCAAGGCTAAATATAGGCTGGTTGGGGTTTTACCCGAGCGACTTACCCCGACCAAAATAATGTCGGCATGACTAAAGTTTTTCATATTGGCACCATCGTCATTGGCCAATGCGTAATTAACAGCATCAATTCGAAAATCGTAGGTTTTTTCGTGCATGCTATGCGTCCGGTGGGTTTTTGGCACCGGAGCCATACCCAACTCTTTTTGCACAGGCTCAACGAGTGTATTCAGAAAGTCATAACAGACGCCGTCACTGTCGCTTATCAACTGCCTTAAACCTTCATCTACAAAGGTGTGAAATACCAGAGGCTTTAATCCTGTTGTTTTATAACAGTCATTTATACGATTTTTAACCTGCAATGCGAGATCCGGATTTTCGACAAAAGGGATGGTCACGTGAGCAAATTCCGCCGGAAACATCGTTAACAGTGCATGTCCAAACACTTCTGCGGTGATGGCGGTGCCATCTGAAACGTAAAAAGCTGTGCGCACAAAAAACTCCAAGTTTCGTAATAAATTTACATAAAAATTAAGGTTTTAATTAACCTGTAGCCGGGTGTAAAATCACTGTGTTGTATCAACTGCTGTAAGCTTACATGCTCAGCAACAAAAATTGGAGATAAAGGTGCAAGAATTTGTCATTTGGTATCAAGACCTCGGCATGCATGATGTCGATCGGGTAGGTGGTAAAAATGCTTCTCTAGGTGAAATGATCAGTAACTTGGCCTCGGCTGGGGTACAAGTGCCAGGGGGATTCGCAACAACGGCTTACGCCTTTAACCAGTTTTTAGAACAAAGCGGTGTGAATGAGCGCATTTATCAACTGTTAGACAGTTTAGATGTGGATGATGTCGCGGCTTTAGCGCAAGCCGGTAAACAAATTCGGCAATGGGTTATCGATACGCCGTTCCAGCCTGAGTTAGAACAAGCTATACGTGCTGCTTATCAACAATTACACCCAGATAGCGCTGCGGATATGTCTTTTGCCGTGCGCTCTTCGGCCACGGCTGAAGATATGCCAGATGCTTCTTTTGCTGGCCAACAAGAAACCTTTTTAAATGTGCGCGGTTACGATGCCGTTATTGTGGCCATTAAGCATGTGTTTGCGTCGCTCTTTAATGATCGCGCTATTTCTTATCGTGTGCATCAAGGTTATGACCATCGCGGTGTGGCGTTATCGGCGGGTGTGCAGCGAATGGTGCGTTCTGATCTGTCGTCATCCGGTGTGATGTTCAGTATTGATACCGAATCGGGTTTTGAAGATGTGGTGTTTATTACCTCGTCGTACGGTTTAGGTGAAATGGTGGTCCAGGGGGCAGTGAACCCCGATGAGTTTTATGTACACAAACCTACATTAGTGGCTAAGCGTCCGGCTGTGGTGAAACGCTCACTTGGCAGTAAATTACTGCAAATGGTGTATTCAACAGAGCAGGGGCACGGTAAACAAGTCACTATTACCGATGTGCCGCTTGCACAACAACGCACCTTTTCACTAAATGATACCGAAGTGGCACAATTAGCTGAGCAAGCGGTAATTATCGAACAGCATTATGGCCGGCCAATGGATATTGAATGGGCTAAAGATGGTATCGATGGCAAATTGTATATCGTACAGGCACGCCCAGAAACGGTGAAAAGTCGTGAAGACACCAATAGCATTGAACGTTATCAGTTAGTTGAGCAAAGCCCTGTATTGGTGGAAGGTCGGGCGATTGGTCATCGTATTGGTGCGGGAACCGCTAAGGTGCTAGCCGATATTTCGCAAATGGATCAAATCTTACCTGGCGATGTGCTGGTTACTGACATGACCGATCCAGATTGGGAACCAATTATGAAGCGTGCTTCAGCGATTGTGACGAATCGCGGCGGTCGAACTTGTCATGCGGCCATCATAGCCCGTGAATTGGGTATTCCTGCCGTAGTGGGGTGTGGTGATGCCACGGCAAAAATTACCCATGGCCAGGCGGTTACTGTGTCTTGTGCCGAAGGTGATACGGGTTATGTTTATCAAGATAAACTGGATTTTAATGTGATCACCAGCCAGGTTGATCAAATGCCGAAAATGGCTTTGAAAGTGATGATGAATGTGGGTAATCCAGAGCGGGCGTTTGCCTTCTCGCGTTTACCCCATGCCGGTATTGGTTTGGCACGCTTAGAGTTTATTATCAATAAAATGATTGGCGTGCATCCTAAAGCCTTATTACATTATGCTGAGCAAACGCCAGAGCTTAAGGCGCGCATCGACGAGCTTACTGCAGGTTATGCCGATCCCGTTGAGTTTTATGTTGCCAAACTGACAGAGGGTATCGCTACCTTGGCTTGTGCCTTTGCACCGCAAAAAGTCATTGTGCGCATGTCTGATTTTAAATCGAATGAATACGCTAATCTGGTGGGCGGTCAGCAATATGAACCGCATGAAGAAAACCCGATGATTGGATTTCGTGGTGCCGCCCGCTATTTATCAGAAGATTTTCAGCCTTGTTTTGCACTAGAAGTAGAAGCGCTAAAGCGCGTGCGTAATGTTATGGGCTTTACCAACGTGGAAGTGATGATCCCGTTTGTTAGAACCTTAGAAGAAGCGTCTGGTGTGATTGATTTACTGGCCGCACATGGCCTGAAACGCGGTGAAAATGGTTTGCGCATTATTATGATGTGTGAATTACCGTCTAATGCGTTACTGGCTGAAGCGTTCTTAGAATATTTTGATGGTTTCTCGATTGGTTCAAACGATTTAACCCAACTAACCCTCGGTTTAGATCGCGACAGTGGCCTAATCGCTCACTTATTTGATGAGCGAAACCCCGCCATCAAAAAGCTGTTAGAAATGGCCATTCAAACCTGTAAAGCCAAGGGGAAATACATCGGGATCTGTGGCCAGGGGCCATCTGATCACGAAGACTTTGCCGCTTGGCTGGTTGAGCAAGGTATTGAAAGTGTGTCATTAAACCCTGATACGGTAGTGGATACTTGGTTATATCTGGCTGATAAAGTCGCTAAACCAGCCTAATACCCGGGCAAATTTCCTGAACGCTTAACTAAGGCACTGTGTTTTTACTAACAGTGCCTTTTTTATGCTGATTTTCATGGTGAGTATTTGGCATGGTGTTTTGATTAGTTTTACAGCGATTAGCCTTTACTGCGGCAGTATTGTTGTTGTCATGGCGTCATTTCACGGCAAAAAGCCGATTTTATCTGTTTGCTTCAAGCCTGTACCGTAGCTATATGCCGCAGCTTATGGCAAATTAATAAGGCGCGTTAAAAATAATAACCAAGACAACCAGGGGATTTCCATGCAGGAGTTGGTCAATACTATTAATAACTATGTCTGGAGCGAAGCACTGATTTATCTGTGTTTAGGCGCCGGCTTATTTTATTCAATCTTAACCCGGTTCGCACAAGTGCGGCATTTTCGGGAAATGTGGAGTTTATTACTCAATAACACAGAATCAGAAAAAGGCATTTCGTCTTTTCAAGCCTTAGCGGTTTCGCTGTCAGGTCGGGTGGGTGTCGGCAATATCGCCGGTGTTGCCGCTGCCATTGGTTTTGGTGGGCCTGGTGCCGTATTTTGGATGTGGGTAGTGGCCTTTTTAGGTGCTAGCACTGCCTTTGCCGAATCCACGCTGGGTCAGGTGTATAAGGTAGAAGAAAACGGCCAGTATCGCGGTGGTCCAGCTTATTATTTTGAGCGCTGCTTGGGCTGGCGTTGGCTTGGGGTATTATTTGCGATTTCCGCCATCATAGGTTGCGGTATATTTTTACCCGGTGTGCAAGCCAATGCAGTGGGTAATGCCGTCACTCAAGTGTTTGGAGATGGCGCCATGGTCGTCACCAGTTTTGGTGAAGTCGGTACCCACAAGTTAGCGGCGTTAGCCGTGATCTTGATGGTATTAGCTTTTATCATCTTTGGTGGTATTCGCCGCATTGCTAACTTTACGCAAATCGTCGTGCCATTTATGGCACTCGGTTATATCGTGATGGCGCTTATCGTGGTGTTTTTAAACTTGGATAAAGTTGGCAGCATTTTCAGCCTGATTATTTCTGATGCTTTCACAGCGCAAGCCGGTTTTGGTGCGGCGATAGGTTGGGGTGTTAAACGCGGTATTTATTCAAACGAAGCCGGTCAGGGTACGGGCCCACATGCCGCAGCAGCTGCAGAAGTGGCACACCCTGCGCAGCAGGGTTTAGTGCAGGCTTTCTCGGTTTATGTTGATACCTTATTTGTGTGTACTGCCACCGCCTTGATGATTTTAATTACGCAACAGTACAATGTGGTTGGTGAGTTACCAGCAGGTCAATTTATCGTACAAAACGTGGCAGCAAACACTGAGATTGGCTCGGCTGCCTTTACGCAAATGGCTTTAAACAGTGTCTTTGGTAATTTTGGTCAGCTGTTTGTGGGTATTGCGTTATTCTTCTTCGCCTTTACCACCATTTTGGCGTATTACTACATTACTGAAACCAACGTGGCTTACCTTAACCGCGTATTCAATAACCGTCTGCCGTTAATTGTGTTTAAAATCATTTTAATGGCGATGGTGGCGTACGGTACCGTTAATGCTGCAGGTTATATCTGGGGGATTGGTGATATCGGTGTGGGTTTAATGGCGTGGATTAACGTGCTGGGTATTCTGTTAATTTTCTTTGTTCACAAGCCGGCTATTTTGTGCTTAAAAGACTATGAAGATCAGATGAAAGCGGGTGGCCCTATTACTTTCGACCCGGTGAAACTAGGCATTAAAAATGCCACTTTCTGGGAAGCAAGATTGGCAAAAACAAAAGTTGAGGCCGCAGCCAACACTGAGCAATCTAAAACGGTATAAAATACCCTTTTAAGCTGTGGTTAAATTAACAAACCCCGCTAAATAGCGGGGTTTGTTGTTATCTGACCTGCGTGTATTTCGCCGTTAAATAAAACCACCGGTTTGATGCGCCCACAACTGCGCGTAGATGCCACCGGCTGCAATTAATTCGCTATGTGTACCTTGCTCAACAATTTGCCCTTGATCTAATACGATAAGCCGATCCATTTGCGCGATAGTCGATAAGCGATGAGCAATCGCTATGACCGTTTTATTTTGCATTAAACTATTTAAGCTTTGTTGAATGGCAGCTTCCACTTCAGAATCGAGCGCTGAAGTGGCTTCATCTAAAATCAACACCGGTGCGTTTTTCAATAATACCCGCGCAATAGCAATGCGCTGACGCTGGCCACCAGATAACTTAACACCGCGTTCGCCCACCTGAGCATCTAAACCCACATTGCCTTTTTGATCCGTTAGATCTTGAATAAACAAGCTGGCTTCCGCTTGCTCAGCCGCCGTCAACAATTCTTGTTCCGTGGCATCCGGTTTACCGTAGCTGATATTATCGCGTACCGAGCGGTGTAATAACGACGTATCCTGCGTGACCATGGCAATATGTCGGCGTAAGCTCTCTTGCGATACTTGGCTAATGTCTTGGCCATCAATTAAAATTCGACCTTGCTCAACATCGTAAAAGCGCAGCAGTAAATTGACTAAGGTTGATTTACCGGCACCTGAACGACCGACTAGACCGATTTTTTCACCGGGTTTAATTTCTAAGCTTAATGCGGATAGCACCGGCGCTTTATGGCTTTGGCTGGCATCTTTGCCATAGTTAAAACTTACCGCATCAAAACGAATTGCACCTTGGCTGACTTGTAAGCTCGGAGCATTGGCCTTATCTTGAATTTGTGCAGGCTGTGACAAGGTAGCAATACCATCGGCCACGGTACCAATGTTTTCAAATAAGCTGCTGACTTCCCACATGATCCATTGGGCCATACCATTAAGACGCAGTGCTAAACTGACCGCAATGGCAATAGCGCCAACGGTAATGGCACTGCCAGCCCATAGATACAACGCCAATGCTGCGATACAAAACACTAAAATATAGTTTAATGATTGCACCGACACACTTAAGCCGGTTGCCAAGCGCATTTGTTGATACACCGGCTTTAAGAACACTTCCATACTGTCTTTAGCGTAGCGCTCTTCGCGCTGGGTGTAAGAAAACAGCTTAATGGTATTAATGTTGGTATAGCTGTCGACTAAACGACCGGTCATCTCAGAGCGGGCATCTGCTTGCGCAGTGGAAACCCGCTTTAAGCGCGGTACAAAATACATTTGCAATGCGATATAAAGTCCTAGCCACACCAACATCGGGATGATTAAACGCAGATCGGCATCGGCGACAAAAAATAACATTGCCGAGAAATACACGGTGACATACACCAGTACATCTAACAGTTTCATCACGGTTTCTCGCACTGCTAATGAGGTTTGCATGACCTTGGTCGCAATACGCCCAGCGAAATCATTTTGATAAAAACTGACGCTTTGCCTTAATAAATAGCGGTGTGCCTGCCAGCGAATGGCCATGGGGTAATTACCTAACAATGTTTGATGCACTAAAGCCGAATGAAATAACGTTAACAGTGGTAACAACACCACCGTGACTAATGTCATCCAAATCAGGGTTGCGCGCTCATCGATAAAGAAACTTTCTGGATTTTGCGTCACCAGCCAGTCCACCAATTGCCCCATAAAGCTGAATAAAGACACTTCTAAGATGGCTAATAACGCTGAGCTTAATGACATGACAATTAAAGGCCATTCCATGCCTTTGGTATAGTGGCGACAAAAAGCCAACACACCCTTAGGGGGTTGGGTCGGTTCACTGTCTGGAAAAGGGCGTGTGAGACGTTCAAAAAAACCAAGCATACAACATATCCATCAATAAAAAAGACATCGGTAGTGATGTCGGCTGCACTATTGTAACCGAATTTGAACTGCATAGGGCCGACGATTGTCAGCACTCAGTAGCAAAACTGGCGGTAAGTCACTATCTGCTTAGGCTGCAAAGCAGTATACTGTCGAGCCTGAAGTCACTTGAATTGTGGTTACTGCGCCCCAACAAAGAGCATCCTGCCGTTGTTATAACTTTGAGATGATCCATGAGCATTAAACTTGTTACCTCAACCCTTTTACCTACGCCCTTTGCTGAATTTCGGTTACATGGTTTTGAAGCTGAAAATGGCAAAGAACATGTCGCGTTAACGCTGGGTGACATCACCACTGCTGAGCCGGTTTTAGCTCGCGTTCATTCAGAATGCTTAACCGGCGATGCTTTGTTTAGCTTACGTTGCGATTGTGGTCCGCAATTAGAAGCGGCGATGAAAAAAATTGCTGAACAAGGGCGAGGCGTCATTTTATATTTACGCCAAGAAGGCCGGGGTATTGGTTTAATAAATAAAATTCGTGCTTATGCTGAACAAGATAAAGGTTTAGATACGGTGGAAGCGAATGAAATTCTTGGTTTCTTACCTGATCAGCGTGAATACGGGATCGCGGCTGAGATGTTTCAACAACTGGGGGTGGCGCAAATACGGTTGTTAACCAACAACCCGCGTAAATTAAAAGCACTGCAAGATGTCGGGGTCAATGTATTAGAACGGGTACAGCACCGTGTAAAAACCACCGCACATAGCCATCGGTATTTAGCGACCAAGGCGGCAAAAATGGGCCATATGGACTGATTTATTGCCAGTGTTAGGATTGATTTACTATCAAGCAGTAAAGACGTCTATTTTTTACTATTTAGCGCTTAAAGCCACTTAGCGGTTAGTGTTATACTGCCGCTATAACAAGTCTAAGTGGCCATGATGTATGATCCCCAAGCTTAATCCTGAGCTGGCGCTTGATGCCAGTATTGTTGCCTTCACTAAAGCGCTGTTGCACGCCGGCTTCACTGGCGACATTGAAACCAGTTATGCCAGTCGCTTAGCCGTAGCGACAGATAATAGTATCTATCAAGCCTTACCTCAGGCGGTGTTATTACCGCGCAGCACCGACGATCTGGTCATTATGACCTCGTTAGCCCAAACGTCTAGTTTTAGTCACATCAAATTTTGCCCGCGTGGCGGTGGCACCGGCACCAATGGCCAGGCGTTAACCGAG
The DNA here is from genome assembly GCF_016343785.1 of Alishewanella maricola. Taxonomy (NCBI): domain Bacteria; kingdom Pseudomonadati; phylum Pseudomonadota; class Gammaproteobacteria; order Alteromonadales; family Alteromonadaceae; genus Alishewanella; species Alishewanella maricola. The sequence goes on along the minus strand of NZ_JAEINI020000008.1, from coordinate 30,805 downwards.
CAAGTAGTCGTCGACTTATCTCGTCATATGCGCCAAGTACTGGAGATTAACGTTGAACAACGTTGGGTGCGAGTGCAAGCGGGTGTAATTAAAGATCAGTTAAATGCCTTTTTAAAGCCTTATGGATTTTTCTTCGCTCCCGATTTATCTACCTCTAACCGAGCCACGATTGGCGGTATGATTAACACCGATGCCTCAGGCCAAGGCTCGTTAGTTTATGGTAAAACCAGTGATCATGTGTTGGCATTAAAAACCGTGCTTATCGACGGTAATGTGTTAAAAACCCATAAAATGCCGTTGTTCGAAGCCGAACATCGGGCTGAATTACCCAACAGTATTGGCCGTATTTATCAGCAGGTATTACGTTCTTGCCGGGAAAAACGTAGCGATATTTTAGCGACTTTTCCACGGCTTAATCGCTTTTTAACCGGTTATGATTTAGAGCATGTCTTTAACGATGAGATGACGGAGTTTGATCTGTCGCGCATTATTACCGGCTCGGAAGGCTCGCTAGGTTTTGTTACGGAAGCCAAGCTGAATATCACGCCGATTGCTAAGTACAAATGCTTACTTAACATTAAATACGATAGCTTTGAAAGTGCGCTACGTAATTCACCATTCTTGGTTGAAGCACAAGCAACATCAGTTGAAACCGTTGATAGTAAAGTATTGAATCTCGCGCGAGGCGACATCATTTGGCATCAGGTAAAAGATCTGATCACCGATGTGCCAGGCAAGGATATGCAAGGCCTAAATATTGTTGAATACAATACTGAAGATGAGGCTGAGATTACCGAGAAAATTGCTGCGCTCACCTCAAAGCTGGATGACGCTATGGCCGCTGGCGAGGGCGGTATTATTGGTTATCAGCTCACCTACGATGCTAGTGCCATTAATGCTATTTATACCATGCGCAAAAAAGCCGTGGGCTTATTAGGTAATACCCCAGGCAGTCAAAAGCCACTGGCTTTTGCGGAAGATACTGCTGTGCCCCCGGAGAACTTAGCCGATTTCATTTTAGAGTTTCGCGCCTTACTGGATCAGTATGGTTTGCATTATGGTATGTTTGGTCATGTGGATGCCGGTGTACTTCACGTCAGGCCAGCGCTTGATCTGATTGACCCCGATCAAGAACGTTTGCTGCGCACCATATCCGATCAGGTGGTAGCGCTTACGGCTAAATACGGCGGCTTAATGTGGGGCGAGCACGGTAAAGGCTATCGTAGCGAATATGGCCCAGCCTTCTTTGGTGAAACCCTGTTTACGGAACTGCGTAAAATTAAAGCGGCCTTTGATCCGCGCAATCGAATTAACCCCGGTAAAATTTGCACGCCTTACCAAAATGGCGATAAGTTAGTTTCGGTAGATGGCCAAAAACGCGCGTGGTTCGATCGGCAAATTCCAATTGAAGTGCGCCAGAGCTTTGATAGCAGCTTAAATTGTAACGGTAACGGCCTATGCTTTAATTACGATGAAACCTCGCCGATGTGTCCGTCGAGCAAGATCACCAAAGATCGTCGTCACAGCCCCAAAGGGCGTGCCGGTTTGATGCGTGAATGGTTGCGTTTAAACCAGCAACAAGGGGTCGATGTATTAGCCGATGAACAACGCTTATTAACGCAAAGCCAAGGCCTGACTGCGCTGTGGCAGAAGATGAAACATAGTTGGGCCCAGCGCCAAGGTGAAGCCGATTTTTCGCATGAAGTAAAAGAAGCGATGGATGGCTGCTTAGCTTGTAAGGCGTGTGCTTCGCAGTGTCCTATTAACGTGGATGTGCCAACGTTTCGTTCGCGGTTTTTACAGCTCTACCATAGCCGTTATCTGCGCCCCGCTAAGGATCATATCGTGGGCAATATAGAGCGTATGGCCCCCATACTTGCCAAAGCCCCTAAGTTTGTTAATTTCTTCTTAAAACGTTCACTAGTACAAAAAACTTTGGCGCACGGTATTGGTTACGTCGATACGCCTTTGTTATCGGTACCCACTTTAGTCGAGCGATTAAACAATCGTTATGGCTTTGATTTAACGGCTTTACAGGCGTTAACAATAGCAGAGCGGCAAAAGACGGTACTGCTGGTGCAAGATCCTTTTACCAGCTTTTATGAAGCGGAGCTGGTTGCTGATGCATTAGCCTTAATCGAAAAACTCGGGTATCGACCGGTGCTATTGCCTTTTCTACCCAACGGCAAGCCACAGCATGTGAAGGGCTTTTTACGCGAGTTTGCTAAAACCGCGAAACGCGCGGCTGATTTTTTAAATCAGTTACACGCGCTACAGTTACCGCTAATCGGTTTAGATGCCTCCTTGGTGTTGGTGTATCGGGATGAATACGCTAAAACATTAGGCAACGAGCGGGGCGATTTTAATGTGCAACTGTTACACGAGTGGTTAGCCCCGTTGGCATTACCTGCGGCAAGTCGACCGGCACAGTTTTCATTGCTGGCGCATTGCACCGAAAAAACAGCTTTGCCTGCTACAGAAAAAACCTGGCAGCAGATCTTTGATAAAACCGGCTTATCTTTAAAAGTCGTCAGTGTCGGTTGCTGTGGTATGGCTGGCACCTACGGCCATGAGCAGGCACAGTTAGCCAATAGCAAAGCCTTGTTTGATCTCAGCTGGCGTGAGCCAGTCGAGCGCTTAGGCACAGAGCAGTTATTGGTAACGGGGTTTTCTTGTCGCAGCCAGGTAAAACGGTTAGTGGGAGATAAACCGCGCCATCCGTTGCAGGTTTTATTACAACACATATAAAAAAACACCCGGCTTTAGCCGGGTGTTTTTAGGTTAAGCCGCGTTCTTTACAGAACGCGGTGCTTATCGTTAAAAACGATAGATGCCTTTTAGGTAGTAATAACCACCATTGATACCCATCGGTGAGGTCTCATAAAATTGAGCGCCGAGGATTTCGCTAAAGTCGCTTGGTAAGCGTTCAGCATCGGTATCGAACACGTTTTGTGCACCAACGGCGACAGAAAACTTGTCGTTAAGGTGGTAAGCCACTTCAACATCGAAGGTCATTTTTTCCGAGCCTTGACCGACTAAACCTGGATCATCAGCATGTACGCCTTGGAAGCTACCGTAATAGTTACCACGAACAAACATGTCAATATCTTGCCATTGTTGATTCCAGGTTAAGGTTGCACGATGATTCGGTAAATCATTTTCTAAGCGTGATACTTTGAAGGCACCAGTAACGGCAGTAAAGCGTTTTACTTCGGTGTCTGTCCAGTTATAAGCTAAGCTGAACGTAGAACGACCATCAAATAAACTGGTGCTGTAATTGGCAACCAGGTCTAAGCCGGTAGTAACGGTATCAAAGTCGTTGGTCAAGAAAGTGATTTGCGACAGCGATTCAACACCACGTACACCGGCCGCTTGCAAGGCAATACGGTCAGCTGCGGTAACATCAAACTCAGCTGATTGGCCAATACGATCGTCTACTTCAATGCGGAATAAATCAGCAGTGAAAAAGAAACTTGCGCTACTATAGACTAAACCCACAGCAAAGCTTTTTGATTCTTCTGGCGTTAACTCTTTACCACCTTTTAACAACGATACTGGGCTAGTAGGGGGTAATAAAGCGATATCCACTAGCTCGCCACCAATTAACGCAGTACGCACGTTACGCACGTTCGATTGTCCGACCGTTGGCGCACGGAAACCCGTGCTGTGTGAACCACGAACAGCCAAATCATCCGTTAAACGATATTGACCGGTAATTTTATAGTTGGTGGTGTTGCCAAAGCTATCGTAATCTTCAAAACGTAATGCGGTTGCCATTAACAGCTTTTCAGTAATTTCAGCTTCAACATCAATGTAAGCGGCATAGTTACGACGATCATTTAATCCCGCATCATCAGGCTGGAAACCCGGGAAGCCGTTTGAACCATTGGTTAATTGGCTAACATAAGGGCCAATTTCCCAAGAGGCCACTTCACCAGCGACGATTTCAAAGCTTTCCTCTGTCCATTGTAAGCCGCTGGCAACTACAACATCGTTGTAAAAACCGGCTTCAACATATTTTACAAAGTCAGCTGAAAAGTTCTTTTCCAGTTGGATGTATTTACCCGCATTAAAACTGGTTGGCGTATCTGGGCCAAGCGAAGCGTTAACGGTGTTGATGATTTTAAAGTTAGATTCACTGCGACCAACAGAGGCAGAGAAATCGTAAAAGACATTGGCTAGTACGCCTTCTTTAAATTCACCCTTGGTACCTGCGGTTAATGAGGTATCTGTAATATTACCACCAAAATTTGGCGTAAAACCGCCAGGGAACATTGAGAAGAAGGTAAAACAGTTACTCGGTAAAGCCGCAACTCTGGCCGTGATTTGATCGTGGTTGAGTTTGTTGTCACCGTCAAATAACGAGACATTGCTACAGTTACCTTGGCCAGTGGTATCAACTACTTCCAGCGTTTCACCGCCGTCGTTAGAGAATACACCACCGCGAGTGTGTGGGTTACGATAGTAGAAACCACCGGTAACATCACGTTCTGAATAGTTACCAAAAATGTAGGCTTCACGATCGTTGCCTAAATCTAAACCGGCATTACCAAAGAAAGTGAAATCATCTTTCAGCTCTGGTGAACCCCAAACTTGGGCAATCGGTGCGACAAACGGGTTACCGGCATCGATTAAACCTTGGGCATCAGCGCGCTGAACACTGCGGCTCGTAGCATCAACGTTTTTGTATTGCATGCTTAGGTTAACAAAGCCTGCATCAGTTAAAGGCATACCAACGTTGGCAGCAATCTCAGTTGAATTACCATCACCTTCATAGTATTCACCTTGTTTCACTTCAATACTGCCGCCTTGATCGGCATCTTTTAGAACAAAGTTGATTACACCGGCGATAGCGTCAGAGCCATATTGCGCAGCCGCACCATCACGTAGCACTTCAACTTGCTTTAAGGCGATACCCGGAATAACAGAGATATCTGGGCCTTGAGCACCATCATTTAAGCCGCCGCCTAAAAAGGTAATAACAGAGGCACGATGACGGCGCTTACCATTTAACAGAATTAAAGTACTGTCAGAAGATAAACCCCGCAGGTTAACTGGCCGGATCAGTGTTGCTGCATCGCTAATGGGGGTTGTTTGCACATTTAATGATGGCACAGTGGATGTCAGCATATTAAGCATATCGCTGCTACCACTCTTCATTAATTCATCACCACCGATAATGTCCACAGGTACTGGAGAATCAGCAATTGAGCGTGGGGCAGACCGTGAACCGACGACCGCAATTTTTTCCACTTTGGTTTCTGCTTCGGCAGCAGCAGTGTCTTGTGCTAAGGTGTTGGTTGAATAAACGCTTAGTGCTAAACCTGATGCTAGCGCGTATTTTACTGCCCGGCTGACCGGGTGATAGTAATTACTTTTTTTCATGATAAATTTCCTGGATAGTAATAATTGTGTCTGCTAACGCTGCATTTTGTTTTTTGCGTCTTCTTAACCATATTGAATAATGTTGCTGTTGTCTATCTTATTTATTGTGTCGCTTGTCGCAACTGATGCTTTTTTAAACATGTTATTGAGTCAAAAGGGGCTTAATTTGTCCAAATTATCTTCTGCTAACTTTTCTGCAACCGCGGTTGACATTCTGCCTTTAACGATTAAACACTTTGATCAAGTGACCCTACTGGCGAACGAGGTGCATGGTGCCGGTTATATGGATAACGAAAAACTCGCTGTTATGCAGCAGCAAGGGGTTTGCCAAGGCCTCAATGCCAGCTTTGTTGCGCTGGCCGCACAGCAGGTGCTCGGTTACCGCCTGAGCTTTGCTGCCGGACAATGGCAGCCTGACGAATGGTGTAGTTGCGAACGTTGGCCGGTACCTGTTTCGACGATGGCTTACTTTAAATCGGTAGCGGTAAGTCCAAAACTACAAGGTCAAGGTATAGGCCAACGCTTACTGCAGCAATCAAGCTTAGCGTTAAAACAGCAAGGTGCGCGTGCTGGCTTGGCCCATCTATGGCGAGAATCACCCCATAACAGTGCGGTACGTTACTTTAGTAAAGCGGGTGGTGAACTGCTTAAAATCCATGAAAACCGTTGGCAAGCGCTATCCTATCAGGGGTATGCCTGTCCTGTTTGTGAAGGGATCTGTTGCTGTAGTGCGGCTGAAATGGTCATTGTGTTTAAGTAGCGCCTTCGTTTGAGTGATACATATAGGCTTTTAACTGCATTGCTTTTCATAAGCTTAGACAAATGGTAAGTAGCCTTTGGCGCTGACAATCTTTACAATTACCGAAAAATTATTTACTGAGTGAGTTTCATGAGTTTTTGGCCTGAATTTTTAGTGATTGCCGCTGCCCATTTGCTGGCGGTTGCCAGCCCCGGCCCTGATTTTGCTATTGTGCTGCGTTATGCCGTGCGTTATGGCCGTAAAACCGCTGTTTATGCCAGTTTAGGCATTGGGGCCGCTATTTTATTGCACGTCTCATATTCTTTGATTGGTATTGGGGTATTGATCAAAACCACCCCCTGGTTATTTCAATTATTGTCGGTCGCCGCCGCGTTGTATCTAATTTATTTAGGTCAGGGCGCTATTCGCGCGCAAGCCCCTAAATTAGGTGCCACTGCCGATGTCACTGCGGGTAATGAACAGCTACCCAGTGTTAAAAAAGCCTTTAGCACCGGTTTTATTACCAATGGCCTTAACCCTAAAGCCACGTTATTTTTCTTATCGTTATTTGCCGTGGTAATTTCTGCACAAACGCCATTGTTATTTAAAGCAATTTACGGCATTTACATGGCCGCGATGACCGCGGTGTGGTTTTGCATGCTGTCTTATTTACTGACCCAGCAGCGTGTTCGGCATTTTTTACTGTCTAAAGGATTTTGGTTTGACCGCCTGATGGGCGTGTTATTGTTGTTATTAGCAGGTCATTTGTTAATTAGCAGTTTTAGCTAAGGCCTGCTTGGTGAGTGCGCGTATTGTCGCTATAATGTGCGCTGTTTTTAATTGCACTGGATTTACGATCCAGCCGAGCAAGAGGATAGATAATGTTTGTTGTTGCTGCTTTATATAAGTTTGTTGATTTACCCGATTTCGAAGACCTGCGTGAACCTTTGTATAATCAAATGGTTATGCATAAAGTCAAAGGCACCTTATTGCTAGCGAAGGAAGGCATTAATGGCACAATTTCTGGCCCGCGGCAGGGTATCGATGCGGTTAAAACTTGGTTAGAAAGTGACGAGCGCTTTGTTGGCATGAGTTACAAAGAATCATTGGCGCAAGAACAAGCGTTTTACCGTACCAAGGTAAAATTAAAGAATGAAATCGTCACCATGGGTGTGCCTGGTATTGATCCTAAGCATATTGTGGGCACATATGTAAAAGGCGAAGAATGGAACCAATTAATCAGCGATCCTGAGACTATCGTTATTGATACGCGCAATGATTATGAGGTGGCCATTGGTACCTTTGAAAATGCCATTAACCCCAACACTACAAATTTTCGTGAGTTCCCACAATGGGCTGCCGAGAACTTGGATAAAACCAAACACAAAAAAGTGGCTATGTTTTGTACTGGCGGTATTCGCTGTGAAAAATCCACGGCGTTTTTAAAAGAGCAGGGCTTTGCTGAGGTCTATCATCTTGATGGCGGTATTTTAAAGTATCTTGAAGAAATGCCTGAGCAACAAAGCAAATGGCAAGGCGAGTGTTTTGTTTTTGATCAGCGTGTCGCCGTAAAACACGGCCTTGCTCAAGGCAGTTATGATCAATGTTATGCTTGTCGGATGCCTTTGTCGGCTGTTGAAATGGCTTCAGAACATTATGAGAAAGGCCTTAGCTGCCCGCATTGTTATCAAAAGACCACTGACGAGCAAAAAGCCGCTTTTGCCGAGCGGCAACGTCAAGTTGAATTGGCTAAGTTACGCGGCGAAAAACACATCCGCGATGGTAAATTTGAATAAACGGTCATAGCCTCATTTTACTAACAACAAGCCAGCGTCTAGCTGGCTTGGTTGTTTTAGCTGTTCCACTGCCAATCCTGCCTATTAAATCGAATGAATATTACTGATTAATGCAATTTAACTTTAATTAAATTGATATATTATGACCTTGCACAGGAGATAAACATGCTTAAAAACAGTCAACACCATTATGGATTAATCAGTGTTTTACTGCATTGGCTGATGGCCTTTATGGTTATTGGTTTATTTAGTCTGGGTGTCTGGATGGTCGATTTAACGTACTACAGCAAATGGTACCGTATCGCCCCTGATTGGCATAAAAGTGTTGGGATGTTATTGGCTGTGTTGTGGTGTATTCGTTTGTTATGGCGCCTGTTCAGCCAACAACCCAAAAGCATCGCCAGCCACCGCGCTTGGCAGAGATTGCTCTCTGGCATAGTACAAGCTTATTTGTATTTGGCGATGGCATTGATGGTGTTGAGCGGTTATCTGATCTCTACTGAAGATGGCCGTGCTATCTCCGTATTTGGTTGGTTTGACGTGCCGTCACTTGGGGCATTGTTTAACCATCAAGCCGATATTGCGGGTTTAGTTCATGAATATGTCGCCTACAGCCTAATTGCCTTTGCTTCAATTCATGGCTTAGCGGCTTTAAAACATCACGTTATTGATAAAGATCAGACGTTGAGTCGCATGCTCGGCCGTAAACTTTAATCTTGGAGAATATGATGAAGAAATTATTATTGGCTGCAACGCTGGCTACATTGTCGGCTTTACCGGTTCATGCCGCAGATTATGTTATTGATACGCAAGGTGCCCATGCCTTTGTGCAATTTAAGATAAGCCATCTTGGCTACAGTTGGCTGTATGGGCGTTTTAATACCTTTGCCGGTGACTTTAGTTATGATGCTGCGGATCTCACCGCCTCCAAGATCCAGTTAACTATCGATACTAACAGCATTGACTCTAACCATGCAGAGCGCGACAAGCATTTGCGTGGCAGCGATTTTTTAAATGTCGCTAAACACCCCAAGGCAACATTTGTGAGTACTAAGGTTGTTGCCAAAGCTGGCGATAACTTTGATTTACACGGTAAACTCACTTTAAATGGTGTGACAAAAGAGGTGGTCATTGCGGCTGAGAAAATCGGTGAAGGCCAGGATCCGTGGGGCGGTTATCGCGCAGGTTTCGCGGGCACCACTTCTTTTGCTTTAAAAGACTTTGGGATTAATTACGATTTAGGCCCAGCATCTAGTACTGTCTTTATGGAATTGAGCGTAGAAGGCATAAAGCAGTAAGGGACTGATAAAAAAGGCGACGCTGCTAGATCTCAGGTCGCCTTTATTTTTTAGTCGCTACTGACGCATTAGCTTATTGCTGTAATAAGCTTCCTAATTTAGAACGTGCATCTAAAAAGTCTTGCTCTTCAGTTAACACTTCTGCGATTTGCAGATACAAGCTACGTGCTTTTTCTTTGTTACCTTGCTGCAAATACAATTGTGCTAAGCGTAGTTTTGCACGGCTGACACGGCTTTGTTGGCTGCCTTGGTAATAAGCGAGATAACTTTCAAGTGCCTCAATACCTTGCTGCTGATACTGATTGGTAAATACCGCCAGTCGGCCAATTTGAAAGCGACTGCTATATTGTTGTATCGGATCAGTTAAAAAGGGTAAGGCTTTTAAATAGGCTTCTTGCGCCGCTAAATAGGCATTTTGCTGGGCTAGTAAGGTTGCTTTGCGTAGTAACAAATCGGGTTGATTAATACTGAGCTGCAGTTGTTGTTCCAGCATAGCTAAGGCTTCATTTAAGCGTGACTCATTAACCGCAATCATCACCTTGGCCAACACCCCTTGTACCGCATTTAATTGCTGTAAACGGTTCGCTTGCTCAGCCGCTAATGATTTACTGCCGCCGACATTTGCTGGTGCGGTTTGGTAAAAAGTAATTAACGCTTGTTGTGCCGGATAGAAATGCGCATCGAGTTCAACCGCTTGTTGAAATAAAGCCAGGGCGTCAGTTGCGCGTTTTCTGGCTTGGAATAATGAACCGTCATTGGCTAAGGCCACTTTGTTTAGCGCCGCTTGGGTCAAAATGGCCACATCGTTTGGATAGGCAATAACTAACTCATTAAGCAGGGTGTTGGCTTCTTCACGTTGCTGCTGCTGGATCAGCGCTTTTGCTTTTAACAACTGTAAGGCGGCATTAGGTTCAACTTGCTGCAGTTGTTGCAATAATTGCGGATAGCGTGCTTGCTCAAACAGTTGTTGTAACTCAGTGGGTACAGTGCTGGTGGTAGGCAAACTTAACAGCAGGGAGAGCAAAACAGATTTCATGAATTAGCGGATCACCTAGAAAAACTAATGGGCTAATTTTGCGCGAAATTACAAAAAATAGCTATCCTATTTCGGAATTTCTATTTCTATGTTACTGGCAGGAACGCTACAACAAGGCAGGAATTCGCCACGACGAACATAGGCTAAAGGTTCTTGTAAATAGCGAACTTGGCCACTTATCAGCGTACAACGACAGGCTCCGCAAAATCCTTCACGGCACTGAAAGTTAAGGGTGTGTTGCTGTTTTTCCAGAAAATCGAGCAAATTGCGCTGGCCGCTATCGTACTGTAGCGGCGCTTGCGCATTAACGATCACTTCAGTCATTATGCTTAGAGATCAAAGTCGCCAAATGAGCCACTATCAACTTCATTATCAATTTGGCCAACCAAATAAGAGCTGATTTCTGACTCTTGAGGTGCAACTTGTACGTTATCAGATACTAACCAAGTATTGATCCACGGGATCGGATTTTGCGTGGTGCTAAAGCGCGCTTTTAAACCAACCGCTTGCATCCGACTGTTGGTAATAAACTCCACATACTGACACAAGATGTCTTTGTTCAAGCCGATCATCGAGCCATCTTTAAACAGGTAGGCCGCCCAATCTTTTTCTTGTTCGGCAGCGCGCATAAAAATTGTATACGCTTCTTCTTCGCACTCTTTGGCGATCTCAGCCATTTCGGGGTCGTCATCGCCGCTGGCCATAATATTCAGCATATGCTGTGTTCCGGTTAAATGCAGTGCTTCATCACGAGCAATTAAGCGGATAATTTTGGCGTTGCCTTCCATCAGCTCGCGTTCTGCAAAAGCAAAACTACATGCAAAGCTAACGTAAAAACGAATGGCTTCTAGTACGTTAACCGACATCAAACACAGATACAGCCGTTTTTTCAGTTCGCGTAGGGTGATACTGACCGTTTCACCATTGAGCACATGGGTACCGGCACCATGGCGTTGATACAGGTTAATACCATCGATCAATTCATCGTAGTAACGTGAGACATCTTCAGCGCGCTCTAAGATTTTCTGGTTCAACATAATGTCGTCGAATACTTTGTGCGGCTCAGACGAGATATTCCGCACGATATGCGTATAGCTGCGACTGTGGATGGTTTCGCTAAATGCCCAGGTTTCAATCCAGGTTTCAAGCTCTGGGATAGAAACGATAGGTAATAGCGCGATGTTAGGTGAGCGACCTTGCACGGAGTCCAGCAACGTTTGGTACTTTAAATTGCTTAAAAAGATATGTTTTTCATGTTCAGGTAACTGCTGAAAATCGATACGATCCTTGCTGACATCGATTTCTTCAGGCCGCCAGAAGAAGCTCAGTTGTTTTTCAATCAGCTTTTCAAAAATAGGATACTTTTGCTGGTCATACCGTGAAACATTGACAGAATTACCAAAGAACATCGGTTCTTTCATTTGGTCGTTCATGTTGCGGTTAAAAGTCGTATACGCCATGTTAGTTACTAATCCTGAGAAACAAAGTGATAAACATCATTGGGTTAAACAGCACCCTAAACGATTGTATTTATGGTGCTAGCCCAGCAGGCTAGCACCACACTGACTAAATTTTACAAGCACCGCCGGCACAACCATCATCTTCTTCTGCTGCGGCCGCTTTAATATCATCTTGCAAGTCTGCTGCACCATCACGAGTATTGTGGTAGTACATGGTTTTAACCCCAAGTTTGTAGGCGTTAAGCAGATCTTTCAGTAAGACTTTCATCGGTACTTTACCGCCAACAAACTTAGCGGGATCATAGTTGGTGTTCGCCGAAATGGTTTGGTCGATAAACTTCTGCATGATCGCGACTAAGGCTAAGTAACCATCGTTAGTCGGAATATCCCAAAGCAATTCGTACTGATCTTTTAAGCGTTCATATTCTGGAACAACTTGTTTTAAAATACCGTCTTTGCTGGCTTTCACACTGATATGGCCACGTGGTGGCTCGATACCATTGGTGGCGTTAGAGATCTGCGAAGAGGTCTCTGACGGCATTAAGGCCGATAAAGTAGAGTTACGTAAACCATATTGTTGAATATCTTTACGCAGCGTTTCCCAATCTAGATGTAAGGGTTCTTGGCAAACTTTATCTAAATCTTTTTTATAGGTATCAATTGGTAAAATACCTTGCGCATAAGTGGTCTCGTTAAACTTAGGACAAGGACCACGCTCTTGCGCTAGTTTCATTGACGCTTTTAATAGGTAAAATTGAATCGCTTCAAAGGTGCGGTGCGTTAAACCGTTAGCGGAACCGTCAGAGTATTTCACGCCATTTTTTGCCAGATAATAGGCGTAGTTGATCACACCGACACCCAGAGTACGGCGGGCAATCGATGCTGAGTAAGCCGCTGGGATAGGGTAGTCTTGATAATCTAACAAACTATCTAATGAACGTACGGCTAAGTCAGCTAACTCTTCTAATTCAGATAAATCAGTAATGGCCCCTAAGTTAAACGCAGATAAGGTGCACAGGGCAATTTCCCCATTAGGATCGTTCACATGCTCAAGCGGCTTGGTAGGTAAAGCAATTTCTAAACAGAGATTACTTTGACGCACTGGCGCAAGCTTAGGATTAAACGGGCTGTGAGTATTACAGTGATCGACGTTCTGTAAGTAGATACGCCCGGTACTAGCACGTTCTTGCATGAACAAGGTAAACAGTTCAATGGCTTTAATCCGTTTTTTGCGAATTTTGCTATCGGCTTCGTATTTCACGTATAAAGCATCAAACTGTTCTTGATCTTCAAAGAAAGCGTCATACAAGCCTGGTACATCCGATGGGCTAAACAGGGTGATGTAGTCGTCTTTGATTAAACGGGTATACATTAATCGGTTGAACTGTACACCGTAATCTAAATGACGCACGCGGTTTTCTTCAACACCACGGTTGTTTTTCAGAACAAGCAATGATTCTACCTCTAAATGCCAAAGCGGGTAGAATAAGGTTGCCGCGCCACCACGCACCCCCCCTTGTGAACAGCTTTTAACTGCGGTTTGAAAATGCTTATAAAACGGGATACAGCCAGTATGAAAGGCTTCACCATTACGAATAGCACTGCCTAAGGCGCGAATACGTCCGGCGTTGATACCGATACCCGCGCGCTGACTCACGTATTTGACGATAGCGCTTGAAGTCGCATTAATCGAGTCTAAGCTATCGCCACATTCAATTAACACGCAAGAGCTAAATTGACGGGTTGGGGTTCGCACACCAGACATAATGGGTGTGGGCAAGGAAATTTTGAATAATGAGGTGGCGTCATAGAAACGGCGAATAAAATCTAGGCGTTGGCTTTTCGGATAATTCGCAAACAAGCAGGCCGCGACTAAAATATATAAAAACTGCGCGCTTTCATAAATTTCACCGGTAACCCGGTTTTGCACCAGATATTTACCTTCTAATTGCTTCACCGCAGCATAACTGAAGTTCAAATCACGACCGTGATCAATAAAGCTATTCAGTTGATCTAATTCTGCTTCGCTGTAATCGGCCAGGATATGCGCATCATAACGTTTAGCTTCCACCATCTTAACCACATGCTTATAAAGGTGTGGTGGCTCAAATTGACCGTAAGCTTTTTTACGCAGATGAAATACGGCTAAACGCGCCGCCATATATTGATAATCAGGGGTGTCTTTCGAAATTAAGTCAGCCGCTGCTTTAATAATGGTTTCATGAATGTCTGAAGATTTAATGCCATCATAAAACTGGATATGCGATTTCAATTCTACCTGTGATACCGACACGTTAGCTAAACCTTCGGCTGCCCAAGTGATCACTCGGTGGATTTTATCTAAATCGAGGGGTTCACGGCGGCCATCGCGCTTGGTCACAAAAAGAGTTTGAGTCATTGCTGAAGTATTCCGTTTCTTTTTAATCATAAAGGGATGCGTGTGCAAAACACGGCGATAAAATAACCCCGTGTTGCTGCTGTATTACACAACATATGGGTGTATTTCTAAATTCGATCACAAGATAGAGTGGATTAATGATTTTTGCAAGAGAGGAAATGCGGCAAAATTTCGGAATATTTAATCTAGTAAGTAGCTGCTAACCTGACAGTCAGTGTGCCGGGTATCACGCATTTTAGGCAAGTGTTTTATGCTAAAAATGCGTAAAAAAATCATTTGTTCTAATAAGCAGCGTTTTAAGTTTATCTGGTTATTAAGCCGCCTAGTTTAGGCGGCTAGCTGTCTTATGCGGGTTTGCGTGCCACCACAAAATAATTAACGTCTAACCCAGGGCCAATTTTAAAGCTGTTATAAACCGGATTAAAGTGTAAACCGGTCGCATCCACGACCTCTAAGCCGGCCGCTTCGATAAAGCGCATCAGTGTAGAGGGGCGAATAAATTTATCAAACTGATGCGTCCCTTTAGGCACGATCCGTAATAAATGCTCTGCACCTAAAATAGCCATTAAATAGGCTTTTGGCGTTTTATTAATCGTCGAAAAAATCAAAGTGGCGCCAGGTGCAGCTAAATCGGCACAGGCTTGAACCACTGAAGCGGGCTCAGGCACATGCTCTAACATTTCCATGCAAGTGACTAAATCAAACTTAGCGGGGTGCATTGCGGCAAACGCTTCGGCCGTGCTTTGTTGATAATCAATCGTCAGAGCGCTGTCTAAAGCATGCAAACGCGCCACATTTAAACTTTCGCTGGCCATATCAATTGCGGTTACGTTAGCACCGGCCCGTGCCATGCTTTCCGCTAAAATACCGCCGCCACAGCCCACATCAAGTGTTGTCGTTTCAAAAATGCCACCGACTTGATCGCAAATAAAGCCTAAACGCGTCGGGTTTAACAGATGTAAAGGCTTAAATTCACCTTCTGGATCCCACCAGCGGGCAGCGATATCATTGAATTTCGCGATCTCTGCGGGATCGACATTAGTATGCGTTGTCATAATGCTAACCTTGTTGTTTTTTGTCATTATAAGGCATTGATCTGTTATGGCAAAGACAGCAATCTTTATACAAGGCATAAACAGGCATGGCAAGGCGCTGATTCTGTGGTAGAATCCCGCGTTGTCTCGCGCTGTAGAAGATCAAAAAAAGCGAGTTATCTATTTGATTTAAGGGAAAATAACGTTTTATGACAGATCTGGCCAAAGAAATAGTCCCGATTAATATCGAAGAAGAATTAAAAAATTCTTACCTCGATTACGCGATGAGCGTCATTGTAGGCCGCGCCTTACCCGATGTGCGGGACGGTTTGAAGCCAGTACACCGTCGTGTGTTATTCGCAATGAAGGAATTGGGTAACGATTGGAACAAAGCCTATAAAAAATCGGCGCGTGTTGTCGGCGATGTTATCGGTAAATATCACCCACACGGTGATAGTGCGGTATACGACACGATCGTCCGGATGGCTCAGCCATTCTCGTTACGTTATATGTTAGTAGATGGCCAAGGTAACTTTGGTTCCATCGACGGCGATTCTGCAGCGGCGATGCGTTACACCGAAGTTCGCATGGCGCGCATTGCGCACGAATTGCTGGCTGACCTTGATAAAGAAACCGTAGACTTCGTGCCAAACTATGACGGCACCGAAATGATCCCTGCGGTTATGCCAACCAAAGTGCCTAATCTATTGATCAACGGCTCTTCGGGTATTGCTGTGGGTATGGCAACCAATATCCCGCCACACAACTTAACCGAAGTGATCGATGGCTGTTTAGCATTAATTGCGAACCCAAATATTGAATTGCATGAATTAATGCAATATATCCCCGGTCCTGATTTCCCAACGTCTGCGATCATCAATGGCCGTAAGGGTATTGAAGAAGCTTACCGTACGGGTCGTGGAAAGGTGTATATCCGCGCGAAAACCTTTATCGAAACCGATGAAAAAACCGGTCGTGAAGCGATTATCGTGCACGAAATTCCTTACCAAGTGAACAAAGCCCGCTTAATCGAAAAAATTGCGGAATTAGTTAAAGAAAAACGTATTGAAGGCATATCGGCTTTACGTGACGAATCAGACAAAGACGGTATGCGTATCGTTATTGAATTGAAACGTGGCGAATCAAGCGACGTCATGTTAAACCAGCTGTATGCCAATACCCAAATGCAAACCGTGTTTGGTATCAATATGGTGGCCTTGGCCAACAATCAGCCGAAGTTACTGGGGCTGATCCCGATGCTGGAATACTTTATCCTGCATCGCCGTGAAGTGGTTACCCGTCGTACTGTTTATGACTTACGTAAAGCGCGTGATCGTGCCCATATCTTAGAAGGTTTAGCCATTGCACTGGCTAACATCGATGAAATTATTGAACTGATTAAAACCTCTGCCAGCCCAGCCGAAGCGAAAGCCGGTTTAGTTGAGCGCGGTTGGAAACTCGGTGGCGTAACGGCGATGTTAGAGCGCGCTGGTGAAGATGCCGCACGACCAGAGTGGTTAGAAGCACATTTTGGTATTCGTGATGGTTTTTACTTCTTAACTGAACAGCAAGCTCAAGCCATTCTTGATTTACGCTTACAAAAGCTGACCGGCCTGGAACATGAAAAGATCTTAGCTGAATATAAAGATCTGTTAGAACTGATTGCCGAGTTATTACATATCTTGGCCAGCCCTGAACGTTTAATGGAAGTAATTTGCGAAGAATTAGAAGCCATTAAAGCGCAGTATGGCGATGCTCGACGCACTGAGATCCAGGATAATATGCTGGATATCAATATCGAAGATTTGATCACCGAAGAAGATGTTGTGGTGACCTTATCGCACCTTGGCTATGCCAAGTACCAACCGTTAAGCGATTATGAAGCGCAGCGTCGTGGTGGTCGTGGTAAAGCGGCAACAACGGTTAAAGACGAAGATTTTGTTGATAAGCTGTTGGTCGCCAGCACCCATGATACGATTTTATGTTTCTCGAATCGTGGCCGGATGTATTGGATGAAAGTCTATCAATTACCGCTGGCCAGCCGTACCGCGCGTGGTAAACCGATTATCAACTTATTACCGCTGGAAGAAGGCGAGCGTATTAACGCCATTCTACCGGTACGTGAGTACGAAGAAGGCAAATATGTGTTTATGGCCACGGCCAACGGTACCGTGAAGAAAACGGCCTTAACGGATTATTCGCGTCCACGTGCCAACGGTATTATTGCGGTTAACCTAAACGAAGGCGATCACCTGATTGACGTCGCGATTACTGACGGTAGCAACGAAATCATGTTGTTCTCTGATGACGGTAAAGTGGTACGCTTTACTGAAGATCAAGTACGCGGCATGGGCCGAACGGCTACCGGTGTGCGCGGTATTCGTTTACGTGAAGGAGGCAGTGTTGTTTCACTGATTATCCCGAACGGCGATAACCCCATCTTAACAGTTACCGAGAACGGCTACGGTAAGCGAACAGCATTAAGCGAATACCCAGCGAAGAGCCGCGCCACACAAGGCGTGGTATCGATTAAAGTGTCTGAGCGTAACGGCTTGGTGGTGGGTGCTGTGCAAGTGTCAGAAAGCGATGAAATCATGATGATTTCAAACAAAGGCACCTTGGTACGTACTCGTGTGAAAGAAGTCTCTGAAGTCGGCCGTAACACTCAAGGTGTTATCTTGATCCGTACTCAAGAAGGTGAAAAAGTGGTTGGCGTGGAACGCATTGATGAGATCCAAGAGGATGAAATCTTAGCGGTAACCGAAGAAGGCGCAAGCCGTACGCCAGAAGTACAAGACAGCCAATTAGCACAAGATGCCAGTGGCGAAGAAGAGTAACCCCTAAAAACGAGCGCTTTGGCGCTCGTTTTGTTTTTAGAATAAAAAATAACCAAGGCCAGTTTGAAATTAACCAACAAAGAAGCGAGATATGACAATGACCACCTATAATTTTTGTGCTGGCCCAGCCATGTTACCTACAGCGGTGATGCAACAGGCACAGCAGGAATTTATTAACTGGCAAGGACAGGGTTGTTCGGTGATGGAATTGAGCCATCGCAGTAAAGTATTTATGCAACTGGCCGCACAAGCTGAGCAAGATCTCAGAGATCTGTTAGCCATTCCCGACAATTATAAAGTCTTATTTATGCACGGTGGCGGCCGTGGGCAGTTTTCAGCAGTGCCACTGAATTTATTGCACAGCGGAAAAACGGCTGAATATATCGTGTCTGGTGCTTGGTCACTAGCCGCAGTTGAAGAAGCGAAAAAGTTTGGCGCGGTTCGTGAGCACGATATTCGGCAAAAAACCGCTGCACAATTACGCAGTATGGTCGCCAGTAGTGACTGGCAGATACACGAAGATGCGGCTTACGTTCATTGCTGCCCCAATGAAACGGTGGATGGTTTAGAATTTACCGATTTACCGCAAACCCAGGTGCCGATTGTTGCAGATATGTCGTCGACCATTTTATCACGGCCCATTGATATTGCGCGCTATGGCGTTATTTATGCCGGCGCTCAGAAAAATATCGGCCCATCAGGTTTAACCTTAGTGATTGTGCGTGAAGATCTGTTACCTGCAAAAGATGCCGCCATTCCAGCGATCTTGGATTATCGCCTCGCTGCTGAAAATGACAGCATGTTTAACACACCACCCACCTACGCCTGGTATTTAGCGGGTTTAGTGTTCAAATGGTTAAAACAACAAGGTGGTTTAGCGGCCATGGCTCAACGTAATCAACGTAAAGCCGAAACACTGTATCGCTACATCGATGAAAGTGATTTTTACCGCAATGATGTTGATCCGGCCTATCGCTCTTGGATGAATGTACCGTTTTTCCTAGCTGATGAACAATTAAACGACAGCTTTGTAAAGCAAGCTGAGCAGCAAGGTTTATTGGCTTTAAAGGGCCATCGAATGGTGGGTGGGATGCGCGCCAGTTTATATAACGCTATGCCACAAGAAGGTGTTGAGGCTTTAGTGAGTTTTATGAAAGATTTTGCAAAGGTAAACGGATGAAGACGCTAACCTTAAACCCCATTGCTCATATCGCCGGTGAAGTGCATTTACCCGGTTCAAAAAGTATTTCTAACCGAGTGCTGCTGTTAGCTGCCTTAGCGAAAGGTACAACCGAAATCAGTAACTTACTCGACAGTGATGATGTTCGGCACATGCTTAGCGCGTTAACTGCTCTGGGTATTTCGTATCAATTATCTGCTTGTCGCACCCGTTGTACCTTAGTAGGCAATGGCGGCGTTTTTAACCAAGCTGAGCCTTTGTCTCTATTTCTAGGTAACGCTGGCACCGCAATGCGTCCGCTCACGGCGGTACTGGCTGCTTGCCAAGTAGATGTTACTTTAACCGGCGAGCCAAGAATGTACGAGCGACCCATTGGCCACTTGGTGGATGCATTGGTGCAATGGCAAGCGGATATCGACTATTTGGGCGACGTTAATTATCCACCACTGCGTATTCGTGGTAAGCCATTGCAAGGGGGGCATTGCCTGATCGATGGCAGTGTCTCAAGTCAGTTTTTAACAGCAGTACTGATGGTCGCACCTTTATTAGCCGGTGACAGTGTTATTGAGATCCAAGGTGAATTAGTCTCTAAACCCTACATTGATATTACCTTAGCGTTAATGTCTCGCTTTGGCATTGAAGTAGAAAACCAAGATTATAAGCGCTTTTTGGTTACGGGTAACCAGTGTTATCAGTCACCCGGCCAGTGGTTAGTTGAAGGTGATGCTTCATCGGCATCTTACTTTTTGGCCGCAGCGGCTATCAAAGGAGGCACCGTTAAGGTCACCGGAATTGGTAAACATGCTGTGCAAGGTGATATTCACTTTGCCGATGCGTTGGCTGAAATGGGCGCGATAGTCGATTGGGGAGATGATTATATATCAGTTACGCGTAACGAGCTGCGTGGCATTGACCGTGATTACAACGCTATTCCTGATGCAGCAATGACCATTGCCACCACTGCGTTGTTCGCCAAAGGCCCAACCGTAATCCGTAATGTTTATAATTGGCGGGTTAAAGAAACCGATCGCTTAACCGCGATGGCAACAGAATTGCGAAAAGTAGGCGCTGAGGTGGAAGAAGGCGAAGACTATTTAAAAATTATACCGCCAGCACAACTGCAACATGCCAGTATTGCGACCTATAATGATCACCGTGTGGCAATGTGTTTTTCGTTAGTTGCGCTTAGTGATACGGCCGTCACAATAGAAGACCCCGATTGCACTGCAAAAACCTTTCCGAGTTACTTTACGGAATTCAATAAGCTAAGCCATTAAAACCCTTCACCTAACCTAAAAACGCGTAACCAAAAATGGTTGCGCGTTTTTGTTTTTATAAATTGCAGTTAAACCAGCAATCGTCACAAAAAGCTGTATAATAAGCCGCGTTTTGAAACACCGAATTGACGTTTTAACTTAGGGGGTAGGATGCCACAATTAGCACCAGTCGTTACCATCGACGGACCAGGCGGTTCAGGTAAGGGAACCATTAGCCGTTTATTGGCGCAACACCTGGGATGGCAATTACTCGACAGCGGCGCTATATACCGCGTATTAGCGTTAGCTGCTATGCACCATCAAATTAATCCAAGCGACGAGGCGGCACTGCAACCTTTAGCCGCGCATCTTGATGTGCAATTCAGTGGCGATGAACACGGTAACACGCGCGTGACGTTAGAAGGCGAAAATGTTAGCCAAACCATTCGAACTCAAGACGTTGCTGACATGGCTTCAAAAATTGCTTCACTGCCTAGTGTGCGTGAAGCCTTGTTACGCCGGCAACGGGCTTTTGCGGAAGAGCCTGGCTTAGTGGCGGATGGTCGCGACATGGGAACCGTCGTTTTTCCACAAGCAGAAGTTAAAATATTTTTAACTGCAGACGCCGAAGAACGGGCGCAGCGTCGTTATTTAGAGTTGAAAGAAAAGGGCTTTGATGTTAACATCGGCGACCTTTTGAACGAAATCCAAGCTCGGGATGAGCGCGATATGAATCGTGCTACAGCACCCTTAAAACCGGCAGCTGATGCCTACATGCTGGATTCGACCAATAAACCCATTGAACAGGTGCTGCAAGAGGTACTGCAGTTTGTTAACAGTAAGTTGTCGTTAACAAGCGTTTGAACCAGGCCAAGGCCGCATTTTGGACAGCCAGTAATAAGGATGTTATTGGTAAACTTAGCAACCCCACAACGCAAGATGCGACGTGGTGAACTTAACTGAAAAAGTGAATATGACTGAAAATTTTGCACTAATGTTTGAGGAAAGCCTCAAAACTATCGAAACTCGTCCTGGTGCCATTGTTAAAGGTACTGTTGTAGCGGTTCTGAAAGACGTTGTTATGGTTGACGCCGGTCTTAAATCAGAAGCAGCTATTCCGGTTGAACAGTTCAAATCTTTGAGCGGTGAGATCGAGGTGAGTGTAGGTGACATCATCGACGTAGCATTAGACGCTATTGAAGATGGTTTCGGTGAAACCTTATTATCACGTGAAAAAGCTAAGCGCCATGAGGCCTGGGTTCGCCTGGAAAAAGCTTGCGATGATAAAGAAACGGTTATCGGTGTTATCACTGGTAAAGTTAAAGGTGGCTTCACAGTTGAAGTTGATGGTATCCGTGCGTTCCTGCCTGGTTCATTAGTTGACGTACGTCCAGTACGTGACACGCTGCACTTAGAAAACAAAGAGCTGGAATTCAAAGTTATCAAGCTTGATCAGAAGCGTAACAACGTCGTGGTTTCACGTCGTGCCGTTATCGAATCTGAAAGCAGCCAAGAACGTGATCAGCTGTTAGAGAATTTAGAAGAAGGCATGGAAGTTAAAGGTATCGTTAAGAACCTGACTGACTACGGTGCATTCGTTGACTTAGGTGGCGTAGACGGCTTACTGCATATCACTGATATGGCATGGAAGCGCGTTAAGCACCCAAGCGAAATCGTTAACGTTGGCGACGAAATTCCAGTAAAAGTTCTGAAATTCGACCGCGAAAAGCAACGCGTTTCTTTAGGCCTGAAGCAAATGGGCGAAGATCCGTGGGCAGCTATCGCTTCACGTTACCCAGAAGGTGCTCGCATCACTGGTCGTGTAACTAACCTGACTGATTACGGCTGTTTCGTAGAAATCGAAGAAGGCGTAGAAGGCTTAGTACACGTTTCAGAAATGGATTGGACCAACAAAAACATCCACCCATCTAAAGTGGTTAACTTAGGTGATTCAGTGGAAGTGATGGTTCTTGAAATTGACGAAGAACGTCGTCGTATTTCTTTAGGCTTGAAACAGTGTAAAGCTAACCCATGGGAAGAGTTCGCTAAGGGCTTCAACAAGGGTGATCGTGTAAGCGGTAAGATCAAGTCAATCACTGACTTCGGTATCTTCATCGGCTTAGACGGCGGTATCGATGGTCTGGTTCACTTATCAGACATCAGCTGGAACGCCACTGGCGAAGAAGCGGTTCGTGAATTCAAGAAAGGCGACGAAGTACACGCCGTTGTGTTACAAGTTGACCCAGAGCGCGAGCGTATTTCTTTAGGTATCAAACAACTGGATGAAGATCCGTTCAATGGTTACCTTGCTGATAACAAAAAAGGTGCTATCGTTAAAGGTGAAGTTACTGCCGTTGACGCGAAAGGCGCTACTGTTATGTTAGAAGGCGCTGTTGAAGGTTATGTTCGTGTATCTGATATTTCACGTGACCGTGTTGAAGATGCATCAACTGTATTGAAAGTTGGCGAAGAAATTGAAGCGCGTTTGATGGGTGTGGATCGTAAGAACCGCGTAATTAGCCTGTCTATCAAAGCGAAATTCGAAGCTGAAGAAAAAGAAGCTATGGACACTGTAAACAGCAAGCAACAACAAGAAGCTGATTTCGGTGGTAACGCTATGGCTGAAGCATTTAAAGCTGCTCAAAAGCAGGATTAATTGCTGATAAAGCAGGGGGCATTCGCCCCTTGCTTATTCTACTCGCAGGTTTGCCGGAGGGGCTATGACCAAGTCTGAATTGATTGAAAAGTTAGCTACTGATTTTCCCCATATTCAAGTCAAAGATGTAGAAGCGTCTGTGAAAGAAATTTTGGAACAGATGGCACAATCTTTAGCATCAAGTGAGCGTATTGAAATACGTGGCTTTGGTAGTTTCTCTTTGCATTATCGTGCCGCTCGTTTAGGCCGTAATCCAAAAACAGGCGACAAAGTAGAACTTGATGGCAAATACGTACCTCATTTCAAACCCGGTAAAGAGTTACGTGACCGCGTAAAAGACAACACGTAAGCGCTTTTTATTTCTTAAGCGGAGCTGAGTGTTGCGCAAAATACTATTTATTTTATTTATTGTAGCCGTAGTACTTTTTGGTTTTCTACTAGGCTCAACTAATCAGCAAACTGCCGAACTGAATTTGTTGGTTGTTAAGCTAACATTGCGGGTAATTGATATCGCAGTGATCTTTCTAGTTTTAGGCCTAATAATCGGACTGCTGTTAAGTTTGTTATTTGCGCTGCAACGAAAAACAAAACGTTGGCTAAATAAATCAACTGATAACACCTAATTCTTATGCCTGAGCTGCTATTTCTTTTGCTTCCCGTCGCCGTTGCTTACGGTTGGTTTATGGGACAAAATAGCCTCAAACACAAAGAGCTTAAGGGTAGGGCAAATATTACCCGAAACCTGTCTTCGGGTTTAAATTTCCTACTCACAGATCAAGAAGATAAAGCGATCGAGCAGTTACTTGAACTGCTTGATATTGAAGCGGCAACCATCGACACCTACCTTGCATTAGCTAATTTATTCCGTCGCAAAGGTGATTGGGATAAAGCCATTCGTATTCACGAAAAACTGCACCAATTAAAACTGCCTAAAGTACAAGCGCAACACATTCAATTTGAGTTGGCTAAAGATTATTACTCTGCGGGTTTGTATGATCGGGCAGAGCATTTATTACTGCAGTTAGTTAACAGCGAAGCATTACGCGAAGCCTCGCTAAAGCAACTATTCAGTATTTTTATGGCGACGCATGAATTAAGCAAAGCGGTTGCATTAACCACTGAAGTGGCTAATACCCAATCTAAGTCGTTACGCATTGCGCTGGCTAATTTGCATACGGAAAGTTTAAAAGGGGCTGCGCTGGATCTGACTATCTTAGCGGAATTGGCCGAGCGTTATCCTCAGGCTATTCGTCCACGTTTTGAATTGGCAAAGTTAGCCTTAGCTCAGCATGATGCGGCTACGGCTAAAGGGGCTTTGCTGAGCATATTGAAACAAAAGCCGCAATGGAGTGCGGATATTTTACCGCAATTAAGCCAATGCCATTTAGATGAAGATGAGTGGTATCAGTTGCTTACCTTGCTTGCAGATAAGCATCACAATACCAGCGCGCGTTTATTACTGTGCGATTGGTTAACTGAACATGGCTCTATTACCGCGGCAGAGCATTATGTGCTTGATAAATTACGGCAACAGCCGAACATTCGTTTATTTCAAAAATTGCTACAAATTCGGCAGCAGCAATCTGCTCAGGCGGCAGAGGTTCTCAGCTCAGTAGAAGAGCTGGTGAATGCTTATCTTGCCAGTAAGATCCTCTATAGCTGTCGCAGCTGTGGCTTTAAAACTCGTCAACCTTATTGGTTATGTCCTTCATGTCAGCAATGGGAAACTGTAGAGCCTATTGCCGGCGTAGATGGCCGTTAATTTTTTCAAAGGATAATTCATGTCGTGCAAGTCTCCTGTCATTGTTGCTTTAGATTATGAAAAGCAAGCCGATGCTCTGGCGCTGGTCAGCCAACTTGATCCGTCATTATGTCGTTTAAAAGTCGGCAAAGAGATGTTTACTCATTTGGGGCCGCAATTTGTCAAAGCCTTACAACAACGTCACTTTGACGTTTTTCTTGATTTGAAATTTCATGATATTCCAAACACCGTAGCCAAAGCGGTGAGTGCAGCCGCGGATCTTGGTGTCTGGATGGTTAATGTGCATGCCAGTGGTGGTAGTCGTATGATGAAAGCAGCGCAAGAAGCTTTGCAACGCTTTGGAGACAACAGACCCAAATTAATTGCGGTAACGGTGTTAACCAGCATGGAACAACAAGATTTAACCGAACTGGGCATCACTTTAACACCGGCTGAGCAAGTGATGAAATTGGCAGGTTTAGCAGCACAATCGGGGTTAGATGGAGTAGTGTGCTCGGCACAAGAAGCCAGTATGTTAAAACAACAATTTGGTAGTGCGTTTCAGTTAGTGACACCCGGTATTCGTTTAGCCGATGCCGCAGCTGATGATCAACGACGCGTGATGACACCGTCTGCAGCCAAAGCGGTTGGTGTGGATTACATGGTGATTGGTCGACCCATCACCAAAGCGGCAGATCCGTTAGCTGCGTTACAGGCTATCATTGCTGAACTGGTATAAGTACAGTCTGATTTCTTCGATATTTGGTGGGCTCTGTGAAATTGCCGCTGCATTTTCACAGAGCTAAAACACTTCCTCTTGCGTAAAACATCCTAAGCACTCAACGTAGTATGTATATTTTAGCTATTAAGAAATGGGCAAAAAATGTCGAGTAGGGTGTGGCTAACGTTTAAAGCGAAAGGAGTTAACTATGCTTTTGGCGGTGAAACATTGTCAGCTTTGTCAGCGACAAACGTTACTGACCTTTCATCATCTTATTCCACGTAAAATGCATCGGCGTAGCCGTTTTAACAAAAAGTACAGCAAAGCAGAATTGCAGCAAGGTGTTTATTTGTGCCAATTGTGCCACAAAGCCATTCATAAACAATATGATGAAATCACTTTAGCGCAGCGTTTTAATACCTTAGATTTATTACTTGCAGACGACGCTATACAGCGTCATTTACAGTGGGCAGCAAAACAAAAATAAGCCTTTAATATATATACCCTTACAATTAATTTTCAGTAAGCAGTAACGGTAACTATTTAATTTTAATGATTTAATTTATTGGTTAAATTGCAGATCATACAACTCAATCCGAAATGGTCCAGGGTTCTTATCTGCGAGCATTAAAGAGACTTGCTGCACATCTTTAAAGTGAAGTTCTGGCATATTGGTTAAAGCTCTGCCGCGATAACGCCCTTGAAAATCAGCAAGATTAAAAGCATAGCGCTGTGCATCAGCCGTTGTTTTAAACTCTGCTACATAGGCCACACCACGAGGAATAAAAGGTGTTTTTAAACGTAGCTGATAAGTTCTTCCATCGGCAACCGTGGCTAATACCACTTGCTGAAAACGTTGCTTGGGTAAGGCTTGCGCCAAATTAAATTCTATCGAGGCAAAGCCGCCATTGTTTTCTAAAGATAAATCACCGACAAATAACACACCGTTATTTTCAGACATTAAGCTTGCATTTCCTTTAGAGCGGCCACCCATAACCGTATCATGGATCAACATGGCTTGATTGAAATGTTGTTGATTATAAAATTGTAATGTTACTGGCTCTGACATAGCAGCACTCGCAGATTTACTGTTTAAAGTTGTTTGTGCAAAAGCCTGACTAAAGACGAAAGCACATATCGCCAAAGAATATTTAATACCGGTATGCCGCATAATAAAACACCCAAAGGTAAGATGCTTAGTGATACGGTTTTATCTGGTAAATGGTGCAATATTGCCTCAAAATACTGTCAGCAGGTGCTTTTGCCTAGCACAATTAATATAGCTCATAATGTATATTATGTTAAATTAATTATTATTATAATAGCTACCGTTCTTTACTTAGGATGTTTCACTAAAACTGGGATTCCCACTTTGTATGATTAACGGTGCATAAAATTGGAAATAAAGATTTACGATTTTGGATTATTAGTAAATAAGAATTATCCTGGGGAATTTGTAGATATTCTGGATTAGTTGTAGCGATTTTTAATTTAGTTAATGATTAGTTCTGTGCTTACTGAACCTCTCTAGTTACGTGTCATACCCGACACACACGCTCAAAGCAGCCGCGTAAAGCGTCGGCTGACTTTGCTTGTTAACTAGCACTTTCATCAATTGCCTCAGCAATTAACATTTGCGGGTTTTGATCGTAAGTACCCATTTGAACCATCCAAAGCTTAAGGCTGTTGTCAGACTTAATTTGTACAAAATGATAATTGAGTAACTGTTTAATGTGAGCAATGATCTTTGGCAGATCGTTTCTGAAATGAGCCAGGCCCTTGTCAGCTCTCCATGGATTATCAGCATGTAGGAACTTCCCTACTCTTGTGTATAGCTTCTCGAATCTTTTCCGTGTTAAATAATCTTCATTTTTTATTGGAGATATTACTCTCCCGCGCTTACCGTCACGCTCAGCCACAAGCCCAGTTGAATATTTAAACGGATTTGGATAGAAGTCAGGTTTTATCTTATCCATAGTTAATAAAATCGATCTGGCATTCCAGTCATCCCTGTAATCGCTTTTGTCATACTCAAAACGAATTTTCTCGTATAGCCATCTACATGGAGCTATTGAAGAAAAAGCTATTATTTCAAGGATTTTTCTTAGCTGTGATGCTGCCGATTCCAGCGCAAAAGCACTATGCTCCCCACTAGTGAAGTTGATTAGCTGATCAATGTGCTGGAGCCGAAGTTTAAGTTGCTTCATGCAATCAATATATTCTGGAACTTCTGGCACCTAATTTCCTCGAGCTAGTTAACGCTCAAAGCACAGGCCGAAACCCGCGCAGCGGTTGAGGTCCAGGCCACGGAGTGGCCGATTGTGGCTGCGCTTGTTAGCTACCACGCCGTATCCAACTTTTGAAGCTCACCTGTTCTGATGTTGAAAATAAAATACAATGTATCTGCGTCTGATGCGCTGTAAATTAAAACAAGGTCATTATCGACAACTTCATAGCCCTTTATGTCATCCATAACAGGCGTCAAATTTGAGCCATCATATTCCGAAACTAACAATTCTTTTTTGTCGTGATCATTTAAAAACCCATCATTATTTGAATCGTATTTAGCTACTGAGTATATGTTTTTACTTAAAATTTTATCGTATTGAGTTTGTTTATCACGGCTAGGGGAAAATTCTACTATTAATGCATTTTTTTCAAATAGTAACTTTCTTTGTTCACCAATCTTCGTGAACATTAGATTTACGGCATTCTCACTTAAACCGAAAGAAGATGAGATAACTATTCGTTCGGCGCTTAAACTATACGGTTGCTCTTGGACCACTCTATCTGAAGTTATTTCAAAAATATGGACATCATTAATTAAACCCACATACTGTTTTTCAAGCTTAACTTTTTGCTCTATCGCTTTTGTGTCATCGCTTTTTATAACTTGTACTGTTGGTGGTGAGTAATCTTTACGCATAATGTCTTCAAGAACATTTTTGCCAACCACGATAATCACAAATATTGCTGCGAAAAATAGTAATACCTTATTAGATTTCTCAATGAAATCCATAATTCGATTGCTCAATTAGAACTCCTTCAAAGCTAACGCCCGCCTAACACGCAATGTGTTGGCATGGCTTTTTGCGTTGTTTGCCAAAACCATGACAACAAAACATTGTCGGAGTTTAGGCGCTTGTTAGGTGTGATTTTTATCGATGTCATGATCACAGTTATAACACTTTGGCGTTGGCATACGATATTTATAAAAACCTAGAATTACCTGATTTCTGAAGCATTTTGGGCAAGTATAAAAAAGAGCCTTTGATACCACTAAAATACCGAGCAACATCGAGCCGATATAAAATGGGTTAGTGAAAAAGTTATCGACAGTGACTAATTGAAACTGAAAGGCAATGATACACACAACCAATAAAACCAAATAAGCCATAAATTTTTTACTACGCTTCAATTTAACTCCGTTTATATGAACACCTAACGCAAAGCACACGGGCGACGAGCCGCGCAGCGGGTTGGCGTCCCAGCGGCTGAAGGCCGCGAGTGATGCAATAACATGGACTCCCCCTCACTATCCGGCATCAATGTGCCACACTGAGAGTGTTGAATCAATCAGTCACAAGTGAGGGGAAGTCGCATGGAACAGTCTATACGTTGTGGGGTCGATATTGCAAAGCTCGTGTTTCAAATTCATGGCGTTAATGCTAAATCTGGTGAAACCGTCATGGTTAAAAAGTTAGCCAGAGCCGAAATGCTGCGCTATTTTGCCAATAAACCACCCATGCTTATCGGCATTGAAGCTTGTGGTGGCGCGCATTACTGGGCCCGTGAGCTGAGCAAGCTCGGGCACACCGTAAAGCTGATGACACCACAGTATGTTGCACCCTATCGGCGTGGTGGTAAAAACGATGCCAATGATGCCGAAGCCATTTGTGAAGCGTTAGCCAGACCGAATATGCGCTTTGTTGCCGTTAAATCAGAATCACAACAAGCTGTGCTCGTCATGCACCGTATGCGCGACCAGTGGGTACGAGAACGTACTTCACTGATGAATCAAATTCGCAGCTACCTGCACGAGTTTGGCATTGTGATTAATCAGGGCCGCGCAGCACTGGCCAAGACGTTGCCTTTGGTGGCTGAATCGGAAACACTGCCCCTACTGTTTCGCCAGAGTATGGCTGATTTAGCCAACAGGTTAACTGATTTAGAAACGCGGATTACTGCACTCAACAAGCGTATTGACGCCTGGAGCAAACAAGATACTACCGCAAAAGCCTTACTTGAGCTCTGTGGTGTCGGTAGCGTTACCGCCAGTGCTGCTGTGGCCACTGCCGGTGATGTCTCCGTATTTAAAAACGGCAGGCAATTCGCCGCCTGGCTCGGTTTAGTACCTAAACAGAATTCATCCGGTGGTAAAACCCAGCTTGGGGCTATTACCAAACGCGGCGACCGCTACTTGCGAACACTCTTAGTTCAAGGTGCCCGAACGGTGATGTTAGCAGCCAGCAGAGCCCAAACATCTACACAAACAACACCCATGTTCGAGTGGATTTATAAGCTGCAAGAGCGACGGTCAAACAATGTCGTGGCGGTCGCTATCGCCGCAAAACAGGCCAGAATGCTCTGGGCAATAATGGCTAAGCAGCAGCGGCAAGATGCTTTAGGTTTAGCAATATGATGTAGCAGAAACATAGTGGTAAAAACAGTAAGTTAACGACAACTCTCAACCAAAGCATTGCACTACAAAGTGGATAAATAAAGCGGCTAAGACCGTGCACAGGAAGGGCCTGGTAACAAGGCTGGTAGTTATTACCGTTGATGCGATGAGGCACCTGTGCGCGAAAGTTATCAGGGCTGGAGCATGGCAAAACCATGAATCTCACGAGCCGAATAGACGTATGCAGTCATTCACCGCCAAATTTGATCACTTTGTGCTTGCAATAGAGGGGGAGTCCATAGACGCCTTGTTATGTAGCATTGCAGATGACCTTACCAAATACATGTGCCTGAATCTCCTCGCACTTCTGTTTACCGTCTATAACCTCTAAAGCATCACCACAACTCTTTGGCCTGAATAGAGGTTTATCGCTTGGCTCAATTTTAATTACCCCGGCGGGACATAAGCTTTGGACTTTCTCATTCCACCGTTTGGTAAGGTCTGCCTCTGACAGCTCAGAACCAAACACGGTAACTAAATGCACAGTTCCTTGTTCGTTACTACTAACCATAAATTCCACATCACCTGCGACACAAACGAGTGAAAAAAATATTGAGGTTAAAAATAACGCTGATTTCATAGTGCTA
>NZ_JAEINI020000007.1:0-142795 GCF_016343785.1 Alishewanella maricola | reverse complement strand
CATTTCGTTTTAACGAACATCATCATAAGTGCCCACACAGATAATTGATTGCGAATTGTTAAAGAGCGTGCTCTGTATTCAGAGCGAGGCGTTTGCCTCAGTTAGCTTTCGCTTCGCAGACAGGATGTCGTTGCCGTTGTCCCTGTCTGTGGATGCGCATTATAGGGAGTTTAATTTAGCCTGCAAGCATAATTTTAAAAAAAGAGTTTGTTCGGCTATTTTTTGAACTAAACAGCTAAAATTGACACTTTTTAGCTGTTGTAGGGCTTATAAATCGAAATTGCCACAACCCGCAGAGGTCTTACGATTATTATATTCATCAACCATACGCTGCATCTCTGTAGCATCATAAGGCTGAAGATTACTTAAAATCATTTTCTTCTCACCCTTACCAATCTGCACACCCTTTGCAGTCAATATAAAGTTAAGCGTAACGTTACCTCTTTTACCCTCTATATCTAATTTACTGCTGGCAAGACTGAGTTCGACTTTACTTGTGGGTAACGTCGTGAAGCTTAATGCCATACTTTCATAAATAACTAAAGGACGCAGTGGATGAATCATCACACCTTGCTGCTCCATTAACGGTTGCAGAATATGCGGGAAGTTTTGACCTGAAAATTGCACATAATCTTGAAACAACGGTTCGATCACCCCGATATCATGGGTGTGCTCACCAGAAAACTGTACCGTAAGGTAAACGCGCCCCTGTTCATCACATACTTGAATTTTCCCTTCAGACAACTCGCAGTGTAAAAGGACATCGGCGCTGACCATACCGGAGAATTGACAATTCAGTTGTTGGCTTACTCCATAGCGGGTAAGTAAATAACTAAATAACAAATCACCTGGGACACAGAACCTTTTAGCGTCAACATCATGAATAGGATTAAAATCACCCGCGATCTTCTTGGCAAAATTACAGGAGTGCTGACGTGTAAAACTAAAGGCGTCGCCATGACGACTGACAAATGCATCTAAAATCATTACTTCTGAATTACCTTAATAACATATCGATGGGATATTCTAGCCTAAATCAATCTGCAGATGGTCTAGCCAGTAAGTTGGAATGCAGTTGAGCAGGCCCGCGACGTCTGGATAAGAATAGCGCGTTACCACCCATTTGTTTAGCATTAAACTTAGCTGAAGTGCTCAAAGCCGCCACATCATGATGTGTATGACATAAAGTAGGATCAGGAAAAGCCACGCCAATAGACAATGACAGCATAGGATAAAAACAAGAGTCGCCCATTCTATTTAAAGCATGGATCCCTTGTTGTTGCACATGTTCAGGTTCATAGTGAACCAAAATACGTACAGCAAATTCATCCAAAATCGCCTGACACAGTGGCTCAATAACAACAGTATCACTGACCAGCACAAAATCATCCCCTCCTATATGGCCAACGAAACACGCTACCCCTTGGGCATTTTGCTGGATAATCTCGGCTAACATCTGCAATACCGCATCACCTTTACTATAACCATAGATATCGTTGTAGGGTTTAAAGTGATTTAGATCTAAGTAAGCTACGGCAAACACACTCCCCTTAGATAACCATTTATCAATCTCTAAATATATAGGCACATTACCGGGCAAAAAGGTCAATGGATTTGCGTAACGTGCAAGCTGGAGTTTCTCTTCGCTGACTTTTTTTAATAATTGCCGTACCGAACCTAAACCTAAATAATGACCATGACGACAAATAATGAAATACCAACTTGCGGCACTGTATTCATTTTCAGCAACAATTTTACTTACATCATCGAGACTAGAGTCTGCATCGACAATGACTGCGTTAGTATTCATGATCTGACCAATCGTTTTTCGTTCATGTAACGCTCGACCAAAATGTTGTGAGAAAAGCGCTTGCAGCTCCGAACGACACACTAAACCGACAGGCCTGTTATTACTTACCACAGCCAGCGTTTGCAATCTGGCATCTTGCTCAAAAAGCGTGGCCACTTGTAACGCGGTTAGCGATGTTGATATCGGTGCAATATCAATCAGCAGCGAAAGAACACTATGTTGGCTGGGTAATGGAGGTTTCGCCCCCATGATGACTTTACTACTGATTTGCGTTAAAAAAGAGACTTGCGGGCGCCCTAGCAGATAACCTTGACCAAAGTCGGCTCCAAGTTCTTTACATTGCAAGAGCTCTTCTTCCGTTTCAATCCCTTCTGCAATAATTAATGAACCCGTTGCTTTTGCCAAACTGATAATATTTTTTACAAATGATTTTTTGGTTGGATCGCGATAAATCTCACTAATAAAGTATCGATCAATTTTAACAAAGTCAGGTTGCAACTCTGACCAAAGTTTTAAACCCGAAAAGCCACTCCCTAAATCATCAATGGCAATTAAAAAACCCAGATCACGATAATGATTTACAGCCTTAATCAGTAAGCTAGCATCTTCAACTTGGTATTGCTCAGAAATCTCAATCACGACTTGTGACGGATCTAAACCTGCTTGTTGCAACATGCTTTTGGTTAGCCCACTAGGATGATCAGCAGTAAGTAACAGCAAGGGGTTCACGTTTAAAAATAATTTACCGCAAACAGCAGCACAAGCAAAAGCCGCAATACTCAGCTCTCGACACAGCAGTTCTAACTCGGCTAAAGCATTACAAGAAAGCGCAGTTTTAAAAAGTTGCAACGGCGAATGCAGCAGGCTGTTCGATGGGCCACGAATTAACGCCTCATAACCGAAGATCTGCGCCGAATTTAAAGCAACTATAGGTTGAAATAGCGGTTGTAGCGCTCGGGCCTGCAAAATACTTTTTAGCTCAGTACAAGACTGTTCTGAAGTTGCCATACATCAAATCCAAAATTAACAACAATGAAAAGAATATGCAGGTTGTATGACAGCGATATGACTAAAAAAACAAACACAAAACACTTGCTTTTTATTTGAACAAAAACTACTGTATAAGCGTACACTGTATAAATAACCAGTTAGAGGTTTACATGCTTATCACCACCAAAATTTTACAATCCAATACCCCATCTCGTGCCAGCAAAACGTTAAACACGAGTCATACTGGATCAATACCGCCACTCACCTTATTACAGCGCAATAACACTGAACTTCAACTCTTAAAATTGTTACAGCAACACCGCGATGTGGACGGCTGGATTGTATTAATTGCACCGAAAGTGAAACCTAATAAAAATTTTTGGGCAAGCTGCCAGATCCCTCTAGAAAAAATCTTAATGATTCATCCGCACCAGGTTAAGGATTTAGCGAAAACGGTACAACGCGCGATAAACAGTGCTAGCTGTAAAGTTGTGTTGCATGGTGGTGAATTAACTGATGAGGAAGCAACGCAATTAGCGCAATTAGCAGAGAAGCAGCAAACTGCGTTGTATCCCTTAACACAGGCAATGGTGAAACAACATTAAAACTCTATATCAGTGACAAGTGACAAGTGACATACTTTATCTAAGCTATGCATCACAATACTTAACAAAAAACGATAAATCATCAATAAAGTGAAACACCCTGAGCTGGCTTAGGGGTAAACTAGCACGCATTAATGTGGAGATAACGATGCTGTGTTATTGCTGTTCAAAAAAACCGTTTATTGAATGCTGTGCCCCTTATGTATTAGAAGGTGAATTAGCACCAAATTGTGAAGCCCTAATGCGTTCACGTTACACGGCCTATTGTCTTGGTCAGATTGACTATGTTTACCAGACTACGCATCCAACACAACGTTCAGCTGAATTGATAGAAGAAATTCAACAGTTTGCTGATAGTGTGCATTTTTTTAAGTTAGCGATCAGCGAGAGCAACCAGAATATGCATAAAGGTGAAGTAAGTTTCAAAGCCTACTTTATTATCGATAACACCGTTGAAGTGATCACAGAACAATCATTTTTTGAATTTATTGATAAATGGTATTACCACAGTGGCAAACTGTCAGCCACACCAAGCCATAAGTTAAAACGTAATGAGCTTTGCCCGTGTGGTTCATTGATAAAAGTGAAACATTGTCAAACTCATCTAATAAGCGGTCAAGCATAAGATCAAGAAGCACTAAAGCGGTAAAGGGTTAGCATTCAGTTCTTGCAGCATTTCATATAACACGGTTTCGTCCCCTTCTTGGATCGGTGGTTCCTTGCCACTTAGACGACGTATAGCATGCTGATCTAAATTACTCATCAAGCGACCATCTAATTTTTTGGCATCATCTTTTCTAACCCAAGGCTCAGGGGTTAAAGCGCTTTGTAATTTCAATTGGCGTAAACTCGTTTGCGCAGATCGATTAAGTTGCGCTAACACAGCCGCATCAGTTTCTTGCCATGCAAAACTACGGCGTTGACGCACAGATAATTGCTGATAGAGCGTTGCGTTAACCTCAACGCTTTTAGGTAATGGCGTATAAAAAGCCGCCATTTCTTGTACCGCCGGAGACAACACCGCTAACCACAACGCAAAATCAGCACGATGCTGTTGTTGCAGTGCTTGGTTAAGCGTTGTACCCAGTTGCCATTCGTTAATGATTGCTTGCATTATCTACACTTTTTAGCCTAACTGTTTGCTTTATCGGCAAACAGTCAAAAAACTTTAGTAAAGTGCTTTACTTAAAAACTGAATTTGATAATATGCGCCTGCACTTGTGGAGGGGTTCCCGAGTGGCCAAAGGGATCAGACTGTAAATCTGCCGGCACTGCCTTCGAAGGTTCGAATCCTTCCCCCTCCACCATCTCTCTTTATGCCTAATTTCTTCAATTTAAATCAAAACGCTTTAAAACACTCTTAGGGCAAGGTGAGAACCTTCAGCAGGTTTGACAATGCGCAGCATTGACCAGCGGAACAACGTGGCGCTTGCCTGAAAGGCGAGCAACGCAAGCAATTTCTTCTTCAGCAGCCTCTTTCCTATTCAATTCATCGTGTTATCAGCAAAAAATGCTGTTACGACTGACTCATTGTCGCGATTAATTAATACTGTCTTTATAAGCAAAAGCAAATAATGGCATAACAGCCAGTACTTGCTCGTACTTATTGATAATGACTATAACGTTGTCTTTGGTTAAAAGGCCGTAACTAACTGGCAAGTTGCTGACATAGCTCAGTTAATAAGGTACTGGCACCAATACGTAGCCCTTCGCTTTGTGCCGTTTTACCCGTCACTTGCTCATATAAACTGACTATCTCTAATGCTTGCTCAACGGTTTTGACACCACCTGATGCTTTAAATCCTACCGAGCGATCTGCGGCAGCTATACTGGTTAAGATGATTTTAGCCGCTTCCAGGGTAACGCCAACCGGCACTTTACCGGTTGATGTTTTAATAAACTCGGCACCACTATCTATAACCAATTCACTGGCTTTAGTAATTTGTTGTGCGGTTAATAGCTCACCTGATTCGATAATGATTTTTAAACACAGACCTTGGCTTGCTTCGCGCACCGCAGCTAAAAACTGAGCGACTTCGGTTTCTTTACCGCTGAGTAAGGTTTGATAAGGTAAAACACAATCAATTTCCGTCGCACTGGCTTGGCGTGCTGTAGCGATGTCTGCTAGTACGGTAGATAAGGGTTGATCGCCAGTTGGAAAGTTAACAACCGTCGCCAGTGCCACAGTTTCATTAGACTGCGTAATATGTTTACGGGCCTCGGCTAAAAATTCAGGATACACACATAATGCGGCCACCGGCGCGGGAGTTACCGGTAATTGGGCTAACCAATCGGTCATTTGACGCTGATCATCGTTATCTTGTAAGCGTGTTACATCTAAAAGTTTAAGCAGTTGCAATAAACGAAGGGGATTCATCATGGTTAGTTGCCTGTCTGTTTCATTATTATTAATTACCGTCTAATTAATCGCGGTATGCTCACCTAGTGAGGGCAGAGATTAAACTAAAATAGCGATTTAATGCAAAATCTAATAAATAATTATGCCGCAATGGAATCTTTTCATAATCAGTGGGTCTTAAAAGGTGTGTTATCCCTGGATGTATTCTCCTTTTAATCAATTTATCTTGATACCGACCTGTAAAGGTCGGTTTTTTTTATAACAACAACCGCTGATGTTGCTTTAACCACTGCTCCGCTAACCTGTAATCAGCAGAAAACTTTGTTACGCGTTGCCAAAAAGCGTTTGAATGATTCATGTGGGTTAAATGTGCTAATTCGTGCACAACAACATACTCTGCTACCCAAGTAGGCGCTTGCATCAAGCGCCAATTAAACCCTACCTCTGACAAACTATTGCAAAACCCCCATTTACGCTGCCAGTTACCAATACGGATTGCCTTTGGCTTACACCCCATAAGCTGAGCTTGAGACGCTACCGCTTGCTGAAAATACTGTTCAGCCAGAGGTACAAAATATTCTTGCAGTTGTCGATTCAGGTATAAAGCACGTCGTTCTGGCTTCACCCGCGTTGGGATCGATACTTTACACTGACGCTCCGTCATTACCACATTGGCTTTGGCCGCTAACTGCCAACAAAATGGTATCGATTGCCCTGACACTAAAATTTCATGACGATCTAACGCTGCCACGGCGCTATCAGCTTCGGCTTCCGTTCGAGCAAGGTGTAACAAGATCCATTGTTGTTTGCGCGCTAATAACGCAGAGATGAACTGACTTGAAGTGCCTTTTGGTGCTCGAATGGTCAATTGCCCTGCCTTAATGGCCAATTGCACAGAACGTCGCCGACTGTAGATGACTTGATAGTTAAAAGGCAAAGCTGTTTGCCCAGATAATATTGCCAAAGATTGCTCCGGATCCGAGTTTGTCACAGGTCGTGCTGATCTGGATTACATGGTATGAT
Organism: Alishewanella maricola; assembly: GCF_016343785.1. Taxonomy (NCBI): domain Bacteria; kingdom Pseudomonadati; phylum Pseudomonadota; class Gammaproteobacteria; order Alteromonadales; family Alteromonadaceae; genus Alishewanella; species Alishewanella maricola. The sequence continues at coordinate 136,008 of NZ_JAEINI020000007.1, read as the reverse complement.
CAACAACAAGCGTTAACGGGTCTTAATTCGGATAGTGTATGAAAATAATTTCTTTTAATATTAATGGTATTCGCGCCAGGCTGCATCAACTTCAAGCATTAATTGAAAAACATCAACCTGACATTATTGGTTTACAGGAAATCAAAGTTCATGATAGTGAATTCCCATTAGCTGATGTTCAAGCAATGGGTTATCACGTTTATCATTTTGGCCAAAAAGGGCATTATGGTGTTGCCATCATGAGTAAGCAACCGGCCAGCGAAATGCAATATGGTTTTCCCGGCGATACTGAAGATGCTCAACGTCGAATGCTAATTGGACAATTCGATTTAACCGATGGCAAACGCCTAACTGTGCTAAACGGCTATTTCCCGCAGGGGGAAAACCGCGAGCACCCGATAAAATTCCCCGCCAAAACTCAGTTTTACGCTGATTTGCAACATTACCTAGAAACTTCGCATAACAGCGAAAAGGACTATGTGGCCGTAATAGGTGATATTAACATCTCGCCTATCGACTTAGATATCGGCATCGGCGAAGCCAATGCCAAACGTTGGTTACGTGAAGGTAAGACCTCTTTTTTGCCGGAAGAACGTGCTTGGCTACAACAATTGAAAGATTGGGGCTTGATTGATACTTTCCGTGCACTGCATCCAGAAACTGGCGCACAATACAGTTGGTTTGATTATCGCTCGAAGGGTTTTGATGATAATCGTGGATTACGGATAGACGTGGTTATGGCTACCCCGTTGCTGGCGGCTAAGTGTATTGAGTCAGGCATCGATTATGAACTCAGGGGTATTGAACGCCCGTCTGACCACGCCCCTGTTTGGTCAGTATTTAATTTAGCTTAGCTTGAGCCACTGTCATGAATGCGTCTTGTTAGAACCAACGGCGCATTACCGTATTGTCTAACTGCTGATAAGCCTGTTGAAGTAGTTTAGCCAGATCGAAATAGCTTTTTAACGAGCCAGGCTGGCTTTGTAATTGGCCATGCTTGATGATTTGCTCACGAATTTCGTTTCCCCAATTTATCAGCGCTGGAGGTAAACTGTTGTCAGCTCGTATGCCTAGCCAATAAAAACCCTGCAATGGTAGCGCGGCTAAAAACAACATCATGGCAATAATCTGACCGAGATGTTCTGCACCAAGCAATTTGAATTGGACTAAAGCCGTAATTACCGATAATACCGGCAAAAAATGAACGCCTTTACGCGTTAAGAAAATGACTTTATTTTCAGGGAAAATAGCATTTAATTCTGGTTTAGTCGGCCAAGTACGACTATAACGAATACCTTGGCTTAGAATACGAATCAGCTGCAATTACTCTACTCCCGTGCTGGCCTAGTTTGATAACTTTAGCATACTTTTAATTGTTCTAAACAAAATAAAAATGCCATTGAAACGTTAATGACAGACACAGTGACGCCTCAAATTTAACAAAATATAAACAACAAGATATTTAAACCAAATTGATAGCAAAAGACTGCTTTTTTTACGTTCTCTGTACTTTTTCGATCATGACAGACTAAACAAAGAATATGCCAAAATAAAAACCCAATAAAATACAGAACGATAAACAAGATAAACCGTGTTATTCACAATGTTATTCACAGAATCTGTGGACAACATGAGGCTTGTTAATAACGGTTTAATGGCTTAACCACTGTTTTTTTGCTAGTAGAAATCGTTAATTAAGCTACAAATTTGAGCAAATACGGCAAAAGCAGCAGTTTTATGGCCAAAAGCGCTGCTATCGCTTTAATGCTGGGCTACATAAGGCAGTGAAAGATGCTGATATTGCAAAAACTTTAAGCTATCATCAAAGCTTCATGATCTTGGAGAGCAACAGTGCAGCAATCAGTCATCATCTGGCAACAAGATTGGACCACACTAGAAGGTTTTATTATTAAAAGCCCGTTTAGTGGTCAGGTCTTACCGATCAGCATGCATCCTGAATTACTGTATCAGCAGGATATTTTTCCGGCGACCTTATGCTGTAAATTACAACAAGGTACGCTTTATGCTCCATTCAGTGGCCACTTTACAACAGCCAGAGCCGGTGAACGTCGTTTAATCTTTACTCATACTTCGGGGCTAACGCTGACCGTCGATTTGCCTTTTGCTATTAGCATCGATCACGGCAAAGGCTTACATTGGCTGTGCCGAGCACCACGTGAAGTCAAGGCAGGTACACCGATATTGCAAATCGACTTAGCGTATTGGCAATTAGTGCTCGATGAACTGTATTGTGTCGCGAGCTTATCTTTACCGAGCAAACTCGATAAGTTACTCAGCCGACAAGCTCAAGTGCTAGCCAACCAAGATCCTCTTTTTGTTCTGCAATTTAAAAAGTAAAAAAATTATGATTATCTTATACGGCATCAAAAACTGTGACACCATCAAAAAAGCCCGACGTTGTTTAGAGCAACAAGCGTTAGCCTATCAATTTCACGATTATCGCACCGATGGCTTGGACGCTGAACTGCTAGCGCGTTTCGCCGCGGAATTAGGCTGGAAAAATTTACTTAATACACGTGGAACAACTTGGCGTAAGTTAGCTGACAGCGATAAAGCGGAGATCAACGAAACACGTGCTTTAGCCTTAATGCTAGAACAACCTGCGCTAATCAAACGGCCAGTATTACAACATAACGAACAACTGTTACTGGGCTTTGATGAGCAAGCTTATCTTGCTTTATCTGCCTCTTCTGAAAAATAGGTAATTCATTTATGACTGATCTCACCAATCCGGCCAGCAACCCAACATTAGCGCTCACCATGGCGTTAATTGAACGGGCGTCAGTGACACCTGAAGATGCCGGTTGTCAGCAACTGATGGCGGCACGTTTAGCTAAAGTGGGCTTTAATATTGAGATGATGCCGTTTGCCGATACGCTCAATATGTGGGCACGCCATGGTCAAGGCAAACCGTTATTTTGTTTTGCCGGTCACACCGATGTAGTACCGAGCGGTCCTGTCGATGCATGGCACACCCCCCCGTTTCAGCCAACCATCATTGGCGATACCTTATTTGGTCGCGGTGCTGCCGATATGAAAGGCAGTTTAGCTGCGATGGTTGTTGCGACTGAGCAATTTTTAGCACAAGAACCGTCACCGGCTTTTAATTTAGCTTACTTAATTACCAGCGATGAAGAAGGCCCCTTTATCAATGGTACGGTCAAAGTGATTGAAACTTTAGAAGCACGCCAAGAAAAAATTCGTTGGTGTTTAGTGGGCGAACCCTCTAGCCATCTGCAAGTGGGTGATGTGATAAAAAACGGTCGGCGAGGTTCGTTAACAGGGCACTTAACCATAAAAGGTATTCAAGGCCATGTCGCCTACCCACACTTAGCTGATAATCCTATTCATAAAGCGGCACCGGCATTGGCCGCCTTAGCAACAGAGATTTGGGATAACGGTAACGCTTATTTTCCAGCAACCAGTTTTCAAATCGCCAATATTCAAGGTGGCACCGGTGCATCAAATGTGATCCCGGGAGAATTAAACGTCATGTTTAACTTCCGTTACAGCACGGAAGTGGATGCCGAGCAGCTGCAAAGTCGAGTCTATGCCCTACTCGACAAATTTGGTTTACATTATCAGCTAGAGTGGACGTTAAATGGCTTACCGTTTTTAACCGAGCAAGGCGATTTAGTTGACTCCACGGTGGCCGCGATTGAAAAAGTACGAGGTATTACGCCACGGCTTGAAACCACAGGTGGCACCTCAGATGGCCGTTTTATTGCCCCAACTGGCGCTCAAGTGATTGAACTAGGCCCTTGCAATGCCACTATCCACAAAGTAAATGAATGTGTGGCGATTGCCGATCTTTGCCAATTAACTGAAGTGTACCTGCAATTATTGATTAATTTGCAGCAACGCTTAACCGCATGAGCCGCGCAATACTGAACCGTGCCCTGTTAACGGGGCTTGATAATTCAGCCATGCAACATATCGGCAATCAGCAGTGGCTTCACCAAGAGGCCATGGCTGCATTTCTGCAACTCAAAGCGGCCTTGGCTAATGAAGGTTTTGATTTAGCCGTGGTATCGGCTTGGCGCAGTTTCGAGCGTCAAGCTCGTATCTGGCAAGCAAAATGCTTGGGGCAACGTCCGGTTTTTAATCATGCTCAACAACGGGTTGATGTGACTTCACTGTCAGCGCAGGCACGTATTGAAGCGATTATGCTTTATTCGGCACTACCTGGTGCAAGTCGACATCACTGGGGAACAGAAATAGATGTTTATGATGCCGCGGCTGTGCCAATAGATTATCAAGTAAAGTTAAGTACAGACGAATATCAAGGCGATGGGCCTTTCGCCACTTTAGCGCAGTGGTTACAACAGAATGCTGCTGACTATGGCTTCTTTTTACCTTATCGCGCATTTCGCGGTGGTGTAGCGGCAGAGCCTTGGCATTTGAGCTATCAACCGCTGGCCAGTGCATGTCAGGCAGCGCTAACCCTACAACAATTACAACAAACCTTGATGGATAATCCGATTGCCGAGCAAGCCACAGTGTTGCAAATGTTACCGGAGTTATATCCTCGTTTTATCACTAACATTTGTGAGGCAGAAATATGAATTGGCCGTTATTTTGGGGCATCGCACTCGCTTTTGGCGTAATCATCGGCAATATCATGCTCATTAAACATTCAGCTAAAATGAAAATGCCCAGTTTAAAAGATCTAGCCGATCCGCAAGCCAAGCCTGACAACGCCAGTCAAACTGACGCTGCCAAGCAAACACAGAGTAAAACGGTTACTCCGAACCCTGATCAAAAGCCGAATAGCCCTGACTAAAGCGTTGTAACTGGTCTCGCAAGTTAGGTGGTGTGCCCGTAATAACTAAAGTATCGGTTTTGATATCGTACTTTATCCGCTCCCCGAGTAGCTTTTCATCGAAGCTGAGCGATAAGCCGCCACCCGCACCATTAAACTTGACCATTTTTTTCAGCTCTTTCACTTCGACCGGAAATTGTTCAGCGACATCGAGCTGTTGTTCTGCACAATAATGTAAGAAACCATTACTCTGCTCAGGATCAACGACCGCCGATAACTCAGTGAGTACCACATCTTGCCCGCTCTTGGCGCGCTCTTCACAGTAGTCAAACACCTGACGCCGAGCGCTGGTTTTTTCAGAGGCATCAAATTCTGCCGCACCCAGGTATTCTTCAACTGAAGCCAACACTTTTTGGCTATTCACTCGTGCATCGGCGCCCTCGGTACAGCCTAAAAAATCTAAAAAGAAATCGGCCACTTTTCGCCCTGCACGTCCACGAATAAAACTGATGTAATTGCCTTTAGCCGCATTAACAGCATACTCCGTTAAATCTAAACGTGCGGCCAGTTGCATCCGGCCAATATCTAAATGCCGTGAAGTTGCTAACTCGAGTTGCTCCGACAATTCAAAGTGATCTTTACTGCCTAACAGGCAGACCAAAAGGTAATCGCTGGCTAAATAACGATAATGTGCCAGTAACACATAACCTGTTTCAGGTAATTGATGTTGGCTTAATTCCACCACTAATGCATCCGTAGTGGCTTTGGCAAAACCCAAAAAGTCTGTTTGATCAGCCTGCCAATCGGCTAATGCTTGTGGCACTCGTGCGGACTTCTCTGGATTAAAACTGGCATATCCTTTAGCTGGTTTGCCGTTATAGGCCAGATGTAGGGTTTCTACCAAGTTGGCAACGGCGACGTTACTGCTGATCAAACCGTCACGATAATGCGCTTGATGTTCGCCACTATCGGTCAACGCAATGTAATTAATAGCCAGATGTTGCATATCTACCGACATAAATTTTCCTGTTTTTTCTGAATTCTGTTACTATTCTATCTGTTTAAGCTTTGTTTATCTGAGTAATCCATGCCTATTGTATCAAAATATTCGACTAGCCAAATTGAAAAGCTGGTAAATCAACTTATCGACACCCTGCAAAATGAGCAGGCGACTACCGAGCTGAGCTTAATGTGTTTAGGCAATGCCGTGAGCCATGTTATTAATACATCAGTACCCGCCAAACAACGCGCTGCGGTCACTGAATCATTTAATCGGGCATTAGCGGATGCCATCAACGTAAATCGTCAGTAAACTTAACATGGTGTTAGAACAAAATCTGTCACTGGTAAAAAAAGTCAATCGCTTGCTGAATTGGGGTCACTGGTTCAGCTTTTTTAATATGCTGCTCGCTTTAGTGATTACCGCCTCTTTCTGGTGGGCAGAACCTTTACCTGTGACATTCCTTGGCTGGAGTTATCTTGTATTAACCTGGCTAGGACATACCGCATTTATCTGCTTTATGTTTTTTATTTTAACCATCTTTCCATTGTCGTTAATTTTTCCCTATCAGCGCCATATTCGCGGCCTGGCCGCAGCGCTCGCCAGTATTGGATTAGTACTATTAATCTTTGACGCCTACGTTTATAACCAGCTTGGGTATCATCTAGGCAGTGCATCTTATGATCAAACGATTGATTTATTGCGCCAGCAAATAGTCACCAACCTGCGTAACTTTTTGCTGATCGTGGCCGTAGTGGGCAGTATGTTGTTTGCCATAGAACTGACCATCAGTAACTTTTGCTGGAAAAAGATCACCCGCTTAGGGCAATCAGGCATTGGTAAACCTGCACTTATGCTGTTTTTCGGCAGTTTTATGTTAAGCCATGTTTTACATATTTATGCTGATGCGAAGTTGCAGTGGGACATTACCCGCCAAGATAATGTTTTACCGTTTTCTTATCCCGCTACGGCAAAAAGTTTGTTAGCCCGCTATCAATTAGTTGATTTAACACAACGCGCACAGCGCCAAGCCGAGCGGCTAAGTTTAGAAACTAGTTTGCCACTTACCGGTGAGTTACGTTGTACCTTGCCGGCACAACAGTCGACACTACTGCTATTTAGCCAACCCTTAACCGAGTCGCAGATTAACTTTTTCCGTCAGCAGCAATTTCGATTACACGAACAACATTTTGCCCCCAATAATGCCCCTGAAGCACTGCTCAATGTGTTGTATGGCCAATTTATGGTAGAAGCAAGCGACACCGAAGCGCTTAAACAGCGGCCGAGCTGGTTATCACCCTCTCACAGCCAGGCGTTTTCGGTAGTGAATCGCGACCCTAAGCTCAGCGCGTTGCTTCCTTGGGCAACAGAGTCGGCCACTCTCACGCCTTTTAGTATGGTATTTGACGCGGATCCCACGCAAAATTGGGCTGACTATCAACAATATGCCCAAATTGTCATTGTGCCGTTACACAGCAATAATACTAAGTTCCAACTGGCTCCCGTCACCGCTCTGACCCGCTGGCCAGCACTGAGTCAACAATTAAAACAGCATAATAGCCAACAGCTGGACTGGTTACCCACCTTGGTTGCTGCGGCCGGCTGTGATGGCCAGCAACGCTGGCTTAGCGATAATTTGCTCGCACCTAAAGCCTTACCCAAACTGAATATCAGCCAGCAAGATATTATTAGTATCCGAAAAGATAAGATGCTTATCTTACGTCAAGATGGCAGCTATGGCGTCTGGTCAGCAGGCACCTTAGTGCCGCTGAATGACAAACTGGACGTACCGATGCTTATCGATGCGTTAAAGCGCTTAGAAGATTAACTGCACTTTACTGCTTATTGTATCATCTTCGGCCCTTTTAAGCGGGGCCGCTTACCTGCTAACTCAAGCTCGGCGAGATGAAATAAATTGGTAAACACAATGGGCGGCGCCGGTTCACCAAAACATTCAATAAACGCCACTTCTGCTTCTTTAACAATTTGCTGGTACAGCTGATCATAGGTACTAAAACCATCATAACTGTAAGGCTCATTCAAATCAGCCATAGCGTGTTGTTGTTGACGACGCATAAAATAGTTCATCAGGAACTCATACTGCTTGATATCCAGCCATTCACGGCAATCCATAAGGTTTCTCCGAAATATTCTGCCCTGCGATAATGAAAATCACTTAGGCTATACAGCCTATCGCTCATGCCAAGATAAGGTATACGCAACACGGGCGTCAATTGACTTACCAAGCTGATTAATTTTATTGTTTATGCTAAGCAATAAAATTCACTTTAAATGCAAATGAGAGGTGTTATCATTTGATCGTCGTATTGAGATAGGATGTAACTGATGATTAAGACACTCACCTTCGCGCTAATGCACTTTACCATTGCTTTTGCAGTGACCTATTTAATTACCGGCGATCTCATCCTCGGTGGCTTGGTTGCTATTGTTGAACCGGCGGTAAATACGGTAGGTTATTTTTTCCATGAAAAAATCTGGTCTAAACTGGCTAATACACCGCAAGGCTTTGCGGCTTAAACTAATAAGCAACGAAAGCAGCATACCCGTTGAAATTAGCACAGCACACACCGCAAAAAGCCGTTACAATATTCAACTTAAACAATGAATAATGAGGCACAAATGATAGCATTAGGTACCCTGAATACATTAACCGTAAAAAAACAGGTTAAGTTTGGTTATTACCTGGACGGATTAAGCTGGGGTGAGATCCTACTGCCGAACAACGTGGCGCCCGCAGATATTGTTATCGGCGAGCCCTTGTCTGTATTTTTATATTTAGATTCTGAAGATCAACTGATTGCCACCACTGAGCAACCGAAAATTATGGTTGGCCAGGTGGCCTCTTTAGCTGTGGTTGCCAGTACTAAGGTGGGTGCTTTCTTAGATTGGGGTTTAAAGAAAGACTTATTAGTGCCCTTTAGCGAGCAGCAAATCCCGCTGAAAGTGGGCCAGCACTATCTAGTGTATTGTTATGTCGATTTAAGTAATCGTATTGTTGCTTCGACTAAATTAGATCGTCATTTACATAAAACACCTGTGCCTTACCAAACCGGTGATAAGGTGCAAGTGATGATCAGTGAGCAAACCGATATTGGATACAAAGCGATTATTGAACATCAACATTGGGGTGTATTGTATAAAAATGAAGTTTTTCGCCCACTAAAACGAGGTGAACGCCACACCGCCCTGATCACCAAAGTTCGCGATGATGGCAAAATTGATTTACGCCTAAATCAAGCCACTTATCAGCAAGCTCAGGCGTTAACTGAAAAGATTTTACAGCGTTTACGCCAAAACGACGGCAAGCTGGCTTTAACGGATAAAAGCTCGCCAGAATTGATTGCCGATGCCTTTGGTGTTAGCAAAAAAACCTTTAAACAAGCCATTGGCGCCCTGTATAAAGACAAGCTAATTGTTATCACACCTGCCGGTTTGCTGCTGGTTGAAAAGTCAGTTTGAATAAATAACACCTGCGCTTCGTGCAAAACGAGGCACATTGAAACGGTATTGACCTTCACGCTAAACGACGTTCTTGCTAAAAACAGCGAGTAAAACAAAAAAACCGGTCTTGCTGAGCAGACCGGTTTTATTCTTAGCCAAATTTGGCTCAAATCACGCTGCGGTTATTTGGTTTAGTGCAAACTAAATGCACCGCGCTGGTGGCACGCTCACGAAAGCCGCCTTCGCAATAACACAGATAAAAATGCCATAACCGAATAAAGTTATCGTCATAATTTAATTTATGTACTGCATCGCGCTGTGCCATAAAATTGTCACACCAATCTTTTAGCGTACGAGCGTAATCAAAACCGATATCCTGAACCTGACGGATCACTAAGTCTGTATGCTCCGCAACCGCAGTAGCCATCCGGCTAATGGACGGTAAACAACCGCCTGGAAAAATATAGCGTTTAATAAAGTCAACTTCACGCACATATTGATCATAACGATGATCGACCATGGTGATTGCCTGCAACACCATAATGCCATCGGGTTTTAATAAGCTGCTGCACTTGGCAAAGTAATTATCGAGAAAATCATCGCCTACCGCTTCAATCATCTCAATAGACACAAGCTTATCGTAGCTACCCTCAAGCTCGCGATAATCTTTAAACAACAGGGTAATTTGTTCCTCTAAACCTAATGCTTTTATACGGTCTTGGGTGTAATCAAATTGCTGTTGTGAAATCGTGGTGGTAGTCACTTTACAACCATAATGCTGTGCAGCATAAATAGCCATACTGCCCCAACCAGTACCAATCTCAATCACATGATCACTGGCTTGTAATTGCAGACGCTCACAAATTTGTTGCAACTTATGCTGCTGTGCTTCGGCTAAACTGCTATCAACAGAGGGATAAACCGCACTGGAATACATCATGCTAGGATCTAGGAACAGCTTATACATCGCGTTGCCTAAGTCATAATGCGCAGAAATGTTGCGTTTAGACTGACTGACCGTATTACGATTGCGGTAATTTAGCAGCTTTAATACTGGACGGCTCAAACGTGCCCAAGTAGAGTCCATCTTATCGAGCACAGCTAAATTACGGGCAAAAATTTGTACTAGGGCAGTTAAGTTGTCGCAGCGCCAATAGCCATGAATATAAGCTTCACCGCCACCAACCGAGCCAGCTAACACCAGTTTTTGGTAAAAGGCAGGATCAACCACTGTTATCGTGGCGTGTAACTCAGCACCCGTTTCACCAAATTGTTGTTCTACCCCTGCTTCAATTACCGTGATGGCACCGTGACGTAATTGGCCGAGGAAATTCAAAGTAAATTTACGACATAACCGGTCAAACCAACCAAGATTGTCAAACACCGCTTTTTCACTAAGCGACAAACTCATACATCAGTTCCTCTGGATTTAGGATGGCCATATATAGGCATCCTTTTAAACACTAGTTTTAAAGCCTGCCAATAAATTCGAGTCATGATCTGTACGCTTTGCCATGGCTGACGGATCAATATCTTACGGCGTACTGCGGCTGTCAGCTCAAAACGTCGTAGGGTAAACCACGCACTAAACACCGCTTGGGCTTGCTTGATATTCGTAATACTGCAAAACAATTGCTCGCTAGGCTGGGGAATTTGCCATCGATATTGCATATCCAATGGATTAAACGGTGAAACATGAAATACTTTGTCATGTTCATAGAACTTGGCGTTTTCTTGCAATTGCTGCAAATAGTAATGCCGTTCGTTCCAAGGCGTATTACTGACCTCCGCGAGCAAATAACAGCAACGACCGCTTTCATCGTAACAATAGTATAAATTAAGTGGGCTAAAATAGACGCCCCAGCCTGCCAATGGCGATACCAAGAAAACCTGGTTAATCGCCACATTACCGCCTAACTGCTGTACTTTGGCGCGGACAGCTTGCCCCAAGTCGCTATCACCCTCGAGAAAATCTTTACGTCGAAAACTAATCGCAGCAAACCGCTCAAAACCGATGCCTACTGCAGATAAACTAGCTTGGTTTAGCTGGCTGCAATCCAGCCAATAAGCCGCATAAGGATAGCTAAAGCCATGCACCTTGGGTAGAAAGCGCTTATGCCCTACCCGACCACAATATACCGCATGGCCTGCTTGCATCAGTAATCTACACCTAATAAGGCGGCAACATCGACAGCACTACGAGCGCCGTCTTCATGAAAACCGTTATACCAATAGGCACCACAAAAGAAACTATTATTCACACCATTGATCTCGTGACGCCGCTGCTGGCTGGCGATAGTACTATGGTTATACACGGGATGTGCATAGTGATAAACCCCTAATACCTTATCTTTTGCGATACTGGCGCTGTTGTTTAACGTCACGCAAAAAGTCACGGGGGCTTCTAAGCGCTGTAAAATATTCATATTATAAGTCAGTGTCGCTTGATTACTTTGCTGGCTATCAAGATTGTAGTTCCAAGACGCCCAAGCCGCTTGGCGAACTGGCAGTAAATTCGTGTCGGTATGCAGCACAACTTCGTTTTGTTGATAAGCAATTCCCCCCAAAATCTCCCGCTCTTGTGCTGTGGCATCTTTTAATAAAGCCAGCGCTTGATCGCTGTGACAAGCAAAGATCACTTTATCAAATTGCTCGGTTGTGCCATCGGCAAAATGAATGGTTGCACCCATAGCATCGCGCGACACGCCACTGATGTTTTGCTTTAAGCGTAATTTAGCAGCATCGACCTTTTGTAACAGGGCCTCAACGTAGCGCTTAGACCCTCCTTTGATCACTGACCATTGTGGCCGATCATTAATATTTAACAAACCGTGGTTATTAAAAAAGCGAAGGAAAAAACGCACCGGAAATTTTGGCATATCGGTTAAACCGGCTGACCAGATTGCTGCGCCCATCGGCATTAAATAATTATCACGAATGCCTTGGCCAAAGCCATGTTTGTCTAAAAACACGCCCAATTCTAAATCCAGATCGGCATGATTTTCAGCAACCATTTGCTTACCCAATTTGTTAAAGCGCACGATTTGCCGTAGCATTATCCAAAAAGACGGTCGAAGCAGATTACGTTTTTGCGCAAACAAGCTGGCTAAAGTGTTGCCATTATATTCCAGATTGTTTTGTGTATTTTTGACTGAAAAGCTCATCTCTGTTGGTAACGCAGGTACAGCAAGCTCAGCAATAAATTTATTGAAGATGGGATAGGTCCAGTTATTGAAAACAATAAAACCGGTATCAATGGCATAGTGCTTGCCTTGCACTTCAACATCAACAGTGGCAGTGTGACCGCCAAGATAATCATTTGCTTCTAACAAAGTAACATCATATTTATGTTGCAACAGATACCAGCTTAACATGCCAGAAATTCCGCCGCCTATTACTGCTATGCGCATAACTTTCCTTATAATGGCAGGCTGAACGCCTGCTTAAACAGCGGGTTAACCCGCAGCCATTTTACGTTTAACTTGGCTGGTTAACCAACCTAATACTGGGATCTGCTGATAAACCATTTCGGTCATATCATAATAATCACGATGATAGATAATTTGCTCACCTTGCCAACGTAATTCTGAACAGCCCTTAACACTAATTTCTTTACCCTTAGCGATGGCAGGATGGCTGTACGTCATCACCCAACTTAAAAAACCGACATCACCCGAACAAGAACCAGATACCGGCATAAAGCGTGCATAGTTCAACCGTTGATAACCATGATTCAAGTATACTTGTAACGCAGTTGCGCCTTGAATTTGTTGCACCGGATCAATAAAACAGACGTCTTTATGATAGAGCGCTGTTGGTGCAATAGTATGTTGCCCTGAGATCTGATTAAAATAATCTAAAAAGGCCTGTAGGCGCGGCTCAAGCATGCTGGTTCTCCTGATTTTTTACTGCTGAAAACAGCGCTAAGGTAATTTTTCGAACTTGATCATGTGCAACCACAGGAGCAGCATAACCTTTAGGCGTAATCGGTTTATGCGGCCAATGAATATCTTTAGCCGATTTAGCCGCCAATTCAGGAATAAACTTACGGATAAAGTCACCATTGGCATCAAAACGCTGACTTTGTGTTACTGGATTAAAAATACGGAAATACGGTGCTGCGTCTGTACCGGTTGATGCAGCCCACTGCCAGCCGCCGTTGTTCGCCGCAAAATCACCATCAATGAGCTTCGACATAAAGTATTGCTCGCCCCAGCGCCAATCTATATGCAAATCTTTAACTAAAAAACTAGCCGTGATCATACGTAAACGGTTATGCATCCAGCCCGTTTGATTTAATTGCCGCATGGCAGCATCCACAATCGGATAACCGGTTTTACCCTGACACCACGCTTCAAATAAGGCAGCGTTATTCGGCCATTGAATAAGATCGGTTTCCGCTTGAAACGCTTTATGCTTAATTAATTTTGGAAATGCCAGCATGATGTGTTTGTAAAAATCACGCCAAATCAGTTCAGATAACCAGACTGCAGCACCACTTTTCTCTTGCCAAATTGAAGCTCCGGCTTCTAATTGCAAGCGAGCGACGCATTGTTGTGCTGACAGCACGCCGATCGCCAAGTAAGGTGAAACCTGTGACGTGCCATCCACGGCTGGTAGGTCACGTTGCAAAGTGTAATCTTGCACCTTTTGCTGACAAAATAGGCGCATCTGCTGCAGTACTTCTGCCTCTGCCACTGGCCACGCCGATGAACTGTTATCCCCCTCTTGCATCACGGTAAACGTTGGTAAGTCAGTAAAGGTTCGCGCTTGTGGCTTTGGCTTAGCAAAGCAATGCACACCTTGTTCAGCATATTTTGCTAACCAATTACGTTTGAATGGTGTAAAAACTTTATAGACATCCCCCTGCTGGGTTAACACTGAGCCAGGGGGCATAATGCAAAGCCTGTCGAACCAATGACAATCAATCTGCTGCTGTTGTAATAGTGCGCTAACCTGCTCATCGCGTTGCTGCTCACGCACTTCGTACTCACGCTGTGCATACAAAGCCACCAGTCCTTTAGGAATAAAGGCAGCAATCGTCTTAGCGCAACTAGCATAGTCCACACCTTCCACCATCACTAACGGAATATTTAAATCTGCCAGCTCGCTCTCTAATGCTTTGACACGACGGCGCAATAAATCTTGACGTATAGCGGCCATATGGTGTTGTTGCCAGCTTTTAGCGGTAGCAATAAACACAGCGATAACCACACCGTTGTCTGCCGCCGCCGCGTTAAAGGCCGCATGCAATGCTTCGTTGTCATGACAACGTAAATCATGTCGAAACCAGACTAAATGGACAGAGGGTGTTTTCATAAGGCTTTGTATCCAAATTAGACGTGCTTGCACGTCAAAATAATTCCAGCAATTAGTTTACCTAAATTGCCTAAACACGATTATTTAAGGATCCTACCAATAGAAAGCACGGCAGCACTGATCCTGACGTTACTGCTGTCAGCATTTTGCTCAGTAGTGAACACTCTTCTTTACAGTACGCCTATTCATTCGGATCAACCCTTTAAAAAAAATCAAAAAAAAACGGCAGTTACTCTGTAACTGCCGTTTTAAGGTTTAATGTTTATCTAACCTTTACTGGTACCGCTTTCTACCCGTGATTTCAGTTTCTGGCCTGGCCGAAACGTGACTACACAGCGAGCAGAAATGGGAATATCTTCACCTGTTTTTGGATTTCGGCCTGGTCGCTCGTTTTTAGTGCGCAAATCAAAATTACCAAAACCCGATAACTTAACCTGCTCACCAGACTCTAGCGCAGCACGGATCTCTTCAAAAAAAGCTTCCACTATTAGTTTGGCATCTCGTTTACTTACGCCAAACTTGGTAAACAAACGTTCTGCTAAATCAGCTTTGGTAAGCGCCATCTTTATTCCCTCAACGTTGCGTCGAAATCATTTTTAAGCACGCTAACCACTTGATTTATAACCTCTTGGATAGCTTTATCCTCAAGCGTACGCGCTTTATCCTGTAAGGTCAGAGCAATCGCTAATGACTTAAACCCTTCCGCAACGCCCTGACCGGTGTATACGTCAAATAATTTTAGGTCAACTAACTGATTTACGCCAACTTTTTTAATACTAGCAACAATATCAGCAAAATGCACATCTGATCTAACAACAACCGCTAAATCTCGGCGATTTGCCGGGTATTTTGATAAATCTTGCGCTTGTACTATTTGACGAAGGCCTAAAGCGGCCACTTCAAGCTCAAACAAGAAAGCTTTACCTTTAATGCCTAACTTACGTTCAGCTTCGGGATGCAAAGCACCTAAATAGCCCACTACCTCGCCATCAACATACACAGCTGCAGTTTGCCCAGGATGCAGTGCACTGTGCTCTGCCGCAGCAAAATGTACAGAATCTGGCGCTGACAATAAGGCCAACAGGGCTTCAACATCACCTTTCACATCGTAAAAATCAGCCGGACGCTCTGCGATCGTCCAATGCTCATTGGCATAAGAGCCCACGACCACGCCGCCGATCACCGGTACTTGACGTACACCGTTTTCGGCAGCAGCATCAGGAATAAATTTTAGGCCATATTCAAATAGACGTAACCGATTATGCTGACGATTTTGATTGTATTGCACCGCTTGTAATAAGCCTGGCCAGCTATTTAAACGCATGGCTGACATATCTGCCGAAATCGGATTAGGTAACACTAAGGCAGGCTGATCAGCAAACAAAGCTTGCTGAACTTTAGGATCAACAAAGCTGTAAGTAATCGCTTCTTGATAACCACGATCCACCAACACCTGACGCATTTGCGACACACTTAAACTGGCTTCATTAAAACGGCGCATTTTTAAGGCTGCGATAGGCGCTTGGTTTGGAATATTGTTATAACCATACACCCGAGCCACTTCTTCAATCAAATCTTCGGCGATACTGATATCAAAACGATAACCTGGCACCGTCACTTGCCAACCTTCTACAGTATCTGTGACACTCAAGCCTAGGCGCTGAAAAATATCAGTCACTTCGCTGCGGGCAATATCATGACCAACAATGCGTTTTAACTTTTGCTCAGTCAACACGATTGGTGCTTTTACCGGTAAATAGTCTGCAGCAACCGCTTCGGTGATCGGGCCTGCTTCACCGCCGACTATTTGCAACAACAAGGCGGTAGCACGTTCCATGGCGGTACGTTGTAATTGAGGATCAACACCGCGCTCATAACGATGCGAGGCATCCGTGTGTAAACCATACTGACGCGCTTTACCGGCAATGGCTAGAGGGGCAAAAAAGGCACTTTCTAGGAAAATATCCGTAGTGTTTTTTGTAACACCACTGTCTAAACCACCAAAAATACCTGCCATCGCTAACGCTTTATCCGCATCGGCGATTAATAAGGTATCAGCCTGCAAAGTCACTTCTTCGCCATCTAATAACACCAGTTTCTCGCCGGCTGTGGCCATTCGTACTTGAATATCACCGTTGATTTTTGCTAAATCAAAGGCATGCATTGGATGCCCCAGTTCTAATAAAACATAGTTGGTAACATCAACAATGGCATCGATACTACGAACACCGCAGCGCCGTAATTTTTCAGTTAGCCATAATGGGCTGGGCGCTTGCACATTAACGTTGCGAATGACACGACCTAAATAACGTGGGCAGGCACTCGGGGCTTTAAGGTTGATGGCTTTTTGTTCATCGATGGTCGCAGCAACTGGCGTAAATTCAGGCTGACAAACCTCAAGTTTATTTAACGCGGCCACTTCACGCGCTAAGCCTTTAATCCCTAAACAGTCAGCACGGTTTGGCGTTAAATCAACTTCGATAGTCAAATCATCTAAAGCTAAATATTGACGAAGATCAGTGCCCACTGGCGCATCTGTTGGTAATTCCATAATACCGTCAGAGTCATCTGCCATGCCTAATTCTGAGAATGAACACAACATACCGTGTGAAGGCTGTCCACGCAGTTTGGCTTTTTTAATTTGAAAATTACCCGGTAATACCGCACCCACGGTAGCTACCGCAACTTTTAGCCCTAAACGGCAATTCTTTGCGCCACAAACAATGTCTAATAACTCCGCAGAACCAATAGACACTTTGGTAATTTGCAATTTATCGGCATCAGGATGTTGCTCACAAGCCACGACTTCACCGACGACTACGCCACTAAACTCACCGGCGACCGCTGCAATACCATCGACTTCTAAACCGGCCATGGATAATTGTTCAGATAAAGCTTGAGTATCCAGCTTAGGGCTAACCCATTCACGTAACCAGGATTCGCTAAATTTCATCTTGTTCTACTCCGCTTATCTGAACTGCTTTAAGAAGCGCACATCATTTTCAAAAAATGAGCGTAAATCGGTAACGCCGTAACGCAACATCGTTAAACGCTCAACGCCCATACCAAAGGCAAAGCCACTGTACACGTCAGGATCGATGCCGACAGAGCGCAGCACATTCGGGTGCACCATGCCACAGCCGAGTACTTCTAACCATTTTCCGTTTTTACCCATCACATCCACTTCAGCAGAAGGTTCTGTAAATGGGAAGAACGACGGTCTAAAGCGAACCTGTAAGTCTTCTTCAAAAAAGTTTTGCAAGAAGTCATGCAAAATGCCTTTTAGCTCAGCAAAGTTGACATTTTTATCGACCATTAAGCCTTCAACTTGATGAAACATTGGCGTGTGTGTTTGATCATAATCATTGCGATACACCCGACCTGGCGAAATAATGCGCAGTGGCGGTTGTTCTTTTTCCATAGTGCGAATTTGTACGCCCGAGGTTTGCGTGCGCAACATCAGCTTAGGATTGAAATAAAAGGTGTCATGATCTGCTCTGGCAGGATGGTGCTCAGGAATATTCAGCGCATCAAAGTTATGAAAGTCGTCTTCGATTTCTGGGCCGTGCTTGGTTTCAAAACCTAACTCAGCAAAAAAACTTTCGATGCGCGCAATAGTGCGACTGACCGGGTGTAAGCCACCGCTTTCAATAGCGCGGCCGGGTAAGGTGACATCAATTCGCTCTTGTGCCAACTTAGCAGCAAGTTGCGCTTGTTGTAACAGATCACGTTTTTGATTTAGCGCGTCTTGCACTTGCTGCTTTAATTCGTTTATTTGTTGACCAGCGATTTTACGCTGCTCTGGGTCCATCGCCCCTAAGGATTTCAGCAGATCGGTAATACTGCCTTTTTTGCCCATAAAGGTTACGCGAACCTCTTCTAAAGCAGGAATATCGCTCGCGGTTGCTACCGCAGCCAGAGCCTCATTTAATATCGCTGTCAGGTTCATTGTTGTCCTCAACGTCACCAGGATTGCCTAGATTCAAAGCCGCCAATAATACACCAGAAATGGCTAGCACGCAGTTTTAGCAGCAGATTTTTTCGTTTAGAAGCAGATTTTTCTGATTATTTTAGGCTTGTTGCAGAATTTCACGGATGAATGGGATAGTGAGTTTGCGCTGATGCACAATAGAGGCTTTATCAAGTCGATCTAAAATAGCCACCAGCGAACGGATATCACGATTATGGTGGTTTAATAAATAACGCGCCGCCTCAGCAGGCAGTTCAATGCCCTTGAGCCGCGCTTTTTGCTGTAATAAGCCTTGCTTGTCGTCATCACTTAACAACCGTAATTGAAAACTGGTGCAGGCATGCAAGCGTGACACTAAATCCGGTAAGGTGATCCCCAGCTGTTGTGGTGCTTGATTAGCAACAATAATCAGTGCCTTACCTTGCTCAACCAGACGATTATATAAATCAAACACCGCCACCTGCCAGTTGAGATCGCCCGCCACCGCCTGAATATTGTCTAAACAAACCAGATCGAGTTGCTCAAGGTTATCTAAGATCCGCGGAGTTAATTGCTCACAATCTTGCAACGCCACTAACTGGCTGGTGCGGCCTTGCTCATGCGCCTGCACGCAGGCAGCATATAATAAATGCGATTTACCGCTACCACTGGCACCAAATAAATATACCGGTGCTTGCCCAGTAGGATCAGCTAAATACTGCTTTAAAAAGCTCACTGCCGCACTATGTTCGGCGGCATAAAAACTATCTAAGGTTTCATCTTCAGGCAAAGTAACAGCTAAAGTCAGTTGCATTTAACGCCTAACAAATTGAAATACCGCTAACACATCCGATGGATTAGGATCCGTTTGCAGCATCGGTACCCCAGGATAGGCACCGAAAGAAGGTTCAAGGGTATCGATTTTTTGAATAGTCGGTTCAAACTGCAAGCTTTGCAATAATTGCTCGGTACTCATTTGGATAGTTAGCTGAAAACGAGTAAATTGCGCGCTTTGTTGCACGATCTGAACTTTGCTGACCCCCAGTAAACTCGCTAGGTTACGCTCAACACTGACCACCTCGGCCAAACTTTGCATACCACCGACTTGCAGTACCAGATGTTGCTCTGCTGCAGGGTTAAGTAAAATAGCGAATTGTTGCGCCAGTTCTTGACCTAAGCTAGCCGCATACTGCTGCATTAATTCGGTTTCATTGGCCGCTTGATATTCATGTCGTAATACGCGCCCTTCTTGCTGTCGCAACGCGGTTAAACGCCAGGGTAATTCAGGGTTATCGCTTGTGGTTTCGAGTAATAACACCACCACTTCATCTGCTTGATAGCGTGCGCTGGCGGCGTCAATTTGTTGCCAAAACCCAGCCCACACATCAGTTTCAGTTAACAGCATTAAGTCGTCGATATCATACAAGGGTAAAGTAAAAGGCAAGGCTTGTTGCTGCAAAGCGCTGCTTAAGCTGGTTAGCCAGACGCTATCAGCACGGCGCACAAAATTACGTTGCAACTGTTGTTGTTCAACAATCCAAAATAAAATCTCAGGTCTTTGCCCACCCCAAACTGGTATTTGGTAAGATTTAAGTAATTGTTGAATACGTTGGCTGTCTAAGACAACACGAACCTTATTGCCCTGCTCGGTTCGGATCGCTTCAAACTGCTTAACGTAGCTTGCGGCATTCGCTAATTCATTTCGAAGCTCGGCTTGTTGCATAATATCTGGGCGACCAGTCACACGCATTAACACTTGCTGTAAGGCTTCACGTTGCCATTGCTGTTGCGTTTGCTCTGCACTCACTTCAGCCTGATACAAAGGCGGACGCTCTGCGCTACACAGTACATTGCTAAACAACAATATTAATGCTAACCCCAGCCATTTAGCCAAGACCATGCTTTCTCCTTTGCGCTGCTCGCGTGATTACGCCTTATTATAACAAAGCCACCCGCAGGTGGCTTCACTAAAACAAGCAAACGATTAGCCTAAATGAACACCTAAACGATTGGCCACTTCTTCATAAGCTTCTACCACGCCACCTAAACCTTGACGGAAGCGATCTTTATCCAGTTTTTTGCGGGTTGCTTTATCCCATAAACGGCAGCCATCCGGTGAGAATTCATCACCTAACACCACTTGGCCGTTAAAAACACCAAATTCTAATTTGAAGTCAACTAACAACATCCCGGCTGCGTCAAACAAAGCATTTAATACTTCATTCGCTTTAAATGTCAGACGCTTCATTTCCGCTAATTGCTCAGCTGTTGCCCAGCCAAAAGACACTGCTAACGATTCATTCACCATCGGATCGTGTAACGCATCATTTTTTAAGAACAATTCAAAGGTGGCAGGCGTTAAAGCCATCCCCTCAGTAACACCAAGACGACGCACCAATGAACCAGCAGCATAATTACGAATAACGCACTCTACCGGGATCATGTCTAACTTTTTCACCAGCACTTCATCATCGCTGAGCAATTTCTCAACTTGCGTTGGAATACCGGCTTCTCGCAACTTTTGCATAATGAAAAAGTTAAATTTGTTGTTGATCATGCCTTTACGATCAAGCTGTTCAATACGCTCACCATCAAAAGCAGAGGTATCATTACGAAAGTGTAACACGAGCAGCGAATTATCTGTGGTGTTATACACTGTTTTGGCTTTTCCACGGTACAGCTCAGTTGTCTTTTGGACCATTTTAAACTCCGATCGGCAGGCACTAAAATCAGGCGCAAAGTATAAAGGGCTTTGGCCTGATCGCAAATGACTTTTTACCGCAGATTATAACTCAGCACCGGCTGCACGGATGGCAGTGACCATCGGCTCGTAAATACTGTTCACAATATCAGCAGATAATGGCTCACCTGTTTTGTCTAACCAAGCAATCGCAGTATGGTTGTTGGCTAAACGTGATAACACAATCCGGTAATCGCCATTTTCTATGGGTAACTGTAAAGGGGCATCACGTAACGTAATGGTGCGCCAAAAACCCCGTTCTGGTTTGGTGTAATTCAAATAATAGGTATAAACAGAACGGTCAAAATCTGTTACCGATAAATTTAAATCATTAAATAATAACTCTAACTGTGACCATGTCACATCTAACGGCTGTTCAGTGATTAAAGCGGCATTGCCGGCTTTGTCGATACCGGGAGCCAAAGAGACTTCCGTCACTTGTGCACGTAAATCACGGGCCTTGGCGACCTCGGTTACAGCCACTTGATTAATCACTCGGTTAAGTAAATTCACTTCGTTGGCTTTAATTTGAACCGCATTGAGCTGTTCACCTGGCACAAAATACTGATGCTCTAACAATGTCACCGTCATACTTAAACTGCGACCATGCGGCCGAGGCGCTAACTCAATTTGAAAACGTACTTGATCCACAGCATCTTCAGATTTCCAAAACAGAAAGCCGGAAGTCTCAGAGCGCTTGATCCAACCCGTTTCATACCGTAAGCCGGCATCGTCAGTTTGATTTAATTCAATGGCTTGCTGTTGAAAAAACGCCTGCAATTGCTCAGTCACAAAAGGCGTTAACTCACCGGTTAAATCATTACGTTCAAACCATACCCGAGCAAGTTTTTCTTCTTCCTCTAGGCGACTGCTGGTTGCAGTGGCAAGAACTAAGGTAGGAGAACGCTTACTGATTTGCTCTTTCGAGGCAGTTTGCACCGGCTGATTGGCTGGAATATCATAGATTGCTGGCTGATTGGGTGTGGCCATACCTGCGGGGATCTGCAAGTTAACTTTCTTCAGCTCAGTGCTTTCTGTTGGTGTTTTGTCAAAAACTGAACAGCCACTTACTAAGACGCTGACAGCGATAATACCATTTGCCCACTTTTGCACCTAAACTACTCCTGCTCTAAAATTCCGGCTTTTTGTAATGCCTGTTCGATTCGTTTTTCATGAATTGGTTCCAACTGGGTTAACGGTAAGCGCAAAAAATCGGACTTGATTAAGCCCATGCGTTTTAATGCCCACTTTGTTGGAATTGGATTGGATTCGATAAATAAATCTTGGTGAAGCGCTTGAAGCTTTGCATCCATGGCTAAGGCTGCTGCATTTTGTCCGGCAAAAGCAGCCTGACACACTTGGCTCATGGCCGCAGGAACGACATTAGCCGACACCGAGATGACACCGTGCCCCCCCGCTAACATAAACTGTGCAAAGCTCGCATCGTCGCCACTTAACAGTAAAAAATCAGCAGGACATAACGCTTTAAGCTCGGCTAAACGAGCAAGTGAACCGGTCGCTTCTTTTATACCGACGATATTGTTAACTTTCGCTAATGCTGCTACCGTTTCCGGTAGTAAATCAACGCCCGTTCTGCCCGGCACGTTGTATAAAATGATCGGCTTGTCAGTTGCCGCCGCTACCGAAGTAAAATGCGCCAGCATGCCTTTTTGCATTGGCTTATTGTAAAACGGTGTCACTGTTAGATAGCCATCAATGGGCAGATCAGCAAAAAATTGCGTTTTAGCAATGGTTTCACTGGTCGACATTGCACCATTACCCGCAATGACCGGGATCTTCCCCGCCACTTGCTCGCATACCTTAGCCATCACTGCATGTTGTTCTGCCATGGTTAAGGTAGCAGCTTCTGCTGTAGTGCCCATTATCACCAGACCGGCACTACCTTGCGCCAAGTGAAAAGCCACTAATTGCGCTAAGCTCTCATAATCAACCTGACCCTCATCGGTCATCGGCGTCACCAGGGCAACGATACTACCTTTGAACATGCTACTGTGGCTCCACATTTTGTATTAAGGGCGCCTATGTTAAAGACAGCAGCCAGTAAACACAAGCAAGCTTTCACCCTGATTGCTGATGCGTAAGGGCAGATGACATTCATTTGCAATATGCTAAACTGCGCGCCGTATCATGTTGGCAAAAAAACTGCTGTTTTTAGACCTTTATAGGAAGTGCTATGCCTCTTCAACTTGTGGTTACCGCGATAGGCCCGGATCGCACCGGCATCGTCAGTAAGCTAGCCCGCTTGGTGACCGAATGTAATTGCAACATTATTGATAGCCGTATGGCTATTTTCGGCAGTGAATTCACCTTTATTATGCTGCTTTCTGGAGATTTACCAGCCATCAGCCGTATTGAGCACCTGTTACCGGCGCTAGGATTAGAACTTGATCTAACCACGATGAGTAAACGTACTAGTGGCCAATCGCAAACTCACGTTGTGTCGCATTATGTATTGGACTACGCGGGCCCAGACAAAGTCGGTACACTTGGTGCTATTACGGGATTATTAGCCAGTCACAATATTTACATTGGCTCTTTGCAATCGGCTACCAGCCCCAGCGCAAACGGCGTAATGATGCATACGCAAATGACGCTGGAGTTAGCGGAAGGAATTGATGCTGAACACATTTCTGTAGAACTCTTTGCCTTGATGCAACAACTCGGCTTACAAGGTACTTTTCAAGCACAACAATAAGGAAACGCTATGCAAACACTAACCGCCGGACAAATCGCCCCTGATTTTACGTTGCCCGATCAACAACAACAGCCCGTCAATCTTAGTGCTTTGCTTAAACAGCAGCGCGTACTTGTTTACTTTTACCCAAAAGCCATGACGCCAGGTTGCACTGTGCAAGCCTGTGCGCTGCGTGACAGCATGGCTGAACTTGAACAGTTAGGCGTTAAAGTGGTAGGCATTAGCACTGACGCACCGACACGCTTAGCCAAATTCGCTGAACGCGATCAATTGAATTTTACCTTGCTTGGAGATGAATACCATCAGGTTGCGGAAGCTTTTGGCGTTTGGGGCTTGAAAAAATTCATGGGTAAAGAATACGATGGTTTGCATCGTTTAAGCTTTCTTATCAATCAAGACGGTAGCATTGCAAAAGTCTTCGATAAATTTAAAACCAAAGATCACCACGAAGTCGTACTCAGCTACTTAAAAGGCTAGCATTCATCTTGCCAGACTCGCATTTTAGCCTGTCGTTATACTAAATAACGGCAGAACTGCTAGCATCATATCCAGCGATTACGCCTAGCTTTTTCCCTATTTGGAGCACCCGATGAATAAATTAATATCATTTTCTGCCTTGGCTTCGGCCCTATTGTTAGCCTCAGCTGTTGTGAATGCACAAACCATACAAACAGAAAAATCAGTCTTGTCTATTGAAAAAGTGGCCGAAGGCTTAGAGCACCCTTGGGGCCTAGCATTTTTACCCGATGGTCGGATGTTAGTAACAGAACGCGCTGGCAAGCTGCGTTTAGTCAATACAGACGGTAGCCTTAGCGCACCTTTACAGGGCTTACCCGACATCGTTGTCAACGGTCAAGGGGGGGTACTCGATGTGGTGTTACACCCCGATTTCGCATCGAATAAGCAGTTCTATTTCAGTTTTAATCAGCCTGGCGAAAATGGCAGCAGTACAGCAGTCGCCCTGGCAACTTTAAGCGACACAGCAATCAGCGATTTAAAAATTGTGTTTAGTGCTAATCCTAAATTTGAAAGCCGCCATCACTTTGGCGGGCGCTTAGTGATCCAAGATAATAATTACTTATTTATCACGTTGGGCGATCGAGGGCAGCGCCGCGATGATGCACAGACCTTAGATAACCATCACGGTAAAGTGATCCGCTTACATTTAGATGGAAGCGTACCTACCGATAACCCTTATGTGAAAGATGCTGCAGTCTTAGATGATATTTGGTCTTATGGTCATCGTAATATTCAAGGTGCAGCTCTGCATCCTGCAACGGGTGAATTGTGGACGCATGAACACGGCCCGCAAGGCGGTGATGAAATTAACGTCACTCGTGCCACACTTAATTATGGCTGGCCGATGATTACTTATGGTGAAGAATATGGCGGCGGCACTATTGGTCAAACCAAAAAAGCCGGCTTAGAGCAGCCAATGCATTATTGGGTGCCATCCATTGCACCCAGCGGTATGAGCTTCTACTTATCTGACGCCATTCCTGGGTGGAAAGACAGCTTATTGGTTGGATCACTGAAATTTGGTCAACTCGTGCGCTTAGAACTCAACGGTGAAAAAGTCAGTCATGAAGAACGTATTATGATTGGCCAGCGGATCCGTGATGTCCGCCAAGGCCCTGATGGTGCAGTGTATCTGCTGACCGATCAAATTAATGGCCAAATTCTTCGATTAAAAGCTGCCAATTAAACATGTCTATACTTCCTCGATTTACACTAGCCGGTGGCCTTGTTGCCACCAGCTTGTTGCCCTACTCGGCATTCGCGGCTGAACCCACAGAAATTATTGTGGTTACAGCCAGTCAGCAACAACAATCTTGGCTCAGTACGCCTGCGAGTATCGACATTGCCAGGCGCAATGAACACGGTCTGTTAATCGATAGCGCCGAACTCCTGCAAGGGATCCCCGGCTTGCAAGTTGATAGTCGTGCCAATTTTGCGCAAGACACACGGCTCAGTTTACGTGGTTTTGGTAGCCGCAGCGCTTTTGGTATTCGTGGTATTTACTTACAACAAGACGGTATACCCATCTCGGCACCCGATGGCCAAGGCCAACTTTCCAGCGTTTTACTAGATAACATTGCTTATGCCGAAGTATTACGTGGCCCGATGGCCGTATTGTATGGCAATGGCGCCGGTGGCGTGATTTCGTTATACACTAATGAGCAACAACCCAGTGGGGTGAGCAGTGATCTCGCGTTAAGTTCTATGCATCAGCAATACCAACTGCAAATTAGCCAACGCTCATTAAATAATAGTTGGCAGTTAGCCGCTAAACACTTTGAAACAGAGGGCTTTCGAGAGCGTTCCAGCGCTCGTAAGCAACAAATTCAATTTGGTTGGCAAAGCTTATTAACAGACGAGCTGACTCTGCGCCTGCGTATTGATGGCTCGAATGATCCCCTGCTGCAAGATCCGCTGAGTTTATCCGCAGAGCAATGGCGAGAAGATCCTGAGCAAACAGCACCTCAAGCCAGTTTGTTTGATACCACTAAAAGCACCCAACAACATCAAGCCAGCCTCGCCTTAGCCCACAGTGGTCAGCATCCTTGGCAAGTTGCTATTTGGCAAGGTAATCGTGAAGTGGCGCAAAACTTAGCCTTCACCGGCTCTGCCATCACCTCATCAGGCGGTGTCATTGCACTAGACCGCGATTTCCAAGGCGCGAATGCACAAAAGCAATGGCAGCTGCACCCTGAGCTGAGTACTTTGGTTGGCGCGGCTTTTGCAAAAAGTGATGATGCTCGCCAGGGTTATGTCAATCAATTCGGACAGCGGGGTGACTTGCGACGTAACGAAACCAATCTCGCCGAAAACCGGGATCTTTACTGGCGTGTCAATTATCAACCGACCGATAAATTGAGCTTTAATGGGGGCTTACGCTACACCGAACTGTACTATGCCATTCGCGATAATTTTATCCAAGGCGCAAATCCAGATGACAGTGGTGAGCGCAATTATTACCAACATGCTGGCGCCATCGGTATGAATTATCAGTTTGCCGCCAACTGGGCTTGGTTTATCAGCACAGGTCAGGGTTTTGAAGCCCCCACATTAAGCGAGCTTGCCTATAAAACTGAAGGCAGTGGCTTAAATTTAGGCTTACAGGCAAGTAAAAATCGACAGTGGGAAACAGGTGTAAAGTACCAAGATGCTTCAAGCAGCATGAGCTTAAGTGTGTTCAGTATCCGCAGCAGCGATGAATTGTTGGTTGCCAGTAGCAATAACGGCCGCACTAGTTATCGTAATGCCGGTGATACTGCGCGAGATGGTATTGAGTTGGCAATGCGCACCGAGTTATCCGCGCATTTGCAACACGATTTTAGCTTAACCTTACTTGATGCGACCTTTGCGTCAACAGCGCTATCAGGAAATCGCTTACCCGGCGTAGCAAAAACAGATGCTTATTCGCAATTACGCTATCAACCCCGCTTAGCGCTGCCATTGTATTTAGAATGGATCAGCAGCTATCGTAGTAAAATTGCAACCGATGATGAGAATAGTGATTTTGCGCCAAGCGCCGTTACTTTTGATGCCGCTATCAGCAGCGAGCAGGTGTTAGCAAAGTGGCAAGTGCGTTATTGGCTAAAAGTGAACAACTTGACCGATCGGAAAAATGTGGGTGCGGTGGTGGTTAATCAAAGTAATGGCCGCGCTTTTGAACCCGCACCTGGACGCTATTTTAGTGCGGGTGTGAACCTAAATTATCGCTGGTAATC
This sequence comes from Alishewanella maricola, assembly GCF_016343785.1. NCBI lineage: Bacteria > Pseudomonadati > Pseudomonadota > Gammaproteobacteria > Alteromonadales > Alteromonadaceae > Alishewanella > Alishewanella maricola. The sequence goes on along the minus strand of NZ_JAEINI020000007.1, from coordinate 108,305 downwards.
TTAATCTGCGGGGTCAGCGGGATGAACTCTCGTTGACCACGCTTTCGCTGTTGCTTTAACCAGTGAAGCTAAAGGTATGGCGAAGAAAATCCCCCAGAACCCAAATAACCCTCCGAAAAACAATACCGCAATGATGATGTAAACGGGATTTAAATCAACCACTTCTGAAAATAACAGCGGCACCAATACATTACCATCTAAGGCTTGAATAATGCCATACGCCAACAGTAAGTAACCAAATTCAGGTGTTAAACCCAACTGAAACAAGCCTACCGTTGCCACCGGCAGTGTGACCACGGCCGCCCCAATGTAGGGGATAAGTACCGAGAAACCGACCAGTAAGCCCAATAACATCGCATAATTTAACCCAAATAACGAAAATACCGCGTAACTCACCGTACCAACAATGACAATCTCCAGCACTTTGCCACGAATATAATTCATGATCTGCACGTTCATTTCGTGCCAAACTTGAGTAATTAATTTGCGTTCATCGGGTAAAAACTGCACAAAGCCATTAGACAGCTCGGTTTTATCTTTTAGCATAAAGAAAACCATGACAGGTACTAATACCAGATAAATCAGCAGCGCGACTAAATCCACAATAGATCCCAGTGATAACGACAGCACGGTGCGACCAAACGTCATGACTCGCTCATCAACTGATTGCATCAGCAATAAAATCTGATCTTCGCCGACCATGCCGGGTAACAGTTCAGGTAATTCGAGTAAGTAAGTGCGACCGAGTGCAATCATTTGTGGCAAATCGCGTAATAAGTTTCGGCCTTGATACCAAGCAATCGGTACCACCCACATCAACAGCAGGATCAAAATGCTCATAAAACCAAGCACCACCACGCTGGTACTGATGGTTCGATTAAAACCAAAGCGCGTTAGACGTGCAACAGGCCATTCTAATAAGTAGGCAAATACAATGGCGACCAACACTGGCGCTAACATACCACTGAGCCAATAAATGGCAAAAAAACCGGTCAGCAGCATCAAAAACAGCGTAACAACCTGCGGATCAGAGAATTTGTTTTTGTACCATTTTTGCAACCAGTCTAGCATGTGATGTCTCGCGTAAATGTAAACGATTTTGCAGTATACCAACATCAGCATAAAAGTAACGACTCACTGTTAGACAGGGTGCTGAATGTGGTAAATTAGTGCTGTATTGAGCCGTTAGCTTACTGATTGTTTTAAAAAGCTACAATCAGTGACGCTTCGTTAAACTTTACTGAACTTACAGCGTTTAACAGAGCCAAACCAGCAGAAATGTAGCTTAATTTGCAGCATCAAACAGGTCAGTGATTTATGATACGCTTTGCAGTAAGAAAGACAATTTTGCTCTCTCTGCTCACATTAAGTTTGCAGACGCCATCCGCTATGGCTTTAAACACCCTGCCCGATATCGGCGGCAACGCTTTTTCAACGTTAACGCCTGAAAAAGAAAAACAAATCGGTGATGTACTGATCCGACAAACCCGTGCTCGTTTACCCATGGTGTACGATCCTTTACTCGATGAATACCTTAATGCACTGGGTAATCGTTTAGTCGCTCGCTCGAATGATGTAAAATTTCCCTTTAAATTTTATTGGGTCAATAACCAAGAGATTAATGCTTTTGCCTCTTTAGGCGGCAATATCGTTTCTCATACGGGTACTTTAGCGGTCTCTGAAAGTGAAAGTGAGTTTGCGTCGGTGATCGCCCATGAAGTTGCCCACGTGACACAACGACATATCGCCCGTTTTGTCGAAGCGCAAAACCAACGCTCGCCACTTACCATTGCCAGTTTGTTGGGTTCGATTATTTTAGCGACCATCAACCCTGAAGCGGGTATGGCTGCGATGGCCGCCTCGCAGGGCGCGGCACAGCAAAGTGCCATTAACTTTACCCGCAGTAACGAGCAAGAAGCCGATCGTATAGGGATGACTATCCTAGCCGAAGCGGGTTTTGATCCTAATGCCGTACCGATATTTTTCAGCCGATTAAGTCAACAAAGCCGGTTTGTCAATCAGCAATTAGCCTTTTTACAAACGCATCCTCTTTCGCAAGCTCGAGTCAGCGACACCCGTTTACGAGCTCAACAGTTTCCAAAACGTTTTGTGCCGGATAGCCAAGATTTCACTTTAACTAAATCGCGCATTTTAGCCCGTTATCATTACAGTACCAAAGACGCGTTAATCATTTTCGAACGTATGCTAACTGAACCCGGTGGCAATACCCGCGCTAATCATTACGGTTTAGCCATTGCCAAGCTGGATAACAAAAACTATGAAGAAGCCCGAATTCTTATAGAAGACTTACTAAAACAAGATCCGTACAACCTGTATTACCTTGATGTTTATACGGATATCTTGATAGCTGAAAAGAAATACGAGCAAGCCAAAGAGTTTTTACAACAAGCCTATTTACTGCGGCCGAATAACCAAGTGGTCACGTTAAACTATGCTAATGTGGCCGTGAAATCAGCTAACTACGGTTTAGCCGTACATTTACTACGTAACTTATTGTATTACAAAGACGATAATATCTTAGCCTATGATTTGCTGTCAGAAGCTTATAAAGCACAAGAAGACTTCGCCAAATATTATGAAACACGCTCGGATCTGTTTTATCAGTTGGCTAATTATCCAAAAGCCATCGATGATTTGAATGAAGCGTTGAACAGTCTTAAACCCGATGCCCGTTTAGAAAACCGGCGAATTGAAGCCAAAAAACGTCAACTGCAAGCTGAATTTGAGCGCTTGCAACGTATGTAACTGACGATCAGGACCTATTATGATTATTTACCATAACCCACGTTGCTCAAAAAGCCGTGACGCCCTAGCGCTTCTGGCCGATAGCGGCCAACCGTATCAAGTTATTGAATACTTAAAAACGCCACTGGATTACCCAGCTATCGTTGATTTATTGGCAAAGTTAAAATTACCTGCACGGCAGATTTTACGCAGTAAAGAGCCAGAATATCAAAGTTTGAACTTGGCAGATCCGTCGCTCAGCGAACAGCAGATTATCGAGGCCGTAGTTGCGCATCCCCGTTTAATGGAGCGCCCTATCGTAGTTAAAGGTGAGCAAGCGGCGATTGGCCGGCCGTTAGCTAATATTGAAGCGTTGTTAGCATGACTTGCAGTGTTTTAGTCCTCTATTACTCACGTCATGGCTCAGTCGCCGCTTTGGCTGAGAAAATCGCTAGCGGCATCCAACAAGCCGGTGCCGAAGCAAAGGTTCGCTGTATCGCTGGTTTTGATAAAACCAGCGTGCCTAAGCACCCCGTCGCTGAATTAGCAGAGTTACGAGAATGTGATGGTTTAGCCTTTGGTAGCCCAGTACGTTTTGGTAATATGGCCGCTGAAGCAAAAGCTTTTTGGGATTCCACTAGCAGTTGTTGGCTTAAAGGCGAGCTAATTAACAAAGCCGCGGGGGTCTTTACGTCCTCAGGCAGTTTGCATGGCGGCAACGAAGCCAACCTACTCAGTATGATGTTACCTTTGCTACATCACGGCATGGTATTAATGGGCGTGCCTTACAGCGAGCCTGAGCTGCATAAAACCCAGAGTGGCGGCACTCCTTACGGCCCAAGCCATGTGAGTGGTTTAAACCATGATACCCAGTTATCGGTTGACGAACAGCGATTAGCCTTGGCTTTTGGCAAACGCCTAGGTCAGCTTAGTATTGCATTGAAAAACAAAGGATTTACAAGTTAATGACAGCAACTTCTGCAGTGCCCATGTCTGCGCAAACCCAACGTTTTCTGTTATTGGGTAGGCTTGGCTATTGGGGCTTATGGCTATTGATCCCGCTGTGGCATCTTTGGTTGGCCCCAGTGAGTTATGGTGAAGATCAAAATTTGCAACCCAGCACGCTTAGTACACTCCTTTTTTTGTGGCTACCGTTATGGTTACCGATGATAGGCATCATCAAAGCCAAAGCATATACCTTTGCTTGGGCTAATTTTATTGTCATGATCTATTTTTTACACAGTTTAACCAACTTATGGGTCAGCAGCGGCTTATATCAAGCCTTGTCTGCAGTTGAGTTAGTGCTATCTTGCGTCATGTTTTATGGCTGCACCTACTTTGCCCGCAATCGCGGCCAAGAACTCGGTTTAAAAATCCCCAAATTAAAAGATGATCCTGAGCGCAAAATCTCGGGTCGTTAATCCAGCAAAACTGCAATTTACCCTCAGTATCTTGCAGTTTTTTTTATGCGAGCAATCTGCTTGCTCATTGAGTCCGTAATATTCACTATCTTGAATAAACATATGCAGTAGTTATGAGCGAGCAATTGGCACTATTTCCATTAAGCAGTTTTCTGTTACCCGGTGGCAGAATGAAATTGCGGGTATTTGAGCCACGCTATGTCCGGTTGGTCAAAGAATCGCTAAGTGAAAAACGTGATTTTGCAATGGCCACGTTAAATCCATTCGTCAGTCAACAACACCCTGATCGGATATTGCCACTGGTCTGTAAGGTGAAAATAGAAGATTTTGAAGCATTGCCAGATGGTCTCTTAGGCATCACCTTGCGTGGCGTAAGTCGTTATCATATCTGCCACCGTTGGCAAGAGAGTGATAATTTGCACATAGCCGAAGTAGAAGCACAAGCAGATTGGGCTGATACACTGCTGCCGGCAGCTCAGCATGGCTTTGCGCAATCCTTTGCGGCGCTCTTAGACGAATACCCGCTGTTAGCGGAATTATACCCAGAGCCTAAACTGGATGATGGCGCTTGGCTGGCCGGGCGCTGGTTAGAATTACTGCCAATGCAACCGGCACTTAAGGTGAGCTTAGCGCAAAGTGATCCTGCCTATTGCTTAGAGCAACTTGAAAGCTGGTTCGAACATAACGCCTAAGCCTCAGAGCTGAAAGCTGATGTTGTATTCTTATTCAATACCCAAGTATTTATGCACTTGCACACTCAACCGCCAGTTATGCTGAATACAGCTGGCGATGGCGAGTTCAGTGGCGCGCTTTTGCTGGCTAATCGGTTGTAAATACACTAACTTATTTAAAATTTGATGCTCGGTTAATAACGTCACAAGCTCATCAACGTGTTTTTGCATGGCCACCGGGTGTTTAATTTCATCAGCGCGCTGCAAAGCGCTAGCTAAAATTTTATAGCCCCCCGCCATATTCAATTTTGGTGATACCGTCACCCAACAATCAGCAGGGGCTTTTATTTCAAACGTGCCGCTGGTTTCAATTTGGCTACTGTAACCTTGCTCGCTTAACGCTTGGCATAATGGGACGAGATCATACATGCAAGGTTCCCCCCCGGTAATCACCACATGCCGGGCTTGATAACCACGCTCGGCAAACAGTGCTAACAAGGCTTTCGGTGTGACATTTGCCCAAAATTCACTATCGGCTTGTTTCGCACTGACCTGGGCCAAATCGACTTGCTGTTCCATATTAATGGCCCAAGTGTGCTTAGTATCACACCAAGCACAGCCCACAGGACAGCCCTGCAATCGCACGAAAATCGCTGGCATACCGGTAAAACTACCTTCGCCCTGAATGGTTTGAAAAACTTCGTTAACCTTATACACCCGCTTTGTTAATCCTCTAAATTAAAGTAACCGACGCAATTAGTGCGCCCTAGCCGCTTTTGCACTATACTACGCGGCCAAATTTTCCGGCATTATACTAGAGAGAGGCGCGAATGACGCAAAAAGTTGTGGTTATTTATTCTGGCGGTATGGACTCCTTCACGGTGCTGCACAATGCCATTCATGCCGGCCATCAGGTATATGCACTGTCTTTTAATTACGGCCAACGCCACGTTAAAGAGCTAAAATGCGCAGAGCAAGTTTGCCAGGAATTACATATCGACCATAAAATTGTTGATATTACCGCGATTAACCAATTAATTAGCGGCTCTTCACTGACTAGTGACATCGATGTACCTGAAGGCCATTATGCTGCTGATACCATGAAATCGACCATAGTGCCCAACCGCAATATGATTTTATTGTCGCTTGCGGTCGGCTATGCCGACTCTCTTGGTGCGCGCGCGGTATATTATGGTGCACATTCAGGTGATCACTTTATCTACCCAGATTGCCGACCTGAATTTGTTGAAAAAATGAATGATGTTTGTCAGATCGCTAATTATCAACCCGTCGACATTGTCAGCCCGTATTTATATCAAACAAAAATTGAGATCTTACGAGATGGTTTAGCAATGGGCTTGGATTACAGCAAAACTTGGACATGCTACAACGGTCGTGAACATGCTTGTGGTAAATGCGGTTCTTGTCAGGAGCGCTTAGAAGCCTTTGCACTTAATCACACCAGCGATCCGTTGGTATATGAATAACGGCGCTGTCTGTTTAATCCTGTCTTTTGCTAAATAGGAGCGAAGCGCCATGCAAATAGACACTCAGATCACTAAACTGAGTCGCCTGCCCTACACTGCCGGTGCAGAGTTGGCCCAGTGTAGCTATACAGGATTAAAAGCACTGATCATTGATGGTGATGAAGACGATTTTGATGCCATAGCAGAACGGCGTCAACAGACGATTACGCTGCGTTGTAGTTTGTGGGAGGCCAAACGGCTGAGCGATGACGACATCCAAGCAAACCCATCGTTACAAGCCATTGTTGCCAGCTTGCCGCAAGTTAAGGTTAGTGGCGTCGTACAGCAGATCCTTAGTGATGAGCAGCTATTACTGCGTCTTACAGATAGCGCTGAACCTTTGTCGGTTTGGCTCAGCGATACGCAGCAGCTGTGCGTTGGCCAACCCCTCAATTGCTGTGGCGAACTGCACGCCAGTGTGCTGGCTTATCGTTAACAGCTTAGCTCGTTGGCTTACACCAACATCACACGAAAACGAGCCCGTCAGCCACAAAAAAACCGGTTAGGCTTAAGTAGGTTATCTTAAGTTAAAACCGGTTTTTTTACGCTAGCTCAGTGGCGAAATGAGGCCGTGTTAACTGCTAAACAAGCTTTGATGCAGTTGCTTAACGACAGCGGGGCCATCCTGATCTTGGATTAAGAAACACAGATTATGCTTTGAAGCGCCGTGACAAATCAGCCGCATATTAATACGCTCAAGCGCATGGAATAACGCGCCGGCTACCCCTTTACTGCTATGTAAATGGTTACCAATTACCGCCACTAAACTTAAACCTTGCTCAACGGTAACTTCACAAAAGGTTTTAAGCTCATCTAACGCGGGTTCAACGCTATTAGAAAAAGCACTGGTCATGCCGCCCTCATCCAGCGTTAGCGCCACACTGATCTCGGATGTTGTGACCAAATCGACCGAGATCTGATGACGGCTAAGCGTATCAAACACCCGTGTTAAAAAACCCGCGGCATGCAACATGGCAGGGCTTTTTACTGTGATCAAGGTTTGTGATTTACGCAAAGCGATAGCACGATAAGGTGGCCGCTCTTGCACGGTCTTCGCAATCCACGTTCCACCGGCAGCCGGTTCACGGCTTGAACCGACAAACACCGCGATATTTTGCCGCATTGCCGGCAACAAGGTAGCAGGATGTAACACTTTAGCACCGAAAGTGGCCATTTCTGCTGCTTCGTCAAAACTGATTTCGCGGATACAACGCGCATCACTGGTTAAACGCGGATCGGTGGTGAAGATACCCACAACGTCGGTCCATATTTGTACCGTTGCCGCTTGGATCGCTTCAGCTAATAAGGCGGCACTGTAATCGGAACCGCCACGGCCTAAGGTTGTGGTTTGTTCAAAATCATCTGCGCCAATAAAGCCTTGGGTAACAACACGATAATCGGCTAACAACGGTGTTAAATGCACTTGAGCAAGCTCAGCGATCATCGCTAATTGCGGCTCAGCTTTGCCAAAGCGACTGTCGGTGCGCATAACACGGCGAATATCAAAACACAGTGAGGCCGCACCACGCTCAACTAATACTTGTGCAAACAGCACTGAACTTAAACGCTCACCAAAGGATTGGATCAGATCTTTATGTGCGCTGCTATATACCGCACCGCCATTTTCAATCATCGCTCTAAGTTCAGCCAACAACAACTCAATAGGCTCGGCTACGGCTTGCGGTTGCTGTAAGCGATTCAACACATTTAAAGTAATACGCTCAATGCCAGCAAAGGCATCGTGACGGGAACTGACATCAGTAGTTTTGGTAATATCCACTAACAAGTTGGTTACGCCAGAGCTTGCGCTAACCACTACCACACGGATATTGTCATCTGCCAGAATGATATCGGCACAACGAGACATAGCATCGAAGTCAGCGACACTGGTGCCACCAAATTTGGCAATAATAAATTTAGACACTGAGGTCTCTCCTTAACAAATTAGATAAGCAGAGCATGGCATTTGCTAGCAGGCAAAACGAGAATAGAAACAGACCGTTGCTGAAAGTAACAAAGGCCAGAAGCTCTCCACCGATTACAGGTGACAGTCCTAAGGATTCAGCCTTAGCGACCGAGTAAGTAATGTCTATCTCGTTACTCACTCTCGGCGCTAAACCCCCTCAACTATGCTACGAGTGATAGTGCTCTGACATAGAATACCTGGCTAGCGCGCCTCTTCTGGTCTATCGAATACGATTGACGGCGCGGACTTTACCAAGATTTCTGCAGACTTGCAATAGCCTTTTAGCCATCTAGATGTAAGAATGCAATTATTTTCTTGAACCGTCAAGCGCCAACGAGACATTAATAATGTGTTTGAATATGTTTTAACCGTTCTAAAAAACGTTCCATGGTTTTTTCTTCAGCGGCATCGGCATGCCATTTATTATGAAAACCCAAGGTGAGTTGCACTTGCCCATCGGTAAAGTAGACTTCATAACCATCAAAACCTTGGCTTACGGTTATGCCTTCTAATTCAAAGCCCGCCCCGTGCTCGGTGTTCACGGCTTGACCTGATTTTTCAATTTTACTGTACAAATTCAGTAAGAACTTGCCATCAATTTCGTTTTGCATAATGACTCCAGTTTGTTCGGTTTGAACCAGTTACGCTTTATCGGTATAGTTCGATTGTCTTTAAAGGAGAAAAATAATGAAAATAGCCTTTGCTGCTGCCAGTTTACTCAGCATCTTTGCAGCTCACGCCAACATTGTCCAACCCGCACCGCTCGTTTCTATTGCCACGCATGATAGTTTTTTTAATCAATTAAAAGCACTGTGCGGAAAAGCCTTTGCCGGTAAAACCGTCGTTGATACGCCCGCTGCACCGGGTTTTGAAGGTGCATTAATTATGCATGTACGCCGCTGCACTGATACAGAATTACAAATACCGTTTCATGTCGGTGACAATCATTCGCGTACTTGGATTATCACTAAAACGGGTTCAGGACTCTCCTTAAAACATGATCACCGCCATAAAGATGGTTCGCATGACGAGCAAACCATGTATGGGGGCCATACTGTTGATGCCGGTTGGCCAAACGTGCAGTCGTTTCCTGCCGATCAATACTCTAAAGAGTTATTTGCCGCCAATGGCTCTGCACAATCCATTGGCAATACCTGGCAAATGTATGTCTATCCAGAACAATTTACTTATCGGCTAGTGCGCGAAGGCCGCGAATTTCGGGTCGACTTTGATTTGACTCAACCGGTGTCTTTACCGCCTGTACCTTGGGGTTATGCCGATTAACCGCCCTAATTTCGCGACGGCAGCACTAGGCAAGTGTGTCGTCGACTCATACACTAAGAATATAGCCTAACACATCCAAGGAAGTTCTCATGAAAGATACTGTTAAACCTGCTATCTGGTTAAGTTTAGCCTCTGCACTATTCCTCAGTGCTTGCGATAAACCTGCCGAAGCCCCTAGTAACGCGGCAGCGGCTACGGCAACCACCGAAGCCCCTGCGTTAGTCGATACCGACTTTAACCCTAAACTCGCTGAATACATCAAAACCCTGTCTTCAGATGAATTTCAAGGGCGCGCTCCAGCCACTAAAGGCGAAGAGCTTACCGTCGCTTACATTGAGGATAATTTTCGCCGTATCGGTTTAAAAGGCATTGATGGCGACAGCTATAAACAACCGGTCTCGTTGGTGCAAATTGATCCGAAAAATGTCACGGCAATGACACTTACGGGCGGTGGCAATACCGTGCCTGATAGCTTAGCTTATCGCGATGACATGATTGCTTGGACCACCCAAGTTGTTGATAAAGTTAATGTCGCAGAAAGCGAAATGGTGTTTGTCGGCTACGGTATTGTTGCGCCAGAATATAATTGGAACGACTACGAAGGCTTAGATGTTAAGGGCAAAACCGTCGTGATGTTTGTTAACGACCCCGGTTATGCAACTCAAAATCCTGAATTGTTTAACGGTAATGCCATGACTTATTACGGTCGTTGGACTTACAAATATGAAGAAGCAGCTCGTCAAGGTGCGGCAATGGTCTTGATCATTCACGAAACTGCACCTGCTAGCTATGGTTGGGGCGTGGTTGCGCATGGCTCGCCGATTAAATTTGATTTAATCAAAGAAAACAAAAACAGTGATCGTGCACAAGTGGAAGGTTGGATCACCGCTGAAACCGCTGAAAAGCTATTTAGCAACATTGATCAAAATATTGAAAGCATGCGTGCACAAGCTTTATCAGGTGATTTCAAACCGGTGCCATTAAATGTGAAAGCGTCGGTTTCCATCGATAACAACTTACGTGAGCTCAACTCAAGTAATGTGGTCGGTTACATTGAAGGTAGCAAATACCCCGATGAATACGTACTTTACATGGCGCATTGGGACCACCTTGGCATGGACTTCTCTAACCCAACCAATAAAGTCTTCAATGGTGCGCAAGATAATGCCAGCGGCACCGGTGCTGTTATTGCCTTAGCGGAATACTTTAAACAACACGCCCAACCAGAGCGCTCAGTGGTATTTGTGTTAGTGACAGCGGAAGAACGTGGCTTACTTGGCTCTGCTTGGTATGCTGCTAATCCAGTATTCCCATTAGAGAAAACAGTAGCAGCCATCAATATGGATGTGATGAACGTTTATGGCCCAATGAAAGACATGGTCGTTGTTGGACTGGGTAACACCGACTTAGAAGAAATATTGGTAAAACACACCAAAGCACAAAATCGATATGCCGTAAAAGAGCCGAATCCAGAAGCAGGCATTGCTTACCGTTCAGACCATTTTAGTTTGTCGAAAAAAGGGGTACCGATCCTGTATGCCAAAGGCGGTAATGACCACTATCAAAACGGCTCAGAATGGGGTTCGGCTCAACGTGCAGAATACAACAGCTGTTGTTATCACAAAGTAGGCGATGAATGGGATGAAAGTTGGGACTTACGTGGTGCTCAGCAAGATCTGTTCTTGTACTACCGCGTCGGTGACGAGTTAGCGAATAGTCGACTGTGGCCAAACTGGTATCAAGGTAACGAGTTCCGCGCTATTCGTGATGCTTCAGCGGCACAACGCCAAGAATAATTTTTTAATTTAATCAGTTACATTAAAAAGCAGCTTCGGCTGCTTTTTTTATCGCTATAAATTCAGAATCAATTCAGTTAGGCTAAAGCACACTCACCATTGGCGGTAAACTAACGAGGAGCTTGCATGCGTCGATTGCTAAAAATCTTAGCTATGCTGCTGTTAGTATTACCGGTGTTACTGTTTATCGCTTGGTTTTACCTGCATACTCAATTAAAAATGGCTGGGATCAGTAGCTGGTCGCTGCAACTGTCACACCTTTCCTGGCATCAAGCCAACTTAAACCAATTAGATCTCGTTTATGAAAACGACCACTATCGTAGCGAAGTGAGCTTTCACGACTTAAAACTGCGCTGGTCATGGCCAGGCTTTTTTCGAATTCAAGCACATAGCATCCAACTGGCCAGTGCCACCATCACTGTGCAGCAAACCGGCGAGCACGTTGCAGACACCGCCGCTCGGCTCCCTGTGGCGCTATCAGCGGATTGGCGCTTACCTACATGGTTGCCAAAGCTGATTAAACTAGACCAAATCGATTTATTGCTGCCCTGTGCCAGCGGCCAATGTGCCTTGCAAGCTAGTCTAGTGGCCAGTGCGGATGAGCAGCAAGCTTGGCAAGCCAGTTTATCGCTCAAAAGCCCACAGTATCAGCAAACCGTCAAAACTGACTGGCAATTGCAGCAAGGTCCTGATGCACTGGCCATTCAAGCGACCTTGCTCCTAGATCAGCAACTGGCGTTAAGTTTTAAACAACAGCTTGCTATCGATCGTGCTGCCAGTACCGAGTTAGCCTTAGCCATTTCGCCGCCCTCACCGGCCTTATTAGCTTGGCTTAACGAGTGGGATCTGCAGCTACCTGATGAATGGCGCGAGCAATTTACTCAACCAGTAAAATTACATCTTGTCGCCCGTTGGCAATTACCAAAGCTATGGCCTGAGGCAAGGCTAGCAACCAACGCGTTACCCTTGGTTAATGCCGAGATAGATATTATTGCCAGAGCCCCAGACGCATTTATTATTCCCAATATCGGCTGGTTAAAAGGAGAATTAAAAGCACAGCTCCAGATTGCCGATCAGCATGTGTCAAAGTGGCAATTAGCCGCTGATCTGGCATTAAGTCATTATCCTGATTTTGGCCTGAAAGCTTATTTCGCCGATCCGCTAGCGCCACTGCTGATTAAAATTGATAGTCAAAGCGCCAGCAGCCCGTCATTAACGCAACTGCCGCTAAAACTTCAACTTATTTCAGCCAGCCCAGTACAAAGCAGCTTTAATGCACAAGCGATGTTAAGTTTAACGCCAGAGTTAGCCATCACGCTCAATCAAGCTGAGCTCATGTTAAAAACCAAGCAACTGCAAGTCAAAGCGTACCAATTAAAACTGCAAGATGTGACATTGCAAAGCCGTTTTCATGGCGCTTGGCAGGCCAAGTATTGGCAATTACAACTAGCCGATAACACTAGCTTAGCGGCCAAAGTGACGCATCCCGACGCAAAAGGTCAAGTGAAACTAGCCCTTAATGGCACCACCATTAGCCAAGCAACAGACGCCGATGTCACACTGAGCAGCCAACTGCAACTAGAGGTACAACAACTGCAACATGCTCAACTGTTAACACAAAACTGGCAATGGCAAGGCAACGCCAGTGGCTCCCTCGTAAAGCTTGACGTTGAAGGGGTGTTAAGCAACGACAGTGGCTTAATCGTTAAACAACAAACCGCGTGGCAAGCCCCCGCACAACTGCAAATGGATTGGCAACTAGAGGACTTGTTTTTACTGGCAGGCAACCCTTTAGCCACAAGCTTCCAAGCTTGGCCAAGTTTACTTAATTTAACTCGTGGTCGCATTAACGCCTATGGCCAGCTTAGCTATCAGCAACAACTTGTTGCTAATACACAAGTGAATTTTCGAGAATTAACAGGGCTTTATGATCGTACCCTGTTTACTGGCTTAACCTCTGCGTTTTTAGTGAATTTAAAAGCCCAGCAATTCACCATCGAGGTGCCTGAATTACAGCTGGCGCAGCTTAACCATGGCTTACAGATGGGCCCGTTACAGCTGAAGGCGCAGTATCAAGCGACGTTAGCAGAACCTTTTTTAGGTAATTTACAACTGTTAGACGCTCGTCTTGGCTTTATGCAAGGTGAGTTGTCTGTTGAACCGCAATTAATGGCACTAAAACAGCCAAGCCAACAACTGGTATTAATAATCAACCAACTTGATTTAGCAGAGCTGGTGCGTCAGCACCCCACTACAGAATTAAAAGCCAATGGTAAACTAAGCGGGCGTATTCCATTAACCATCAACAACAAACAATTCAGTGTGCAACAAGGTCAATTAGCCGCAGAAGCGCCAGGCGGTACTTTACAGTATCGCAGTGCCGCCAGTGCTGCCTCAGCGAAGACTGGCGGTATGAAAATCGTCTTTGATGCATTAGAAAACTTTCAATTTAGTGTACTTAACTCTGAACTTAATTATGCAACCGATGGCAAACTGACGTTGGCGCTTCAGTTAAAAGGTGCCAATCCGGCTTTACAACAAGGCCGAGCGATTAATTTAAATATTAACTTAGAGGAAGATTTACCGGCCATGCTCGCGAGCTTGCAGTTGGCCAACAAACTGAACGATACATTGACCAAACGGGTCCAACAATATATTCAACGACAACAAGCTGCGAAAGCTGCTGCAGGAGAAAAACGATGAAACGACATGCGTTGCTAGGGCTAGGCTTAGTTTTCGCCCTTGCTGCTTGCACCCCAAAGGTGGAAGTCGCACTAGCCAATGAGCCTATTAACATTAACCTTAATGTAAAAATCCAACATGAGATCTATATTAAAGTAGATAAGCAACTCGACGATTTATTCAGTGATGCCAGCGGGTTATTCTAAGGAGAACACCATGACTTTTTTATCACGTTTTACCGCTTTTAGCTCACTTAAACTGTTAGTACTGAGTGTATTAATGGCTGTCAGTTTGCCAATTATGGCCATGACATTACAACAAGCAATGGCCGCTTTACCTAACGCCAAAACACAAGGTTTAGTGGGTGAACAACTGAATGGTTATCTTGGGGTGATCAACGCCAATAGTGAAGCCGACACCATCGCTAAACTGATTAATGATGCACGCCGCGCCGAATATACGCGCCTAGCAAAAGACAACAACATCGCCGTTGCAGATGTTGAAGCCTTGGCAGGTCAAAAGGCTATCGAACGCACGCAGCGAGGGCATTTTATTTTACTTGAAGGTAAATGGGTACAAAAACGCTGATTTTTACAACAAAATGACAACTTGACCGATAGCGGGAACAAGTAATTAGACTTTAGTCGCATACTTGAACATCAAGCCTTACTGTATTATTTAAGGTTGATTTTAACACCCACTAAGAGGTTATAGCATGAATGCTATTTATTTGATGGTAATGGGCCTAGCCGCCATGGCGCTGGGTTACTTTGTATACTCAAAGTTTATTTGCGAAAAAATATTCAAAGTGGATCCAAATTTCCGTACACCCGCTCATGAAATGCAAGACGGTATCGATTATGTGCCAACCAACAAGTATATCTTATGGGGGCATCACTTTACTTCCGTAGCAGGAGCAGCCCCCATCATCGGCCCTGCTATTGCGGTGATCTGGGGTTGGGTACCCGCTTTTTTATGGGTTGTTTTTGGTACTATTTTCTTTGCCGGTGTGCACGATGCAGGCGCAATTTGGGCCAGTAGCCGTAACAAAGCAAAATCTATCGGTGCCTTAACAGGTGATATCGTCGGTAATCGCGCCCGCAGTATCTTTATGATCGTTATTTTCTTGGTATTGCTGATGGTCAACGCGGTATTTGCCGTGGTTATTGCCGGTCAGTTAATTAACTTTCCAAGTGCCACCGTGCCTGTCTGGGGCGCCATTGTGGTTGCCTTAATTATCGGTCAGTTAATTTATCGCAAGCTGATTGGTTTGTTAATGGTGACCATTATTGGTGTCGTCGCGCTCTATGCGATGATTTATGCCGGCCCAATGTTCCCGCTGTCGTTACCAGAAACCGTCATGGGTTTATCTGATCGTCAAGGCTGGATTGTCTTACTGTTTGTCTACGCAGCTATCGCCTCATTATTACCGGTATGGGCCTTATTACAACCACGTGATTACATTAACGGCATCCAATTATTTATCGGTCTAGGTTTATTATACGCTGCCGTTATTTTTGCCAGCCCAGATATTGTTGCTCCAGCCTTTAATCATGATGTACCGGAAGGCACACCTTCGCTGATCCCATTATTGTTCGTGACTATCGCCTGTGGTGCTATCTCCGGTTTCCATGGTTTAGTCTCTAGCGGTACAACTTCTAAACAGCTTGATAAAGAACCCGATGTACGTTTTGTTGGTTACTTCGGCGCCATTGGTGAAGGTTCATTGGCTTTAGCCGCCATCATTGCTGCCACTGCCGGTTTTGCTACCCTTGCTGATTGGCAGGCGATTTATCATAGCTTTGGCCAAGGTGGCGTAAGTGCCTTTATCCGCGGCGGTGCCAATATCTTGGAAAATGGTATTGGTTTAGACGCGGTTTTATCTCAGACCTTGTTAACGGTAATGGTGGTTTTGTTTGCAGGTACCACGATGGATACCGGCTTACGCTTACAACGCTACATTTTCCAAGAATGGGGCAGTATTTATAATATTAGTTGGATGCAAAAAGCTGCACCCGCCACGCTGTTAGCGGTAGGTTCTTGTTTACTGCTGGCTTTTGGTGCCGGTGGTGATGGTTCAGGCGGTATGATGATTTGGCCATTGTTTGGTACCACTAACCAACTATTAGCAGGTTTAACCTTGCTAGTGATCACGGTTATGTTAGTAAAACTGGGCCGTCCAATGTGGTACACGCTGGCACCATTAATCTTCTTATTAACAATGACCACTCTAGGTCTGTTAATTCAACTCAAAAGCTTTTATGACAAGCAAGATTGGTTCTTATTCACCCTAGACTTAGTTATCTTAATCGCAGCAATCTTAGTGATCCTTGAATCTGTGGGGACGCTTACCCGACAAATAAAAGCCAATAAGCTTGCCAACGATAAAGTATGAAGCTCGATACCATTAAGGCCTGGTTTCGCCAGGCCAGTTTTTATGCTGAAGAGGCTTATAATGCCCCCTACCGCTCGGCTATTGCCCGAGCGCAACGGGAACAAAATGACCTCTTCATGCTGCTGATCTTTTCTGAAATGATGGGTGTCCCCAACCCTGCAAGTTATTACACCTTAGAATTGCAGCCACTGTTAATAGAGCGATTTCATGATTGGCATACCCGAATGGGTATGGAGCACTCACCACTGGATAATTTCAAATGTTGTTAACCGACAAAAAAGTATTGCTAATTGGTGGCAAAGGCGGAGTCGGTAAAACGACCATGTCTTCCGCCTTAGCGGTATTAGCCAGCCAACGCGGTAAAAAAGTGTTATTGGTTTCAACCGATCCGGCGCATAGCTTGGCCGATGCCTTTGGTCGTGAAAAAATAGGCGATAAGATTACTCGCTTAGCTGCAAATCTGGATGCGTTAGAACTCGATCCTGACGAGGAAGTCAATCAACACTTAGCCAAAGTTAGCGCGCAACTAAAGCGTTTTACCCGTCCTGAAATGTACGCTGAAATTGAACGGCAAATGCGTTTAACACGGCAATCACCTGGGGCACAAGAAGCGGCCATGCTGGAAAGGATTGCGCATACGATTGAACTGGGTTTAACCGATTATGATTTAGTCATATTCGATACGGCACCCACAGGCCATACTTTGCGCTTACTCAGCTTGCCTGAAGCCATGGCCGCGTGGACGCAAGGCTTACTCAGTGCCAATAAACGCTCGGAAAAACTCGGTGAAGTGCTTGGACATCTTACCCCTAAAGGCGGCCGTGATATTGATAATCCGCTGGTTGATCCCGCCGAGCTGGCGACATCTGGCATGGATGAGCGCAATAGAGCCATTACCGAAACCCTATTAACTCGGCAACGTTTATTGCAACGCACCCGTGAGTTATTGCTTGATAAAAAGCGTACGGCTTTACTCTTTGTATTAACGCCCGAGAAATTACCTATCTTAGAAACAGGACGTGCGGTGCAAAGTTTACAGCACGAAAAATTACCGTTAGCCGGTTTAATCGTTAATCGTATTTTACCTGCTGAAGCGGATGGCGCGTTTTTAGCAAAAAGACGCAACCAAGAACAAAGTCATTTACAGCAAATTGAACAGGATTTTAGCCAGCTACCGCGCTATAAGATCCCACTGCAAGCCACTGATATTCAAGGCTTAGCCGCTTTAGAATTAATGGCTAACTTATTAAACAATGCTGGGCTTTAACGCCCAGTATTGTTTTAATCTAAAGCCATTTCCCCTGGAATAACCCCTTTCGATGGTGGCGTAAAAATCACGCAACACGCTGGCAAACACACCGCTGAAAAAAAGAATTTAAAAAATGATCCATTTATTTCTTGCACATTTAATAATCATTGATTAGTATTAATTCATTGACAGGCAAGTCATCCGAAAGGGTGAACACGCAAAGCTACGGATCTAACGGGACCTTCCCTATGATAGCCGGGCTGCCATTGATTAACCCATGTTAATTGATGATCACGCTTCCCGCATGATTTGCCTATCACTTAACCAACTTACTTTACAGTGATCGCCTATGGCACACGCAGGAGCACACCATGACTAAGACCATCATTACATTTGTCGCTTTAGTTGCTACATCAGCTTTTATCAGTACTCCTGTTGCTGCTGACGAACAGTTAGCACAATCAATTTGCTCTTACGTCGCTGCAGATAACCGTAACCAGTTACGTAAAACTTTATCTGATAATCGTTTACGTTTAAGCAATGTGTACGAAGGTATAGTATGTGACAGCTTACCCTTGGTCCGTTTTGCAATCAAAAACAACGCAAATGACACCGCTGAATTTATCATCAAACAATTACCAGGCAGCATCGTTGCCTCATCAGGTGACATTGATTGGGCTAAAGGTAATGGCTTTGCTGACTCACCTGTTGTCGAAGTTTTAGTTGCTCGCGCAGGTGGCTAACCGCTAAAAATTAACACTCCCTCTCCTTTTAGCCAGTCAATTTGACTGGCTTTTTTCATTTTGGCCTAATCAAAATCCACTCCTAAATCTGTTAATACATATGCTTTTATCTCGCTGCCTCCAGCGAAGCATTGAGCATTTTGATTTATTCTAGCAACAAAGCAACTCAAGGCCTTATTCGTTGTATCCCTATGCAGATTGATGTTTTTAAAAAACTAGCACCTCTATGCTTTTGCTAATATTCTATGACTAAGACAAAGCCTGTCACTGATGCTGACAGGCTTTTTTTATCGCTTATTTTACCGCCACGCGCTTTGCTATTGATGCTGTTGTGCTATTGATACAAAAAAGCCTTTCGCTAGCGGTTTTTATCTGACGCTAAGGGTGATTTAACGCAGCAACTGCGCTAGCCTCTTAACTAATCTTATAGAGTATGAGAATCTAACTAAAATATAAAAAATACAATAATAAGGATCCTTATGCGTATTCACTCTCCAACCTTACTCGCGTTAGCCATCAGTAGCTTTTTTAGTTATGCCGAAACAGAACCTGCAACCTGGCAGGTTAATGCCCCTATCGGCGAATTCAGCAATGTTGATATTAAAGTACAGCAAGGCAGCTGGATGAACGTTAATGTCAGCCCTGACGGTAAGACCGTGGTATTTGATTTGCTGGGCGACATCTACACCATGCCGATTAGCGGTGGTAAAGCCACACCGCTGACCAACGATATCGCTTGGAATATGCAGCCCGTATTTAGCCCCGATGGTAAATACATTGCTTTTACCTCAGATCGCGATGGTGGAGACAACATTTGGATCATGGGCAGCGATGGTTCAGCGCCTCGGGCCGTCACCAACGAAACCTTTCGCTTACTCAACAGCCCCGCTTGGAGCCCAGATAGCCAATTTATTGTGGCGCGTAAACACTTTACCGCCAGCCGTTCTTTAGGCGCGGGTGAAGTATGGCAATACCATATCAGTGGCGGTAGCGGTGTGATGTTAACCGAGCGACCTGATGATCAAAAAGATCTGGGTGAGCCCGCCTTCTCACCCGATGGCCGCTATATTTATTTTTCACAAGATGATACGCCAGGCAAAACCTTTCACTACAGCAAAGACTCAGAGTCGGGTATTTACACCATCAAACGTTTTGAACGTGAAACCGGTAAAATGGATGTCATTTTAACAGGCCCGGGCGGTGCAATTCGGCCAACCCCCTCACCTGATGGCAAATATTTGGCATACATTCGTCGAGTCGACTTTCAAAGTACGCTGTTTTTATATGATTTAACCAGTGGCGAACACATCAAACTCTATGATGGATTAGATCGCGACATGCAAGAAACCTGGGCCATACACGGTGTTTACCCTACCGTCAGCTGGACACCTGATAATAAACATCTGGTCTTTTGGGCGGGAGGCGAAATTAAACGCTTAGCGCTTAGCGATAAAAAGGTGAGCACCATTCCCTTTGAAGTGAATACCAGCAAACAAATTCAAACGGCAGTACGGGTTAAACAAAACTTAGACCAAGACGAATTTGATGTAAAAATGTTACGTTTTACTCAAATTTCGCCTGATGGTAAACAAGCGGTCTTTACCGCGCTTGGCCATCTCTACATCACCGATATTAGCGATCCTAAACCACGTCGTTTGACCCGTCAAACGACCGATTTTGAGCTATATCCGCAATTTTCCCGCGACGGCCGCGAGCTGGTTTTTGTGAGCTGGAATGACCAAACGCAAGGAGCTGTTAATATTATCAACTTGCGCAACAACCGCGTGACCAAACTGACAAATGAGCCAGGCAAGTATATCGAACCGACATTTAGCCCTGATGGCAAAACCGTGGTGTATCGTAAAATCGGTGCTGGCGGTATTTTGCCACTGCAATGGTCGCTACAAACCGGTTTATATAAAATCAGCAATCGCGGCGGCGATGCCACTTTGATCGCTCGTAATGGTCGCAGCCCGATGTTTGGCGCCAACAATGACAAAGTGTATGCGATGGATTATGGGAGTGCCCCTAGCTTAATCAGCATTGACCTGCAAAAACACACGCAACAAACACTGTACACCGCAAAATTTGGTACAGAATTTAAAATCTCGCCAGATGGCAAACATTTAGCCTTTGCCGACCGTTTTAAAGTGTTTGTTACGCCGTTTACTGAACGTGGCAGCGCTATCGCGATTGGCGCCAACGATAAGCAATTCCCAGTGAAACAATTGTCGGTACGCGCAGGTGAGTACATCAGCTGGAATGGCGACAGTGACAAACTGTATTGGACGTTAGGCCCTGAGTTATATCAAGCTAGCATCGATGGCCTTTTCGCTCCAAATGCACAGCAACACAGCCCCACCGAGCAAGCCGTATCCTTAGGTTTTAAAATGCCCGTTGATATGCCTCGTGGGATCGTAGCGTTTGTTGGTGGCCAAGTGATTACCATGAACGGCGATCAAGTGTTACAAGACGCGGTAGTTTTAGTTGAAAACAACAAAATCCAAGCCGTAGGAAGCCGTGCGGATATCGCTATTCCCAAAGGCGCCAAAGTGTTCGACATTACCGGTAAAACGTTGATGCCCGGTATTTTTGATGCTCATGCTCACGGCAGCCAAGGTGTGCAGCAAATTACCCCGCAGCAAAACTGGGAAAACTATGCTGGCTTAACCTTTGGTGTAACCAGTATTCATGATCCGTCTAATGATACCCGTGAGATCTTCAGTGCCAGCGAGTTACAACGCAGCGGTCAAATTGTTGGCCCACGTATTTTCTCTACGGGTACGATTCTTTACGGTGCGGAAGGCGCAGGTTATACCTCGCATATCGATAGCCTAGAGGATGCGAAGTTTCACTTAACGCGCTTACAAAAAGTCGGCGCCTTTAGTGTGAAAAGTTACAACCAGCCACGCCGTAATCAGCGCCAGCAAGTGATCCAAGCCGCGCGTGAATTGAACATGATGGTAGTACCTGAAGGCGGTTCATTGATGCAGCACAATCTAACGATGATTGTCGATGGCCATACCACTATTGAACACGCTTTACCTGCAGCAAAAGTTTATGATGATATTAAACAATTGTGGCAAGCCAGTGGCACCGCTTATACACCAACATTAAACGTGGCTTATGGCGGTATCTGGGGCGAAAATTATTGGTACGATAAAACTGAGGTTTGGAAACACCCTAGGTTAAGTCAATATGTCCCGATGGATCGGTTAGCGCCGCGCAGTATGCGCCGGCCAACAGCACCAGAGCATCACTATAACCACTTTAATGTGGTAAAAACGGCAAATGAGCTGAAAGACGTCGGGGTGATTGCGAATATCGGTGCCCATGGGCAACGTGAAGGTTTGGGCGCACACTGGGAAATTTGGATGTTTGCGCAAGGCGGTATGACACCGTTAGAAGCCTTACGCACCGCCACGTTAAACCCTGCTAAAACCTTTGGTATGGATCATCAACTTGGCAGTATTGAACCAGGCAAATTGGCTGACTTAATCGTCATCGACGGTAATCCACTAGAAAATATCCGCGTGACCGATAAAGTGGTCTACACCATGGTCAATGGCCGGTTATTTGATGCCGCAAGCATGAATGAAATTGGTCTGCGTGAGCGCAAACGTCAGCCATTCTTCTTCGAACCACGTTAAGTTAGCTTTTAGCGGAGTGTGTAGATCACACTCCGCTATTCATATGCATGCTATTAATGTTCAACAATACCTTTAGCGTTATCGCTTGCAAGACACGTCTAAATGCCACGGTAACAGAAGCTTAGCCTCACGTTATAGAAACTATGCTTAACGTCATTTAATAAAACCCTCTATTAACTTGGTTCTTTTCTGCAAAAGACCACATTACTTGTCATTAAACCTCAGTTTAACGATTTACAGATAATTATTACTCCGTCGCCTTGTTACAACTTTTGACATTATAAGTCGATGCCATATACATCGGATTTCAATTCTAATATGGTTACATTAGTTATATTCCAAATCATTCCAGCAGAGCCAACGCATAGTTAGTTTGGCTGATCACCATCAATAATGTGGTCAGTGGTATTTTTAGCTAATTAGATTAAGACTGTTGGCAAGAGGTTCGTGCACAGATTATAGATAAGGGGCAAGCACGCTTGCCCCAAAAAAGGTCAGCCGCGCTCAACGGCTGAATAGTAAAATCAGTTGATTGCGTAACTCGGCATCATCTAAGCTATCAAAAGGTAAAACCAAATCTTCTTTGTTATCCTTGTTAAGATCAACAACCTGTACCCGGCTGGCATCACGAGGTAAGGGCATCTGTACTTTATCGCTATTACGCTTAAACAACCCGCTGCCATCAGGTGCAAAAAAGCGTAATTCATTACCCCCCTCGCCTAGTAACAACGATTTACGACCATCGCCATTCACATCAATCAGTTTAAATAACGGCATGTCGAAGCGCAGATTACTGATGCTGACATCAATCTTGGCTTGTTGTCGAAAATCGGCTTTTGCCGCATAGCTTCGATTTTCAGATAACAAATAAAAATCGACATCTAAATTAGCACTGCCGCGCAGCAGCACTCGCACAATGGTGCCGACACCAATCTTGGTAGTCGGAATATAAAAGTCTTTTCGACCATCACCATTAAAATCGTCAATCACCACTTCGGTAGGCACTGAATCAATACTGATTTCGGTATCGGCGACGGTTGGATAAGTGACACCATCATCCGCTGCTCGCCCAAAGAAGATTTGAAAGCGACTGCTGCGCTCTAAGGCATCGGCTATTTGCTCCACATTTAGTACCAAATCGGGCAGCCCATCACCGTCTAAATCGGTGATATCTTCTAAGGTGGTGATATTTTGGCCCGAGTAGCTGCGACCCGCATCCGAGCGTTGGTCTGCTTGGCGCTCGGTTGATAGCAATACCGGCCAACCGGGATAATAAGGCTCTAGTGCGAAGCTGCCATCCGTTTGCTGCAAAAATACACTAAAACGGCCTTGCTGCACAAACACCAGATCTAATAAACCATCTTGATCCACATCTATCGCATAATGACTGCGGCCTGAGTAATCGGCTCGATTGTTGCCCCAGGTTTGTATTCTTGCGCTAACGGGTAACGCATAATGCACAAACTGCCCATCCGCTTGCTGGCGATAAAGGTGCATATGCTGAAAATCGGCAATTAAAAAGTCGCTGCGTCCCGACCCCAAATCAAGGGCAAAATTACGTTCGCGTAAACGCACTTCATCAATCACTCGAAACATTGAACTGCTGGCCAGCAAAGGTTGAAAGCGCCCGGCGGATAATGAACCGGCACTGGCTTGTTGGTAATGCACAATGCCGTCAGCGGTTAAAAAGACCAACTGCTCGGCCTCATAGCCAACTAATCGCGCTTTACTGAAAAACTGCGCGTTGGTTGGAATAGGCACGGCTAACGTTTGATATTGATCTAGTTCTACGAGGGTTAACCAACGCTCGAATTGACTAAAGCCAGACACCAGTAATTGATTTTGGCCTTGCAGCATCATGATACTGCCATTTGCTGGGTGGCTTAGGGCCACGTGTACCCGATCCATTTCAAACGCTGCACTAAAAGGGGCATAAATACCCGGGATAGCAAGTGTGATCCATATACCCAACGCGGTAATAAAGCGCATAATGTTCTTCCCTTAAATAATCTGCGTTAACTACGTGTCATAGAACCAAAAAGTTTAGCTGTGTACCTAGGTATCAGCGGTTGTGTCAGCATTTAAACGGCGCAACACTCTTCCGGGATTGCCTGCCACAACAACATCAGCAGGTACATCTTGAGTCACAACGCTGCCTGCAGCAATAACGCTTCTTGCTCCAATGCTCACGCCAGGACAAATAATCACGCCCCCACCGATCCATACATCATCGGCAATGTTAATGGGTAACGCTTGCTCGATACCGCTGCGCCGCTCATCAGCCCCTAAAGGATGATTCACTGTATAAATTTGCACTGCAGGACCGAAAAACACGTTGTTACCAATTGTCACACAACCGACATCCAGCACCACGCAGTTAAAGTTAAAAAACACCTTATCGCCCAGTCGAATGTGCTGACCATAATCACAGAAAAAAGGCGGTTCAATAAAGACATCTCGGCCCACTTCAGCAAATAAATCCTGTTGCAGCGTGCGTCGAATTTTCACTTGTTCAGGCGAGGTTTTGTTAAATTTATATAACAACTGTCGAGTGGCTAAACGCAATTCACGTAAAGTTTGATCTAATGGGTTATACCATTGAGCGTTAAGCATTTTCTCATATTCAGTCACAGCGGCCATCTCACTATTATAAAGGCCTAGACTAACAAAGTTATTTGAATTTACCCAGTAAAATTAACAAACCGTCAGGCTTTGCACCGCGCTAAAAAAAGCCCCGCACTACAGAGCATAGTGCGGGGCCTTATTCGTAAACCCAATGCTTAGCGAGCGTTGGTGCTTTCAAAAATTTTATCGGCTGAAGCCGCGACAAAACCGGTGTATAACTTGCCATTGGGTAGTGTATAACGACGAGCAAATTCATAGAAACAGCTTGGGATCTGCGCTTCACCATCGCTAAACTGTACCGGCACAATATCGGCTAACGTCGAGGATTGCTCTAAATACACCTCTGGCGTACCTTTAATTTCACCACCAGACGTATTCAATAAAAAACCGGCGCTTTTTAACGCTTCATTCACTTGTTCTAGACTAGTGAACTTCTGTAAATCATTCACGTTAACCGTAAAATGATTTGCGCGATAACCCCAAGCGGCGGTCCATGCAGCGTATTCGCTCTCAGCTAATAAAGCGGCATAGGTGGCGCTGTCAATTTGCCAATGCGTACCCGAGTATAAAAAGTTATCCGCCGTTACTGCATCGTCAGGGATCTGTGCCACTAATGCGGTGATCGTCTCACGCAGCGAGGCGGAGCACTTATCTAATAACAATTCAGAAATAAACACTTTCGGCAGGCTGGTATCCGCATGTTCAAAATGCTTGGCATAAAGTTTTTTAGCTTCGAAATGGTACTCACCACACTCGGTATAGCCCAGTGCCAGAAAATGCGCTGCCAACTTATCTAAACTGACTTTCGGTAAATTAAAGGTACGTAGCGCAATATGGTCATTAATCACATCATCTTTTTGTGATGAACCCAACAACTGGTGCACTTGACGAGCTGATGGCGTTACCGTCAGGTAATTTTGCCATAAATTTTCAAATAAGCTTTTTACACAAGTATGCATTGCAACTCCCAATAATGGCTAGGCTGGCACAGCCGCATGTGTTTATATTAACAAACACCGCTACGCCGACATTAATCTAAATTAATAAAACGTGCAAAATCACCTTCGGCCAATTGCAAGGCTGCGGCTAACTCTGCGCTGATCTGTAACTGTTGTTGTTGTTCATCAAACTGGGCATTTTTACCAAAACTGGCTTTAAACTCACTCAGGGCAGTATTCGCCACAGCTAAAGTGCGCTCACCACGCACTTCTTTAATGGTCACCGGTACACGGCGACTTAACGCGACAGAACGAATATCTTGTAAGCGGGCTTCTACCGTTGGGCCGGCATCAAACAAATCAATGTACCCCCGATGCTTAAAGCCTTCTTTTTCCAGCATTTTTAGGGCTGGCTTAGTATTTTCATGCACCTGACCAATCACTTGCTGCGCCTCAGTAGGCAGTAAGCCCACATAAATAGGATGACGCGGCATCAACTCAGCAATAAAAGCCTTTTTGCCGACACCAATCAGTTTATCGGCCGTAGGAAAGTCGATGGTTAAAAACAAGTTCTGTAACCAATTCCAAAAAGGCGGTTTGCCCTCGGCATTGGTGGCACCTCGCATTTCGGCAATCACGATGTCAGAAAAGCGCTGCGGATGCTCGGCCATAAATAAAAACCGCACCTTAGACAGAAAGCGCCCAGCATGATTACGCCGATAACTTTCTCGTAAAAATAAAGTACAAATTTCTGATGCACCGGTGTAGTCGTTACATAGCGTCAAGGTTTTTAATTGGTTTAATACATTCAACTCTGCGCTGTGATGGATCACGGTGTTTTGTTGAAAGTGATACAGCGGTGTATGTAAGCCAACGGCCGCTTCAATACCGGTGGTACCGACGATTTCACCTGTGATGCAGTCTTCTAACACAAATAAATAACCGTGATCGCCTGGTGCAGAAACATCCACATTAAAACTGTGTGAAGCATGGGCAATTTTGTGTTGTAAACGCTCATCATGCACCGGTAAAGAGGTAAAGCCAGGGCCGGATTCCACCGCAATTTGTTTTAAGGCGGCAAAATCAGCCGTCGTAATCGGTCGGATCAATAACATACACATAGCCTCAGCGAATAAGCGATAAAACAGTAACTCGTCGTAATACCATTATATTCGCCATAGCTGACATTTTGCAGTATCATTTTTAACAGAATAAAAGACTTATATAGCAATTTGCTAAGGACATAATACAAAGTGATAAGCAAAGAAGATGAAAAACTGCTCGCACTGCTGCAAAAAGATGCGCGTGCGAGTATTTCCGACCTGGCACGAGCCTTATCCTTGTCTCGCGCCACGGTGCAAAATCGTTTGCAAAAATTGCAAGAAACTGGCGTGATCAAAGGCTATACCGTTGAAGTGGGCGAAAGCTGGTTAGCCAGTTTAGTGGCAGCACACGTTAGTATCAAAGTGAAACAAAAGTTGACGGCCCGCACCAATAATGAATTAAAGCAAATACCGCAAATAGCCGCTCTTTATGCCATTAGTGGCGAGTACGATTTAATTGCGATTGTGCAAGCTCAGAGTACTGAGCAACTGAGTCATTTACTTGATGATATTGGTAATTTAGAAGGGGTTGAACGCACCACCTCGTCGGTCATTTTAGAAACCAAATTTAAACGCCAAGCGTTTTAAGTCATATACATGAGAGAAACGGCCTTAATATGAACAGCAGCAAGTTGCCTTAGCGTTGTTAACTTTACAGCATCCTAAACAAAAGCAAGTGTTATTGATTGCACTGCCCATGATTGCCTCCAACCTCACCATCCCATTACTGTCGTTGGTCGATACCGCCGTGGTAGGGCATTTAGCACAGGCGTGGTATTTAGGCGGTGTGGCGCTGGGGAGCAGTTTAATTAGCTTAGTGTTTTTGTTACTCGGCTTTTTACGTATGAGCACCACCGGTTTGACTGCACAAGCTTTAGGCCGCAATAACCAACAAGCTTTGCGCCAAAGTTTACTACAAGCGGGCTTAGTGGCGCTCTGCTTAGCAATACTTTTGTTAATCGTGCATCCATGGTTAATGCCAATCGTCTATAAGCTCAGCAGTGCGAGCACGGAAGTGTTAACTCAGGCTGAGATCTATTTTCAGATCCGTATTTGGAGCGCTCCTGCTGCCCTGCTGAATATGGTATTACTCGGTTGGTTTTTGGGCCTGCAAAACGCCCGTTATCCCATGTGGCTACTCCTGCTGAATCAAACCATCAATATCCTACTTGATCTAGTATTTGTTTTGGGCTTTGACTGGAAAGTCAGTGGTGTCGCGGCGGCGTCGGTCTTGGCCGATTACAGTACGCTTGCCGTTGGGCTTTACTTGGTGCGCCGCTTATGGCGACAACAACAACTGGGGCCTGTTAAATGGCCACAGCTGTTCTCAGCCGACGGTTATAGCCGACTCTTTGCTTTAAACCGTGATATTTTCATTCGCAGTCTTTGTTTACAACTGGTGTTTGTATTTATCGCTTTTCGAGGTGCCAGTTTTGGCGATACTGTAGTCGCTGCAAATGCGGTGCTGATCACCTTTTTAATGCTGGTATCTTATGCCCTAGATGGCTTTGCCTATGCCGCAGAAGCTCTGACGGGTAAAGCGGTTGGTGCAAAAGATCAAAGCGAATTGCGGCTGCTGCTTAAGATCTTGGCGGGCTGGGGATGGTTATTAGGGGGGCTATTCAGCGCGCTGTTTTGGCTGGCAGGCTCGACAATTATTAGCAGCTTAACCTCTATTACCGCGGTGCAACAGCAAGCAAACCTGTATTTGCCTTGGTTAATTGGACTACCGCTGTTAGCCGTTTGGGGCTACTTGCTTGATGGCATTTATATTGGGGCAACACAAGCACGCGCGATGAGAAACAGTATGTTGCTTGCCTTTAGTGGCTTTGCGCTGTGCTACCTGCTGCTACAACATTTAAATAATCATGCGCTTTGGCTAGCCTTGTCGCTATTTATGTTATTACGCGGTTTAAGTTTAGCATGGCCGCTGTATCGCAAAGGTATCGTGGTGCTATTTCGTTAAAGCAAAAAACCGCTAAATTGTGCTATGCTGCGCCACTATTTTTATTCAATGACGAGCAGCAGAGTTGTTTATGCGTGTGATCATCCGTTTATTTTTTCGCTTTATTCGTTTGGTATTAACCCCTGTTATGTTACTGGCTGAAAAACTCAGCACCCCAAGCCCGATGGCTCATAGCGCCGAGCAACAACAACAATTATCTCAAGCCTGCCAGCAATTGGCACTGTATCAATTTGCCGCCTGCCCTTTTTGCATTAAAGTGCGCAAAGAGATGGCCCGTTTAGGCTTAAACATCCAAAAACGTGACGCACAGCACCATGCCGAGTACCGGCAACAACTGCTTAGCGGTGGCGGAAAAGTGAAAGTACCTTGTTTGCAGATCAAAGATGACTCGGGAGAAACGCAGTGGCTGTATGAATCTGATGCCATTATCTTACACTTACAAAGCCTAGTGACCGCCAGCCGTTCTTAATGGTAGTAGCGCATCGAGTATGCGCTACTTGTCATCCGCTATGTTTTAAGCGCCTTGTTTAAATGCGTTGTTTAAATACGTGAGAATAGCCAACACGACCGTTTTAATCGCTAATCAACCGTATGCACATAATCACATTGCTGCTCAGCTTTCGTTAAGTTTTTTGAACCACTGACCGTAAAATCAAATTTAATGGAAGTCAGCACCGGTTGCTTCGCACTGTTTTTAGCACTGGCGACCCATTGCCAATGCGATAACGCTTCTATTGCGTTTGCATCAAAAATGCCCTTAGGAAAAGATGTAATAATCGATACTGCTGTAGCTTTGCCGTCTTTATCAATACCCACAAGCATATCGACACAACCTGATAGCTGGTTAAACGCAGCATCAAGCGGATAACGTGGTTCTTGTTTTTTTTCGGCTATCCAATATTCGTCTAATAAATCTTTTTTATCTTCAGCCGTAAGATTAAGATAATTTAGCCCAGCCAGTGCCGCGGCGTGATCAGTACTTTGTACCGAATCATTGGCTTTACAACCGATTAAAAGCACACTTAACACGCTTATACACACGATTTTTTTCATCACTAATTCCCTCTAGTTTTTGATTTATGACACCATACTTCGGCTAAGATTGTTTCACCGTTATGCTTCATGCTTTATGCTGAAGGTTGCCTGCGTTAAACCGACCCAAAACAGCGCAATCTGAAAGTGGCTTGCTGCACACATAAACACAGAGTTGCCGGCCGAACTACCGCGGGGATCGAGCTTATTCTGAACTACTGTAAAATTTATTAACAATAAATAACAGTTAAGGATTGCAAATGCAACAATATAATCCTTTAACAACTCGGTAGGTTTCAAAGCTCTGCTTTTCTGTTAAAACTAGACTGATCGTAATAGCCAACTGGCGCAGGTTTTTGCATTGATTAAATAAAAAAATATTGATAACCGCACTGCACAAATTGAAGAAAGATAAAATAATAATAACGTTTTGGTCATGTTAATATGTAAAGTGATAAATATACTCATTTCATTCAAACGAGAAGGTTATGATTAATCAGTTACAGCAAAAATATCAACTGTCATTGCTGTTGTTACTTGGTGTGGTTGCTGTGCTGGGTGTTTTACCTTTCGCCGTAATACGTTACCTAGAAGGCAACTTGATAGCAGCGGTCATCGATATCACGCTGGTTTTGGGCATTATAATGTTAGTTGTTTATGCCTATTTAAGCCTGCATATCCGTGTGGTCAGCATTGTAATTGCCATCTTTATTAATACAGGTGTCGTCGTTATTGGCAGTGCTAATGGTATAGACAGTTTTTTATGGATCTACCCGGTTTTCGTCAGTACTTTTATTTTAGTTAAGCCAGTTGAAGCCTTTATCATTAATACACTAGCTGGTATTGCACTGGCGCTGCTTTCCGACATTTTTGTCATTGTGTCACTCGACTCTTATATTATTTCCATCTTAATGTTGTCTCTATGCTCCTTTGTTTATGCCAGCCATAGCGCTAAGCAGTTTAGTTTACTGGAAACCCTCAATACAGTCGATGCACTTACCGGCGCCTTTAATCGCCGAGCCATGAGCGTTGATATAAAAGCCGCCCTAGCAACCGCAGAACGAAACGGCGGTAAACCAATGCTCGCCATTTTAGATTTGGACTATTTTAAAGCTATAAATGATAAATTTGGTCATGCGGTGGGCGATCAGGTTCTCAAAGATTTTGTGGCCATTACTACCTCGCAGATAAGGCAATATGATCGGCTGTATCGGTTCGGTGGTGAAGAATTTGTGCTATTGGTCCCTCAAATCAATGAACATTATCACACCTTTATTCAACATCTGAGAACGGCGATTAAAAACGCATTAAAAACACCTGATGGTAAAGAAATCACCGTGTCATTTGGCGTAGCACCTTGGTTACCAGGCACCACAGAGGATAGCTGGTTAAAACGTGCCGATAAAGCGTTGTATTTAGCTAAAAACAGTGGGCGAGATCGTGCCATATTTAGTGATGAGTAAATACGCTGCATTACATAATTTGTAAGTCGCTAATTATTCACCCTACATCTGGTGCAATTCGTAACACTCCTAATGTGCAGTGATTTCAACCTATCTCGATACATGGGATAATTTTGTTAACAACTTAACTTGGTAACGTCAAACTTTGTAAAATATCCAGAGCCTATATAACAGGTTGTATTCATGACAAAGCATAAATGGCCAGAAACCTTTAGCAAAAGCTGAGTTATGGGCTGCTCCATCTTTAACATTGCCTAACGGTTACTCCTAACGCGAGATGGTGCAATGCAGTTTTTTCGTATTGAATATGATGTCGTTTTACTGCATATTCAGTTCATTCTTGCAGATTAATTAGGCTGCCATGTCATTCTTAAAATTAAGCTATGTACTTATCATTGCGCTTGCCACGACATTTCCTTTAACCAGCTACGCTAAGCTTGATAAAAACGAACAACAAATCGTTACACAGGTTGCACAACATCTGCCTCAGGCATTAAAAGAGATAGAACAAGCCGTCAATATCAATAGTGGCTCGCTGAATCTTGCGGGTGTTAAAAAGGTTGGACAGTTAGCCACTGCACAATTAACCGCTATTGGTTTTAAAGTAGAATGGCTGGATGGCAGCGCTTTTAACCGCGCGGGCCATGTGCTTGCAACACGCGAAAGCAACAATCCAAATGCCATTAAAATACTGATGATTGGCCATCTTGATACCGTATTCGCCGAAAACGATAATTTTAACACCTACACACAACTTAGTCCGACTTTAGCATCCGGTCCGGGTGTTGCCGACATGAAGGGCGGCAATACGATTATTATTACTGCCCTTAAAAGCCTGCACGAACTCAATTTGCTTAACAATGTCAGCATTAAGGTGTTACTCACTGGCGATGAGGAAAGCAGCGGCCAGCCATTGAATTTATCGAAGCAAGCCATAGTCGATGCGGCAATCTGGGCAGATGTAGCTCTGGGCTATGAGAATGCGGATAACAATATTGAAACCGCTATGGTCGCGCGGCGAGGCTATATCGACTGGACACTTACCGTGGAAGCACAAGCTGCTCATTCGTCACAAATATTTAGTGACACCGTGGGTTTTGGCGCTATTTATGAAGTCTCTCGCATTTTAAATAGCTTTAGAGAGCAACTCGCTTCGCAGCCTAATTTAACCTTTAACCCAGGACTGATAGTTGGCGGCACTCATGCCGATTTCGACAATGCCCATTCTACCGCAACGGCGTTTGGAAAAAGTAATGTTATCGCCCAAAAAGTCTATGTTGCCGGTGATCTACGTGCGCTGTCTCCCACACAAGAAGAAGATGCCAAAAAAACAATGCAACGTATTGTTAGTCATAACTTAAATGGCAGCAAAGCGACGCTTGAATTTGCAGACGGCTACCCCGCCATGGCAATGACTGAAGGCAATCAAAAATTATTGGCCATGTATAGCAAAGCCAGTGAAGATTTAGGCTACAACAAAGTGGTGGCAGCCAACCCACGCAATGCCGGTGCTGCCGATATCTCATTTGCTGCAAACCATGTAGACATGGCACTTGATGGGCTAGGTTTAATGGGCGCGGGTGCTCACACTCAAAATGAAACGGCAGATCTAACGAGTTTAAGCAAAAACATCGAAAAATCAGCTTTGCTTATTTATCGATTAGGGCAGTTATAACCATTCCTAAATAGCCAAATTATCACTGCGGCTCACAGTGCAGATAAACCGCCTCACGAAGGGCTAGCGTTGACAACAACAGCGTCTGGTTAAGTTTCAGGGTCATCTGAAGAACGTGGCTCTGCCAAAAGTTCTTTGTAATGCTTTACCGCAAAATAGGTAACAATTTGAGCATAAATAAGACCGCCGCTGGCGCCACCTAGAGCAGTACCAAGCATTTTTAATTCATATATTTCCCCTATATCAGCGCCTAAAGATCCACTAAGACCACAGAAAATCAGCCCAAGCCACCCGAGCCAACTACGCAAACATTTCGAGGAAGCTTTTTGCCATAACCGTTTTTTTTCACTCGCTGATAAATGGGAAAGCTCCGGAATATGATTAAATGACCAGTATATTTTCATGCTGATGCCCCAGAAATCATAACTTGCGACTAAGTACTGACTGTTGAACTCGCAATTTAATGTTACCCGTTAAAGCCAACAGATCGACACGATTGTTGGTTTTTTGTTAATAATGCAAATAATATAGCTAAATACTATTTTTTTACCATCTCATTAATGAAACAACAAAAATAGACGGTCATTTAAACAATTACAGCTCTGGAAAGTGCTCAGACATAAGCTTTTCCATCATCAGCATATAGCTTCTAACTATGCTATATAACAAAATGACATTACTAACTCTCTTGTAGTAACCAATACGCATATTAAACTAACACTTCTGATCATGAAGGAGTGAATGACAATGCGTAACCTATTATTGGCTGTGGTGCTTAGCAGTAGTTTATTAAGTCCGGCCTTAGTGGCTAAAGAGTTGCTCAATAGCAGCTACGATATCGCCCGCGAACTCTTTGCTGAAATTAACCCGTTGTTTGTAGCACACTGGCAAGCTGAAAGCGGTGAAACACTAACCATTAACCAATCGCATGGCGGTTCTTCACGCCAAGCGCAAGCCATTATTCAAGGGCTGCGGGCGGATGTCGTCACCTTTAACCAAAGTACCGACATCGATATTTTGTATCAGCGCGGTAAGTTACTGCCGCAGAATTGGCGTGAACGGCTGGCCAATAACAGCTCACCTTACTACTCCACCATGGCTTTTTTGGTTCGGAAGGGAAACCCAAAGCATATTCAAGATTGGGCCGACCTCACTAAAGACGATGTCGCCTTAGTCTTTCCTAACCCAAAAACCTCTGGCAATGCCCGTTACACTTATTTAGGGGCCTACGGTGCAGCCAAGTTACGGCTTGCTGATGATCAAGCCGCGCGAAATTGGATGGTCGATTTTTTAAGCCGCGTGGTGGTGTTTGATACCGGCGGTCGCGGCGCCACAACCTCTTTTGTTGAGCGGCAATTAGGCGATGTGCTGATTACGTTTGAATCGGAAGTGAACAACATCATCAAGCAATACCCCGAGTTACAACTGGAACGCGTGGTACCGAAAACCAATATTTTAGCGGAGTTCCCGGTAGCGTGGATCGACAAAAATGTTGAGCGTAATGGCACCACTGCACAAGCAAAAGCTTACTTAAACTTTTTATATTCTGAGCCAGCCCAGCAGGTGTTAGCGAGCTACTTCTATCGAGTACATCACCCAAAAGTGCAAGCTAGCAGCCAAGCACAATTTCCAGCAACGGAATTGTTCACCGTTGAGCAACAATTTGGCAGCTGGGAGCAAGTGAATAAGCAGCACTTTGGCAGTAACGCAGAACTGGATAAAATTTTAGCTGAAGGACGCCGTAACTAATGGCTGCTTACCAAACCAAAAGAGTGTTACCGGGTTTTTCCATTAGCTTGGGCAGCAGTTTATTTTTTATCGGTTTGGTTATTTTATTGCCATTAACCGGCTTGGTGATGGAAGTAGCGCAACTGAGCCTAGCAGAATACTGGGCAATTATTAGCGATCCCCGCGTGGTGGCCACATACCAAGTCACACTGTCGGCTGCTTTAGTGGCCAGCATACTGAATTTGTTTTTTGGCTTGCTGATGGCTTGGATCTTAACGCGCTATCGCTTTCCTGGGCGGCTGTTACTTGATGGCTTAATGGACTTACCCTTCGCCTTACCCACGGCGGTAGCCGGCTTAACCTTGGCAGCATTGTTTGCTACTCAAGGTTGGTATGGCCAGTATTTTGCGCTATGGGATATCAAGGTGTCTTATACCTGGTTGGGTATTGTCATCGCCATGCTGTTTACCAGCGTGCCTTTTGTGGTACGCACCGTTCAGCCCGTTTTAGAAGAGTTTGGCCCTGAATACGAAGAAGCCTCGGCGACGCTGGGGGCAAGCCCATTACAAACTTTTACTCGGGTGATCTTACCGGAAATTAAACCCGCTTTATTAACCGGTACCGCCTTGTCGTTTACCCGCAGCTTAGGCGAATTTGGTGCCGTTATTTTTATTGCCGGTAATTTGCCTTGGCAAACCGAAGTGACATCGTTAATGATCTTTGTCCGCTTACAGGAATTTGACTACGCCGCGGCTGCGGCGATTGCCAGCGTAGTGCTGCTAAGCTCGTTAATCTTATTATTTATCATTAATGGTATTCAGCAGCGCTATCAACACATTACTGGAGCATTAAAATGACGGCTCGGGTAAAACACCCCTTAAAATGGTGGTTAATTGGTACCGGAATTACCCTCAGTGTGCTGCTGTTGTTGGTGCCGCTGATCTTTATCTTTATCGCCGCCTTTGCTGCCGGTGTTGGCGGTGTTTGGCAAAATTTACAAGATGCCGATATGCTACATGCCATTGGTTTGACCTTGTTAGTAGCAGGGTTAACTGTGCCCATTAATGTGCTGTTTGGTACCTTAATTGCTTGGTGTGTTACGCGCTTTACCTTTCCTGGCCGCCGCTTATTGCTAACGCTGATTGATATTCCGTTTGCGGTGTCACCTGTGGTAGCCGGTTTATTGTATTTATTGCTTTATGGCAGCAACGGTCCTTTTGCCCAGTGGCTAGACGCCGCCGATATGCAGCTGATGTTTGCATGGCCAGGCTTAGTGATGGTCACCGTATTTGTGTCTTGCCCTTTTGTAGTGAAAGAACTCGTGCCCTTAATGTCTACTCTGGGCACCGAACAGGAAGAAGCGGCAGTGTTACTCGGTGCCAGTGGCTGGCAAGTGTTTTGGCATATTACCTTTCCGAATATTCGTTGGGCACTGTTATATGGCGTGATCCTCACTAACGCGCGTGCGGTCGGTGAGTTTGGTGCGGTCTCCGTCGTTTCAGGTACGATACGCGGCCAAACCAATACCTTACCCTTGCATATCGAGTTATTGCAGCAAGATTACAATACGACAGGAGCCTTTATTGCCGCCGCTTTATTAACCTTGATGGCAATTGCCACGCTCATCGTCAAAGCCGTTTTACAATGGCGCCTGCAACGGGCTGTATAAGCGGTTCAGTTAAAATGGCAAAGCTAAATACGAAATTGTCCTTAATAACTTTAGGTTCAGGCTTTTTATCGGTATTTTTAAACATTGCTAAGCTGAAAAGACAGCCAGTAATGCTAAGATGGCAACACCATAGTGGCAAAGACAGGTCAATGCCTTTGCGGGCGTAAATACCTACCCTCTATACTCTTTATTTAACAGCAGATGTTTGCAAGGAGCGAAATGCTACTGTTACTGATTTTACTGCCCTTTGTCGGCGCACTTATCGCGGCCTTTATGCCTGCACATGCGCGAAACCGCGAAGCCTGGTTTACCGCACTGATTGCACTGAGTGGTTTGCTGCTGACCTTTTCTCAATATCCGGTTATTTCCGAAGGACTGAGCTTACGCCAAGAGATCCGTTGGTTCACGGCTATCGATTTAAACTTGGTGTTTCGGCTTGATGGTTTAGCCTGGCTGTTTACTGCCTTGATCCAAGGGATCTGTTTACTCGTGGTGGTTTACGCTCGCTACTATATGTCTCCTAAAGATCCGGTACCGCGGTTTTTCGCTTTTCTGTTGGCCTTTATGGGCGCGATGCAAGGTATCGTGTTATCTGGTAACTTAATACAGCTAGTGATGTTTTGGGAGTTAACCAGTCTTACCTCCTTTTTATTAATTGGTTATTGGCATCATCGACCCGACGCACGCCGTGGTGCTCGAATGGCTTTTACCGTTACCGCCTTTGGTGGCTTGTGTTTATTTATTGGCGTGTTATTACTTGGCCATGTCGCAGGCAGCTACGACTTGGATCAAGTGCGCCAAGCCAGTACAACCATTCAAGCTCATCCTTGGTACTTAGCGATTGTGCTGTTAGTGGCAATAGGAGCCTTAAGTAAAAGCGCACAATTTCCATTTCACTTTTGGTTACCGCATGCCATGGCCGCCCCCACGCCAGTTTCGGCCTTTTTACATTCGGCTACCATGGTTAAAGCAGGCATCTTTTTATTGATGTTACTGTGGCCGGTGCTCGCGGGCACACCAGAATGGACATGGATCATCGGCACTGCTGGGGTCTGTACCATGTTGGTCGGTGCTTTTTTGGCGATTTTTCAACATGATTTAAAAGGCCTACTGGCCTACTCTACTATTAGTCATCTTGGCCTGATTGTGTGCTTATTAGGCATCGGTACGCCTTTAGCCATGGTGGCGGCTATCTTTCACACCTTAAATCATGCCATCTTTAAAGCCTCGTTATTTATGGCCGTGGGTATCATTGACCATGAAAGCGGCAGTCGTGATATGCGCGCGCTCAGTGGCTTACGCCAGGTGTTACCATACACTGCCACGTTAGCCATCGTGGCCAGCGCAGCGATGGCGGGTGTGCCGTTGTTAAATGGCTTTTTATCCAAAGAAATGTTCTTTGCCGAGGCGTTGTTAGTCGGCTCAAGCTCAAATTGGTGGATGTCGGCCGCGGCGGTGTTAATGGGGATCTTTGGCGTGGCTTATTCGCTACGCTTTATTCAGGTGTTTTTTGGCCCAGTTCAAACGGTTAAAGCCAACCCGCATGAACCGCCACGCTGGATGCGCTTTCCGGTCGAGTTTTTAGTGCTGTGCTGTTTTGTGGTGGGGGTCTTACCTGAATTGAGTATCGGGCCGGTGTTACACGGCGCCGCACAATCAGTCTTGGGTCAAGCCCTACCCGCATACTCGTTAGCCATTTGGCATGGCGTTAACTTGCCGCTAGTCATGAGTGTATTGGCCTTTGTTGGCGGTATCAGTTTTTATTTTTGGCTCAGCCGTTATTGCCAATTGCATCAACGTGATCGGGTGCCATTATTGCATCGCTTAAATGGTAAAGCCGCTTACGAAACCACCATGTTGATCCTCGCTGCCAGCGCCGCACGCTTGGAGCGGCAGCTTAGTACCCGCCGCTTACAACCGCAACTAATATGGATGATTTTAGCGGGGTTAGCGGCATCGATATGGCTGTTATCGGCTTGGCCAACACTCAGTGTCAGTTGGCCAAACGACACGCTCAGTTTGGCTTTTGCATTGTTATGGTTAGTGGGCTGTAGCTGTGCCATTGCGGCGGCCTGGCAGGCAAAATTTCACCGTTTAGCCGCCCTTATTTTAGTGGGGGGTACCGGTATCGCCACCAGTGTCACGTTTTTGTGGTTATCGGCACCCGATTTAGCCTTAACACAACTGATGGTGGAAACCGTCACCACGGTATTATTACTGCTTGGTTTACGCTGGCTACCGGCGCGTATTGCGGCGAAAAAACTGAATTTACAGGCATCGGCACGCGATCGGTTACGCCGCATTCGCGATTTAATCATTGCCATCAGTGCTGGTTCAGCTTTAGCTGTTATCAGTTATATTATTTTGCGCCAGCCAGATAACGCCACCTTAAGTCGTTTTTACTTAGAAAAAGCCATACCTGAAGGCGGCGGCAGCAACGTTGTCAATTTACTATTAGTGGATTATCGAAGTTTAGATACGCTGGGCGAGATTGCGGTATTAAGCATCGTGGCTTTAACCGTCTATGCCCTACTGCGACGTTTTCGCCCTGCCATTGAGAGCATTAAGATCCCACCGCAACAACGCAATCCTCTGGACCCGGCTTATTCACAACTGCCCAGTCAACAAGCAATCAGCGGTTACTTACAGATCCCAGGCGTCTATTTACGCTTGCTGTTACCTATTATTTTGCTGGTGGTCGCCTACTTCTTTTTACGAGGCCACAACCTGCCCGGCGGCGGTTTTATTGCTGGGCTGATTTTCTCAGTAGGGTTAATTATTCAATATATGCTGTCTGGCACGGCCTGGGTTGAGGCCCGCTTCAAACTACAACCGCACCGCTGGCTCAGTTTTGGCTTAGTGCTAGCGGCACTCACCGGGGCTATGGCTTGGTATTTTGACCATCCGTTTTTAACCACGCATACCTTGCACCTCGATTTACCCCTGCTGGGCAAGCTGCATTTACCCAGTGCGTTATTTTTTGACCTGGGCATTTTTGCGGTAGTAGTTGGCACCACCATGCTGATCTTAATCGCTATCGCCCACCAAACTGTGCGCAGTCATCGTATCCCGGCTATCAAAACAGAGACAGACACTGCAGAGGAGCGCCGTTAATGGAACTGATTTTAGCAACTAGCATCGGCATTTTGTTCGCTTCAGGTATTTGGTTAATCTTACGTCCACGCAGCTTTCAGGTGATTATTGGCCTGCTACTGTTGTCTTATGCAGTGAATTTATTTCTGTTTATTACCGGCAAAATTCAGGTCAATCGTCCCGCTTTTGCCAGCGACGCCGTCAGTTTTATCGAAGGGCTCTATGCCGATCCGTTGCCGCAAGCCTTGGTACTCACCGCCATTGTGATTGGCTTTGCCACCTCGGCGTTATATCTGGTGGTGTTATTAGGCTCTCGTGGTTTAACCGGTACCGATCACGTCGATGGTAAAGAGCAGGAGCATGACGAATGAGTTTGCTTTTAGCCGAGATCATCGTATTACCGATCGTGTTGCCGTTATTCACCGGTGCCTTGCTGCTGCTCATAAACGAACGCCATCACAAGCTTAAGTTTTTTATTAATCAAACCAGTACCCTACTGCTATTTTTACTGGCCATTCTGCTGTTGGTTATCACCGATAGCGCCCCCGCCGAAGAAGGCTTACTGGTAGTATTGTCCGCTAACTGGGCTGCGCCCTTCGGTATTGTGCTAGTCGGTGATCGTTTGGCTACGCTATTTTTATTAGTCGGGGCATTACTGGCCAATGCCGCGTTAATATTTTCTTATAGTCGCTGGGCGCGTTTAGGTGTGCATTTTCATACTTTGTTCCAGTTTTTATTAATGGGTATTAATGGCGCCTTACTCACCGGCGATCTGTTTAACTTATTCGTGTTTTTTGAAGTGATGCTCGCCGCATCTTATGGGCTGTTATTACACGGCTACAACATCACCCGGATCCGCGCCGGTATGCAATATATCGTGGTGAATCTGCTGGCGGCGGTGTTTTTCTTACTGGGTATTGCTTTAGTCTATTCTGCAACTGGCACATTAAACTTTGCCGATTTAGCGGCGAAAATGCCCGCATTAGCGGACGAACCACGGCAATTACTGCACGCGGGTGCTGCTATGCTGGCGGTGGCTTTTTTAACAAAAAGTGCCATTTGGCCTCTTGGGTTTTGGTTGCCGACGACCTACTCGGCCGCATCCCCGCCAGTGGCCGCCATGTTGGTCTTTTTAACCAAAATGGGGATTTATGTTCTGCTGCGGCTGTATTACCTTTTATTTGGTGCCAATAGCGGTGCCTCGGCCGGTTTTGCTGCTGATTTCCTACTTTATGCCGGCTTAATGACCTTGGCTTTTGGCGCGCTGGGGTTACTCGCGTCACAGGAGTCCAGTCGCATAGCCAGTTACAGTGCGGTGATATCTTCAGGCTTGTTGCTAACCTTATTAGGCTTAGCCGAGCCGAGTATGCTCAGTGCCATGCTGTTTTATTTGATCAGTTCTACCTTAGCGGTAACCGCTTTTGTGTTGTTAACTGAATTGATAGAACGGATTTACACGCCGGCCGATAGCGTGTTTGCATTGAGTATGGAGTTTTTTGCACCAGAGGAAGAAAAGCAAGAGTCAGCAGGCGTGGCGATCCCTGCGGCAATGGCCTTTTTAGGTATGAGTTTTGTAGCCTGCGCGCTTATTATTGCAGGCTTACCACCGCTATCGGGCTTTATCGCCAAGTTTAATATCTTGCATCATCTGTTGCAGCTACCCTTTAGCTTAAGCCATTGGCTGTTGCTTATTTTGCTCATGCTGGCAGGGTTAACCGCTATTATTGCCTTTATGCGCTTTGGCGTGCGCAGCTTTTGGACAGCACAAGCCACCACCAGCCCGCGCTTGAAATTAAATGAAGCAGGCCCCGTGCTACTGCTGTTAGCGCTTTGTATCAGCTTAGCTTTTTTTGCTGAGCCACTACATAACTTACTGGAGCGTATTACTGCTGACTTACAACATCCACAACGTTATATCGAGCAGGTCTTAAGCACTTTACCAACACGAAAGGAGGCACCATGAATAAACTGCTGCCTAGTCCATTGTTGTCGGTTAGCTTAATCCTGGTATGGCTACTACTTAACCAATCATTGGCCCTTTCTCAACTGCTTTTAGGCGGCCTGCTCGCATGGGTTATTCCTATGTATTGTGCGCCGTTAGCCATTAAAGGTTCGCGAATTCGCAAGCCTTGGGTACTATTTCGTTTACTGGCATGGTCGGCTACTGAAATTGTCCGTTCTTGTATTAATGTCAGCCGCATCATTTTATTTCGGCGCCAACATCAACTGAATTCGCAATTTATTCGTGTGCCATTGCATTTAAGGGATGTCACCGGGCTTGCCGTTTTATCGTGTATTATTAATTCAACCCCTGGCACGGTTTGGGTAGAGATTTTGCCAGATACACATGAGTTATCTTTACATGTATTTGATTTACATGATGAAGCCTGGTGGATAGACACCATTAAACAGCGCTATGAACAACCTTTGATCGAGATTTTTGAAGGGGCAAGCCAATGAGCCTGTTACTGACAATGGCATTATATTTTAGCCAATTTTGTTTACTGCTTGCCATGCTCTGCTGTGGAATTCGTTTGATCCGTGGCCCCGCCGCTCAGGATCGGGTGTTAGCCCTAGACACTTTATGGATGGTGGCCATGCTATTTATTCTAGTGCTCGGTATCAGTTTTGGCAGCGTGTTGTATTTCGAAATCGCATTGTTAATTGCCTTAATTGGCTTTGTTTCAACCTTGGCCTTAGCGAAGTTTTTATTACGTGGAGAGGTGATCGAATGATTGAATTAGCCGAGTCGATCCCAGCGTGGATCGCAATACCGGTGGCCTTGCTGTTAATTGCCGGTAGCCTGATCACCTTAATTGGTACCTTAGGCTTAGTACGTCTACCCCATTTTTATCAGCGTATCCATGGCCCGGCGATCAGTATTACTTTTGGTACCACCTGTTTTGTGCTGGCGTCGATGCTGTATTTTAGCGGTTTAGGGCTGCGACCTGTGCTGCACGAACTGTTAATCAGTGCTTT
This sequence comes from Alishewanella maricola, assembly GCF_016343785.1. Taxonomy (NCBI): domain Bacteria; kingdom Pseudomonadati; phylum Pseudomonadota; class Gammaproteobacteria; order Alteromonadales; family Alteromonadaceae; genus Alishewanella; species Alishewanella maricola. The sequence continues at coordinate 65,906 of NZ_JAEINI020000007.1, read as the reverse complement.
TGTACTGCTCACGGCCCCGGTCAGTGCCATGTTGTTAATGCGCGCGGCAGTTTATCGAGATTTACGCAACACCCACAAACAAGCACAGCACGACAGCGCAAAGTCGAGCCAACCCCCATCAGCTTAGCAGGCCTTGGTGTTGGTAAGGTATTAAATACCTTCGCCTAAAAACACTTTACTATACCGAGGTCTGATCCAAGCTGGCGCTCCGGTCACTAAATTCAGCGTATTAAATTGTGCTTTGGGCAGTTCAATATGCACCAGCTGTGCCAGCTCCGTCGCTTGTACTTCTAAGCGCACTGTCGGCCCTACCACCGTAATTAAATCAATGGTTACCGGTATCGCATCGGTTTGCGGTTGATTAAAGACGTCAATTTCATGCGGCCTGACATACGCTAAACCGGCCTGCTCAGCAGCACTGCTATGCTCTGGCGCGGGCATCGCGGCTTTACCGATATGGGTTTGACCTTGATTAACCCTGGCATGGAACAAATTGACATTACCCAAAAACTCATACACAAACGGATTGGCCGGATGATCATACACTTGCTCAGGCGTACCGTGCTGCTCAATTTGGCCTTGATTCATCACAACGATACGATCCGCAACCTCTAGTGCTTCTTCCTGATCGTGCGTAACAAACACGCTGGTTACATGGATCTCATCGTGTAAACGGCGCAGCCAACGGCGTAACTCCGCGCGCACCTTGGCATCGAGCGCACCAAAAGGTTCGTCTAATAATAACATTTTGGGTTCTACCGCGAGCGCTCGCGCTAACGCAATGCGTTGGCGTTGCCCACCGGATAATTGTGCTGGATAGCGGTCGGCAGTCCAGCCTAGTTGCACTAATTCGAGCAGGTTATGCACTTTTTTTGCAATGTCGGCTTTGCTTGGCCGCAGTTTTTTCGGTTTCACCGTTAAACCATAAGCCACGTTTTCAAACACCGTCATATGTTTGAATAAGGCGTAATGCTGAAACACAAACCCGACACCCCGCTCAGAGACATGCTGCTGACTAATATCTTGCTGATTAAAGCGAATAAGGCCGCTATCGGCCTGCTCTAAGCCCGCAATAATACGCAATAAGGTGGTTTTACCCGAGCCAGACGGGCCCAGTAGCGCCGTGAGCTCCCCGGTATTCAGTTGCAGATTAATCTGGTTTAACGCCTGAAATTGCCCAAAACGTTTACTGATCTGTTCAATATGGATACTCATTGCAGCCTCTTCGCGGCCAGCTCTGCAGCTGGAAAACCCCTAGCAGGCGCAGTAGGTTAAGCTACGCCTAAAAGTGTATCTTACGGCGAAAACTCAATAACAATAAAGTTCGATTTTCTTCTTCGCTATTCCAAGTTGGAATAAGAGCACTCAGTTCTTGCCATCACTCTGCGCAACCATCAAGCGATGCGCCCTATGGCGCGCGCTGAAGCGTCACCGTTGCAGGTCTTGTTTGTTGCCATAGCGCCGGATAAGCTTGCAGATAACGAATAAACGCCTCGGCCGGTACTTTACAATCCGCGTTAGTTTGCTGACAAGGTAAGCCAGCCGCTTGTGCGTATTCCGGTACATAAGCCGTTTTACCACTGGCATCTTGCTCGGCGCGCACCCGTGTTACCGCAAACGCTTTTGGCTGACCGTTCAGCAAAATAATATCTCGCCGGTCGCTGCCGTTTTGTTGTACTTGTTGCAGCTTATGCCAACCATCATTGCCATTGGCTAAATAATCCGTTGTAGCAAGACGATACTGCCGCTCGGGCAGCAGTGCTTGCCATTGCCCTTGTTGTAATACCGCAACATCTGTAAGCACTAAACGGCCATCCGCTTGCTCTATTGCGGTATATCGTAAATGACTGCTATACGGAAACTTCCCCGCATGCGCACCGGCAGGTAAGGTAGCGCTGATGGTTTGCTGCAATAATGCCAGCACATCGGCTCCGCTCACGGTTAAAACGCTGAGCGCAGAAGCAAAGGGTAATACTTCTAAACGAATATGCCCTTCGAACACGGCACCGGCGGTTAAATCACTGCGAATATTGCCCGCCCCCAGCAAAGTAAAATCAACCGGTTGCTCTAATTCCGCGCGCGCACGGCTATTTAACCAATATTGAATGCCATCGGTAATATGCGCCGCTAAAAGCGAACCATGTTGGTCACTGCCACCCGTACCCGGTAAACGCACATGGGAAAGGGTTTGCTCCAGTGCACTGATTTGCTTCCCATAGGCTTGTTGCACGGCAGGTAAATAAACCTCATCCAGCACTTGGCGTAAGTTAGCATCTTCTTCAGTAATGGCCGTGCGCGCTAACGCGGCAATAAAACCTAATTGCTTGGCCAGTGGCTCGCCCTGTAGCTGGCTATCGGCTTGGCGCAAAGCCGAGTGATATAACTGTTTACTGGCCAGTAAGGTGTTTTGCCCATCGCAACGATTGATTTGGCCTTGGCGATCAAAGCTCACCGTTAAAGCACCGACGGCTTGCGCAAACTGTCCGGCTTGCACTACGCAGGTGATGGCCTTGCCATCAGCATTGCGAATTTGCTCGGCATACGGCGCTTGCTGGCCTAGCGACCACTGCCGAAAATCGCCCAGTAAGGTATGCGAATGCCCGCCAACAATCACATCAATACCATTCACTTTAGCGGCCAAGGTGCGATCACGCTGATGCCCTAAATGGGTTAACGCTACGATATGTTTGACACCCTGTTGTTGTAAATAATCTACCGTTTGTTGGGCAGACGCGACTTCATCGGCAAACACTAAGGCGCCGGTATCAGGCACCATGGCGCGCATATCCTCAAGTGCGAGGCCAAATACCGCCAGCACCGGTTCATCAAGGTTAATCGGTAAAGAGGTCGATTGCCATTGCTGATCCACTAAACGAAATAATTGAAACGGCTTTAAATTCTCGACCTTGGCTAAACGCGGCTCGGCGCGGCTATCGACATTAGCGGCTAATACCGGGAAATTAACTTGGCTGGCAAATTGCGCTAATTTCTCAAGGCCGATATCAAATTCATGATTTCCCAACGCCATCGCATCCAGCTGCATGCGATTAAGAATGTCGATATTAATTTCATGCTCAAACAATTCAAAATATGCACTGCCTTTAAAGGCATCACCACCATGTAAAAACAAACTACTCAACCCCTCATTGGCAGCTTGCTGGCGTAACGTGCGCGCATGGCTGAGTACCCGAGGATGACCACCAATAAAGGTATAAAGCGGCTGCTCTGCCGCCCCAAATAACTTAGCGGGTGAGGCATCAAATTGTGAGTGGGTATCATTAATATGAATAATTTGCAGCTGCAAGCCCGTTGTTGCCGTTGCTGTTGTCAGCCGTTCAGTTTGAAGAGTACAACTGCCTAACAGCAGCGTTAAAGCCAGTAGTATGCCCGTTTGCTTTTGCATCAGTGGTTTCCGTATTTTTACACCTGAGTTAGCCGCTTACCTTGCCGATGGCCACTGCGGTTAGTCTGCGCTTATTGCGTCAATAACTTTGCCAATTCAACTGCTTGCGATTTGATATGCCCCATATCACCTTGCTCAGCACCGTGGCGTTTTAATTCGCTTAAATGCGTTGGGATCAGATGAAAATGCAAATGCGGCACCGTTTGTCCCGCCGCAGTACCATTGAGTTGCATTAAGACGATGCCTTCCACTTTTAGCAGACTTTTTTGCGCAGCCATCACTTTTTGCACCGTCGCTAGCAGAGGAGCGGCATAATCTAAAGGAAGTTCAGCCAATGTTTCTGCCGGGTATTTGGGGATCACTAAAGCATGACCATCCGCCTGCGGCATAATATCCATAAAGGCTAAGCTGTGTTCATCCTCATAAATTTTAAAACAGGGTAATTCACCACGTAAAATTTTGGCGAAAACGTTGTTATCTTGATAGCTCATAAGGTGCTCCAGGCTGGGGTTGTTAACATTTACCGATTATGCCAGCATGAACGGCAACAAGGTAGCAGTGCACTGCGCTTTGTTATGCACTAGCCTGAAAAATAGCCGGTACAGTGACGACATGTTGTTGCTAATACCCAGTGAACAAGGCTCATAACGGTGGGAGTTAACTAGAAACCGCTAGCATAGGAGGCCAGTGAGGGCGACGGCATAACACGATACCGTCACTGCTCATAAAACAAAGCTCGCTAAGCGCTAGTTAAGCCTAAATGACGGGCATGAAAGCGCAAATGCTGCTCGATAAAACTGGCGATAAAGTAGTAGCTGTGATCATAGCCTGCTTGCAAACGGATTTCAGCGGCAACGCCTGCTTGCTCTGCGGCTTTAACCAGGCTGTCAGTTTGCAACTGTGCCGGATAAAAGTTATCACTGAGTCCCTGATCAACTAAAATCGGCAGCTGACTGCCCTGCTTCGCCAGCAAATAAGCAGCGTCGTATTGCTGCCATTTTGTTTCATCGTCCCCGAGATAACCGCGCAGCGCTTTTTGGCCCCAAGTACAATTCATCGGATGACAAATGGGTGAAAAAGCAGAAATACTGCGATACTCGGCATTGTTACGCAGGCCGATGACCAGAGCACCGTGCCCCCCCATCGAGTGACCACTGATGGCTTTAGCCGCGCTCAGTGGCAATTCTGCCTGCAGCAGTGCCGGTAATTCCTGCAAAATATAATCATACATCTGATAATGCGCAGCAAAAGGCGCTTCAGTGGCATTAACATAAAAGCCGGCCCCTAAGCCAAAGTCATAAGCCCCATCTGGATCATCAGCAACATCGGCGCCACGAGGGCTGGTATCGGGCATGATTAGCGCCAGTCCAAGCTCTGCAGCCACACGCTGCGCCCCGGCTTTGCTGGAAAAATTCTCATCGGTACAGGTTAAACCTGATAACCAATACAGTGCAGGTACCTTGTGTAGCTCTGCTTGCGGCGGTAAAAATACTGAAAATTGCATTTCGCAGTGCAGCACCGCAGATTGATGTTTAAATCGCAGTTGTTTGCCACCAAAACAGCGTTGTTCGCTTACAGCGATAAGTGCAGAAGAAGTTGTCATACGCGGCCTCTTAATATCGAAAAACGCAAGATGCCTATCGGCCTAACACGCCAAAGCAAAAGCGCTAAGGCGTGTTAGTGATAAGCTTTAGAAGTGGATTACGGTGCGGATCGACTTGCCTTCATGCATTAAATCAAAGGCTTTGTTGATGTCCTCTAACGGCATGGTATGCGTAATAAAAGTATCAAGTTCAAACTCACCGTTTAAATAACGCTCAACATAATCCGGTAATTCGCTGCGACCTTTTACGCCACCAAAGGCCGTACCGCGCCATACACGACCAGTAACCAACTGGAATGGCCGGGTTGAGATCTCTTGTCCGGCACCCGCCACACCAATAATCACCGATTCGCCCCAGCCTTTATGACAACATTCTAAAGCGGAGCGCATCACGTTGACGTTACCAATACATTCAAACGAGAAATCCACGCCACCATCGGTCATCTCAACAATCACCTCTTGGATCGGTTTGTCGAAATGCTTCGGGTTTATCACATCAGTCGCGCCCAATTGTTTGGCGATCGCAAATTTATCTTCGTTAATATCAATGGCAATAATGCGGCTGGCTTTAGCCATAACTGCACCAATGATCGCCGATAAGCCGATGCCACCTAAACCAAACACTGCGACGGTATCGCCTTCTTTTACTTTGGCGGTATTCATTACCGCACCCATGCCGGTAGTGACGCCACAGCCGAGTAAGCAGACTTTTTCCAGCGGGGCTTCTTTATTAATTTTAGCCAGTGAAATTTCTGGTAATACCGTGTACTCAGAAAAGGTGGAAGTGCCCATATAGTGATAAATTGGCTTACCGTCTTTTGAAAACCGAGTGGTACCATCTGGCATCAAGCCTTTGCCTTGAGTAACACGAATGGCTTGGCACAGGTTAGTTTTGCCCGATAAACAGAATTTACATTTACCACACTCTGGGGTGTACAGTGGGATCACATGATCGCCTACCGCCACTGAAGTGACGCCTTCACCGACGGCTTCAACAATACCACCCCCCTCGTGCCCTAAAATAGCCGGAAAAATGCCTTCAGGATCTTCACCAGACAAAGTAAAGGCATCGGTATGGCACACACCGGTAGCCACGATACGTACTAACACTTCACCTTTTTGTGGCGGCATTAAGTCGACTTCTTCAATGGTTAACGGTTGACCTGGGCCCCAAGCGACGGCCGCACGAGTTTTAATCATGTTCATCTGTTGATCCTTATAAAAGTTACACAGGAAGATTTTACTATGGGGTTAAGTGTAACCTGATTTTGATTTTTTCCATATCAGGTTGAATAGCATTAAAATGCAAATCAGTTTTTCATTTTTGCAATAATGTAGCACTTTGTACTATGATCAAGGCGATTAACGCAAAAAGTGACAAGCGATCTGGCGAGTAACAATAACAATGGCATTTTAATGAAACAATGGATCGGCATTAGTGAGTTTGTGGCCGTGGCTGAGCAACAGAGTTTTACTAAGGCCGCTAAACAGTTAGGCATTTCGGTCGCACAAGTCAGTCGTAACATTGCTGAATTAGAGGCGAGTCTTGCCATTAAACTGCTGTATCGCAGTACCCGCAGTGTCAGCCTGACTGAAGAGGGCTTATTGTATTTACAGCATTGTCGGCATTTGGTGGCCAGTTTAGATGAAGCAAACCGCACACTGGCCAACCTAAAAGCAACGCCTCGCGGCCAAATTAAACTGACCGCACCCGTTTTTTATGGTGAAACCCGAATTGCCCCACTGCTACATGATTTTATGCTGCGCTACCCCGACACTGAATTAGATTTGCAGCTTAGCAACAACAAACTGGATTTGGTGCAAGGCGGCTATGATTTGGCTATTCGACTTGGCACATTAGAAAGTTCGAGTTTGATTGCCCGCAAACTGGCCAGCCGCACACAATATGTGGTGGCAGCGCCAGCCTATTTAGCTCAGCATGGCACACCCACTAGCCTAACAGCCTTAGCGCAGCATCAATGCCTCACCGGCACCGTAGCGAATTGGCGCTTTATGCAGCAAGGAAAAATCGTTCAGTTTAAGCCACAAGGCCGTATTGTTTGCAATAGTGGCGTGGCACTGCGCGATGCCGCCCTCAAAGGGCTGGGTTTAGTGCAATTACCTGACTACTATGTCAGTGACAATTTGCAGCAAGGCGAGTTGGTGGCGGTTCTTAGTGAACTGCGGCAACCGGATGAGGGTATTTGGGCTATCTATCCACAAAATCGGCATTTATCCGCCAAAGTGCGGGTCCTCGTGGACTATTTAGCATCAAAGCTGAGTTGAAACGCGCGCCTGTCGCCCTCATCGTTCTGTTATACACATTGTTTCACTGGCTTTTAACATCACAAGGATCTAGCTGCATGACGCCGTTAAAAATCGATTTAGTTTCTGATATTGCCTGCCCATGGTGCGCTATCGGCTATGCCCGCTTAGAGCAGGCATTAACACTGGCACCGGAATTAGCCGTCACCTTAGAGTGGCACGCCTTTGAATTAAATCCGGATAAGAACGCGCCACAGGAAGCGATATTACCGGCACTTAGCCGTAAATACGGTAAAAGTGAAGAAGAAATGCGCCAAGCGCAAGCCAATATGATGCAGATCGCCAGCGGCCTCGGCATCAATTTTAGCCAGTTACAGCAGCGCAAAACCTGTAATACCTTTGATGCGCATCGCTTGGTCAAATGGGCCGACACACAACAAAAAGCCACCGCCATGAAGCTGGCACTGTTTGATGCCTATTTTGGTGAAGCAGCCAATGTGGCTGATAGATCAGTGCTGGCAGAATGCGCGAAAAATGCCGGTTTAGATCAAAGGCAAGCAGAACAGATCTTAGCCAGTAATGACTTCGCCGATATCGTATCTGCTGATATCGCTAAGTACCAACAAGCCGGTATTTCCTCAGTTCCGGCCTTTATCATTAATAACAAATACCTGATTTCTGGCGCACAAGAGCCACAGCAATTAGCCGCTTCACTGCGTCAAATTGCCAGCGAAAGCATAAAATAATCACTTTGCGCTCATTACCGCCAGACTATTTAGTCACTGTAGTATTGAGCCTATGCGCTGCGCTTGGTCATTTGCTGAAGAAAAAACCGCTATGCTATACGTTTTATTACATTTACCTTTTGTGTAAACAGCTTAAAACTGATTAAATTAGCGGTAATATTGTTATAAAGAGCTATTTATGCTGTTACCTCGCGTTAAGTCACCGTTATTCTTAGCTATCTTACTAACTCTGCTTTTAGCGCTCTGGTTAATTTTTGCAGATCATCGCCAAGCCGCCCAGCAAGCGCCAGAAGCCGCAGCGCCTGCCCCCGCTGCTGCTTTTACCGTGCAAACAAAGTTGTCGAATGCCTCAGCCTACCCTGCAACGCAGCAGTTACAGGGGCAAATAATGGCTTGGCACAGTATTGACATAAAAGCCCAAGTTGCCGGACAGCTACTGCAATTAAACGTCGAGCAAGGCGATAAGGTCAAACAAGGGACAACGCTGCTGCAATTAAGTGATGAAGGACGCACAGCCCGCTTACAGCAAGCCAAAGCATTGTATCATTTACGACAAAGTGAACTGCAAAGCGCTCAACAATTAACCCGCCAACAATTTGTGAGTAAAACCGAATTAGCACGCTTACAAAGTGACTTAGCCAGTGCAGAAGCCAATTTAGCCGAGGCGGAATTAAATGTTGCCCACACGCAGCCTACGGCTCCCTTTGATGGTGTGCTGGCACGTCGTTACAGCGATCCGGGTAGCCGAGTGCAAATTGGCGATACACTGTTTCAATTAGTGGATATCAGTCAATTACGCGTAACAGCGCAAGTGCCACAACAACGCGTAGCAGAGTTATCGCTGGGTCAAACCGTGGCAGTCCATTTAATGAACGGCCAACAGCTTAACGGCAGCCTCAGTTTTATTAGCCCCGTCGCTGATGCACAAAGCCGCAGTTATTATATTGAAGCTACCGTGGCGAATCCTCAGTTACAGCCTCTCGCTGGTGCCAGTGCGACCTTAGTGATTGCCTTGTCGGCGGTCGAAGCTCATCAGATCTCACCGGCGTTATTACGGCTTGACCCACAAGGACGGCTTGGTCTTTACACGGTAGAAAACGATGTAGTGCAGTTTTACCCCATCAGTTTATTAAGCACCGACAACAATAGCGCTTGGGTCACAGGTCTGCCAGCGCAAGCGGAATTGATCACACAAGGCGCAGGCTTTGTTGCGGTCGGCCAAGCCGTGACAGTGCAGCGCGGAGTCAGCGAATGAGAGCGTTAATCGCCGCGGCGATTGACCGCAGTCGAGCCAGCATTATGTTGCTGCTGTTTATTTTTGCTGCAGGCCTAACCGCCTATATCGTCATCCCAAAAGAAGCCAACCCCGATGTTGCCATTCCAATGATGTATGTGTCGATGTCGCTCGATGGCATCAGTCCAGAAGACGGTGAGCGATTACTGGTGCGGCCGATGGAGCACGAATTACGCTCGTTAGAGGGCATTAAAAAAATGACCTCCACCGCCAGCGAAGGGCATGCCTCGGTAATGCTAGAGTTTGACGCAGGTTTTGATCCAGATAAAGCCTTGGCGGATGTTCGAGTTAAAGTAGATGCCGCTCGCGCGAAACTGCCAGCAGAAGCCAAAGAGCCCACGGTCAACGAAATCAATGTGGCGTTATTTCCGGTGCTGTCAGTTGGCTTATCGGGGCCCATCGCCGAAGAAGTTTTGGTGCGCATTGCCCGTGCATTAAAAGAACAAATTGAAGCCATTCCGGAAGTATTAGAAGTCGACATTGGCGGTGATCGAGAAGATTTACTGGAGATTGTCGTCGATCCACAAGTATTACAAAGCTATGGCCTAGATTATCAACAGCTATTCTCGTTAGTCAGCAACAATAACCGCTTAGTCGCCGCCGGCAGTTTAGATACCGGTGCGGGGCGTATGGCATTAAAAGTGCCTGGGATCATTGAAGATCTTACCGATGTACTGGCGATGCCCATCAAAGTCAGTGGCGATACGGTCATCACCTTTGGCGATGTTGCGACCGTCAATCGTAGCTTTAAAGATCCACAAGGCTTTGCCCGGATCAATGGCCAACCCGCCGTCGTACTCGAAGTAAAAAAACGCAGTGGTGCCAATATTATCTCCAGTATCGAGCAAACCAAGGCGTTATTAACCGAGGCCAGCAAACAATTTCCAGAAGGGCTGCAAATAGACTACATCATGGATCAATCTGTGCAGGTTGAAACCATGCTGTCGGATTTGCTTAACAACGTGCTGACCGCCGTGGTGTTAGTGTTAATTTTGATTATCGCTACCATGGGGCTGCGCAGTGCCTTATTGGTGGGCATCACTATCCCAGGCGCTTTTTTTGCGGGCATCATGCTGATCTGGGCACTAGGTTTTACCATGAATATTATCGTGTTGTTCGCGCTAATCTTAGTGGCAGGTATGTTAGTTGATGGCGCGATTGTCGTATCTGAATTAGCTGACCGTTTCAGTAAAGAAGGGCAAGATCGCAAGACTGCTTGGCTTAATGCCGCCGATAGAATGGCATGGCCTATCATCGCCTCTACCTGCACCACCCTTGCGGTGTTTGTGCCTTTATTATTTTGGCCAGGCATGGTCGGGCAATTTATGAAATACCTACCGGCGACCGTGATTGTCTGTTTACTTGCATCCATGGTGATGGCGCTCATTTTCTTACCGGTGATGGGTAGCCTTGGCCGTTATCGACCACCGGCACCCGATATTGCTGAACCGGCAAACCGTTTTAGCGCGGGCTATCGTCGTGCGTTAAGCGTAGTATTACATTGGCCCGGTCGCAGCTTGGCTTTTACGCTATCGGCGATTATTTTGGTGTATTTTGCTTATGCCAAATTTAACTATGGTACTGAATTTTTTCCGGCCGTAGAGCCAGAATCGGCGCAAGTCTGGGTACGGGCTCGCGGTGACATGTCCATTTTTGAAAAAGATGCTTTGCTGCAAAAAGTGGAGCAGCGTTTATTGCATTTACCTGAAGTGAAAGCCTTATATGCGCGCTCAATGGCCAGTGCGGGTGGCGAGCTAACGGCAGATGTGGTAGGCACCTTACAGTTTCAATTTATTGATTGGGATCAACGACGCCCTGCGGCGGCCATATTACACGATATGCGGCAACTGACCGCCGATATCCCCGGCATTATGCTGGAGTTTCGCCAACAGCAAGAAGGCCCTGCTGCGGGTAAACCGGTGGAGTTATTAATTACATCACAAGATCCATCGCAAATTGATGCGGCAACCGCGTTGGTCATTGCTAACATGCAGCAACTCGGTGGTTTTGTCGATATTGAAGATGATCGTAATTTACCGGGTATCGAATGGCGAGTAGAAGTGAACCGCGCCGAGGCCGCCCGTTTTGGCGCAGATGTATTAACCGTCGGCAATGCCATTCAATTGGTCAGCAATGGTTTATTACTGGCTCGGTTTCGTCCGGAATACGCCAGTGATGAAGTCGATATTCGGGTACGCTTTCCTCATAACGAACGCTCGCTCAGCCAGTTATCACGATTAACCGTAGCAACCACCTCAGGTCAGGTGCCACTGAGTAACTTTGTCAATGTGGTGCCCTCCCCCAAAACCAGTGTGATTAAACGCGTTGACAGTAACCGTGCCATCACCATCAAAAGCGATTTAGCAGAAGGTTATCAGTTAACAGAACGTTTAAATACTCTGCGCTCTGCCGACATTACGCTTCCCGACGGGGTGATGATTCAAACCGCAGGTGAAGATGCCGATCAACAAGAAACCATGAGTTTTTTACTCGGCGCTTTTGTGATTGCTATCTTTATCATGCTGATGATTTTGCTGGCGCAATTTAATAGTTGGTATCAAAGTTTACTGATTTTATCCGCTATTGTTCTATCTACCGCAGGCGTTTTGCTGGGTTTGCTGATCAATGGCCAAAGTTTTGGCATTGTGATGGTGGGCATGGGAATTATTGGTTTGGCCGGTATCGTGGTAAACAACAATATTGTGTTAATTGATACCTACAATCAATTTCGCGCGGAAGGCCATACTGCGGTCAGTGCGGCGTTAGAAACAGGCTGTTTACGCCTAAGGCCGGTGTTATTGACGTCAATTACTACGGTGCTGGGCTTAATGCCGATGGTGCTATCGGTGAATGTAAATTTACTGGAACCCAGTTTAGGTTTTGGTGCACCCTCTACCATGTGGTGGACTCAGCTATCGAGTGCCATCGCCGGAGGTTTAACCTTTGCCACGATATTAACGCTGTTTTTGACCCCTGCACTGCTGGTGTTGGGCGATAAATTTCGCCGCAACCCAGCAATAGCAACCACTGCAAAAGAATAGACTTAACGCTTAAGGTTGTTTCGCCGACTGTGTCGCTTTGTCAAACAAGCTGGCACTGTCGGTTAAAAACACTTCTGGATTTTTGGGCGTACTAATGAGCATAGGTTGTGACAATAATTCCGCTTGATACTGCGGCATTATTTGCGGCCCAGCCGCTTGCATGTAGGGCACTAACCAATAAGTACTCGCTAAGGCAATGGTTAACACTAGCTGCAAACTTTTACGTTGCATACCCGCCAGTTTAAAGCCATTCCAAAACAACACTACAAGCAGTACTGCAGGCAGGGTTAACTGCAACACCTCGACCAACATCGCCTGACTAAAGTTAAAACTTAACCAGCGGCTCAATTCTGACCAAAGCAACCAACTTGCGGTAATGAGCAGGATCAGCGTCACCTGCGGTCGAAAGTTTGACTCTTGCGAGCGCAGCCGCGCCCATAACGCTAACAGTGCAGGCCACAGCAGCAAAGCCAATAAAATAAACGGAATACTTAATAACTGTCGATGCCAATTCTCAGCCGCCTCACCGATGGCACCCAGCCACATTTCATAAGAAAAGTACGCAGAAACCAACAACAATAATAAGATCAGCAAGGGTACTGACGATAATAATCGTAAACTTTGCCAACCTTTAGCGAGTATGCGCGTTGGCGCGACACTGGCTGCAGCAAAAAACACCCGTAAACGTTGTTTACCTAAGATAAATTCTTGGCCAGAATGCGGGATCGTGGTTTTCTGAATACGCTGCCCTGAGCTACTTAAAGTACCATTTGCCGAATCCAGATCGCGTAACTGCCAATGCCCCTGCTCATCGCAACTAAGTATGGCATGCTCAGCGCAACTGTGCGGATCCAGTAAGATAACATCGTTATCATAACTGCGACCAATCCGGATATCGTTTTGAGTAAATTTATGGATCCCAACACTTTTTCCCTGATTATTTAACAGCTCAATAATTATTGCCATTTCACTGTCTCCATAAACTTACGGGTAAACGCATCGGCATTTTGTTGACTAACGCCCGCTAACGAAAAGTGACTCACAAAACCTTGTTGCTCAGCAGGCACGGTTCCAGCTAAAAACAACACATCAAATAGCTCGGGGTAATCTTTGTAGGCACGCACACAATAGATGGTGCGGGCCGCAACTTGCTTGTCGCCGACAATGTCACTTAAGCAGCTATATTCGCCAACATCACGCACCGAAGCGCGATTGTCTGGGCGCATTTGTTTTAGCTTGTTCGCGTAATGATGTACGAATTTTGTCATGGCTAACGCCGAACCATCAAACCACTCAAATTGCATTTGAATTTTGCCGGTGGTGAATTGATGACTAATAAACACCTCTTCCGACAAACCACAAAACGCGGCAGAAGCGCGAATTTCTTGCTCTACGCGGGGGGGATTAGTGCGAGCCCAACAAGTGATATAAGGCGCGATACTCTCTGGCACTAAACCCCGGCCTAAAGCTTTCATTTGCCAGTTCGCGTTTAATAAGGGTTCGAGCATTTGCTGTTGGTTAGCCAATAACTGTTGGCCAATTTGTGTTTTTAAAAGCTCAACCGCAGGGACCTCGGCAGGCTTTGTATTCACCAGAGCTTTAACCTGCGCCATCGGCACCACAAAGCCTAATTGATTACCGCCCGTTGACACATTCACCCCAACCACTTGGCCAAGCTCGTTAACACTAGGGCCACCACTCATACCCGGATTAATCGAGCCTGTGACATGTAAACGCGGATAAAAGCTTTGTTGTTTCATGCCGTTATAGGTACCCGGTACCACTACCATGCCTAAATCATGCGGATTACCTAAACTGAACACCGCCGCGCCCTGCTCCGGTAAGGCATCGGCTAACGCAAAAAAATGCCCTACTCTGGCCGGCGCTTTTAACAAGGCTAAATCGTTTACCACATCTAGGGCTAAAATCTCTAATGGCTGTAATCCATCATCCCCAAACTTTGCCATTAATTGATAGCTATCTGGGGTGGCAACGCGGCTTGCAACCACATGATAATTGGTGATCACCAACTCGGGCGCAATATAAAAACCGCTGCCAATTGAGGTTTTGTGCTGAGTTTGTTTTTCAACAACCTGCACCTGCAGTAAGGCATCTTGATATTGGCTAAAGACCTGTTGCGCATTGTCCGCTTGTACCTGAAGGGCTGCCAAGCCGAAACAACACACCATGCTAATGAAAAAACGCCTATAAAACATCCTGATAACTCCCGACATAACAAGATTTGACCTTAGCACTACCTGTTTTTTTTACAAGCTTAATCTGTCGGTCATCACGCTAAACACGGCAATTCTCTTTAGAGATTCGTGATCCGATAACCAATGACCGGAAGTACATCCTCGCCTGGGCATTTCGATGGCGCAGCAAAAAAGGCGTCATTGCAGTGCCCACTGTTATCTTCTAAACAAAATTCAAAACGCACGGCGCTTTTCACCGGTGCATTGAGCAACCCTGCCGGTAAATGTTGCCATTGCCACTTAGCGATGGCTTTGCGAGCTTCACGGGCAAATCGATGTGAGGACGCATGCAACACCTGCACATCCGTTAATTGATTAGTGGGCGTCACCACATAAGAAAGGCTGGCACAACCCTCGGTACCCTCTATGGCTTCTTCGACCGGATAACGCGGTTCAATCGGCTTGACCACCTGCCACGACGGCTGATTCAGCAAACCTGGCGTTAGCGGTAAATCAGAATAGCTTGAAGGCGCTGGGGTTTGGCAAGCACCGAGCATAAGTGCCGCGAGTATGATGCTGAGCTTGATACCTAACTGGGGGTTACTAACAATAACCATTCTAGTTCCTTTAGATTAAATTCAAATAAACACTGACAACACGCTGTGATGACGCCTGATGGATAAAACATAAACAGCCTGCAATTTAACGCAACACCGCAAAAAAATAAAGTTTACATTTCAGTTTCAATTCACCAAAAACAAAACCCCAGCAAGCTGGGGTTTTAAACCGACTTAAAATGCACGGTTTAGCGCATAGCCACCAGCATACTGCTTGGCTGCTCTAAATACTGTTTCCACAAATTAGTAAAGCGTGCAATGGTACCGCCATCAATAATGCGGTGATCGCCTGACCAGCTCACTTGCATAATTTGCCGAGCGACCACTTGGCCTTTGGCATCAAAGCGCGGTAAAGACTGTACCTTACCTAGGGCGACAATCGCCACTTCCGGTTTATTGATGATGGGTGTCGCTACTGTGCCACCAATGGCGCCAATATTACTGATGGTAATCGTGCCGCCTTTTAAATCAGCTGGACTTACTCGGCCTTCGCGAGCAGCATCCGTTAATTTAGTTAAGGCATTAGCAATTTCCACAATAGACTTTTGCTCACAACCTTTAATATTTGGCACTAACAAACCGACTTTAGAGTCAACCGCAATGCCAATATTGTGCGCACTAAAATAAGTTAACTCAGTGCAGTCGGCATTCGGCTGACTGTTCATTACCGGAAACTCATTGATCGCCAGCGATAAGGCTTTCATAAAGAACGGCATCATGGTCAGTTTCACGCCTTGCTTGGCATAGTGATCTTTTAACTGGCTGCGCAGGGCAATCAATTCTGTTAAATCAATTTCTTCGCAATAAGTAAAATGCGGAATAGTCGATACCGACTCGGTCATTTGCCGAGCCATGGCTGCTTTAATTCCCCGAATAGCTTCAACGCGATGAGTCGCTGATGCTGCTGGCGCTGCAGAGGCTGTCGTGTTGCTCACGCTGCTGGCGGTTGCTTGCGTCGTGGGCTTCGCCTCACCGGCAGTAAAGGCACGGACATCGTCTTTAAACACTCGGCCTTTATCACCAGAGCCTGGTACCATATGAATATCCACACCCAGTTCACGTGCTAAACGCCGCACCGCAGGGCTAGCTAAGGCTTTACCTTGTGGCGCCTGACGACTTACCGCGGCATGATTACTGGCTTTAGCCTGAGCAGTCACTGCGCTGCTGGTGGTGGCTGCTGGGGCTGCGGTAACCGCATTGCTGCTGTCAGATGGCGCATCCACTGCACGACTGATGGCAAATAACGGCGCATGCACCTTGGCAATCTCACCTTTGGCATAATACAGTTTACTGACTACACCCGAGTGTTTTGCCGGGATCTGCACTAAGGCTTTATCAGTCATCACATCACAAACCGGTTGATCTTCGCTGATGGTCTCACCTTCAGCAACTAACCATTCTACGATTTCACACTCGACAATACCCTCACCGATATCCGGTAAAATAAAGTCTTCAGTGATCGTGCCATTGGCTTGTGGCGCAGCAGCAGGCTGAGCTGGGGCCGCTACTTGGGTGGCCTTCGCGGGTTCAGCATGGGCAGCGGTATTAGCATCGTCGGCAATCTCCATTGCAAATAATGGCGCATGTACCTTAGCAATCTCACCTTTGGCATAATACAGTTTACTGACCACACCGTTATAAACCGCGGGGATCTGCACTAAAGCTTTGTCGGTCATCACATCACAAACCGGTTGGTCTTCACTGATGGTATCGCCCTCAGCAACCAGCCATTCCACGATTTCACACTCAACAATACCTTCGCCAATATCTGGCAGAATAAAATCCTGTTTCATCCAAGGCTCCTTAGAAGTTAACCGAGCGTTTAATCGCTTCGAAGGTTTTCAGATGATCGGCGACATATTCTTTTTCTAGCGCCAGCGGATAAGGTGTATCCATACCGCACACCCGTTCGATGGGGCTTTCGAGGTGCAAGAAACAGCTGCCTTGAATGGTCGCGGCAATTTCACCGGCGAAACCACCGGTTAATGGCGCTTCATGGTTAATCACTAAACGGCCAGTTTTTTTCACGGATGCGGCAACGGTATCCGCGTCCCATGGCAGAATGCTGCGCAGGTCAATCACTTCACAGGAGATACCTTCGGCAGCGGCCATCTCAACGGCTTTTTGAATAATTTCCATTTGCGCGCCCCAGCCCAGTACCGTGACATCCTTACCTTGTTGTAGGATCTCAGCTTTACCGATAGGTAACTCATAATACTCTTCTGGTACTTCGCCAATGGAGGCACGATACAGTTTCTTCGGTTCAAAAAAGATCACCGGATCCGGGCAAGCAATCGAGGCTAAGAGTAAGCCTTTCGCTTGATAAGGGTCGCGAGGTACCACGATTTTTAAACCCGGGGTGTGCGCAAAATAGGCCTCTGGGCTTTGGCTGTGGTAATGTCCACCTGCAATGCCGCCACCATAAGGCGTACGGAACACCAAGCCACCGACATTAAATTCATTACCCGAGCGGTAGCGAAACTTGGCGGTTTCATTGACGATTTGGTCAAAGGCGGGAAAGATATAATCCGCAAATTGAATTTCAGCAACCGGCTTCATGCCCTGTGCCGCCATACCATTGGCAAAACCAGCGATACCTTGCTCAGTCAGTGGCGTGTTGAAACAACGGGCTTTACCATACTTTTCTTGCAATTTACTGGTTGCACGAAATACACCACCAAAGTGGCCAACATCTTCACCAAAACAGACCACGCCATCATCTTTAGCCATTGCCAAATCTAGGGCATTGTTAATGGCCTGCAACATGTTCATTTTTGCCATTAGTCTAATCTCCCCGCCGTGATCGGATACGCATCTGGATATTTCCGGATATGCTGTTTTAATTCGTCTAATTGTTGCTGTAATGCAGGAATAGGCTCGGCATAAACATCAGAAATTAAGTGTTCGATACCTGGTTTCGCCACTTTTTCAGCCACTTTAAGGGCATCTAAGATATCAATACGTAACTGCTCAGTTTGCGCTTTGTCGGCCGCTTCATCCAGCCAACCTTGCTGTAATAACCAGGCTTTGTAACGGGCGATAGGATCGTTCTTGCGCCATAATGCTTCTTCTTCCTTAGAACGATAGCCACTTGGATCATCAGAAGAGGAATGGGCACCTAAACGGTATGCCATCGACTCAAT
Organism: Alishewanella maricola; assembly: GCF_016343785.1. NCBI lineage: Bacteria > Pseudomonadati > Pseudomonadota > Gammaproteobacteria > Alteromonadales > Alteromonadaceae > Alishewanella > Alishewanella maricola. The sequence continues at coordinate 47,599 of NZ_JAEINI020000007.1, read as the reverse complement.
TAATACCGGCTCGTTATGCTTTAACGCATATTCACGGGCCATTTGCGTGGCCTTAAACACCGCCAGAATGTCGGCCCCGTCAACACGAATCGACTTCATGCCATAACCTACCGCGCGACAGGCAATACCGTCACCGACAAACTGTTCATTCGCTGGCGTAGAAATGGCATAGCCATTGTTGCGACAGAAAAAAATCACCGGTGCTTTGTGCACCGCTGCCATATTTAAACCGGCATGGAAGTCGCCTTCAGAAGCCGCGCCTTCACCAAAATAACAAATTGTCACGGCGTCCAATCCACGCAATTTTTGCGCATAAGCATAACCACTGGCCTGTGGGATCTGGGTGCCTAAGGGTGACGAAATCGTCATATAGTTGATGGCATTGCTTCCATAATGCACCGGCATCTGCCGGCCTTTACCCAAGTCTTTCTCGTTGGAGAACAACTGGTTCATAAATTGCTCTAGCGTAAAGCCGCGATAGCGCAAAGCACCTTGTTCGCGGTATTGCGCCATAATCATGTCAAGATCCGTTAACGCTGCCGCACTGCCGACAGTGGTTGCCTCTTCGCCTAAGCATTGCATGTAAAAACTGATACGACCTTGGCGCTGTGCAGCCAACATCCTTTCATCTAACACTCGGATAAACACCATAGTGTCATACATTTTTAACGCGGTTGCCTTGTCTAACGTGGGTGCCTCTGCTTCTGCATAAAGGCTACCATCGTCTTTCAGGATCCTTAAGGTAGGGATTTTTAACGCGTCACTGGCAGTAAACTCTGCGCGATGCACCGTGGTAATGGTGGCGTTATTTGGATTGGTCATAAGGACTCTCTTGGTTGTAATGACTCGTTTTTCCGCTAGACTTTACCTTTACGTAAACTGCAATGCAACCGCGCGCTGGCATAAAAAAACCTGACAGCACACAGTACTGTCAGGTTATATTTACTGGCTAAGGCCGTTAAGACGTTAGATCAGGTTATGTTGAATGTCTGTGGGTACCACCATCAGCATAGCACGCTGCCCAATGGCCACTTTAGCGTTCGGGAAAATTAACGCCTCCCCCTCGCGCTCTACCCGATACTCTAAGTCACCATCGGTGGCCAATAAGCTACCTAACGGATAACTGGTGAAATTCTGGACATCGTCAGCAAAATGCAACTTGAAATCTTGAGTTTGCTTATTAATGGCGCGATACACTTCATAAAGATGAAAATCTTCTGCCGCAAAAGGTTTCGGCGCAAGTAAACGGTTAGTAATCAATGCACGTAAGGCATTGTCTGCTTGAGCAAAACGTGACATATCATTTTGGCCAAACGGCTGCACTTTACCCAGCTCTATGGTAAAGGCATCCGCGCCATGGCTGTGCGACGCATAATAGCTAAAGGTACTGGCCGGCGTTTGCATCATCAGCACCGTGTGCACATCGCAAGCCGCCAGAAATTGTAACTGTTGTTTGCGCCAAGGCTTACCATGTAAAAAAGGATACACGGCGAACTTCTCAAAACGAGAGCCACGAATGGCGGTGTGTAAATCATACAAACAACGCGGCTCATTGGCCGGGGCGCCTTCATAAAATCGTGTAACATACTGCTCTAACGCTTGGGCGCGTTGCCGCTCGGCGTTGATTAAACCCGCCCCTTTACTATGATGCCCCGAAAATAACCGATTTAAATTCTCAGTCACTTCACGACGGCCTAAATTTATGGCGGCAGGATTAGCGAATAGCACTAATACCCGCTCAGTAGGTGTTAAATGCCCCTGTAAAATATCTTGCACGATAGCGGCACACAGTTCGATGGGAGCCGTTTCATTACCATGCACACCACAACTGAGAATAATATGTTGTCGAGCGGCTTGGGCGGGCTGAAAACAGATCACGCCAGTATCCCAGATCTCGACAGTAACGCCTGAGCCTAATTCAAACTGACAAGGGGCTAAACCATTAGGATTGGCTAAGGTAAAAGCTAAAAAATCGCCGCTATGACGAAACTGCTCCATCATCATTGCTGTTACTCCTGTCGATAAAATGTTAATTTTTAGTCGTGTTTTTTCTGATAGTAACCCGAGAAAGCCTGATCACCAAACGCCGCAGTTAGCACGAAGCTATTCAAGGTTGTAAGGGGCTGGCATTATAAGCAGGATTGGCCAAATGCCGTTTATTAAACTCTAGGTAAGCAGCAGGATCTTGCCCTGCCCACAATTCCAGAACTTTTAGAAAGGCGGGATCTTGTCTTATTTGCGGCATTACCGCGTTGATCTCGGCTAAGACCGCTTGGCCCCATGCCGTTTTAGCACAGCCAATGGCGCCAGGCATGTGCGTTTGATCGTTCTCTTGCAGTGGGGTTAACGTTAACTCGCTATCAAACACTTTATGAAAGTAATTGGCAATAATCGGATAATCCATCGTGTAATCTAAGCGATCTGCCTCGATCATCTGCAGGATCGCAATAGCACCGCCACTGCCAGTTCGCGCAAGAAACGGTGGGGTTTTATCTAACAAGGGCTGCAAAATACTATAGCGCCGCCCCGCCGGATAACCTAAGCGGTAGTGTTTATCAGCCAATAAGGCGGTAAAAGCTAATGGATTACCATAGCGCAATTGTATCTGTGCCGCTTTGGCTTTAGTGGTGATCAATTGATAAGGGTAATAGACATGGGTCGGTAAACTGAAATAGGCTCGCTCATCATGTTGGCCATGATAAATCATACAGGGGAAGCATAATTCGGATTGTTGTTTTAATAAACTACTGATGCGCGCTTGGGGCATTAACCACACTGAACGTTGTTTATCTGGCAAGGCGCGATGTACCGCATCCATTAATCCATCACACAAGCCTAAGCCTTGATAGGGCCCGTCAATAATATGAAAAGGCGGTGCATCATTGATGGCCCACTGCAAAGTGTTGGCCAATGACGCGTTAGCACTGGCCATTTTACTAAAGCAGAAAAAGCATATTACCACGCAAAGAAAACGCATAAGCTTTCACACTACGCCATCGAACTTGGCGCTAGCATAAAAGAAAGCAAAACAAGTTTCGAGCATTAAATAAAAACGGCAGCGAAAAGCGCTGCCGTTTAAACTATGAAGAAACGTAATCAGACGTTTACTTTCTTTTTTCTTTTACTTTTTAATAATGTCGCAAGACTTCAGTTTCCACACCCGTTCAACATAATCGTTGATAGAGCGATCTGAAGTAAACTTCCCGACCGATGCCGTATTGATAATCGCTTTCTCTGCCCAGAGCGCGGGGTCACGATACCATGTATCGACTTTTTGCTGCGCCGCTAAGTAAGACTCAAAATCAGCCAATACTAAGTATGGGTCGTTGCCATCTAATAAGCTGCGCTTAATTGCCGCTAACTCACCGGGTTTACCTGGCGTAAAGTAATCGGTTTCTAACCAATCCAGAATCGCTTTCAGCTCAGGGTTATTATGGTAATACTCGCTGCTATGATAGCCCTTCTGATGAAGCGCTTTAACTTCATCTACCGTTAAACCAAAGATCGCGATATTGTCTTCACCGACTTCTTCGGCAATTTCAATATTAGCCCCATCCAAGGTTCCCACTGTAATGGCACCATTTAACGCCAGTTTCATATTACCGGTACCTGAAGCTTCTTTTCCGGCCGTAGAGATTTGCTCAGAAATATCTGCTGCGGGGATCAGTTTTTCAGCCAAGGTGACGCGGTAGTTCGGCATGAACACCACTTTAATACGGTTTTTAACTCGCTTATCGTTGTTGATTTTTTCAGCGACTTTATTGATGGCATAAATAATGTCTTTAGCCAGCTTGTAACCGGGGGCGGCTTTAGCACCAAACAAGAACACCCGTGGAACCATGTCGTAGTCTGGATTTTGCAAAATACGGCGATATAACGCCAAGATATGCAGTAAATTCAGATGTTGCCGTTTGTATTCATGTAAGCGTTTAATTTGCACATCAAACATCGCGGTAGGATCAACATCGATACGCGTTAGTTTCTTAATTACCACAGCTAAGTCCGCTTTATTTTGCTGTTTAATCGCCATAAAGTTTTCTTGGAACTGCGGATCTTTGGCATGCTCAACCAGTTTTTGTAACTGATTCAGCTCTCGTGGCCAATCTGTACCGACAATGGTATCCAGCAACTTAGCCAAACGCGGGTTACATGACTTTAACCAACGCCGTGGCGTGACACCGTTAGTGATGTTGGTAAATTTATCCGGCCATAATGCCACCATTTCTGGGAACAGATCGGATTGCACCAATTTAGAGTGCACTTCGGCCACACCATTCACTTTAAATGAACCCACAACCGATAAATGCCCCATCCGAACCATTGGCTCATGGCCTTCTTCGATAATAGACAATTTACGTTTTTTCTCGTTATCACCAGGCCACAACACGTCTACCTGCTCTAACAAGAAGCGGCGGTTGATTTCATAAATAATTTCAATGTGCCGAGGTAAAACTTTTTCAAACAATCTTACCGGCCAACGCTCTAGTGCTTCTGGCAAGAGGGTATGGTTGGTGTAGGCAAAAACCTGCTGACAAATCGCCCATGCATCATCCCAAGCCATTTGCGCTCGGTCGACTAAAATACGCATTAATTCAGGAATTGCTACCGCAGGGTGAGTATCGTTTAATTGAATGACCACTTGTTTACCAAAGTGGCTCCAATCATCACTGTGCCGACGCTTATAGCGGCGAATAATGTCTTTTAGTGAACAAGAACAGAAGAAATATTGCTGAATTAACCGTAATTCTTTACCGGCATCCGTTTCATCATTGGGGTATAACACCTTGGAAATATTTTCGGCTTCCACGTTTTCACGCGCAGCATCAATATATCCACCCGAGTTAAATACGTCCCAGTTGAAAAAGTCTGAGGCACGGCTTTCCCACAATCGTAACACGTTAACTGAGCTGCCATCGTAACCAACAATCGGAATATCCCAAGGCACACCTTTGATAATACGTCCCGGGTGCCAGACTTTTTGCATTTGGCCTTGTAAATCAAATACGGTTTCGACATAACCATAAACAGCAATTTCTTGTACTGATTCTGGGCGACAGATCTCCCAAGGGTTACCGTATTCGCGCCAGCTGTCTGGACGTTCAATTTGACGTCCATCTTGAAAACTTTGCTGGAATAAACCGTTTTCGTAATGAATACCATAGCCAATAGCCGGATAATTTAAGGTGGCTAACGATTCGATAAAGCACGCAGCTAAGCGCCCTAAACCACCGTTACCCAGTGCCATATCTTCTTCTTGATCTTCCAAATCGGCAATGTCTAAGCCCAATTCAGATAAGGCTTGTTTTGCTTGCTCGTATAACCCAAGGTTATGCAGGTTATTACTGAACATACGTCCCATCAGGTACTCTAAACTGAAATAGTGAAGTGCCCGAGTATCTTTTTCATAGTGGGTACGTTGCGTTGTTCTTAAACCGTCGTAGATTTGTTCGTTGACAGCAGCACAGGTCGCGCGCCACCAAGCCTGATGATTGGCTTTATTAAGATCGGTTCCTAAGGTGGAGTGTAAATGTTTAACAATGCGTTCTTTCAACTGCTCTGTGGCAGTTGCGGCAGACGAGGCCGCTTTAGATGTAGTGTTTTTTTTCATTGCCAATCCTAAAGTTTTACGCGTATCTCACGATTTCAATGCACATTTGTTGAAAAATTACCAAAACAATAGCCTATTAAGGTCGTTTTGGCAAAAAAAATAGTGCGTTTTGTAATTAAATTACACAATCATGATTTTTATCTAAAACGCAAAAGGCAGGTAAACGCGCGACATAAGCGTGTTTAACTGCCAAAAGGGTATAACACTACATTTTACTGAACACATCAGCCACAAAGGCTTTTGCATCAATTTCTAACTGCTCTAAGTGGGCCTGATCAACAAAACTCTCTAAGTAAATTTTATAGGCATTTTCGGTACCCGATGGCCGCGCAGCAAACCAGCCATTCTTTGTCACGACTTTTACGCCACCAATACTGGCATCGTTACCGGGTGCCTTCGTTAATACCGCTAAGATGGCATCACCCGCTAAATGGGTGGCACTGACACTGCTGGTATCCAGATTCTTCAATGCCGCTTTTTGCTTGGCATCCGCCGGCGCATCTAAACGACGATACAACGGCGAGCCCAGCTCACGTGTTAATGCTTGGTATTGCTGATAAGGGTCAACACCGGTTTTTGCCAGCATTTCAGCGGCCAATAAGCCTAGGATAAAACCGTCTTTATCGGTAGACCAAGCGGAACCATCATGGCGTAAGAAACTGGCACCGGCGCTCTCTTCGCCACCAAAAGCAATAGTGCCTTGGTGTAAACCTTCAACAAACCATTTAAAGCCAACCGGTACTTCTTTTAAAATACGGCCTTGTGCTGCAACGACTCGGTCAATTAGCGCACTGGATACCAAGGTTTTACCGATGGCCAGTTTGTCATCCCACTGCGGTCGATTCGCCAGTAAATAATTGATCGCCACCGCCAAGTAATGGTTTGGATTCATCAAGCCACCACTGCGTGTCACGATGCCATGACGGTCAAAATCTGGATCATTACCAATGGCCACATCAAACTGATCTTTGAGTTTAATTAAATTCGCCATGGCATAAGCAGAGGAACAATCCATGCGGATCTTGCCGTCTTTATCTAACGACATAAAAGAGAATGATGGGTCAACTTTGTTGTTTACTACGGTAATATTTAAACCGTAACGTTCAGCAATACGGGGCCAATAGGCAATACCGGAACCCCCTAAAGGATCCACCCCGATCCGTATCCCGGCTTTGGCAATCGCGGCCATATCGATCACGTTTTCAAGGTCATCAACATAGTGCTGGATATAATCAATATGCTGGCAATAGCCTGATTGTATGGCCAAGGCGTAGGGCATCATCCGAACACCCTCTAATTCATTAGCCAGTAATTCATTAGCGCGTTGCTCGATCCAGTCTGTCGCATCGGTATCCGCTGGGCCACCGTGCGGTGGATTGTACTTAATACCGCCATCTTCAGGTGGATTGTGCGACGGTGTAATAACAATACCATCGGCAAGTTGGCCAGTAGCGCCTTTATTTTGCGTTAAAATGGCATGCGAAATAACCGGCGTAGGCGTATAGCCAAGGCCTTCTTGAATACAAACCTGAATGTTGTTAGCAATTAACACCTCCAAGGCACTGGCAAAGGCGGCTTCAGATAAGGCATGCGTATCTTTACCTAAAAACAACGGGCCCGTAATCCCCTGTGCTTTACGATAATCAGCGACTGCTTGGCAAATGGCTAAAACGTGCGGCTCGTTGAATGAGCAGCTTAATGCGCTACCACGATGCCCAGAAGTCCCAAAGCTAACGCGGTGAGTGGCATGGCTATGAATATCGGGTTCTAGGACATAATAGGCCGTCATTAAGCGGCAAACATTCGGGATAAGTTCGTTAGGTACCGGCTGACCTGCCAGCGGATGTAATGACATAACCATTCCTTAATTATTATAATAAATCGCGAATACGTTCTGCGTCTTCAGCGCTATAACCCAGTTTGCTTGCCGTTTCTGTCAACATCATTTTCTTGCGAGTTGTGTTTGAGTTAGTAATCACCCAAAAATCCGTATTCGGAATTTGCTTAGGGTTGGTACTACTGCCACTTTCAGACAATTCAGCTGCTGATTTAGCAAAATACAGTCGATTGCGTCCTTTAATTTCCAACACATTGGGGAAGTCTTTTTTGTGTACTCGGGCTAACACCGACAACAAATACAGAAAACGGCCAACAATATTGTGCTCGGCTTGTAAATCAGCCGGTGTGACCAGATCAAAAATATTGCCTTGTTTCTCGGTACGCTTTGGCTGCTCGCTAACCGTTGCAACCGGAACCACTGGCGCTTCAGATTTAGCTTTGTTGAGCTCTGACGAGCTGTCAAGGGATGCCGTGGAAGTTTTTAGCGGGGCACCAGGCAATAAACGACGCAGTATATCCGACGCACTTTCGCCAATCTGTAATGTCTGTGCCGCAATGTATTGATACAAATCGTCGTCAATTTCAATGGTTTTCATAGATTTAATCCGTTACCTCAAATTCAGCTCATTATATAAAGGCTTTGCCACTGACGCCAGTTCGCTGTTTTGTTAAAATAGCAGCAATTACGCAGATAGGATAATTATGATTTTACATTATCAATTAACAGGCCAAGGCCCCTTAGTGGTGTTAGTCCACGGTTTATTCGGTAGCTTAGAAAATTTAGGCGGTGTAGCGCGTGCGTTAAGCGAGCATTTTCAGGTACTCAACATTGATGTACGTAATCATGGCCGCTCTGCACACAGTGATGAAATGAACTATTCGCTGATGGCAGCCGATCTGTCTGAAACCTTAGAGGGTTTAGGGCTGCGACCTTTTGCAGTGTTAGGACACTCGATGGGCGGTAAATTGGCGATGGAATTTGCGCTGCGTTACCCTGAGCAACTCGACCGCTTAATTGTGGCGGATATTGCTCCGGTCAGTTACAGCGCTCGGCATAACTCGGTTTTTGCCGGCTTAAATCAGGTTGATCTTTTGCACATCGCCAATCGCGGTGAGGCAGACCAACAAATGGCGCAGCACATTGTTGAACCTGGTGTGCGGCAGTTTTTACTGAAGAGCTTAGAAAAAACAGACAACGTATTTCGTTGGCGCTTTAACTTAGCCGCCTTGCAGCAGCAGTATCCGCAGCTGATAAGCGCGCCACAAGCCGGGGGCCAATTCAATGGTAAAGTCTTGTTTATCAAGGGCGCCGAATCGGATTATATTTTGCCAGAACATCGCGAAACTATCTTAGGCTTATTTCCAAAGGCACAAGCGAAGATCATTCAAGGCACAGGGCATTGGTTACATGCCGAAAAACCCAGTGCATTTAATAAGCTGGTATCTGACTTTTTATTGACGTAACGCAGAAAACTTTTCACTAAATATGCTATGATGCGCGCACTTTTTTCAGAGGCGAACGATGTCAATGAGCATAGAACAGTTTGAAACCATTGGATTATGGTTAGGACTTGGCGGATTGTACTTCTTTATCGTACTAGCTATCCGAGACGTCTTGAAGAAAAGTGAAGCACCAAGAATCGGACATATCTTTGTTTGGCTAGTGCTGTTTTTATCACCTCTGGTGTTTATCGTGAAAAGTATTGTGCAGTATTTTTTCGAATAAGAGGGTTACAGATTAATGGCGAAAATAGCCACTGATCGCACAACTATTGATTTGTTTGCTTTGGATAAGCGTCCTGGTCGGCCCAAAACCAATTTGTTGCCACGGGAAGAACAACTGAAACAAAACAAACGTAATCAAATTAAACGCGATCGTGTTAAGGGCTTAAAGCGTATTGAGTGTAAAGTGCCAGAACAGCTTTGTGAAAAGCTTGATTTGGCCGCTGCACAAGCAAATATGACACGTAGTCACTTTATTGAACATCTTTTAGAACAGGCTTTGGCCGGGTAAGAAGGCTTAAAACATGGCAACAGTTGGCATTTTTTTTGGTAGCGATACAGGTAACACTGAACATATCGCCAAAATGATCCAGAAAGAACTGGGTAAACAGTTAATAGAAGTACGGGATATCGCTAAAAGCAGTAAAGAAGATATAGCGAATTTTGATTTACTGCTGCTGGGCATTCCTACTTGGTATTATGGCGAAGCACAATGTGACTGGGACGATTTCTTCCCAGAACTTGAAGGCATCGACTTTAATAATAAACTGGTTGGTATCTTTGGTTGTGGTGATCAGGAAGATTACGCTGAGTATTTCCTCGATGCGATGGGCACATTACGTGACATTATCGAACCTAAAGGCGCCATCATCGTAGGACACTGGCCAACCGCAGGCTACAACTTTGTTGCTTCAAAAGCTTTAGTGGACGATAACCACTTTATCGGTTTAGGGGTTGATGAAGATCGTCAACCTGAATTAACCGAAAAAAGGGTTAAGCAGTGGTGCAAGCAAGTTTATGACGAAATGAGTCTAGCTGAATTTGCTTCGCTGTAATTGCAGTAAGCGTTATGCGTTCCAAACAAAGGCTGCCATGGGCAGCCTTTGTCCTTTTTTATGCTTAGCCAGCGCGATATTTTGCTTTCTTTCGCACATACAAGGTACGATTGACCTCACACACAACTTGATGTTTAGCATCATGAATATGCACCAAAAACTGTGGAAAATATTTGTCACCCTGCGCTGTATGTTGCTTGATGTCGGCCACGGTGTCATCCGATAACCAAAACTCAGCCACCAACTTACTGTAGCCAGGACTAATAAAGTTGATGTCTGCTTGTTTATCCCAAACGTGGTACTCTTTACCTAAGGCGCCCATTAACATCAAGGGATAAATGGGATCGGTCATCGCAAACATAGAACCGCCAAATTGACTGCGATTAATGTTCTTGGTCCAAGGCCGTGATTTTAGCTCCACTTTACAATAGCGATAATCATCACTTAATATCACCACTCTGATACCACAAAATAAAAACGGCGGCCAAAAATTAAGTAAATGCCGCAGCACCGATGGCTTAAATGCCCAACGCATAAGTTCCCCTGGTAAGACCTGTTTAGCGCATTCTACCGATTGCCGTTAACAGTACAAGAGTGGCTCTTAAAAAAGCAATGTACATAAAGCATTTGAATATAAACCTGATCTCTTTATAATCCTTGGCAAGTTCACGTTAAAAAAGAGTACTTATGAACGATCACAATACCGAATTACGCAAAGCGGGGCTCAAAGTCACGCTGCCTCGAGTAAAAATCCTTGAGATCCTACAAGATCCAAAAAATCAGCATATCAGTGCTGAAGATGTGTATAAAATCCTGTTGGAGTTGGGTGAAGATATCGGTTTAGCCACAGTTTATCGAGTACTTAACCAATTTGATGATGCAGGCATTTTAACGCGCCACCATTTTGAAGGCGGCAAATCGGTGTTTGAGCTCACCGGTGCTAACCATCATGATCATTTAGTTTGTTTAAAATGCGGTAAGGTTGTCGAATTTGAAGATGATATTATCGAAAGACGCCAATTAGAAATTGCTAACAGCAATGGTATCAAACTCACCCATCACAGTTTGTATTTGTATGGTGAGTGCGAAGATACGGCAAAATGTAAGCTTTACGCGCAAAATCAGTAAATTGAAATCTTAAAAACCTTCCTTGTGAAGGTTTTTTATTCATATCGTTGCTCAACATCAGCAATAATTTTAAAGCTATTGTTAAATACGCTTGATATAATGTTGCTGTCTTAGCAAAAAGAGGTGTTAAAGCTAAATTTTATGAGTCTACTGATCGCGTTTGTGGTTTTGTCTATCAGCGTTTCCTTCATTTGCTCTATTCTTGAAGCCGCCCTACTCTCCATCACACCGAGCTATATTGCGCAGCAAAAATTGCTCAAGCCAAAGCTATACGAAAAACTGAAACAACTTAAAGAAAAAATTGACCAACCCTTAGCGGCTATTTTAACGCTCAATACCGTGGCGCATACCGTGGGTGCTACCGGTGTTGGTGCGCAAGTGACTATTGTATTTGGCGATGGCTATTTGGGTATCGCTTCTGCGGTAATGACATTATTGATCTTGATTCTTTCAGAGATCGTGCCGAAAACCATCGGTGCCCGTTATTGGCCAAGCTTAGTGCCAGTGTTGCCTCCCGTGTTAAACACGATGATTCTGCTGCTAAAACCTTTTATCTGGATGTCGGATCAGGTGATGAAATTATTTGGGGGCGGCCAGCATGAACTTGATTTAAGACAAGAAATTAAAGCTTTAACCATTTTGGGCCGCGAGTTAAATAAGCTGGATGAAAATGAGCAACGCGTGATCAGTAATATTTTGGATCTGCATGAAATCAAAGTACGCGATATTATGACGCCGCGCACCGTTTGTGATTATGCCAAACCGGATGAATTGTTAGCCGATTTAGTGAAACGCGCCAAAAAAGGCCAGTATTCCCGTTATCCTATTTTAGATCACGAAGAAGCCCCCATCGGCATCGTATTTCGTTATGACATGTTGGATTATCAAAGTGGACAAACGGCCTCAGACATCAAAAAACCGGTTAAAGTCATTTCGGATAAAATGAATGTTGAGCAATTAATGTCGCAGCTGATCCGCGAGCAGCAACATATGGCGCTGGTTTATGACGAGTACGGCAGCTGGATGGGTTTAGTGACCATGGAAGATGTGTTTGAAGCGATTATCGGCCAACCGATTATGGATGAAACCGATAACATTCCCAACCTGCGTCGTTTTGCGAAACGCCGTTGGGAGAACAAGCAAAAACAACTGGAAGAGATGAAATAGAAAATATTAGGGTGAAATCTAAGGTTTCACCCTAAAGCGTCTTAAAACGGCGGTGCGCTTTGATTAAAGGTCAGCATTAATCCGCACCATCTGCAGCGCATTGATATAGTTGCCATATTGAAAGGCATAATCTGTTAATTCCGCCTCAACTTCAAAACCAAAACGTTCATATAATGCAATCGCTGAGTCGTTATTGCTATACACCAGTAATTCAATACGCCGCAGGGCTAACCAGTTATCCGCTAAGTCTAAGGCGGCACGGAGCAGTGACGAGCCCACACCCTGCCCTTGATACGCTTCAGCGACTGCCATACCAATATCCGCTGCATGGCGTCGCCGTGGATTCTGCATCACCTGTAAACCTAATTGACCAATGACTTCACCTTCTAATTCCGCCACCAAATTATAAAAACCGGCTTGCGGTTCAAATAAACTTTGCCATTTTGCCATCGGCTGAAACGGCAATTGTAGGGTGTTGGCATAGACTAAGGGCGCATCATAAATGGCTTTCACTGCCGCAATATCTGCCGGCTCTGCATGTCGAATAAGCGGTAACATGACTTTTCTCCCTGAAGACGAACCAGACCATATAAGATAAATAACAGCTGCAAATAGTAAAGTTGCGCCAAAAGAAAAGCCAGCAGATTATGTAAAAGACGGGGTTAAGCAGGTAAAGATTTTTGTCGCGGCCTAAAAAACGGAGTGGCTTGGCCACTCCGTTTTTCATAACGAGCCGCTATTAACGCCAGCGGTTACAGTGCAGCGTCAAGCTCAGGAAGCACATTGAACAAATCGCCAACAATACCGTAATCCGCTACTTGGAAGATTGGCGCTTCAGCGTCTTTGTTAATTGCAACAATCACTTTAGAGTCTTTCATACCGGCTAAGTGTTGAATAGCACCAGAAATACCGACAGCAATATATAAATCAGGAGCCACAATTTTACCGGTTTGGCCCACTTGCATGTCATTTGGCACAAAGCCAGCATCCACTGCTGCGCGAGACGCACCAATCGCCGCATTCAACTTATCGGCAATACCGTTTAGCAGCGCAAAGTTTTCACCATTTTGCATACCACGGCCACCAGAAATAATCACTTTAGCGGCGGTGAGTTCAGGACGCTCTGATTTGGTTAACTCTTCTGCGACAAAACGAGATACACCGAGATCTTTAACCACCGACACCACTTCAATGGCTGCAGCATTGCCGGTTGCAGCAGCAGCAAAAGCGGAACTACGCACCGTTAATACTTTAATCTTGGCCGTAGATTGCACGGTAGCGATAGCATTACCGGCATAGATCGGTCTGACAAAAGTATCGGCACTTTCAATCGCAATCACATCGGAAAGCTGTGCCACGTCAAGTAAAGCCGCTACGCGTGGCAGCATATTTTTACCGGTAGTGGTCGCGGCTGCCAGAATATGGCTGTAACTCGGGCCAAGCTCAGCCACCAGTGCGGCAACATTTTCAGCCAGTTGATGGCAGTAAGCGGCTGCATCTGCGTGCAACACTTTACTGACCCCCGCGATGGTCGCGGCTTCGTTAGCTGCGGCTTGGCAATCTGCCCCCGCCACTAACAGATGAATGTCTTGGCCAATTAAGGTTGCCGCTTGTACTGTTTTGAATGTATCCGCTTTTAACGCCGCGTTATTATGTTCTGCAATTACTAAAATCGTCATCAGATCACCTTCGCTTCATCTTTTAACTTGCTGACCAACTCAGCCACTGACTCGACAATGACCCCGGCTTTACGGCTTTGTGGTGCCGTGACTTTTAAGGTCTGTACTTCTGAGCTTAAGCCGACACCGAAACTGTCTGCGGCTTTAACATCTAAAGGTTTCTTTTTCGCTTTCATAATGTTCGGCAGCGAGGCGTAGCGCGGTTCATTTAAGCGTAGATCGGTTGATACCACCGCAGGTAAACTCAGTTCTACTGTTTGCAAGCCACCGTCAATTTCACGCGTCACTTGCACTTTATCATTGGCCACCACCACTTTTGAGGCAAAAGTACCCTGCCCCATACCGGTTAGCGCAGCTAACATCTGAGCGGTTTGGTTATTATCAGAATCGATCGCTTGTTTACCCAGAATCACTAACTGTGGTTGTTCTTCTGCCACCACTTTGGCTAATAATTTAGCCACTTGTAACGAATCAAGCGTAAGGTCAGTTTCGATATGAATAGCGCGGTCCGCACCTAAAGCTAAGGCTGTACGCAGCTGTTCTTGAACCGCTTTTGCACCAATAGACACCACGATCACTTCGCTAGCGCTACCGGCTTCTTTTAAGCGTACCGCTTCTTCAACAGCAATTTCGCAGAACGGGTTTAATGCCATTTTGACATTTGCTAAATCCACACCAGATTGATCCGGTTTAACCCGAACTTTCACGTTATAATCAATTACCCGTTTTACCGGTACTAATAGCTTCATAATGGCCTCATATTAATGCCAGCCTTTTGCAGGCTGCTTTACGTGAAGGTAAAGTTTAACTTGTCGAATGCCTGCCAATCTACTTCCTGTTGACGTTAACGTCAACCTGCAATATTCTGATAGCGGTATTAGATGCGACAATTATGTAAACTATAGCATCCAACGTCGGTTTACTGAGTGACTTAATGCGTTAATTTCATTAAGACTCTGGCGACCGCCACCCCCAACGCAGCAAGAGAGGTATTCAGTGGAAAGAGAAGCAATGGAGTACGACGTTGTCATCGTCGGTGCAGGTCCAGCTGGTTTATCAGCTGCTATCCGTTTGATGCAACGCGCGCAAGCCGCAGCTCAAGAACTGTCTGTTTGTGTGGTGGAAAAAGGCTCTGAAGTGGGCGCTCATATCTTATCGGGTGCCGTGTTTGAACCCAGAGCGTTAAATGAATTATTACCTGACTGGCAAACACTTGGCGCACCGCTGAAAACACCGGTAACCCATGATGATATCTACTGGTTTAATAACGCCGAGCAAGCCCGAAAAATACCAGGTATAGCGGCACCTAAAACCATGCATAACAGCGGCAATTTTATTATCTCTGCAGCCAATTTGTGTCGTTGGTTAGCCGAACAAGCTGAAGGCTTAGGTGTCGATATTTTCCCCGGTTTTGCCGCCAGCGAATTACTGATAAACGACGGTGCCGTTGCTGGCATAATCATTGGTGATATGGGTGTCGATCGCCAAGGTCAACCCAAAGACAGTTACACACCCGGCATGGAGTTAAAGGCAAAATATACGTTATTTGCTGAAGGTTGCCGCGGACATTTAGGTAAACAACTGATAAACCAATTTAAATTGGATTTAGACAGCGCGCCACAACATTATGCTATCGGCTTTAAAGAAATTTGGGATGTGCCTGCCGATCAACATCATCCAGGTTTAGTCGTGCATTCTGCTGGCTGGCCTTTAAATGATGCCAGCGGTGGCGGTTATTTATACCACAGCGAAGATCAGCAAGTTGTGGTCGGATTAATTGTCGATTTAAATTATCAAAACCCCTATCTGAACCCGTTTGAGGAGTTTCAACGCTATAAGCAACATCCGGTCATTCGTCAATATCTTAGTGGCGGCAAACGCGTGACTTACGGTGCCCGTGCTATTGCCAAAGGCGGCTTGCACAGCTTACCGAAAATGAGCTTCAAAGGTGGTTTACTGCTCGGTTGTAATGCCGGTACCTTAAACTTTGCCAAAATTAAAGGTAATCACACAGCCATGAAATCGGGTATGTTGGCTGCCGAAACCGTTGCGGATGCCTTATTTAATGGTGATTTGGGTGGAGAAGATTTAACGGCTTACGCCAGTAATATTAAAAATAGCTGGCTCTATACAGAGCTTTACAGCGCGCGAAACTTTGGTGCTGCCATCCATAAATTTGGATCCTTTTTTGGTGGTGTTTATAACACGCTGGATCAAAACCTGTTTCAGGGTAAATTACCCTTTACACTACACGATACTACGCCGGATCACGCTTGTTTAAAACTGGCCAGCGAGTGTCAGCCAATCAGTTATCCGAAACCAGATAACCAGCTCAGTTTTGATCGCTTAAGTTCAGTGTATTTGTCCAATACCAACCACGAGGAAGAACAGCCTTGTCATCTACGTTTAAAAGATGCCAGCATTCCTATCACGTTTAATTTAGCCAAATATGCCGAACCGGCACAGCGTTATTGTCCGGCAGGAGTCTATGAAATTATCGAAGACGAACACGCTAATCCTAAATTGCAAATTAATGCGCAAAACTGCATTCACTGTAAAACCTGTGATATTAAAGATCCCAGTCAGAATATTACTTGGGTGACACCAGAAGGGGGCGGCGGGCCGAACTACCCAAATATGTAAGCATGTTTGAAGTTCTTAAAAAAAACGCCGCGAGAAACGCGGCGTTTTGCTTGATGCAATTTAGGTTGTTAAGGCAGTCGTTCGCCGCGAGCCGCAATATATAATTGATACCAGTGCTCGCGATTTAATAAAATACGACTCGCTTCGGCACAAGCTCGAATGCGCTGTAAATTGGTGGTGCCGATCACCGGCTGTACCTGTGCCGGATGGCGCATCAACCAAGCGAGGATAATCGCTTCAGTACTGCATTGATATTCTGCTGCAAATTGTTGCAGTAGCTGACAGACCGCACTTTCTGCTTCCGTCTGCCCAGGATAACCGACACTAAAGCGTCCTTGTGCTAGGCTGCCCCAGCTTTGAATTTGGATCTTATGCAATTGGCAATATTCAATGGTGCCATAACCAAAGTGACGACCTGCCGCGGCGGGCATACCGACCATGACACTTTCTTCTAGCCAGTTATGTGCCGCTAAACTCATTTCTAACTGATTAGCACGTAGCGGCTGTGTCACGGCTTGCTGCAACAGTTGCAATTGTGCCCAGCCCATATTCGAGACACCAAAGTGTCTTACCTTACCTTGCTGTTGTAACTGGTTAAAAGCTTCAGCTACTTCTTCAGGTTGACATAAAGGATCCGGCCGATGTAGTAACAGCAGATCGAGATACTCAGTTTGTAAACGTTGTAACGATTCTTCAACAGCGCGCAAAATAGCGGTTTTAGAACAATCGTATAAACCCACTTGCCCCGTCTGCGGTAAGCGAATAGCGCATTTAGACTGAATATACAGTTGCTCCCGTTGCTGAGGATGGGCGTTTAAATAACGACCAAACACCGTTTCAGCTTTACCATGACTATAAATATCCGCATGGTCGAAGAAATTAATACCATTCTCCAGTGCGGTCTCTATTACGGCAAAGGCCTGCTGCTCGGCCGCGAGGCTTACCTCGGTTTCATTCCAACCACCGCCTAATCCCATACACCCCATACTGATGCGGCTGGCTTGCGGTAAAATGTCATGTATTGGTAATGTCATGCTGAATTCTCAATTAATTGAAGGCTTATGCTAAATCAAGCTGAACGCGCGGCGGTGAAAACCTTGTACAAACCAAGCCAGACACTTACACTAGCGCGCTAGATAACTTTTAATACTGTTTACTGACAACGCTATGACCGAAGAAGCTACCTTATACCGTTTAAATAAATTTATCAGTGATACCGGTTTTTGCTCGCGCCGTCAGGCCGATGCCCACATTGCTGCCGGTGATGTCACCGTAAATGGTCAACTGGCAGAAATGGGCCTGAAAGTATCTTATGCTGACACTGTTTTAATTAAGGGGCAACCCTTAAAGGAAAAACCCAAACGGGTTTATCTGGCTTATCATAAGCCGGTAGGCATTACCTGTACCACCGAGCGGCATATTGCCGGCAATATTATTGATGCGGTGAAGTACCCCGAGCGGATCTTCCCGATTGGCCGCTTAGACAAACCCTCTGAAGGTTTAATCTTTTTAACGAATGACGGTGACATCGTCAATAAAGTATTGCGTGCTGGCAATGCCCATGAGAAAGAGTACGTGGTCAGCGTGAATAAACCGATATCAGATTACTTTATTAAGAAAATGTCACAGGGAGTGCCTATTTTAGGCACGGTTACCCTTCCCTGTCAGGTGACCCAGATCTCACGTAATACGTTTAAGATCATTTTAACGCAGGGGCTCAATCGGCAAATTCGCCGTATGGCAGAGTTTTTAGGCTATGAAGTGGTTAAGCTAAAACGCATCCGCATTATGCATATTCGTTTAGCAGAGCTTAAACCCGGCAAATGGCGCTTACTCGATCCGATCGAAATTAAAATGCTGGACCAACTGGTTCAAGATTCCAGCAAAGTGGCCGCTAGCGCCCAGCATGATCACGAAGAATAACCGAGCAGCAGCAACGGTCATCTTCTTGTATACCTAGCCCTGCTCTGCAGGGCGATTTAAAAACGTCAGTAACTCTGCTAACGGCATCGGCCGCGCATAATAATAACCTTGCGCCCGATCACAACCGAGTTGTTGACACAATTCACTCATTTCTGCGGTTTCGACACCTTCAATTACCACGGTTTTACCAATTTGATTGCAGGTACTGACCAACATTTCAACAATTTTACGTTGCTTAAGATCGTGGGTAAGATCACGGGTAAAGGAGCGATCTAATTTCACAATATCTGCCGGCAACCGATAAAGATAAGACAAACTAGAATAGCCGGTACCAAAATCATCAATGGCTAGCTGACAGCCTAAGGCTTTAATCTGATTAGGCAGCGCCAGCGTATGGCCTTGCTCCTCTAATAAAGCACTTTCGGTCAACTCAATACAAATTCGCGCAGGGTCAATCTGATATTCTGCTAAAACTGCGCCTAAGAATTGTACAAAATCATAACGCCTAAGCTGCTGTGCTGACACATTAATCGCCACGCTAAGTTTGGCTAAACCCGGATTTTCAACCAGATCACGCAGCACCATCTTCATGACTTGTTCGCCTATTTGAATGATTTGTCCGGTTTGTTCAGCAATCGGGATAAAAGAAACAGGCGAGATAAAGCTCCCCTGATGCTGCCAACGCACTAAACTTTCAATAGCAACGGTTTTACCTGTACTGAACTCCATCACCGGCTGGTAGTACACCTGTAACTGCTCTGCATCGAGGGCCGCTTGTAACTTGTTACGCATAGCCACAATATTGCGGTAGTTATCAGCCATGGTATCTTGATAAAAACGGTAAGTATTTCCCCCTGCCTGTTTGGCATTACTCATCGCCACATCTGCAAGCTGGGTTAATAATTGCGAGCTGCAATGGGCTTCTTGATTTTGCACAATACCAATACTGGCTGACAAATACACATCAAACCCGGTCACTGCGCTAGGTTGAGATAAAGCGCGTAACAACGCATTCGCTAACTGTTCAGTGGCCTCAAAGGGAGATTCAGGTAAGTACACTAAAAACTCATCACCACTAAAACGCGCTAATAAAGCCTGTTCTCCACAAAGTAAACGGATACGCAGCGCCATTTCTGAGAGCAATTTATCGCCAACATCATGCCCAAAACTGTCGTTTATCGGTTTAAAACCGTCTAAATCAATAAATATAATCACTTCGGGTGCCGTCTTTTCACGGATCACCACCTGCTCGACTGCTTGATAAAAGGCATCGCGGCGCAATAAGCCGGTAATATCATCAAACTTAGCGAGGGTCGACAGTTTCACTTTTTCGTGGCGCAACAAACGCGTGCGATCAGCAGCTAAAATAAAGGTGCAGCAGAACAGTAGCGATACCCATAATATGATTTGATGTAATCGACTGCGTGCTTGCAACTCGGTGAGATCGGTAATAAAAACATAAAAAGGAATACTACCCCAATTAGCTTGATCGGGTTGAATTTGTTGATGATACGGATAACGGCGTTGTAAATCAGGTAAGGTCGCCCGCTTAAAGCCACTGGCATCAGCGGTAAACAGCAACTGGGGTAATACTTCCAGGTAAATTTGGATTTTTGCCGCGCCCACAGAGTTATCGACTAATAACGCTTGTTGTAAATTAATCAGCACCAGTAAAAATTCTGGCGAAGCGTCTGTAACAGGCAAAGCCAAGCGCAACATCATAATGGGTAAATCACTGTCTAACGAAGCACGATTGATGGCCATGGCTTCCTGATCCGAGCCAGAAAACAGCCACGACCGAGTACCCTCGCTACTAAACAAACCTTGTTCTTGAAACGAAGCGGCTTTACCCGTCATTAACACGGCTTGCTGTTGCTGATCAAAAATGACAGCACCATAGACCACATCGTAGGCAGCCGTAATGGCAGACAGATCTTCTGTGATAAATTGTAAACGTTCAGCAGGATTAACTCGCTGCCATCTTGTACGAGCACGCTGAAATAATTCTTCAGAAAACGCTAACTGGGCTTGTACTTGGCTGACCACCCGAGTCACTTTTTGCTCGGCTAAGTGTGTTTCATAGCGCACATCAAACACGCTTAGGGCAAACCAGATGCCATATCCGGCTTGAAACATTAACATAGCAGCAATAGCGCTATGGCTTAATGGCCGGGTGACCTGCAACTGAAAATGCTGTTTTAGCCAAAGCGAAATCCCGACCATAATCAGCATAATGGGTAATAAAGATGAGCTAAAGGGCGTGGTATTTTGCCAAGGCAGTTGCGGAAACCACAAGCTTAGTTGCGCGTAGCAGCCATACACAAGACAAATGAAAGCCATAATACGCCAAAGATAATGGCCAACACGCGTCGTATGCGAACAGACTAATATCGCCGCCGCTAACAATAGCAGCACCGACAACAAGGATAATGGCATACCACTTAAGTCTTGCAGCTGGCCTCGACGAGTAGCCAACCACAGATAACTGATAAAACTTAATATCAATAGGCCGCAGAATATTTGCAGTTTGCGACGGTTGAAGAGTAAAGCGGTTAACCCCAAGCTGACTAAGGCGGTGGCGAGAACTAAATTAAATGACAGTAAAGGCAGAATAAGCTTAGCTAAAAAAAGGTGCTCGACCAGTCCTAATAACGCAATAATAGTGTAAAAACCTGCAGTCAGCAGATAAAACACTACGGCCGAAGCACGGCTTATACTATCGTTTACTTTCCAAGTTTCAGGCACTCTTCACACCATTTAACTGCATAGGCTTATGAGTTTAGCCTATAAAACACGTGTAGCACATGTAACCACAGTGCCTGACAGGGTGCAACAAGGATATTTATGGATATGCTAAAGATTTAACCCGTTAACCCGCAAAAGCACTGCCATAATGATGCCTATAGCTTGGGCTTAACTTGGCTTCTGCGCCCTAACACCGTATAGTGGCGCGGTTAATTTCTTAGGTTCTTATTTATGCTGCAAAACAATCCGCTTTTGGCTCAATTAAAACAACAACTTAAAGAAACGTTACCTACAAAAGAAGGTATCGTTCGCGCAACAGCAAAAAGCTACGGCTTTTTAGAAATCAGCGACAAAGAAAGTGTTTTTATCGCGCCACCCCAAATGAAAAAGGTACTGCATGGTGATCGTATCCGCGCAGTGATCCGCACCGAAGGCGAAAAAAGCCAAGCTGAACCTGAAGCATTGTTAGAAAGTGCCATAAGCAGTTTTGTCGGCCAGATTAAACGTCAAAAAAACAAACTCAGTGTAGAGGCCGCCAACCCACTGTTACGAGACGCTTTTAAAGCGACAGTAGCTGAGGGCATCAATGCCGCTGAGTTACAAAATGGTGATTGGGTTATTGCTACACTAAGCCAGCATGCGCTTAGCGCTGAAAGTTTTATTGTGACAATTACCGAGTTAGTGGCAAAAGCCGATGATCCAGAAGCGCCTTGGTGGGTTGTGTTAGCACGACACGAATTACCGAAAAGAGCGCCAGATGCTCTTCAGCAATGGCCGTTACTAGACACTCAGCCTCGTACAGACTTTACTACGATACCGTTTTTGACAATTGATAACGCCTCAACTCAAGATATGGACGATGCGATCAGTGTTCGAGCCGAGGCTGATGGCTGGCAATTACAAGTTGCTGTTGCCGATCCAGACGCTTACATAGCCGCCGGCTCTGCCTTAGATCGACAAGCACAGCAACGGGCTTTTACCACCTATTTGCCTGGGCGTAATATCCCCATGTTACCGCGCGAACTCGCAGATGATTTATGCTCGCTACAACAAGGGGTGAAGCGCCCAGCCATTGTCGCCACGATGCACATTACAACAGACGGTGCTTTGCAAAGCCCGGCTGAGTTTACGTTGGCCTGGATTTGCTCGCAGGCGCGACTTAATTATCAGCAGGTTTCCGACTTTTTAGAACAACAAGGTGATTGGCAACCCGATAATAGCGACATGACCGAGCAATTACAGCAACTGCACTTATTAACTCAAGCCAGACAACAATGGCGTCAGCAACACGCCATTGTGTTTCAAGATAAACCGGATTACCGCTTTGAATTAGATGAGGCCGGTCAAGTGGTGCATATTCATGCCGAACATCGGCGCATCGCCAATCAAATGGTAGAAGAGGCGATGATTGCCGCTAACCAAGCCTGTGGTGATTTACTGGCCAATCGTTTGGGCTTTGGTTTATTTAACGTGCATCAAGGCTTTGACAGCAACAAACTCAGCGCACTGGCTGAATTACTGCAACAGCATGCCGCACCCGTTGCACACGAGGAACTGGCTGAGTTGAGCGGTTATTGCCAACTACGTCGCTGGTTAACGCAACAAGATACGCGCTATTTAGAAAGCCGTTTACGTCGTTTTCAAGCCTATGCTGGCATGAGTATTACGCCTGCACCGCATTTTGGTATGGGCTTAACGCAATATGCAACCTGGACTTCACCAATCCGTAAATATGGCGATCTGGTCAATCAACGTTTGTTAAAAGCCATTTTACAGCAACAGCCTGCGCCGGAGATCCCCGAACAGCTGACGCAACATCTGGCCGATCAACGTAAAGTACAGCGCAAAGCCGAACGGGATATCGCCGATTGGTTGTATCATCTGTATCTACAGCCGCAACTCGGTGCAGCTCAAGCATTTACCGCTGAGATATTTGATATTAACCGGGCGGGGATCCGTGTGCGTTTATTAGAAAACGGCGCGGCGGCCTTTATTCCTGCCAGCTTAATTGCTCAGGGTAGCGAAACGGTTAAATTAAATTGGGAAGAAGGCCGTTGCTATCTTGCCGAGCAAGCCTTGTACGAGTTAGGCCAGCAACTGCAGGTGCAGTTACATGAGCTGAATGAACCTGGTCATATTTTAGTCAAACCTTTGCAAAGCGCAGAGTAAAGCGCCCGTCAGCTGATTTGCTAACGGGCCCAAAGGCTCATTCAGATAAGTTATTACGCTCTTCTGCTTGAGCTTTTTGGGTTTCATCGCGGATCCATTCGCGCCAAATCGCCACCAACAATGCCATTAATACCGGGCCAATAAATAACCCCACTAAACCCATCGTTTTCACGCCACCAATTAAACCAAAAAATGTGGGTAAAAACGGCAGTTTAATTCGCCCTCCCACCAAGGTTGGCCGAATGGTTTTATCAACAATAAATAGCTCGATACTGCCCCATAAAAATAAGCCAATCCCTGCGGTGGTAGCACCGGTGCCAACGAGGTATAACGAAATCAAACTAAAGGCCAGCGGTGCGCCACCGGGCACCAGCGCCATAAAGCCCGTTAACACACCAAAAGCGACCGGCGAAGGCACCCCTGCCACCCAGTAAGCAACGCCCAGTACTACGCCCTCACCCACGGCAATAATTGACATCCCCAGCACGGTTGAAGTTACAGTAGCCGGTACCACCCGCGAGAAACGCTGCCAACGCTGTGGCAAAATACGCTCGCCCACGGTATCTAATTGCAGCGCTAATTTATCGCCGTCTTTATACAAAAAAAACAGCGTAATCAACATAAACAACAGTGACAGTAAAAACCCTGCGGTATGCCAGCCCATGGTTAAAATGGTACGGGAAATACCACCAAGATGTTCTCCCGTGACCACACTGATAAATTGCCCCAACTGATTAGGCGCACTAAGGTGCGCCTGCCATAACTCTGCTAACCACTCGCCAGCTAAGGGCAAAGCAGCTAACCATGCCGGTACCGGCTCACCAAATTGGTTGGCATGCACCAGCCATTGCAGCCAGGTTTTGGCTTCTTGCAGCGCAAAAGAAAACACCAATGTTAAAGGCACCACTAACCCTAACACTATCATCGTTAGCGCCAGTGTTGCCGCTAAGGTCACGTTTTCAGCGCAGCGCTGTACCAATTTTTGATAAAGCGGCCAACTGGCAAAGCAGATAATCAGTGCGGCTAAGACTGGCACCAAAAAACCAATAAAGAAAAACACCCCTGAGGCTAAAATCAACAACAGCAAAACGCGACTGATCGCTTCATTACTAAAAATTTGTGCCATGCTTACCACCTTTGACTGCCCGCAAGGGGCTGACGACACCTAGAAATGCAGCCTTGATCCTAGCCACAATAATGGCGCTACTTTACTGCTTTACGGGTGAAATAGCACTGACAAGCAGCCGCTTGCGACTAAAGTTTTGCGACTTGTCGCGCGACGGTGCAACTTCCCCCCTCTTCACGTCCCAAAATAAGGGGCAACAGCTGTCCATTTGACGAAAACACACCTAGCCTCTAAAGTTAAACAGCAACACTATTGCAAGAGCGAGAATGAATGAAAACTCTCTACAGAACCTTAATGATTATCGGCTTACTGCTCGCTGCTTTGATCTGCTATGGCTATGGTTTTTCGAGTGGCACAGTAATTTTTGTGGTGCTAGGCATGGTATTAGAATTGGGGTTTTGGTTGGGCTTGTTCAGCAACAAGCTGCTACCCAAGTCTTAGCCTGCTGCGCGCTCGTTAATCCCTTACCCTGCCGCTGTCAAAATAACAACTTGTTGCGGCTTTAATGACCAAAAGGCACCCACCTAAGCGGTGGATGCTTGTTCTTTACACTAAACAACTGGCATCGCTATCAGTAACCCAGTGTTATGTCAGCAGCGTTTAATGACCGCCACCTAAAGACTTAATAGCTTGGATCATCGACACCATGACCTTTTGCGCATCACCGTACACCATTTGCGTGTTATCGGCATAAAACAACGCGTTTTCAACACCAGAATACCCTTTACCCTGACCACGCTTCACCACATACACCTGCTTAGCCATGTCGACGTTCAAAATAGGCATACCGTAAATCGGTGAGCTTTTGTTACTGCGCGCGGCAGGATTGACCGTATCGTTAGCGCCGATCACAATGGCGACATCCGCATCTTTAAACTCATTATTAATGTCTTCCATATCATAAATAATGTCATAAGGCACACCGGCTTCTGCCAGTAACACGTTCATGTGTCCGGGCATACGGCCCGCTACCGGATGAATGGCAAATTTCACTTCCACATCGGCGTCTTGCAGTAACTTCACTAATTCATACAATTTATGTTGTGCTTGTGCCACCGCTAAACCATAGCCTGGGGCAATAATCACTTTAGAGGCATACCGCATATTGATACCGGCATCGCCGGCATCAATCGGTTTTTGGCTACCGGACATTTCGCCTTGTTCTTCATCGCCCGCTGCCCCGAAGTTTGAAAATAGCACATTAGCCACAGAGCGATTCATCGCTTTAGCCATTAATAAGGTTAATAAAGAGCCAGCAGAGCCAACCACCATACCGGCAATCATCAACGCTGGGTTATTCAGCACATAGCCCTCAAAGCCAACCGCTAAGCCAGTAAAGGCGTTGTAAAGTGAGATCACAACAGGCATGTCGGCACCGCCAATAGGCATGGTCATCATCACACCGTAAAGCAACGCCAAGGCAAAGAACACGGCGAAGACCGGCATGCTGACCGCCCCGCCTTGCCACACGATGTAAGTACCGATGGCCAACAACACCAGTAACAAGCTGCCATTAACCAGTTGTAAGGCGCTAAACCGCAAAGTACCATTGATCCGGCCATCCAGCTTGGCCCACGCAATCAATGAGCCAGATAAGGACACTGCACCTATCACCCCGCCAAGCACCGCTAGGCTCAGTGAAATGCTGCCGTGGGTTTTATAACCAATCAGCTCAATTGCTGCAATGGCCGCCGCGGCACCGCCGCCCATACCATTATAAAGCGCAACCATTTGTGGCATTTCGGTCATGGCCACTTTTTTACCACTGCGCCAGGCCCAGCCTAAACCGATGGCCAGCGCGAGGAATGCCAGGGTTAAGTTGGTACTTAAATGCGGTTTTGCGGCTTCGTTCACGTCTAACGTGTAGAGAAAGCTCGCCAACACCGCTAACACCATACCGGCACCGGCTACCACAATGCCTGAGCGTGCCGTTAACGGTGATGACATGCGCTTTAAACCATAGATAAACAAAAACGCCGCAACGAAATAACTGGCATCAATCAACAAAGCTGCATTCATGTGTTACTCCTTGGCTTTAGGGCTTTTACTTGAGGGTTTAAACATCTGCAGCATACGCTCTGTGACGACATAACCGCCCGCAGCATTGCCGGCCCCCAATAACACGCCTAAAAAACCAATGATCTGCTCAGGTAATGAACTTGCATTAAGTAATGCCCAGAGCGCCCCCACTACCACGATGCCATGAATAAAATTCGAGCCAGACATTAACGGCGTATGCAAAATAGCCGGTACTCGGCCGATAATTTCAAAGCCGGTAAAGGCAGCCAGCATAAAAATGTATAAGGCGACAAAGCCCGTTAAAATAGTGGTGCTGTATTCCATAAAAAACTCCCAAAGCCTGTATTTATTGTTCTAGTGCGGTTTTAATCGCAGCGGGTTTGATCTCGCCCGCGTGCGTCAGTACCGTTTTGGCTAACACTTCATCTTCCCAGTTCAGGGCGATTTCACCGTCAACAATAAACAGTTGCAGTAAATTCAGTACATTTTTGGCGTACAACTCAGAAGCATGCTCCGCCAACATCGAGGGGACATTTAAAGGGGCCGCGATAGTAATTTGACCTTGCAGTACGGTTTCACCCGGCACGCTGTATTCGCAATTACCGCCGCCTTCGGCTGCAAGGTCAATGATTACGGCGCCCAGTTTCATGCCATCAACTTGCGCTTTACTGATCAATTTGGGCGAAGGTCGCCCTGGAATGGCTGCAGTGGTGATCACAATATCGGCTTGTTGAATATGTTTGGTGACGACCGCAGCAATCTTGTCTTTTTCTGCTGCAGTTAATTCTCGGGCATAACCGCCTTCACCGCGAGCATCAACACCGGTATCCACAAATTTAGCCCCTAGAGATTCGGCCTGCTCTTTGGTTTCAGGCCTAACGTCATAACCTTCGGTTATCGCACCTAAGCGTCTAGCGGTGGCCAACGCTTGCAAACCGGCAACCCCAAGCCCCATTACTAAACAGCGTGCCGGGCGAATAGAGCCAACCGCAGTGGTCATCATCGGTAAAATACGGGAAAGTTTGGTTGCGCCCATTAAGGCGGCATAATAACCGGCGAGTGCAGCTTGTGAAGATAAGGCATCCATAGCTTGGGCGCGGCTAATGCGCGGTACTTGTTCCATGGCGAAACAGGTGATCTGTTTATCACGTAATAAGCGGGTTAATGCCGCTTCTTTATGGGGATAAATAAAACTAATTAAGATCGTGCCGGGTTGCAGCAAAGTAATGAGCTCAGCGCTGGGCGCTTGCACCGCTAACACAATAGCGGCATCCGCGAGTAATGCTTGTTCACTCTGGGCAAAAGTCACAGCACTAAAGGCCGTGTCTGGCAGCTTACTGGCTAAACCCGCCCCGCTTAGCATACTGATACTGCAACCCAGTTTCGCGAGCTTATCCGCCACTGCTGGCACCATCGCGACCCGTTTCTCATGCGGCCTGCGCTCAAACAACACGGCAACCTTTATCGGCATATCCTTTACTCCTAATGATAACTGTCTGAGGAGTATAGTCTTTACTTAGAAACTTACCGGTGTTTCAGCATTAAAAGTTTTTGAGGTTTAGGTTATCTTTTGTCATAACGCTGCAAAACTCAACAACCTCGTTGCCTAAAAACGCCAACAGGATACGACTGTATGTCGCGGTTGTTTTCTGAAATCCTTGCTATGTCACTTTGCACTTAGCATCGGGTTTTCAGTCATATTTAATCAAATAACAGCTTAACATCCATTTCGTTTATACCGAGATCGACTAACTAAATACGAAAAAGCCGGTGCAGTGATTAATGCAGCGTTAAGCACAGACTGTTATAAATGAAGTCCACAAGTTAAAAGGTAAATTCAAATGAAAACAGTTATGCTCGTGTTATTTACTTCCACCCTACTGTTGAGTCATTCGGCCATGGCCAAACCTGAGCATGAAAAAGGATTACCACCTGGCTTGGAGAAAAAGCTAGAAAAAGGAAAACCTTTGCCGCCTGGTTGGCAAAAAAAACTGTCAGTGGGTCAGTATCTTCAAGATGATTATTATCGTCGTAGTACAGTATTAAAAAGACCTAATGCTGATGGCATTATTACTATCCAAGTTGAAGGCACTATCATTGAATTATTTGAACACAGCAGAGAGATAGTACGAATTTTGGAAGGTAAACGTTAAAAGGCCTTAATATAAAAGGCGATATTTCGGATACAAAAAAACCGCTTAGATAAGCGGTTTTTATTGAATTTGGAGCGAGTTACGAGATTCGAACTCGTGACCTCGACCTTGGCAAGGTCGCGCTCTACCAGCTGAGCTAAACTCGCAAATTGAAGCTTTAATATTGCTGGTCAATATTAAATGGTGCCCGGGGCCGGACTTGAACCGGCACGAGGTTTCCCTCGAGGGATTTTAAATCCCTTGTGTCTACCGATTTCACCACCCGGGCAGACAACTTTTCAAAGGTATTAAAACAGCCTGTTATGGAGGCGGGTCCCGGAGTCGAACCGAGGTGGACGGATTTGCAATCCGCTGCATGGCCACTCTGCCAACCCGCCACTGTTGCTACCAACTCTAAAGAATTGGAGCGAGTTACGAGATTCGAACTCGTGACCTCGACCTTGGCAAGGTCGCGCTCTACCAGCTGAGCTAAACTCGCGTTGCTATGACCGCTTAATG
The DNA here is from genome assembly GCF_016343785.1 of Alishewanella maricola. NCBI lineage: Bacteria > Pseudomonadati > Pseudomonadota > Gammaproteobacteria > Alteromonadales > Alteromonadaceae > Alishewanella > Alishewanella maricola. The sequence goes on along the minus strand of NZ_JAEINI020000007.1, from coordinate 18,344 downwards.
GTCATCTGCCTTAACACGTGACGCATTCTACTGTTTTAATTAAATCCGTCAATATTAAATTTTTAGTTTTGTGTCTGTTTGCTTAAAAAGTAACTGACTTGCTGACAATAACAGCGACTTGCTTATACGGTCGACAAATCCGCCCAGGCCGCACGCAAATATTCATACATCGACCAAACCGTTAAGATGGTGGCGATATACAACAATAACATGCCTGCCGGCGTAAACCAGCTTAATAAACTCAAAGTCGGCTGCCAAATTAAAGCGATTAACGCTAACATTTGCGCAATAGTTTTGTATTTGCCTAAATTCGATACCGCAACATTCGCGCGTTTGCCTAGGCTTGCCATCCATTCACGTAACGCCGAAATAAAGATTTCACGACTAATAATAATAATAGTAGGAATGATCACCCAGAGGGTTTTAATGTCTACGGCAACTAATACCAAAGCGGTGGCCACCATCACCTTATCGGCGACCGGATCTAAAAAAGCACCGAACGGGGTAAATTGCTCCAGTTTTCTGGCTAAATAGCCGTCTAACGCATCGGTAATTGCCGCTAAGCAAAACACCAGAGCAGACCAAAAACGGGCATTTTCCAAACCAGAGTAGAAAAAATAGATAAATACTGGGATGAGCAGTAAACGAAACAGCGTTAACAGGTTGGGAATATTCCACATAACAGAGTTCTCAGGCACTTAATGCCTTAATGCTACTTGTTCTGACAGGCTTGGTAAATCTTTTCTGCTTGTTGTTTTGAAATTCCTGGTACTGAGCATAGCTCAGTGACCGACGCTTTTAATACACCTTGTAAGCCACCTAAGTATTGTAACAAGGCTTGCCGGCGTTTTTCACCAATACCTGAAATGTTTTCAAGCGGACTTTTTAATAAAGCTTTACCGCGTTTATTTCGATGACCGGTTATCGCAAAACGGTGCGCCTCATCACGGATCTGCTGGATCAAATGCAAGGCGGGGCTATCTTCCGGTAAGTTAATACTCCGCCCACTGTCCCACAAAATTAAGGTTTCTAAGCCCGCTTTACGACTGACGCCTTTAGCCACACCAATCAGTAAGGGCTTTTTCGCATGTGGCCAAGCGCTAAATTGTTCCAGTGCGATGTTCAGTTGCCCGATACCACCATCGATAAAAATAATATCAGGGATTTTACTGACTTCGCTTAGCTTGCTGTATCGCTTATCTAACGCAAAGCGCATCGCGGCATAATCGTCCCCCCCGGTGATACCGGTGACATTGTAACGGCGGTATTCTTGCTTGTAAGGGCCTTCACCATCAAACACCACGCAAGATGCGATGGTGGCCTGCCCCATGGTATGACTAATATCAAAACATTCCATACGGCCAATATCATCTGGTAATTGTAATAATTGTTGTAATGCTTGATAGCGTACCCGCATTTTTTGCGTTAATGACTGCCTGCTGTCTAAGGCAATTTGCGCATTTTTCTGCGCTAAACTCAAATACTGGGCTTTCTCGCCGCGTTTAGCGGCAGTTAACCGCACTTTGAACTCAGCAATATTACTTATCGCTTCGGCTAAACTATCCGCATTTTCAAGTGCCATCGGTAACACGATCTCTTTAGGGATCTGCTGTTCGCTGTGACCATTGAGATAAAATTGTAGAATAAAAGCAGATAATACCTCGGCCGCGCTCATATCCAACGGCACTTTCGGATAATAGGATTTGCTACCGAGAATTTTCCGATCACGAATAAACAGCACATGCACTACCGCGGTTTGACCATGCAAGCTAAAGCCGATGGCATCAAGCTCTTCATGATCACCGCTCACATATTGCTGTTCTTGCACTTTGCGCAAGGCACTAATTTGATCGCGAAATGCAGCGGCAGCTTCAAATTGCCAGCTCTCACTGGCTGCAGCCATTTTCTGCACTAAATCATCAATAACTTGTTGGTTTTTACCGGCTAAAAATAGCGCCGCTAAACGCACTTGCTCTGCGTAATCTTCATCGCTAATTTTACCCACGCAGGGCGCACTGCACAGCTTTAATTGATATTGCAAACAGGGCCGAGTGCGAGCACGGTAGAAACCATCTTCGCATTGACGGATCGGGAAAATTTTCTGCAAACTTTTTAAACTTTGCCACACCGCACCAGCATTCGGGTAAGGCCCAAAATACTGGCCCACCACTTTTCGCGGGCCGCGATGTGAACTAATCCGCGGATGACGATGAGAAGTTAATAAGATATACGGATAAGACTTATCATCACGCAGTAAAATATTGTATTTGGGTAAGTACTGTTTTATCAGGTTGTTTTCTAAAATCAGTGCTTCGGTTTCACTGTGCGTCAGAGTGAATTCGATACTCGCAATTTGCCCAACCAAGGCACGGGTTTTCACACTGTCGACCGTGGTTCGAAAATAGCTACTTAGCCTTTTCTTCAGAACTTTTGCTTTACCCACATAAATAACAATGCCGCCCTGGTTAAACATGCGATACACGCCAGGTTGTTGCGGCACTGTGGCCAAAAACGCTTTTGAATCAAACATAATAGGACTTGTTAATGCGCAATCTTAGCGATATCTATCATGCCGTGTCGAAACGCTAGATGAGTCAGTTCAACATCACCATTAATCGCCAGTTTTTCAAACATGCGATAACGATATGAATTCACCGTTTTTGCACTGACATTTAACTGATCAGCGATATCGGTCACCTTTTGACCACGGGTGATCATCATCATGATTTGTAATTCACGATCAGATAACCCTTCAAAAGGATTAGGTTGCAAATTATTGACCTTAGCCAAGGCCATTTTTTGCGCCACTTCATCAGAGATATGTCGCACACCGGAATACACTTTTTTAATCGCCATTACCATTTCTTTGGGTGGCGTATTTTTTGAGATAAAACCGGCGGCACCTAATTGCATCACTTTAGTCGGTACCGGCTCTTCACAAGAAATAGATAAGGCCAATACTTTAACATCTGGGCAATAATGCAGAATGCGCTTGGTCGCGGTCATGCCACCCATACCGGGCATATTCATGTCCATCAACACGACATCAGGTTCGTTTTGACGACAAAACTGTAAGGCTTCTTCGCCGGAGCTGGCCTCGCCTATCACCTTGATACCGCGCTCATCCATTAGTATGCGACTTATACCAGTCCGAACAAGCTCGTGATCATCAACTAACAGCACGTTAATCAACTTGGCTTCTCCGTTATGCGGGTTATCACCTGTAGCTGGCGGATTTGTCCACAGCTAGGCGCTATATTAATTTTCCAGTTAACCGCTTAAGGGCTAACTACGGTGTCATCGCTTTGCGTCAAATTAACAATGACCAGCAAAGCAGCTGCTTAGTGTGCCAGAAAGCGTTGCATCTGCAAACCATTAAATGTTTCTAAAATCGGTGCAAATTAACAAGCGAAATCAAAGGCTTTTAGCGCAAAAACTACTATATAGCGATTAAGTTTATTTAGCGAGTGTAGTTAAATGAAAAAATTATGAGGTATTTAGCTAGACAAGTATAGGAAGTTGCGTGGCGGAGGGGGAGAGATTCGAACTCTCGGTAGGCTATTAACCTACGCCGGTTTTCAAGACCGGTGCATTAAACCGCTCTGCCACCCCTCCGCGTTACAGGACGGCATATTAAAAACTTGGCTGCACTTTGTAAAGCGTTAATTTTACTTCGCTAAACTAACTGCCGACAATTTCAGCAAATGGCGGGCAAACGTTACAAACCTAACGCTATATTGTCGTCGCAGCTTATTCAGGTTTGCAACAGCGTGATGTTGAACCTAACGTTAAACTGCAACGTAAGAAAGCAAAAAGCCACCCTAGGGTGGCTTTTTAGAATAATGGCGGAGGGAGAGAGATTCGAACTCTCGGTAGGCTATTAACCTACGCCGGTTTTCAAGACCGGTGCATTAAACCGCTCTGCCATCCCTCCAGCGCTGCGTATACTAATCACTTTGCTCTGGAAAATAAAGCAAAAAATTTAAAATAATTCTAACTGCCGTTTTTTCGTGCAGCCAGCTCTAGTTATAACGGAACTTTAACAGTATTATGCACTCAGTAACTTTACAAAACTCGGTAATAGGAGACATTTATGTCATACAGAGAAACCAGTAATATCAACACACTCAGTCATGGTGTTGAAATCAACAAGGTATTGCGCAACACCTACTTTTTGCTAGGTTTAACCTTAGCCTTTAGCGCGGTAACCGCCGTTACCGCCATGGCCATGAACATTTCGCCGATGGCTTCTTTAGTCTGCATGATCGCAGGCTTTATTATGCTATTTGTTGTTAACAAAAAAGCAGACTCTGCTAGCGGCATTTTCTGGGTATTTGGTTTTGCAGGCGCCATGGGCGCGTCACTTGGCCCAATGTTGTCAATGTATGCTGGCTTAGCCAATGGCCCAGCGTTAATTATGCAAGCCTTAGCCGGTACTGCGCTGATCTTCTTTAGTTTATCGGCTTATGTTTTAACCACACGTAAAGACTTCTCTTTTATGGGCGGTTTCTTAATGATTGGTTTAATCGTGGTGTTGGTTGCTGCTTTAGCAAATATATTTTTAGCTATCCCAGCGTTAAGCCTAACCATCAGTGCCGTGGTTATTTTGATTATGTCAGGTTTAATCTTGTTTGATACCAGCCGTATCATCAACGGTGGTGAAACAAATTATATCCGTGCAACCGTTTCGTTATACCTAAACGTGTTCAACATCTTTGTGCACCTGTTAAGCTTATTAGGCATTATGGGTGGTGACGACTAAGCTTTTGCTGCTCAGTCGTAATTTAGTTAAAATACCCCGCTTAGCGGGGTATTTTTTTAGCCGCGCCCTACTGTGCTGTGCCCAGTGCACTAATGCCGTTATTAAGAGAAACTACCGTGGCTCATTTTAGTTTATTGTTGACTCAAAACCCCTTCGCTTGTCAAAGCTTTGATAGTGCTTTGCAATTTGCCAAAGCGGCTTTAGCCGCAGGCTACAGCATTGAGCAGGTGTTTTTATATGAAGATGCCGTATTCGCAGCCGCAGCGACGATCGACTTACCCACAGATGAACGTAATTTGGCAGCGGAATTAGCCAAATTTTGTCAGCAGCAACAGCTGCCTTTGTTATATTGCATTACCGCGGCAGAGAAACGCGGTGTGCAAGCAGCGAACGATAGCCTTTTTCAAGCGGCTGGCTTGGCCGAGTTTGCTATGCGTTTGGCCAACAGTAAATTGGTGCAATTCTGATGCAACATATCCTGATACTGCAAACGCAGTCGCCGTTTAATCAAGCCCGCGCTCGTGAAGCGCTCGATTTAACCTTGGCTTTAGCCGCCGTGGATTATCAGCTCAGTGTCATCTTTATGGCGGATGCCGTATTTCAATTAGTTAGCCCTGCGGAGTTAAAAGCACCGCCCATCAAGCCGGTGTATAAAAGTTTTGGTTTATTTGGCTTATACGACATTGAACAGTGCTTCGTCTGCCAGCAAGCATTAACACAACGCGGTCTGACCGCTTTGCCGCTGCCTCCCGGATTTCAAACTATTACGCCGACAGCCATAACCGCCCTGATGTGCGCGGCCGAACAGGTAATAAGGTGCTAAGCCATGATACTGTTTAATCTTATTAACCCCGCAGCAGATTTAACCGAATTAGCTCAACTCTGTTCCCCAGCTGATACCGTACTTTTGCGCCAAGATGCCGTTTACCTAGTGTTACAACCGTCATTACCTTTTACGTGCACGGTGCTGGCTTTATCGAGTGATCTAGCATGGCGCAATCTGGCCAAGCAAGCACATATTCAGCTGATCAACACACAAGAATGGGTGCAATTAACGGCAGCCGCGAATAAAAGCATCTTATGGCGATAACGCCAAGTTTTATTAAGGATCGAACCTCAGTATGAGCATGACATTTTTGACAGTAGGCGATCAGCAGCTCGAATTAGACAAACACGGTTATTTAGCGCAGATGTCTGATTGGCAGCCGTCGGTAGCAGAGCGTTTTGCAGAATTAGAGCAGATAACCTTAACCGAGGCGCACTGGGAGGTGATCCGCTTTGTGCGAGAGTTTTATCAGGAATTTAATACCTCACCCGCAGTGCGGATGTTAGTCAAAGCCATGGCAGCCAAATTTGGCCCTGAGAAAGGCAGTAGTAAATATTTATTTATGTTGTTTCCTGAAGGCCCTGCTAAACAAGCCACTCGGCTAGCCGGTTTACCCAAACCAGCCAAGTGCTTATAACAAGTCGGTTTAACGCAGGTGCGTTTTACCCCCCATATAAGGCTGTAACACGGCAGGAATAGCCACTGAGCCGTCGGCTTGTTGATAGTTTTCTAATATCGCTACCAAGGTGCGACCTACCGCTAAACCTGAGCCATTTAAAGTATGCAGCAACTCGGGCTTTTTACCTTCGGCTGAACGGAAACGTGCTTGCATGCGACGAGCTTGGAAATCGCCCATGTTTGAGCAAGACGAAATTTCACGATAAGTATTTTGCGCCGGTAACCACACTTCTAAATCATAGGTTTTACAGGCACCAAAACCCATATCGCCAGTACAAAGCAGCATGACCCGATACGGTAAGCCGAGCAGTTGTAAGATTTTCTCGGCATGGCCCGTCAGCTCTTCTAATGCGGCCATTGATAGTTCAGGATGCACCAACTGCACCAATTCTACTTTATCAAATTGGTGTTGGCGGATCAGGCCTCGCGTATCACGACCATATGAGCCGGCTTCACTACGAAAACAAGGGGTATGCGCCGTATATTTAATCGGTAACTCGTTTACATCGACAATGCTGTCACGCGCCAAGTTGGTCACCGGTACTTCTGCTGTAGGGATCAACGCCATACCTTGACCTTCCTCGGTCGCCGGTTGAGTATGAAATAAATCGGCACTGAATTTGGGTAACTGGCCGGTGCCATATAAACTGTCGTGATTCACTAAAAAAGGCACGTACAACTCGGTGTAGGCATGCTGTTCAGTATGCACATCTAACATAAATTGCGCTAAAGCACGATGCAGTTTGGCCATTTGCCCTTTCATCACCACAAAGCGCGAGCCTGAAAGTTTTACGGCACTTTCAAAATCTAAGCCTTCAGCATAGGCCTCACCTAAGGCCACATGATCTTTGACCGGAAAAGCAAATGTTGCCGGCTCACCTACACGTCGTACTTCAACATTGGCTTGCTCATCGGCGCCGATCGGTACGGATGCATCCGGTAAATTTGGCAAACTTAAGGCAATTTTGTCTAATTCGGCTAACACCGCATCCAAACGTAACTTGGCTGCATCTAATTGTGCGCCTAAACCATCCACTTCAGCTAACAGTGGCGTAATGTCTTCACCGCGGCCTTTAGCTTGACCAATGCCTTTTGATTTAGTGTTACGTAAGCTTTGCAGATCTTGCGTTTGCATCTGCAATTCGCGACGTTGTTCTTCCAAAGCAGTTAAGGTGGCAACATCTAGCGTTAAACCACGCGTTGCTAAACGTTCGGCAGTTTGCGCTAGCTCAGCGCGAAGAAATTTTGGATCTAACATAGTAATAACTTCTTGTGGCCAACCCGAGGGTGGCAATTAATCGAATAGGTCAGAATATTAACCAGCGTCGCGGCAAATTGAAATGCTTTTCCTTGATTTTCCTCAAGGCTGACGCTTGTTTTTACTGTTGGCGTCTAATTCACGTAAATAGCGTAGCTTTTCTGCCAATTGTTTTTCCATGCCACGATCAGAGGGGTGATAAAATTGTTGTCCCCAAAGCTCTGCAGGTAAATAGCGCTCGCCCGCCGCATAGGCACCAGGTTCGTTATGGGCATAGCGATACTCCGCTCCATGCCCCAATTGTTTTTGTAACTGAGTGGGCGCGTTACGCAGGTGTAGCGGCACGGGATAATCTCTTTGGCTAGCCACTACCTGCTTCATGTCATTGAAGGCTTGATAAACCGCATTACTTTTTGGCGCTAGCGCTAAATACACCGCGGCTTGTGCGATAGCCCGCTCTCCCTCGGCTGGCCCCACCCGCTGAAAGGTATCCCAAGCATCCTTAGCCAAGGTCAGCGCGCGAGGATCGGCATTACCAATATCTTCACTGGCAATGGCCAGCAAACGTCTGGCAACGTAAAGTGGATCGCCGCCACCGGCCAAAATACGGCAATACCAATACAAGGCGGCATCCGGATCGGAGCCGCGTACGGATTTATGAAAAGCAGAAATCAGGTCGTAAAATAATTCACCTTCACGATCAAAACCCGGTAATTGTTGCGGCACAATTTGCCGTACTTGCTCAACACTGATGGTGGCATTCTGCACCAGCTCAGCTAATTGCTCTAAAATGTTTAATAAACGCCGCGCATCGCCGGCACTTAATTGAATTAATAGCTGCTCAGCAGCAGGGCTTAAGCTGAGTTTAAGCGCAGCCAATCCCTCAGGGTGACTGTGCAAGGTACGTGTTAATACCGTCTTTAAATCTGCATCGGTTAACGGTTTTAACACGCACACCCGAGTGCGAGATAATACAGCGTTATTTAACGCAAAAGCGGGGTTTTCGGTGGTCGCACCGATGAAGATAATAGTGCCATCTTCGATAAAGGGTAAAAAAGCGTCTTGCTGGGCTTTGTTAAAACGATGTACTTCATCAACAAACAATAAGGTGCGCTGTTGATACTGCTGCTGGCGTAATTTCGCTTCGCTAATGGCGTCACGGATCTCTTTCACACCGGCAGTTACCGCAGAAAGTCGCTGCATGCTAGCCTTGGCATGACTGGCAATAATTTCAGCCAGGGTGGTTTTACCGGTGCCTGGCGGCCCCCACAAGATCAACGAAAAAACGCGTCCAGCAAGGATCGCTTGATAAAGCGGTGTACCCGGCGCAACGATATGCTGCTGCCCAACATAATGCTCTAATGTACGTGGCCGCATTCGCGCGGCCAACGGCATCAAGTTGTCATTAAAATCGAAAGGTAAGCTACTCATCAGGCAAGCAACTGTAGAAATTAACGCTGACGTTGATCATCAACATCTAAATTTTTGCTCACGGTAAAAGTAAACAGCTTATCGGCAATACTGCTATTAACCTTGATCTTACTAAACAAATAAACGCTTTGTTGTTGGTTGATATCAATAACTTGCATTTCAACTAACTGGTCATCTTTAAAGGTCAACATCAGTTGCTGCACCGGATTACCGACATCGAGAGGATGTATAAAAAAGCTCTGTTGCTGCTGCGTGACTTGATACTGCTGCCATAACGCTTTATCCGTTGAGGTGAGCAGTGCAAAAGGCGTTTGCCCCACTTCACTGTTGGCATCATAAATACTGACTTGTTCAAGCAACTCGTTGTAAAACCACAAAGTTTTACCATCACTGACTAACAATGATTGCTCTGGCGTTTCACTTTCAAAACGAAAACGCGCATGTTGTTTTAACGCCAACTTGCCCTGACCTTCTTGCAACAATTGCTGCTGAATATCATAAACTCGCTGTTGATAATCTGCGGAAAAACTCTTAATTTTCGCCAGTTGCTGCATCAAGGGCTGACTGGCATCTTCGCTCGCCATGCGCTGTTGCCGTAATGCCTGCATATGTGGCGCAAAATCAGGTCGTGCCACGACTTCTACCGTTTGCGCTGATAACGTAGAGGTTAACCCTGCTGCGTTTAAACTGGTTAAGAGCAAAACGACCACTGCACTTTTTTTCATTAATACCCTCTATTATTTGGCGCAGGTACCACGACTTCGCGATTACCATTGTGTCCCGGCGCACTGACAACGCCACTACTTTCCATTTGTTCTACTAAACGTGCAGCACGGTTATAACCGATCCGAAACTTGCGCTGTACGCCAGAGACTGAAGCTCGACGCGATTCGATAACAAAGGCAACCGCCTGATCATATAAAGGATCCGATTCGCCGTCTTCCGTTTCGAGTGTTTCACCAGGCAATAAGTTCTCTTCGGTCGTTTCGCCACTTAAAATCTCAGCGATATATTGAGGTTTGCCGCGTTTTTTCCAATCTGCGACAACCGCATGAACTTCATGATCATCAACAAAAGCACCATGCACCCGTGTTGGCACACCGGAACCAGGCGGTAAATACAACATATCACCCTGTCCTAATAAGCTTTCGGCCCCTTGCTGATCCAGAATGGTACGCGAGTCAATTTTTGACGACACCTGAAAGGCTATTCGCGTAGGAATATTGGCTTTAATTAAGCCGGTGATCACATCCACAGAAGGACGCTGCGTTGCCAGGATTAAATGGATCCCCGCGGCCCGGGCTTTTTGCGCAATACGTGCAATCAGCTCTTCCACTTTTTTACCGACGATCATCATCATGTCGGCGAATTCATCGATTACCACAACAATAGCCGGTAATTTCTCTAATAATGGCGCTTCAGTGCGCATATCATCAGAGGGTTTCCATAGCGGATCTTTCAGTGGCTCGCCTTCGGCAGCCGCTTCTTTAACTTTAAGGTTGTAGCCTTTTAAGTTACGCACACCTAAGGCTGACATTAATTTATAGCGACGTTCCATTTCACCCACGCACCAACGCAGGCCATTGGCGGCGTCTTTCATGTCGGTAACCACTTCGGTTAATAAATGCGGAATACCTTCGTAAATCGACAGTTCCAACATTTTGGGATCAATCATCAAGAAGCGCACATCATCAGGGGTTGATTTGTATAACAAACTACAAATCATCACGTTAACCCCTACTGATTTACCCGAACCGGTTGTACCGGCCACCAATAAATGCGGCATTTTGGCTAAGTCGGCCACCACTGATTTACCGGCGATATCTTTGCCTAACACCATGGTTAAAGCTGATTTGGACTCGGTGAAAATCTCATCGCCAATCACTTCAGATAAACGCACAATTTCCCGATGCTGGTTCGGTAACTCTAAACCGATAAAGCTTTTACCTGGGATAACTTCCACAACACGGACACTGATTGCGGATAATGAGCGTGCTAAATCTTTGGCTAAACCCGTAATTTTACTCACTTTAACCCCAGGGGCTAAGTCTAATTCAAAACGGGTGACGACTGGGCCAGGGTGAACACCGACCACTTGCGCTTCGACATTAAAATCTAATAGCTTGGCTTCAACTAAGCGCGACACACGCTCTAAATCGGCGGGGTCAATCGGATTAATCGCTTTATCGGGGCGATCCAATAAGGCTAAAGACGGTAACTCTTCCAGCGAGTGCGCGACTTCTTCACTGTCATCAACCGCGTCATCCTCGTCTGACGGGAACTGCATCAACGGATCCAGTTCTTCCTCTTGCTGCATATATTTGAAGGTGCTGGTAACATGTTCTGCATCAAAGGGATCATCCACCGCACTAAAAGACAGTTGATCATCCGCCAAGGTGTCAACACTGTAATAAGCTTTGCTTTCAGTTCGTTCATTCAATGGCCGGATAGGCAGCGGCTCTTTGCGTTTAATGGCTGGCACATCATCATCACTAAAAGAGAAATGCGGATCGACACTTTCTGGCGGCTCGCTAAAATCAATATCATCGTCAATCGGCTCAGGCATCCGAGTTATACGCGCGCGTTTGGCGATGGCTTTGGTAGGTGGTGCGAGCTCTTCTTCTCGTTCCAGTTCAGCTTTGCGCTCGGCATTAGCCGCTCGCCGCTCGGCCAAGAATTGAGGAAAATTCAGCACAAGATTAAACAGGGCAAAACATTGTGCGCCTAAATAATCCGCCACGGTTAGCCAAGAAATACCGGTTAATAAAGTCAAGCCGGTGGCAAAGGCGCACAGTAATAACAGGCTGGTGCCAATAAAATTAAAATACGGCAGCAAATTACCGCTGATCCGATCGCCTAACACGCCACCGGAAGAGAAATAATAAATATCATTGAAATTCATGCTGCTAATGGCTGTTGCCGCACACAGTGTCAACAACACACCAAATAAACGTAAGCCTAGAATTAAATAATCGAGTTGTAATAAGTCATGGTAGCGCTTAAACAACAGATAACCGGTTAATGCCACCACAAAAGGCAGCAAATAGGCTACCCAGCCAAAACTGACCAACAACACATCGGCTAACCAAGCGCCACTGCGCCCAGCATAATTATTAATTTGTTGATGATAGCCTGTTTGTGACCAGCTCGGATCGGCTGGGTCAAAAGACAACAGTGACAGCAACATAAAAAGTGCCAGGCCAGAAAAAACAATCAGCCCCACTTCTAATAATCGCTGTACTCCATTTAACGTGAAAAACACTTTGCTTTGCAAAAGAAAGGCCCCTAAATTCGTCATCACACTTGGCTACGCAACGCCGGTTTCATACCATGAATTGCCACTAGCGCTCAGTCACGACTGCCTGTCGCCACTGACGCGACTAGGTTACCAGAGCTGGGGTAAAAGTGCATCTATGTCCGGCATAGCGTAACGGCTTTTCGCTGAATGATAGCTGTATAAAGCCAATAACTTAGCTTAAACCATCGGCACAAAACTACTTTGTTTCACCTCTTCCATCACCACATAGGTACGGCTTTCGCGCACACTGGGTAAACGGAGTAAGGTTTCCCCTAATAACTCGCGGTATGCCGCCATATTAGCAACACGGGTTTTCAGTAAAAAATCGAAGCTTCCCGATACCAAATGACACTCTTGGATCTCTGATAACTTTTGCACCGCTTTACTGAACTCATCAAAGTCTTCCGGCGAGGTTTTGCTTAGCGTTATTTCAACAAAAACCAATAATGCGGCTCCCACTTTGTGTGGGTCAACTTGTGCGGTATAGCCCAAGATATAACCTTCAGATTCTAGCTTTCGCACTCGCTCTAAACAGGGCGTAGGACTAAGCCCTACCCTTCTGGCCAATTCCACATTGGCTAAACGACCATCGAGTTGTAATTCGACTAATATTTTTCGATCAATCCTATCTAACTTCTTGATACTCTTACTTAAAGAATACATAGCAGCATAAAATCCCGACTTGTAACCATAAACAGCATATTGCACTATTTAGCGAACTTAAAACAAGCAGTAATTCTGGTTTTTTGCCGCTATACTTCCTAAAAATATTACTCAACTGAACCAAGGTGAAACATATGATTATCGGTGTACCTAAAGAAATCAAAAACCATGAATACCGTGTCGGCATGACGCCAGCAAGCGTTCGCGAACTGATTGGCCATGGCCACAGCGTGTTGGTTGAACAGCAAGCCGGTATGGGTATCGGTTTTACCGATGAAGATTATCAAGCTGCCGGTGCTTCTGTATTAGCGACTGCGGCTGACGTGTTTGCACAAGCAGACATGATTGTAAAAGTTAAAGAGCCACAAGCTGTTGAACGTGCCATGTTACGTGATGGCCAAATTCTGTTCACTTACCTGCACTTAGCGCCGGATCCAGAACAAACTGCTGATTTAATCAATTCAAAAGCGGTTTGTATCGCTTATGAAACAGTCACCGATAATAAAGGCGGTTTACCGTTATTAGCGCCTATGTCAGAAGTGGCTGGCCGCATGTCAATTCAAGCCGGTGCTCGTGCTTTAGAAAAATCTTGTGCTGGTCGCGGTATGTTATTAGGCGGTGTACCTGGTGTAGCACCCGCTAAAGTCGTGGTTGTCGGTGGCGGTATGGTGGGTACTAACGCGGCGCAAATGGCCTTAGGTTTAGGTGCAGATGTTACCGTACTGGATCGTAATGTAGATGTGTTACGCCGCATTAACGCTCAGTTCAACGGCGCAGTTAAAGCCATTTACTCAACGGCTGATGCCTTAGAGCAAGAAGTCTTAGCCGCTGATTTAGTGATTGGTGGTGTATTAGTACCAGGCGCAGCCGCGCCTAAGCTGATTACCCGTGACCATATCAAACGCATGAAGCCAGGCTCAGCTATTGTTGATGTGGCGATTGACCAAGGCGGTTGTGTGGAAACCTCAAAACCCACTACCCATGCCGATCCAACTTATATTATTGATGAAGTTGTGCATTACTGTGTTGCGAACATGCCAGGTGCGGTGCCACGTACCTCTACTTTCGCCTTGAACAATGCCACCCTGCCTTTCATTATTCGTTTGGCGAACAAAGGCTACAAAAAAGCCTTACAAGATGACAAGCATCTGTTAGCGGGTCTAAACGTGTACCGTGGCTTAGTGACTAACGAAAGTGTTGCTGACGCGTTAAAACTGGCTTACGTAGCGCCAGAAACCGCTATTGGTGCCTAATTAGCGTTACCTTTAATCTGAGCAAACAGCCGGTATTTTTTACCGGCTTTTTTATTTCTGCTTGTTTTAACGATTTATTATCCGATAAAGCTATACATTCCGCTCAGACCTGTTATAGTGCTTTCCGGCCTGTAGTACAGACCTATGTAACAACTTGTTTTTGAAAACTTCGCTACACAGCTTCGCTTGTAAGTCATGTCCTGAAGATTCACGCACGTTTGGCCACATAAGTAACAGTCAGGCTAAAAGCGCATTTCGCGTTAAATAACTTTTTAAAATTTTTAGGAGTCTCTCATGGCTAAAGTAACTGGTGTAGTAAAGTGGTTCAACGCAGATAAAGGTTTCGGTTTCATCACTCAAGACAACGGCGGCGCTGACGCTTTCGTTCACTTCCGTGCTATCCAAACTGAAGGTTACAAAACCTTAAATGAAGGCCAACGTGTTGCCTTCGAAATCGAACAAGGCCAAAAAGGCCCACAAGCTGCTAACGTAACTGTACTGTAATAGTACTTTTATAAAGCGCTTCTCGATTTGAGATAGTATAAAAGGTCAGCTTGCTGGCCTTTTTTGTTTCTGCCATTCCTGTTTCTACTTTACTCTTTTGTTTGCTGTTGTTTCCTCTGATATTTTATATTGCCCTGTTCTTCATTCTCGCATTCTGCTGGTAAATCGCATTCACGTTTTCGCCGTTGGCGAGAGACTTTCTTTTGCATCGCCAAAGAACGTATCCAAAGAAATTGCGCCCCACTGCCGCTCGAAAGCCCAGCTGCTCATGCGTTGTCCAAGGCGAAAACATCACTCGTGTTATGCTTCGTCGCTGCACTCAAACACCCGTTTTTTAAAACCTTGGTCAACGATGATCAGTCGGCTCGCTCTAAGGGAAATAAAATGCCAGGGCGGTATTCGCTTAGCTGAATCGCTTGTTTGTGCCAATTGCAGACATTCCAACATTAAGGCTTTTAAGTCCGCTTTTAGGAGTTAGCAGAACGCCGCCTTAAGCGGTGAGTAATAGTTGGCTAAAATGTGAAGCGAAGCGGAACCGAGCCAACTGTTGCGAATCCGACTTTAAGGCCTTGTTATAACTCAAAATTGCCAGCTTGATCACCTTTACCACCTAAGTAATATGACGGCACATTATTTGAAATACCAAGCCGATAAATACCAACCCCTGACACAATATTGGTCTTATACTCAGCTTGTATATTATGTGCTTTCCACAACAATTCTATTGGGGTAAAAATTTCACCATTATCGGGAGTTAAAATGACTTTTGGCTTATGCCCACCATTTGCGCCTAATGGAATAATCGCAAGTTTACTTACTTTGATGTGTTCTTGAAATTTTAAAGTATCAGCACACAAGCCAAGCTTGTCTTGAAATTCTTCAAGAGTTTTATATTCAATTTGGTTCCAGTGCCAATCTGATAGATTAGCTGTTCTGTGGGGCAAATCAGGTTGGAATTTTAGTAACTCTTTTTGATTTAATGGTTCATTTCGAACAAATGAGTAACTGTCTAGACAGAATTCTAGGCCTAACCTGTAAAATGTAGCAGTTCTTGATTTTTCCAAACCCCAAGTTTGGCTGTGCTCCCACCATGCGTCATAAAATACTTCATGCTCGTCAATGCCAATGACTTTGATTATTGAGTCATCATCATTTTCTTTTAAAACATCACCAAGATTTATACGCATGACTATCCATTGAGTTATAACGTTCGCCTAAGCGGCGAGCAACTTGTTGCGAGTCCAGCGGACGAAGGCCGCGATGCTTTAGGCGTTTGTTATGATTCAATTTCTTTGGACCCTATCAAATAAACACCGGGTTGCCCAAAGAGTTTTCCGCCATTTTTTAAATCTGAGTACGCACCTTCTAAAATTGGGCGTTTAAATAATTTGGCTTTAGAAAATGTACTTCTAATTTGGCGATGAAGTTTTCCAGAAAGACATTTCAATTCCGACCAATTAACTTCGTTAATTTCTGAATCTGAGCAATTCGCTCTTTGTAACGCGCCTTTCTCATTCCAATGCGTAAAGCAACTTAGGTTCAAGGCATTATCGGCTAGATCATGTGGCCGACCTTGGAGAAGTTGAAAAGTGCCAACACCTTCCAATGATTCCCGAAACCTACCAACAGTTGGATTCAGATCGAATCTTTTGACATAAGGTGCAGAAGTCACTGATTCCCACCAACCCCGCACAAAAATCCCACCATGATTGTCTTCAATATGCGAAGACTCAAGAATATCCTTACCGGATTTAAATTCTCTAATTCCATGATCTATACGAGAGTATGCTTCAAATAATCTCATTGGAGATAGCTCAAACATATAATCGATGACAGTGATAACATCTGAACTACTGGCATAAAAGTCTAATTGTGCCACTTGTTCCTCATTGAATCATAACGCACGCCTAAACGGCGAGCAACTTGTTGCGAGTCCAGCGGCTGGAGGCCGCGTTGTTTAAGGCGTTTGTTATAGCGCGACTGAGCCGATTAAACCAGTTATGGCTAACAGTCCAGCACCAATAATCAGCTTGTCTGAAACTTGATGCCTCTTACTGGCACCAACTTTTTGAAAAGCTTCAGACATAGGTAAGAATAATTTTTCCGGGGCAAGGCCGATTGAAATACAACCTAGTGCGCCAGCAATACCCTTCAGAAGCTCAAAAAAGCTGAATTTATCAGACTCTAAAATTTCTATTGCCGTATTAACAAAAACTGCCGAGCCTAAAACCAGAAAGATAAATGACGCAATTTTGTACTTTCGTTTATTCCCTAACATCTGAGCTCCATTTAGCGCTATAACGCGTCAAGAAGAGGCGCGCGTATTTTGTGCGTCATTCTTGCTTGGCTTGTTAGAGGAACGACTCACACTAAACATGATATAACCAACTATTCCAAATACTAATGGGTGTCCAGTCATGGCGCGTACTTGGTGAGGTTGCCGTTCATTGTATTCAGACTCTGTAATCTCATAATTCTCTTTGGTCGGTTCCATCATGGCAAAATACTTACCATTTTCGATTTTAGTAATTCCTCCCATTGAAGCACTATAGAAAAAATTAAAGAAGAAGTACGCCAATACGACTAGACCAAACAAAAAGGGCTTAATACTCAAATTTCCTAGAACTTTCTCTCCTAAATTCTCACCGGTGCGATCAGCATAACTTTTTACAGAAATTATCCCGACGAACAATACAACTACAGATGCAGCAGACAAACCAATAGTTAAGTAAGTCGGCGGCAAAATACCAAACCAAGTTACTACGTGTATTACGCCTAGCCCCAGAATTGGGATTATCATCAGATGTTTCATAGTTCTTCTAACGCTCGCCTAAACGGCGAGCAACTTGTTGCGAGTCCAGCGGCCAGAGGCCGCGTTGTTTTAGGCGTTTGTTACATTTTATTTAATTAGCGTAGAAACCAAACTTAAAAAGTATGCTGCTAATAATGCAAAAAATATGAACATCAGATCAATACCATGGTATGAGAACACTGACAAATGTCCAAAACCGTAAATAAAACCGAATAATCCCACCATGTAGTTATTTGCTTTTAGTGGTGTTCCTTTCATTATTGACTGAATAAACAAGTTAGAAATATGACCAACTACAGCCAGTAGCCCCCATAAAATCAATATGAAAAAAAATAATTTGAACGTCCCGAAGCAACCAAATTTAGGATCACATTGGCTAAAAACTAACGTTTGTAACAAATACCACGTAAGAAAAGGAGCAACCGTACAAGTAAAAACATACATCCCACTTTTAAGGTAATTCATTTCGCTCGGTCCCAACCAAAAATGTAACGCTCAAATTTAGCGCGGAAAGCCGCGCAGCGGGTTGACGTCGCAGCCAGCGCTTTTTGCTGGCGATAATATTTGCTTGTTATGTTGCATTTAAAATGGACTCGTATTTGACCAGATGCTTGTTACCCATTAGTTTTGAAGCGCTAATCAAGCGCACCCAAAACTCCTTTGATGGGCTTGGGTTATCTTCGATTACCCCATCTAGCTCTTCCATTGCCAAAAGCAGCTCATTTGCATTGATATAGTCCAAGAAATCCCCTTTTCTATATCCATTATCAGATTCTATAGTATTGCTTGGTAGTAATTCGAAAGCTGCCATCAATTCAGCTTCGATAAGACGCCATCTTTCAGCTAGCTCCATGATTCA
>NZ_JAEINI020000062.1:0-263 GCF_016343785.1 Alishewanella maricola | reverse complement strand
CTTTCTCGCGCCGAGAAAAATGGGCGTAAGCGCATGCGTTTGCTCGCTATTGCTCAGTTCCTTGAATGTAAAAACCGTACACAGGTTGCTAATCAATTGAAGATAAGCCGTACCAGCGTCAACAACTGGGTGACTCAATACCTTGAATTGGGGCTTGCAGGCTTGGATGCACGCAAAGCAAAAGGGCGTATTCCTTATTTAACTCCCAAACAGCAAAAGCAACTCGGCCAGTTTATTGGATCGCATAGCCAGACTGAGCAAGA
>NZ_JAEINI020000061.1:0-296 GCF_016343785.1 Alishewanella maricola | reverse complement strand
TGCGTATTTCGGGATGATCCGGCCAGCGATTTCGGCATGAGTCGGCCACCCATTTCGGTATCATCCGGCCACTGATTTCGGCCTTATCCGGCCACCTGTTTCGGTATCGTCCGGCCAGTTTGTTCTTCCTTCGTTTTACGGACTTTGGCATAACAGTTTTTTAACTGTTTGTCGGAGTAGTCATGACACGTAAAAAGAAAATGGTAAGGACAGATATGCAAACTTATCTGGATATATTCCGCCTCAAATTCGAGGCCAAGTTAAGCGACAGACAAATCTCTCAGGCACTTAATATC
>NZ_JAEINI020000060.1:0-302 GCF_016343785.1 Alishewanella maricola | reverse complement strand
ACTGCCGTCGCATCAATGGTTAATGGGCCATCAGCTAAGGTGCTGACATCGACGCCTTCTAACTGGTAGCTGCCATCGGCCAGCACGGTGGCTTGAGCAATGACCGTTTTACCGTTTTGGTCGGTGATGGTGATGTTAATTACGGTGCCTAGAGCAACGTCGGTAGTGGTGCCCGATAAATCGAGGGTGCCATCCGTATTATCTACTGTAGCGGCAATATTCAGTGTACCAGGTGTTGTCTCTACTGTGTGTGATGAAGCACCACTGGATTCGACGGTATTACCGGCGGCATCGCTTGATGT
>NZ_JAEINI020000006.1:0-174586 GCF_016343785.1 Alishewanella maricola | reverse complement strand
AATACGTCCTTGTACGCTCCTCTTTTGCATCCATGCAAAAGACGTCCCCAGCCAAATTCTGCCCTATGCTGTTTCGTGCTAATCGATTTGATCTTATCATTTAATGTTAACGTCTCTTCATTTCCGCAGGGTCTCTAAACACATTCTGAGCACGGGAAAGGTACCACTGATAAAGCTATGCCACGCATTGCTGCAGGCGTCGCATCTACCTCATAAAGATTTTATCTTTGAGTTAGGGTGAGGTTTAATTCTTAATGTTCGGGTCTATGGGTTGCGGCTTAATAATTCGAACTGCTGATCACTGAGGATCTTTCGATAATGTAAGCCTGCTAAACCTTGTAGACCACCGGTGTGGAAATAATCGAAGTATCTTTACCGTTATTTCAGTGATTCCTTACAACTGATCTCGGCTTGATTAAATGATATTGCTATAGAAGATTTGAGCGTTGTTTTATTTGATTAAATACAGATTGGGAGTTAGGGCTTTTAGAATATCCTGATTTGTTAACTTACCTGTAGTACCATCTGTATCGTAGCTTTTGGCTATTCAGTCATCTCATGAATAAAAACTGACTTTGTAATGCTGAGCAGTTATTAATGAAATATAAGCGTGTCATTATATATATAATAAATGCGTAAAACAGTAAGTATATTTCAGATTAATTAAGGGCGTTGCAAGTTACCGTTACTATCAACTTGCCATTCTGTCTTGCCAAGGCTTTTGATGAAATCTGCGACATCTTCTACTGGACGAGCAGCGATATATTGCTTTTGTGCGTCGAGAAAAATCAGCCAATCGCCTTCAAACTTATTTAAATCAGCTTCGTTTATTTGAATGTGCATGCCCATGTATAACGGTGGCACGTTTTTCCAGCCTTGGGTAATTCGATAGATATAGCGACTGGTATAGTCTAAATGTAAAAAGTTGGCTTGTTCTATAGCGGTAAGTGTTTGTCTATCTGTAATGTTAACAATAGCTATGGTGCTACTGCGTTGGGCATAACTTTGCAGTAAAGCGGTGCTCTCTTGTTGTTGACTATTTACAGGGTTGGTCAGCAAGGGTTTTGTAATAGGTTCTGCAATCTCTAATGCAAAACGTTGTAGGGCATATTGATCAAGATAATCTTGATATACCATGGTTTTACTACAATCAACTAATGGCATGGGTGCGCGAGGTTTTAAACTTTGCCAAGCTTTAGCGTGGTTAATTGCAAATAGAAAATCTTGATAAGGAATATTTAAAGTGGCTTCAATGATGCTGGTTAATTCTCGTTTCTCAGGCAAACCCAATATTTGATAGTCTTTGATTTGTTGGCATTGAGCATACTGATCAGCAATAACGTTATAACTGGTTTGGGTATGGATAGCTGTTTGTAATAAGTTTCGCTCAGACAACGTAAGATGATCAAGAGTGGGTGCTGTACTACTGAGCAATAATGAAAATAAGCTAAACATAACGTCTCCGAAAATAAGGTCTTACTTTAGCATTAATAATGTAATGACAATAGTTTAGGCTGAATCTATGTGCTGTATTATTGCTTGTTGCATCAGTTTAATAGCGCAAGCTTTGCCTGTGAGTGAAAACCGTTGGCAAACCACTGCCCAGCTTTGTTTTTGCCAAAGTTTAGCAATGAATACTTGCTGCTGCAGCTTTGATAATATGACCGCGTATTGATTAAACCATTGTAGTAACTCAGTAATCACGAGTTCAAAGGGGCGTTGATCTGCACTAAATAATTGCAGATTGGTAAGAGTGAGGGGCGTCATGGCGTGTTGAGTTGGCTGAATAAGTTGCAAGAGCAAATCACTCGCTATATTGCTTGGGTAGTCTGGTAATTCTTGATAAAGGCGCGAAGCAAATTTTAGTTTTAGCTGCTGAACCTTTGATACATTTTCTGCCGATAATGCTTTTAGCATAACCAGTGAAGGCTCCGCACTCGCTTTATCTAGCTGCATGCCGAGTCGAATAGCCGCAAAGCCCGCTTTTTGCCAAAAACGCACTAAATCAGCGGAAGCAGCAAAGCTACTGCCAACATAATGATAACCTTGTTGCTGCAATGGCTTTTCTAATCGAGTTAGCAACTGACTTCCTAATTGCTGTCGTTGCAAATGAGGTTGCACCGCAATACGCATAATGCGCGCCAATTTAACGGTGGCTAATGCCGGGCTGGCCAAATGAAAAGCCAGATTTTGTGCTAATAAATGCCCTTGGATCCGGCGCTGCCCTTGATAGATTGCTTGGCTTAGCGCGTCATCGATTTCTCCCTCTTGACTGATCAGGGCACAGGCCAGTAATTGTTTATCTTGTTCAAGGGTATAAACACTCAATGCTGGGTTATCTAGCAGTGCAGCCAGATCTTTTACCTGCGTTTGATAATGCGCAAAGCTCAACAAACCAAAGACTTGTTGTAGTTTCTTCGGTTCAGTTAGCCAGTCGCTGGCGTGATAATGTTTAAGTTCAAGGCTTTCAGCAGTGAGCGTCACGGCAGTCTCATCTGTTTGCTTTAAAAGAAAGCCTAGCCTAATTAATTGTTCTAGCGGATCTTGTGCTTGATAACGGATAGGTTGAGTTAAACGTAATAATCGCCAATTTGGGCAGCGTTTCGTCAAATAAGGTTGAAAACGTAATTGAAAACCGCGGCCGGTGCCTTCGTAACCATGCTCGGTACTAGCAAAGACGATACGACTATAATGGTCTAGTAATTGTTGTAGCAAGGGCGTTGGTATTGCTGCTGCTTCGTCGATCAATAATAATTCGGCTTCGGGTTGTGAAGCTAATAACTCATCTACAGCAACAAAGCGCAGTGCCAAGGAAGTAGAAGCCTCATGTTCGGTAAGTTGCGCAAAATGTGCTAAGGCGACTGCAGCTTGTGCCTTTGCCGGTGCGGTGATAAGTATGTGCTTTTTCCCTGATAGGGCTAAGTGTGCGGCGGCAATACCTAATGCCGCTGATTTACCACAGCCGCGATCGGCAAGTAATAATAATGGCCTGCGACGATGGCCTGATACGACGTTTAAAATAGCGCTAACTGCGGTAGCTTGTTCAGACGTTTTATAAGGCATGGTAACGTCTAATGTTGTAGAGTTTGCCTCTGCCTCAGGCCAAGTTAAGTCATTAAAAAGTGTTGTGGCGTTGCCGCGCAAAACATTAGCTTGTTGTAATTGCCCAAGCCAAAACGCTATAAAGTAACCAGGGTAATCAGTGGGGGTTGGATAAGAGCGTAAACGATGATGTGCGGAGTTAGCGAGTTGCTGCCATTGTAATGACTCAGGTGCTAATAATAACCAGAGACCGCCTGCGGTGAGCGCACCGGCACTGGCGGCAATTTTGTCGGCATCAAAACCACTAAAGGCATTAATAATTAAGCAGTCACACTCAATTCCCAATAGTTGATGCGCTTTGTATTGTCCGATGTTCTGGCATTGCGCTGGTGTATGTTCGCCTAGCCACCAACTATGCGCAGGTTGTAGTGCCATTAACAAATGTTGTGCTTGAGTCAGTAACGACTTTTCATCACCTTGCAAAATAACCGGTAGGCGAATGCGGCAATTAGCCGCTTTCACTAATGCTTGTTGCAGAGCGGCAAGCACGGCTTAGACCGCCTCGAGTCGTGCATAGGCGGTCATTAACCATTTGCTACCTAACTGGTCAAAGTTCACTTGAATACGTGATTGTGGGCCGCTACCTTCATAATTTAACACGGTTCCTTCGCCAAACTTTTCGTGTAACACGCGTTGACCCAGTTTAAAGCCAGTATTTTCAAAAGCGCTAT
This sequence comes from Alishewanella maricola, assembly GCF_016343785.1. Classification (NCBI taxonomy): domain Bacteria; kingdom Pseudomonadati; phylum Pseudomonadota; class Gammaproteobacteria; order Alteromonadales; family Alteromonadaceae; genus Alishewanella; species Alishewanella maricola. Next base: position 170,813 of record NZ_JAEINI020000006.1, on the reverse strand, counting down.
GGCTGGCGGCATGACTGTATCGGTTGAGCTGTGCTGGGCGACTGACTTGCGTTGTTAAACGGATCTCTTCAACACAATCATCCGGGATTTCGCGTAAAAAACGTGAGGGTTTTGGGTATTGCTCTTGACCGTATAAACGACGGCTTTGCGCATGGCATAAATACAGTTTTTGCATTGCTCGCGTCATGCCGACATAACAGAGGCGACGTTCCTCTTCTAACCGTGTTGGATCATCACCACTTTGCTGACTTGGAAACATGCCTTCTTCTAAGCCACACATAAATACTAGTGGAAACTCTAAGCCTTTTGCTGAGTGCAAGGTCATCAATTGCACAGCATCAGAATGTTCTTCTGCTTGGTATTCACCTGCTTCGAGCGCGGCTTGTGATAAGAAGGCTGCTAACGGGGTCATTTCTTCTTGCAGCACACTGTCGAAGTTCTGACAGGCGGTAACCAATTCATTTAAGTTTTCTATCCGAGTTTGGGCTTTTTCCCCTTTCTCGGCTTGATACATTGCATATAATCCCGACTGCTTAATCACTTGCTCGGCTTGTTCGTGTAACGGTAGCTCGTTAAGATCGGTATCTAATTGCGTGATCAACTGCATAAACTGCTCAATCGCATTCGCTGCTCGGCCACTGAGTTGTTTTTCTGCGAGCATTTGCTCAAGGGCTTGCCATAAGGTTTGTTGGCTAGCGCGAGCCTGCTGGCGTACCTTGTTCATGGTGGTTTCACCGATGCCCCGCGCCGGAGTGTTAATTACCCGTTCCATCGCCGCATCATCTTGCCGATTATTCAGTAAGCGCAGATAGGCTAAAGCGTCTTTGATTTCTTGTCGTTCATAGAAGCGTAAGCCACCGTATATCCTATAGTGTAATCCTTCTTGGATTAAGGCTTCTTCTAATACCCGCGATTGCGCGTTATTACGATATAAGATAGCGCTTTCGGTAAGTGGATTACCTTTGTTATGCCAATCGCGAATGCGACTGACAATAAAGCGCGCTTCGTCAAGTTCATTAAAAGCGTTGTAAGAAGAAATGGTTTCGCCTTCACTGCCGTCGGTCCATAGATCTTTACCGAGTCGACCACTGTTATTACTGATCACTGCGTTGGCCGCTTTAAGAATAGTGGCAGTAGAACGATAGTTTTGTTCAAGGCGGATCGTATCGGCACCAGCAAAGTCTTTTAAAAATTGCTGAATATTTTCAACTTTTGCGCCGCGCCAACCATAGATAGATTGGTCATCGTCACCTACGATCATCACCTTGGCACTGCTGCCGGCCAGTAGGCGTAACCAGTTATATTGAATAGCATTGGTGTCTTGAAACTCATCAACCAGAATATGCCGAAAACGTTGTTGGTAGTGGTTTCTGACGGCATCATGTGTTTTCAATAATTCAAAACTGCGTAGTAAAATTTCGGCAAAGTCGACTAAGCCAGCACGGTCACACATATCTTGGTAAGCCGCATAAATTTTAACCATCTGTTGTAAGCTAAAATCAGCACCGGCATCAATCATGCCTGGGCGTTGCCCTTCGTCTTTGCGGGCATTGATAAACCATTGAATTTGTTTGGCAGGCCAATGCTTTTCATCCAGATTCAGTGCTTTTAATACACGTTTGACTAAGCGATGCTGATCATCAGAGTCAATGATTTGAAAGCTTTGTGGCAAGTTCGCTTCTTGATAATGCGCGCGCAACATACGATGAGATAAACCGTGGAAGGTCCCCATCCATAAGTTATTTAAGCTAACGCCAATGGTGCTCTCAATCCGACCACGCATTTCTTGCGAGGCTTTATTGGTAAAGGTAACAGCGAGCAAGCTGTAAGGGGCCACTCTCTCTACCTGCATTAACCAGGCTAAACGATGCACCAGCACCCGGGTTTTACCACTACCGGCGCCAGCAAGTACCAGCATATGTTGTGGCGGTGCCGCCACGGCATCGCGTTGTTTATCGTTTAGCCCGTCCAGCAGGTAAGAAACATCCATTCGTCGCTCTCGATTCGCTATTTTTAGCCATTATAACAGCCTTGGTCTAAGCGCCAAGTCATACGCGTGGTATTAGTGTATAAATAACCAGTTATATTAGGTCGCGCAGTTGCTGTAATTGGTTAAAGTGCAAGTGGGGTAAAATTGACACCGGGGTTTGGTAATGATCAAGCCACGCCGCCTGGCAACCCGCATTTAGGGCACCCATCACATCCGCGCGATGGCTATCGCCAATATGCAATATAGCACTGGGTTGCACAGCTAAACGTTGAGCTGCAACTAAAAAGAGATCGGCATAAGGCTTCATGCGGCCATCAGGGCCGGCTTGCAAGCTAAATTCAAATAAATCGCCCAGCCCCGTTTTTTTGATACAGGCATTACCGTTAGTGATGGCAATCAGTTGATAACGGCTGGCTAGACTTACCAGCAATTCTGTTACTTCAGGTAACACGCTAATGGTCGTACGTGCATCCCAAAACGCTTGATATGCTAACTCGGCAATTTCGCCTGCTTCGCAAGATGTTAAGCCTAATGTCACTAAACCTGCCTCAACACCCAGTAAGCGCCAGCGGCCAATATCGTGGCGAATGTCGGGGTTGTTTTTCGCTAATAAACGGCGTTGCTGCCACCAAAAATCACTGTGGGTATTTTTTGTCAGAGGGGCATGCATATGCAGGCTTTGCAACATAGCGGCTTCAGCCGCGGCAATCACTGGCTTGTTGTCATATAGCGTATCGTCTAAGTCAAAAGACAATACCGATATGGGTTTAAGTGACTTATATAATTGCATTATTTTTTCCTTGCCCGCGGATGGGCGCTGTCGTACACCTTGGCCAAATGCTGAAAATCGAGATGGGTATAAACCTGAGTGGTGCTCAGATTGGCATGGCCCAATAGCTCTTGTACGCCGCGAAGGTCACCACTGGATTGCAATAAATGGCTGGCAAATGAGTGGCGCAGCATATGCGGGTGTAAATGTTGGCCCAGGCCTTGCTGTTTGGCCCAATGTAAAACGCGCTCGCGCACTTGCCGTGGAGAAATGCGTTGATGCTCAATACTTAAAAAAAGTGCACCGCGGTCTTGCTCAGCAGTGCTGTCGGTGAGCAGCGACGGGCGCATGTTTAACCAAGCCTGCAACGCACGAAGTGCTACCGAACCAACCGGAATTTGGCGCTGCTTATTACCCTTACCGGTAACACGAATTAAAGCTTCACCCTGATTTAAATCGTTCAGATTAATCGCCACTAACTCCGCTAAGCGTAAACCGGAAGAGTAAAACAACTCCAACATGGCTTTATCGCGGCACGCCAAAATATCTTCAGTGCTATCAAAACTGAGTAATTGACTGAGTTGTTCAATTTCGAGTTGTTTCGGTAAGGTTTTGCTGGCTTTGGGCAACTTTAAAGATAGCGCCGGATTCTCGCGGGTTAAATGGGCTTGTTGTGCCCAGCGATAAAAGCTACGTAAAGACGACGCGCTAAGTGCCAAGCTACGGGCACTGAGCCCTGCTTTGCGAAATTGCAGCAATTGCTGTTGGATATGCGCTTGGCTTAATTTAAACCAACTTTCATGTGCAGGCTGTAAGGCATACGCGAGTTTGCTAAGTTGCTGCTGATAGGTTTGTAACGTCTGTTTGCTGTAACCGCGTTCCAGCCTTAAATAGCTTAAAAACTGCTGCACCGGCTCAGACCAGTGCAGCGGTAGCTCAGCTTTTGACATAAGGCGGTAACACCAAGGCTAACAAGGTAACCAAGTGGCTTAAAAACAACACATCCATACCCGGTTGAAAGTGCTCATCTTGCTCACTACCAAACGCCAAAATAGCCAATGGCTCATTGGCATGGTCAATGCGAAGTAGGGCTACCGAATGCACTTTCGCAGGAAAAATGCCTTGTTGCTCTTCTTTATTTAAACGGCCTAAATAAACCGACTGTTGCTGCAAGCGGCGGCTTAATAACAGTTCATAGGGGGCTAAATCTTGTTGGCCATTTTCTAAACCTAACAAACGACAATGCTTTACTAAGGGCATGGTATCAGCAAATTGCTGTAACGCTGCGGTCAGTTGTTTAAAGCTCGTTGCTTGGTGAATAGCGATATGCAAGGCATTAAGAGCGATGAAGATATGTTCGTTTTGCCGTGCTACCGACATTAAACGTGTTATATCTTCTTCAAGCACATGAATTTTTTCACGTTGTAATTCAAGTTGTCGCTCGACTAATGACACTGTTCCGCGTTGTTGATGCGGTAAACGCAATTGCGGCAGTAAATCAGGATAGTGCTGAAAAAAATCAGGGTGCTGTTGTAAGTAATCGAGCACCACAGAAGCAGCGAGCAGCTCTTTTTTCTGGATCAGGCTGTCTGTCATAAGGATAATTGTCCATCAAATACATGTTCTGCGGGGCCGGTCATTTTTACCGGTGTGCCCGGTCCGTTCCAACGAATTTGTAGGCTGCCACCAGGTAAGTCAACGCGAACCTGTTGCCCCAGTTTCTTTTGAAGTTGGCCTACTACTACCGCAGCACAAGCGCCTGTGCCACAGGCTAAGGTTTCACCAGCACCGCGCTCCCATACTCGCAATTTAATATGGTGTTGGTTTAATACTTCCATAAAGCCAATATTGGCTTTTTCTGGAAAGCGCTCATGCGTTTCCAGTTGTGGCCCCAGCGTGTGTACATCGGCTGTGGCAACATCAGGCACATCAAGTACCGCATGCGGGTTACCCATTGAAGCAACACCGCAAAATACGGTTTGTTGCTCTGTCAGCATAATGTAGGTCGCTTCTTGTTTTTGGGCTTTAAACGGCACTTTGGCCGGTTCAAGTTGTGGGATCCCCATATTCACCGTGACTTGACCGTCTTGTTCCACATACAAGGTGATCTTGCCTGATTTGGTACTCACGTTGATCTTAGTTTTATTGGTTAAACCACGATAGCGCACAAATTTAGCAAAGCAGCGGGCGCCATTGCCGCATTGTTCGACTTCTGATCCATCAGCATTAAAAATCCGATAATGAAAATCCAGATCCGGATCGTAAGGCGGCTCAACCATGAGTAGCTGATCAAAGCCGATGCCAAAGTTACGGTCGGCTAATTTTTTGATCTGCTCTTTGGTTAAAAAGACATTCTGACTGACTGCGTCAATCATAATAAAGTCGTTGCCTAAACCGTGCATCTTGGTGAAATTAAGTAACATATGAGCCCTAAATGCTTAGTCTGCGAGCAATTGTTCGCCACGCCATAAATCTTGCCATTGTTCACGGGCACGGATCAGGTGGCTGCGTGCGCCATCCACCATGATTTCAGCAGCTCGCGGGCGGCTATTATAATTCGAGCTCATGGTAAAACCGTAAGCCCCCGCAGAGCGCACGGCTAATAAATCGCCTTCACGAATGGCAAGCAGCCGGTCTTTACCTAAAAAGTCGCCTGTTTCACAGACCGGGCCCACCACATCATAAGTTTGTGGTGTCAGGTTTTGCTGTATGACTACCGGTACAATGTTCATCCAAGCACTATACAAAGCGGGGCGAATTAAGTCGTTCATCGCCGCATCAACGATGGCAAAGTGCTTTTCTTGTCCTGGTTTTAAGAACTCAACCTTCGTCAGTAACACCCCTGCGTTTGCAGTGATGGCCCGGCCAGGTTCCATAATCAGCTCTAACTCAGGATAGTCTTTTAAGCGCTCGACCACTTTTTTAATATAGTCTGAAGGTTGCGGCGGTTGTTCTTGGTCATAAGTTACTCCTAAGCCACCACCAATATCGATATGCTTTAATGCGATACCATCGGCACGAAGCTGAGTGATCAGCGCCAGCAGTTTTTCTAAGGCATCTAAGAATGGCTGTGTTTCAGTGAGTTGAGAGCCGATATGACAATCTACGCCAACCAACTCGATATGGCTTAGTTGCTTGGCATCACGATAAATCTCTGCGGCTAATAAAATATCGATACCAAATTTATTCGCTTTTAAACCGGTCGAAATATAAGGGTGCGTTTTCGCATCGATATCGGGGTTAACGCGCAGCGATACCGGGGCTTTTTTATTCAGCGACTTTGCCACCTCTTGTAAGCGGTGTAATTCACTCACTGATTCAACATTAAAGCATTTAATACCGAGTTGTAACGCAAAGTGCATTTCTTCAGCGGTTTTACCTACGCCAGAAAAGACCACTTTGGCTGGATCACCACCGGCAGCAATGACTCGACGTAACTCACCGGCAGAAACTAAATCAAAACCACTACCGAGTCGAGCCAGTATATTTAACACGGCTAAGTTGCTGTTGGCTTTTACAGCATAACAAACGAGACTGTGCGGATGCTGCGCGGCGGCATCGGCAAAGGCATGATAATGCCGTTCAATGGTGGCTTTAGAATAGACATAGGTTGGTGTGCCATAATTGGCCGCAATTTCTGACAGAGCAACTTGCTCTGCAAATAAGGTATCACCCTGATAATTAAAGTAATCCAATCTCGTCACCCTTGTTCTTCAGATTGTGTTGATATCTTTTGCGATGCGGGCTCTGCCACTTCTGGCTCGGCCTGTGGTAAGGTAAGTGGGCCTTTCTGGCCGCAAGCCGTAAGCAGAGCAGCGCATAATAGTCCGCTAAATAGCAGGCGTAACGGGCGTGAAATTCGCTGAGCGTACATGGTTTTTATTTCATTAATTAATTGACGCTCTATAATCGCATCCTTAGCAGTAAAAGCAAACAGGTGAAGCAGATGAATGACCTAGAATATGATGAATTAGCTGACCAAATGTTGTTAGCGGTAGAAGATGGCATCGAGCAACAGGACCTTGATCTGGATTATGAGTCGAATGGTGGTTTGTTGAGTATTGAGTTTCCCGACAAAAGTAAAATCATCATTAACAAACAACCGCCACTACACCAGCTATGGGTAGCAACTAAGTTTAACGGCCATCACTTTGAATGGCGCGATGGCCAATGGATTGATAATCGTACCGGTATTGAATTCTGGCAATTAGTTAACGAGGCCGCTTCTAAACAAGCGGGTGCAACAGTTGTGTTGGGGCCGCAATAACATGGCATTACTTCCTTTTGTTGATGTACCGGCACAAGGCACGGCTCAAGCCGTTGTAGTTTGGCTACATGGTTTAGGCGATTCTGGTCACGGTTTTGCACCGATAGTACCGGAGTTGCGTTTACCTGCGAATGCCGGTATTCGTTTTATATTTCCACATGCACCTGAAATTCCGGTAACGATAAATGGCGGTATGCGGATGCGGGCTTGGTACGATATTAAAACCATGGATTTGACCAATCGCGCAGATGAAGCTGGCGTAAGGCAATCAGCTATCGCGGTCACGGCATTGCTCGATAAATTAATCAGCTCAGGTGTCCCGAGTGAACGCATTATGCTGGCGGGCTTTAGTCAGGGTGGCGTGATTGCACTGCACTTATTACCGCGTTTGCCTTATAAGTTGGCGGGTTTTATGGCGTTATCTACCTACATGGCTTGCCCCGATAAACTGAGCGCAGAGCAGTTGAGCCACAACAAAAATACGCCGGTATTTATCGCACACGGTACTCAAGACCCTGTCGTGCCAATGGCTGCTGGTCAGCAGGCTTACAATACCTATAAAGCTGCTGGCTTTAACGTCAGCTGGCGCGATTATCGGATGCCGCACAGTGTTTGTGCGCAAGAAGTGGATGAAATCAGCCGCTTTATTCAAAGTCGCCTGATCAATAAGGCAGAGGTATAAGCATGGCCAAAATCCGTATTGCGACACGCAAAAGTGCCTTGGCACTTTGGCAAGCCGAATTTGTGAAAGCCGAGTTGCTGAAATATCATGCTGATTTAGATGTTGAATTAGTTCCGATGTCGACGCAAGGCGATAAAATTTTAGATACGCCGCTGGCGAAGATTGGCGGTAAAGGTCTGTTTGTTAAAGAGTTAGAAACCGCCATATTGGAAGACCGAGCCGATATTGCCGTACACAGTATGAAAGATGTGCCGGTAGCGTTTCCTGAAGGCTTACAGTTACAAACAATTTGCTTACGCGAAGATCCGCGTGATGCCTTTGTTTCTAACCAGTTCCGTAGTTTAGCTGAATTGCCACAAGGCGCTGTTGTGGGCACTTCGAGTTTACGTCGGCAATGCCAAATAAAAGCCTTACGGCCTGACTTACAAGTGCGCGATTTACGCGGTAATGTTAATACTCGGCTCAAGAAACTTGATAACGGGGAATTTGCAGCGATTATTTTGGCTGCGGCCGGGCTGATACGTTTAGGTTTTGCTGAGCGTATCGCCAGCTATTTAACCGTCGACAGCAGTTTGCCAGCTAACGGTCAAGGAGCAGTGGGTATCGAGTGTCGTAGTGATGATGCTCAGGTACAAGCCCTGTTAGCCCCTTTAGAGCACAGTCTAACGCGGCAATGTGTGTTGGCTGAGCGAGCTATGAATCGCGCGCTACAAGGGGGTTGTCAGGTGCCTATTGGTGCTTTTGCTATATTAGAAGGTGAACAACTGTGGCTGCGAGGTTTAGTTGGCTCACTGGATGGTCAGCAGATTATTCGTGATGACGTTCGCGGTAGCATCGATGCGGCAGAGCAATTAGGTCAGCAATTGGCTGAACAATTGTTGGCAGCAGGCGCCGGAGAGATCCTCGCTGCTGTTTATCAGCAAAGTTAGCGCTTACTATGTTCTTAATTACGCGCCCTGCTGGCAAAGCAGACCATTTACTGGAATCATTAGACAGCTACGGTATTCCCTATCTGTATCAGCCGGTGATTACTACACAAATGGTGCAATTAAAACCGAAAGATATTCGCTGGCTAGAACAAGCGGATAGCGTAATTTTTGTCAGCATCAGTGCGGTGAACACCCTAGAGCAACAAGTTACAGTGAAACAATTGCCGGGGCGCTTATTTGCTGTCGGTGCCACCACCGGTGCCGCTTTGCAACGTTGGACTGGGCGTCAGGTGATCATCCCAGAAGATCAGCGCAGTGAAGGCTTGTTAGCACTACCAGAGTTGAACAGCGTTGCAGAGCAACAAGTGGTGGTGGTGCGAGGTAATGGCGGTCGTGAACTGATTAAACAAACCTTGGCGCAACGTGGTGCCACGGTGCGTTATGTGCAAAGCTATAGCCGTTTGCCATTGCCGTTAGATGGTGCTCAGCTGAAGCAGCAATGGCAACAGCAGGGCGTGCAGTGTATCGTAGCCACGAGTAATGAAATTTTGCAGCGCATTTTTGGGTTAGTGCCCACAGAGCAGCATGCTTGGCTTGCTCAACAACATTGGATCCTAGTTAGCCCACGGGCACGCGACAGTGCGCTGGCGCTAGGGATCCCACTACAGCATATTCATCTAGCAAGCAGCGCCAATGACGATGCCTTGTTAGAAGCGGTGACGCAGTTTAAGAGGAACATTCTATGAGTGAGCAAGGGCAGGCGACCGTTTCGGAAAAAGTGACAGCACCCGCTGAGGTTGCATCCGATACGACCCACACGGAATCATCAAATACACCGCCGCGCAAAAGTAATGGTCTGGCTTGGTTTGCCATTTTTCTTGTGTTGTCATTAACCGCCGCTATGGTGGCGGGGGGGTATTGGTTATGGCCACAATGGCAATCACTCCAACAGCAGAGCCAGATCACAGAGCAGGAAATTGAACAAAAACTGCAGCAAACGACAGCGACGATCAGTCAGCAGCAACAGCAATGGTTAGAGGTTCAGCAACAAAAACAGTTACGCTTGCAGCAAGAGTATCAACAAGCGATGCAGCAAGATCGTGAACAATTGCAAATGCAAATACAGAGCTTACGCCAGCAAGTGCAACAGCGTGATGGCGCACCGCCACAACACTGGGTATTGATGGAAGTACGTTTCTTGTTAAAGCGAGCGAGTCAAAGTTTGGTCTTGCAACAAGATGTGCAAAGCGCGCGTTGGTTGTTGCAAGCAGCGGATGAGCAACTTGCTAAGCTAGATAATGTGCTGTTGTTAATCGTTCGACAAGCAATTAAGGATGATCTGGCTGCGCTGCAACAAGTCCCTAAAACGGATTTTTCACCCTTATATTTGCAGCTCGGTCAATTACGCCGGCAAAGCATGCAGCTACCATTAAAACAGCAAGAGCAACGTTTAATTCCTTCGCATCAACCGAATGATGATTTAGGCAATTGGCGTGAAAATCTGTCAAGTTATTGGGAGCAAGTATCAGGTAAATTATTCAATGTGCGTGCTGCGCAACCCCAAGATTTTTTCAGTTTATCTTCAGAGCAGCAAATTACGGTGCGCTTAAGCTTACAGCAGCAGTTATTGCTTGCGGAGCTGGCAATTTTACAGCAAGAGCCGGGAGTGTATCAGCACGCATTACAACAAGCCGCCGATTTATTGCAGCGTTACTTTGCTGCCGAAGATCCTATTGTGCAGCAAACCAGCGCTAGCATTGTCGAATTAGCTTCGGCTGCGATGCAAAAGCCCGCATTGCCCACTCTGCAAAGTATCAATCAGTTAGACCGACAACTTAGTATCATAACGGAGGCTAATTATGAGTAAGCTGTTGATCCTAACAGCAGTCTTAATTCTAGCCATGTTGCTGGGGCCGGTGTTCATTAATAACCCTGGTTATATCAAGATTGTTGCAGCAGGTTACACCATTGAAATGACCTTATTGGGCTTATTTGTGGCCGTCATCGCTGTGGTGTTAGTGTTAAAAATATGCTTAATATTGCTGCGGAAATTAGCTTATTGGCAGCAATTTTCGCTAAACTTCTTTCGTGGTAGGCGCCAACGCAAAGCGCGAGAATCTTTTGCCATTGGTCTGCAAGCGTATGCGCGGCAACAATGGCCTTTGGCCAGCGAAGAGTTACAACATGCTTTGTTAGATCCACAATACGTGAATGAAAAACGCATGTTGGCCAGTTATGCCAGTTTTTATGCCGGCAATAGCGAGCATGCAAATGAATTAGCTGCGGCGTTAACGGCCGATGAAAGTAGCACGACCTTTGTGCAAGCTGATTTGATGCTACAACAAAATAAACCTGGGCAAGCATGTCGTTTATTGGCGGCACATCTTGATGCTGCGAAAACCGATCCCGCTTTAGGGCAATTGTATCTGCAAGCACTAAAACAAGCCGGCCAATGGCAAACGTTGCTGCAAACTATTCCGTTATCATTAACTCAGCAATGGTTTGGTAAAGCAGAATGGCCGTTGCAGCGTTATGCCGTTTATCCTGCGGCATTGAGCCAACTGAGTGCGCAGCAAGGTTTTAGCGAAGAGTCTGAAATTTGGCAAGCGTTACCGTCAAAAGAGCGTAAATCGGCGGCTGCGATGTTGGGCTTAGCATGGGCGCAAGCTCAGGCGGGGCAATGTGAGCGTGCTGAACAGCGTTTAGTACAAGCACTCACCTTAGAAGATTTACCGGCAGCTTGGCCTTACTTAAAACAGATCCCGTTAAATAACTCAGTATTAAAGTTACGTAAAGAAGTGCAGCATTGGCTACGCTCTAGCCCCTCTAATGGCTATATTTACGCGGTACTTGCCTACTTAGCCGAGCAAGAAGGCGATCGTGAGCAAGCCAGTATGGCGTGGCAAAAAGTACGGCAATATAACCCCGAGCTGTGTCGGTAATTTTACAAGGCTTGGCCGCGGTGACAAACCGCGATGCCAAGGTGTTAATTTTGGGAAGCATGCCGGGGGCTCAGTCGCTCGCCAGCCAGCAGTATTATGCCCACCCGCGTAACGCCTTTTGGCCCATTATGGCATCGTTATGCGGTTTCTCTGTCAATCTCGCTTATCATGAGCGCTTAGTCTTATTGCGACAACATGGTTTTGCGTTATGGGATGTGCTGGCGCATTGTCAACGTCAGGGCAGTTTAGACAGCGCCATTCGCCATGAGCAAGCCAACGACTTTAATCATTTCTTAGCTGAGCACGGCCAGTTAAAACTGATCGCTTTTAATGGTGCCAAAGCACAGCAAAGTTTTAACAAGCAGGTATTACCAACGTTAGCCATCACACCCCCGCGATTGTTAACCCTTCCTTCTACTAGCCCGGCACATGCGGCGATGTCTTTTGATGCTAAATTGCAACAATGGCTACAAATTAAGCAACGCTATCAGTTAAATGACGGCTCAACATAAAAATCGTGCTTTTCGTGCTTGAGAAATGTGCAGCGGTAAGACGCCCATTCATCCTTTAATGTGCGCTTATTGTTGCGCTAAAGTGTATTTAGTGTAGATTAAGCGTGTTTTTAAATCTGGCAAGGATTAACAATGAAGCGCTTATGGATTGTGCTCCTGACATGGCTATGCAGCATGCCCCTTTTAGCTGATTGGAATACGGCAATGACGGCATACGACAAACAAGATTATGCGGTAGCTAAAACGGAATTTGAACGCTTGGTTCCTTTCGGCAACGAAGAGGCTATTTTTAATTTGGGCGCGATGTATCACCTCGGTGAAGGTGTACCGCAAGACAGTATTTTAGGTCTGGCGCATTTTATGTTGGCAGCAGAGCTAGGTAAGCCTAACATTTCCCATGTGGTAACGGGTTTACAGCAAAACCTAACCGCGTCGCAGTTAGCCCTAGTTGACACACAATTACAGCGTATCCGGCAACAAGTAAAAGTGCCAATGTTGACATCGATCGATGACAACGATAAAACTAAAGCGCCACAAGCGGTGAAGCGTGTTCAGGCAAAATACCCCGCGGCAGCGGCGGCAAAGGGGCAGTTTGGCTATGTGGCTATGCGCTTTTTAGTTGATGGCAAAGGTAATGTGCAAACCATTAATGTGGTGGACTCATTTCCTAACAACGTTTTTGATAGGGAGGCTATTAGAGCGGTAAGTCGTTGGAAATACGAAGCCAGTGGCAAAAGCCATATATTTAGCGCAGAGCTAAATTTTTTCCTCGAGGGTGGTGTCAATGTTGCAAAAGTTGATGATTTAATACAGCAGCATCAACTATGGCAAGGCGCGTTAATCGGCTCACCGCAACATCAATTTATGCTAGGCCATTTGTTACGTCTGGTTAATATACAAAACAGTAACTACATTTCTATCGACCGAGATATGCCGATTACGGCAGAGTTAGATTTATCCGTTTTTAAACCGTTGAATAAATTGGAAGTCGATTTTAGTGGTTTTGTCGGTTATGCGGTGGTGCGAATAGCCGATGACGGCACTATTGTTGAGCAAATTTATGCCGATATTGACCCCAGTAGTCAGGTGCAAAATTTGTTGGGGTTAAAGTTAAAAGGCAAGATAGATCACGACGTTTATCAAATCATGAAGTACAGTCATGTTTCAGCGCATCGTGCGCCCTGGGTTAGCGCTTCTTTTAAGATGCCGCAAAGTTATTCTGCACGTTTTTGGTGGGATAAAGCCGCGAAGAATGGCAGTAAAGAAGCGCAACGTATTATGGCCGCTTATGATAAGCGCTGGGAGCGGTATTTATTAGAGCAAGAAGATGCCGAGGCGATGGCCTGGGTAGGCAGCCGCTTACTGTTAGAAGGGCAGCGTGCGAAAGGTTTAGCCTTGTTAGATGCTGCTATCGCCAAGCAGTATCAACCGGCGAAAGAGTTAAAAAAGCAATTGCTATAAGCAACTCTAGTTATTTTGAACAGCGGCGAAAAGCCGCTTTTTTTGAACTTCAATTAAGCGGGTTTGGATAGTTAGCCATTCATTAACTAGCGACAACAGTGCTATAAAATACTTAATGCAACTAAACGACGGTGAGCTTATCTAAACAGAACACTTTATCTTGAGGCCAGCAGTAACCTGGTTATGTGAGTGAACTCTGCTTAATGGTTAAACTAAAACAGCTATTTCGGGAATATGCAGCAGCCTTTGCTTGGGCATTATTGTTGCACAGCCTCGTGTTAGTTTTGTTATTACACACCACGCTACAAAAACCGGTTGCTTTGCCACAAGCCGAGCCGATCCGCACCTTTCTTTATCAACCAGCAATTAAATCGCCAGAGCCTGTTGCAGAAATGAAAGTAGAGCGTCCAGTAAAGGAACCTTTGGCTCATGCAGATAAGATCGCAGCAAAACAGGCTGCAGCTAGCCACATTAATCATTCCATCAAGCCGCTTGAAGTCAGTGCTACAATCGTTAGCAAAGCGCGGCAGAACGAGCCAGTGTTAGCCTCAAGCGACATTATCTCCTTGCCTATTACGCCAAGGTCCAGCTTAGCTGAGCGTAGTTTAAAGCAATTAGCGCAGCCTAATCAGCAAGCGTTAGCACAAGCCGCTGACGCGAGCTATCAACAATGGCAGCAACAGCAGCTGCAACCCAGGATAACGGTAGCCCAACAACATCAGCAAGCCAGTGCCAATCCAGAAAAAGCCGTGTTATTTACTTATAATGATGGCCAGCAATTGGTGAAGCTCGGTGACAACTGTTTAATCGTCGATCCACAACTAAGTGGCTTTGAACAAATGATGCAAGCTAAGGGCGCACCTTGCAAAGAGAGTGATGATGCGCTGTTGTTTCGTCAAACCATGGCCAAGTGGTTAAGCCGTTAATCACGCTGAACCTTATAAGCACAAAACGATATTAACTTGGGGCGCTATAGCGAGTATCAGCCACAATCATTGCTTATCATCATCGACTAAAGCTAATTTCGAGTTAGTGGCTTGCCTGAGATCATTGCGGAATAATTGATAAGGGCAAGCCAGCTGACAATTTACTCTGCTAAATGCTGCTCTAGACGCTGGCGCAGATCACCCTCAATGGCTACCGCTTTACCGGTTTTTTGATCCAGGCAAACGAATGTCACTTGAGCATCTGCCGCAATAGCGTCGTAACCGGCTATCCGAACTTCCTGAGTGACCACCGCGCTCTTGCCTCCCACTTTACTAAAACGTGTATACACTTCTAGGGTTTGGCCCATGGTCGCTGCCACGCGGTAGTTAATATTGATATTGACAATTACCCAGGCCAAATTGTGTTGGCTAAACCACTGTATATCACCAGTGTCTTCTAAATACCCCCAACGGGCTTCTTCTAAAAACTCTAAATAGCGGGCGTTGTTTACATGTTGATAAATATCTAAATGATATCCCCGAACTTTAATCACTGTTTTATGTTGCATCCATAGCACCTATTTTTAGTGTATTTGCTCTGATTTTGGCATAGTTCGTACACCGCTGCCAGTGACCATTATGTTTTAATAGTTGACGCTTAACACGCCTTTGTTAATATGCTGATAACTGCTTCATAAATAAAACGCTTATATGTTAAGGATGAATCGATGCGATTAATTTTAGTACTAGGATTATTGCTACTCAGCTTTGGAGTGCGGGCTGATTGGCTGAGCGCTTTGCAAGCATATGAAAATAAACAATACGCTGTTGCAAAAACAGGTTTCACTAATTTATTACCCTTAGGTAATGCCAATGCCGCTTTTAACCTTGGTGTGATGGCATATTATGGTGAAGGTCAGGAAGTTGATCTCGAACAGGCCTTAACTTATTTTTTACTTGCAGAACAATTAGAGCATGAACAAGCTGGAGGCATTGTTAAGCGTATTTATGAAGAAGCAAGCACAGCACAGCGAGCTGGTGCAGAAGAAGCGGCAGCTAAAGCGTTAGCGGGAGTGTTTATCAAAAAAAATGCTCAGCGTTATCAGTTAAGTAAAGAGCAACCACCAGCTGAAATATCCACACCAATGCCCGATATTCCCAATGATGTCACCAGAAAGCATCCATTTGGTTATGTCGTGGTACAGTTTTTAGTGGATGGTGAAGGGCGGGTAAAAGTTGCCGATGCCGTAGATGGCTTCCCAGAAGGGGCTTTTGATCCTTATGTTTTCCGCACTATGGGGCGTTGGCAATATGAAGCAACCGGTAAAGCCCATTTGATGTCGGTACGTCTGAGTTTTTGGGCCACAGGTTCAATGAATGCGCGTTCTGCTAATCAGATTATCAAGGGGCAAAATTTATGGTCTTATGCGCAACTGGGCTCGAGTAAGCATCAAGAAATGCTAGGCAGCGTAATAAATTTAGTTTCGATGGTGTCAGGTGCTGAAGTGTATATTGACGAAGATTTGCCCGCACCAGCCAATGAACCAGATGTTTCGGCATGGTTTGAAAGCAGAAAATTTGATATCAACATCCCGGGTTTGGCCGGATCAGTCAGCGTAGCAACTAACGAAAAAGGTGAAATTGTTCGATTGTTGGATGCCAGTGAGTTAACTCATCCCGCGGCAGAAACACTGCAGGGAATGCGGATCCGTGGTGCTAATAGTGGCTTTTTCCGGTTAAGTAATAGTTTATCGCAAGATCGTTCGTTTAGCCGTGTTAGTAAGAAAAACAGCATTTTGGTTGAACAATATCATGCCGTTCATCAAGAGTTGACAGCGGGTTACTGGTGGAAAACCGCGGCTGCAAATGGTGATCGCCGAGCACAGCGTATTTTAGGTGCGCAACGCGAAGATTGGCAGTTCTATCTTATTCAACAGCAAGATCCGCTCGCGACGGCCTGGCATGGTGCACGTTTATGGTTAGATGGCGAAGCCGCAGAGGGTAAAGCGCTATTAGAGCAAGCGCAAGCCGCAGGTTACAAGCCAGCGAGCGAGTTATTACAAGCCTTAAGTTTGTAGTGCGCTTAGCTATTCAAACCACGCTAATTGAGAAATAGTGAAAACTAAGGAAGATAGAATGCGTTTTATAACACTCGTATTGCTGATGCTGACAACCTTCGCCGTGCAAGCGGATTTGCTGGTGTCTTTACAAGCCTACGAAAATAAAAAATATAGCGAGGCAAAAGCGGGCTTTATTACGCTACTACCACTAGGTAATCCCGATGCAGCCTTTAATCTAGGTGTGATGGCTTATTATGGTGAAGGACAAGAGATTAATCGGGTAGAAGCATTAAGCTATTTTTTACTAGCAGAAAAATTACAGCATCCAGATGCTAGCGCTATCGTGCAACGTGTGTATGCCGAGGCGAGCAGCGATGAGCGTCTGCAAGCCGACGCTGCGGCAGCTAAAGCTTTTGCTGCGGTCATTATTAAACAGGATGCGCAACCTTACCGTCTCAGTAAAGAGCAGCCTCCGGCCGCCATTAATACGCCGATGCCGATAATCCCGGAAGAAGTCACCAGAAAGAATCCGTTTGGTTTTATCGTATTACAGTATTTAGTAGATGGTACGGGAAGGGTACAGGTTGTTGATGTATTAGATAGTTTTCCGGTTGGTGCTTATGATTTTCACGCTATGCGCGAGCTGCGTCGCTGGGAATATGCAGCGACCGGTCGTCCGCATTTAATGTCGGTACAGTTAAATTTTTGGATAGCCGGCGTGATGGATGCTGGCAGCGCGAATAGGATTGTTAATCAAAATAACCTCTGGACTTATGCACAAGCGGGCTCTGCTCGGCATCAAGAAACGTTGGGTAGCGCGCTAAATGTGATTTCTATGGTGTCGGGTGCTTTAGTTTATGTAGATAAAGATTTGTCGGAGCCTGGCGATAAGCTGGATTTAACAACTTGGTTTGACAGTAGAAAACTGAAAATTAATATTGAGGCATTTGATGGCGAAGTAACAGTGCAAACCAATGCAAAAGGCGAAATCGAGCGTGTGTTGCAAAGCGATGAACTTATTGCACCCGAGGCAGAGACGTTGCTGGGCATGCGCATTCGTGGCGGCAAAGAAGGCATTTTTCGACTCAGTAACAGCACCAAACAAGAACGCACTTTTAGTCGCTTAGTGAATCGCCCGACTATTTTGATACAGCAATATGTGCCAGTGCATGAGCAGTTAACGGCAGAGTATTGGTGGCGTACAGCCGCGACAAATGGCGATCGTCGAGCACAGCGTATATTAGGCGCGAAGCGCGAAGATTGGCAGTTCTATCTTATTCAACAGCAAGATCCGTTGGCGGCGGCTTGGCATGGCGCACGTTTATGGTTAGATGGAGAGAAGACCGAAGCTAAAGCCCTGCTAGAGCAAGCGCAAGCCGCAGGTTACAAGCCTGCGACTGAACTATTACAAATATTAAGTTTATAGTTAGATATAAGCAAACGCATCAGCAAACATGTGCTCGCGATGGCCGCCTTGCGCGATAAAAGCCTCGCGAGCCACCCCTGCCATTGCAAAGGGGCCTGCCATATAAATGTCGTAGGCTTCAAGAGACACAATATCTTGCAACACGGCTTCATGCACTAAGCCGCGGCGGCCTTGCCATTGTGCGCTAGGCTCTTGCACCACCGGAATCACCTGATATTTACGATTGCTGGCTGCCCAACTTGCCAATTCGGTCTGGTAATACAAGGCGTCTTCGCTTTTCACACCCCAGTACAATAATACCGGGATGTCTTTTTTCGCAGCCGCGATTGCCAAGGCAATACTGTGTACATAAGAGAACCCGGTGCCACCGGCTAATAACACGATGGGACGATCACTGTTCGCTTGCCAAGCGGCATGACCCAGACCGACTTCAACTTGAACCGGCTCACCGGCAGCAAATTGTTGCTGTAGATGAGTTAACGCTGCGCCAGACCAGTTATCTCCCGCTGCCGCGCCAATGTGCAATTCCAACAACGGCTGTTCTGGGGTGCTGGCGATAGAGAAAGGTCTTTTATCTGTTGCGGTCAGACACAGTTGTAAGTATTGACCGGCAATAAAGTTAACGGGCGCAGCTGGCGCGAGTACAACTTTACTGACAACGTGAGTAAGAGCTTCAATGGCAACAACCTGACAAGCAATAGCGTTCATAAACATCTCATGTTAAGCGGGGTTAACCGCGTATAAAAGGGTGGTGTAGTTGCAGATCGGACTGGGCATAAGCCACGCAACAGTAAACAAATCGCTGCTGACGGTCAACGTCCGTTAATGGGCTTGGCTCGATATAGCTCACGTTACCGTCACGTAGTTTACACACGCAACTGGTGCATACGCCCTGCTGGCATCGATAAGGAAAATCAATACCCTGGCGCAGCGCGGCCTGCAGAATAGTTTCTTCAGGCAGCACTTCGAAACTTAACTGCGCTGGCAGTACCGTGACCTTATGGCTCATGGTTTGGCCGCGGGTAACGTGATGCCCAGGCTTGGCCATAAACTATCAACCCGCTGCTTAATTTCGTCAGACATCACAATTGGCTCGCCCCATTCACGAGTGGTTTCACCTGGCCATTTATTGGTGGCGTCCATACCCATTTTTGACCCTAATCCCGATACAGGTGAAGCAAAATCAAGATAGTCGATCGGCGTGTTTTCAATCAGCGTGGTATCGCGCGCGGGGTCCATACGGGTGGTAATGGCCCAAATCACATCTTGCCAATCGCGGGCATTGATATCGTCATCGCAGACAATCACAAATTTAGTATACATAAACTGGCGCAAGAACGACCACACACCCATCATTACGCGTTTGGCATGGCCAGGATACTGTTTTTTCATCGTGACAACGGCTAAACGGTACGAGCATCCTTCAGGGGGTAAGTAAAAGTCGGTAATTTCCGGAAATTGTTTTTGCAAAATGGGCACGAACACTTCGTTCAGTGCGACGCCCAAGATAGCCGGTTCATCTGGTGGACGGCCGGTGTAAGTACTGTGATAAATCGGATCTTTACGGTGTGTAATATGCGTTACAGTAAATACTGGGAAGTTATCGACTTCATTGTAATAACCCGTGTGATCCCCGTAAGGCCCTTCGGGCGCCATTTCACCCGCTTCAATGTAGCCTTCAAGCACAAATTCAGCGCTGGCCGGCACCTGCAAGTCGTTACTAACGCATTTAACCACTTCGGTGTTATCACCACGTAATAATCCGGCAAAACCATATTCAGACAGCGTATCAGGTACAGGCGTAACAGCACCTAAAATGGTGGCCGGATCGGCGCCCAGAGCTACCGACACCGGGAAGGGTTTACCCGGGTGAGCTTTTTGCCATTCAAAGAAATCTAAAGCGCCGCCACGATGCGATAACCAGCGCATAATCAGCTTGTTTTTGCCCAGCACTTGTTGACGATAAATACCCAAGTTTTGGCGGTCTTTATGCGGTCCTTTGGTTACGGTAAGACCCCAGGTAATCAGGGGGGCGGCATCGCCCGGCCAGCAAGTCATAACGGGCAACTGGGTCAAATCGACCTCATCACCACTAAGTACGACTTGTTGGCAAACGGCTTTTTTCACCTGTTTGACCGACATATTTAGAACTTGTTTGAAAATAGGCAATTTACTAAAGGCATCTTTCAGCCCTTTTGGTGGCTCGGGTTCTTTTAAAAAAGCCAACAATTTACCGACTTCACGTAAGGCCGCCACATCTTCTTGGCCCATACCCAAAGCCACCCGCTGAGGTGTACCAAATAGGTTGGCTAATACTGGGATCGAATACCCTTTTGGGTTTTCAAACAATAACGCTGGGCCACCGCCACGCAGAGTACGGTCGGCAATTTCAGTCATTTCCAATACCGGATCGACAGGCTGCTTGATGCGAATTAATTCACCACGTTGTTCTAACTGCGCGATAAAATCACGTAAATCTTTATATTTCATTGGTTGCCTTCATCAATGACAGCGTAAGACGGTGCCTCATCTTGCGACTATTATACATTTCTACTGGACGACTGCCAGTTTTAGCCTGCTATGCGGCTGGCATCGCTGCTGACGCGACTTATACTGTTGTTAACACATTTCGACGGGTTATACGATGCAAGAGCAAGAAGGGGTTATAAAATTTCAATTGTTTTATCAAGCTGCGCCATTACCTGCCAACATAGATATTACCGAGTTAAATGCGTGGCGTACGCTTTGTGTACAAACGGGCATGTTAGGGCAGCATCCTGAGCGCTATGATAATTATGGTTTTGGGAATATTAGTCAGCGGGTCGCAGGCGGTGTACACTTTATCATCAGTGGCACGCAAACGGGTGGTAAGCTGCAGTTAAGCGCAGCAGATTACGCGCTGGTCACCGCTTGTCAACCGGAATTAAACCGAATTAGCGCACAGGGCGTAACTAAACCCTCTTCTGAAGCGATGACACATGGCCAGCTTTATCAGTTACTGCCACAGGTTAATTTTATTATTCATGCGCATTGCCCGGCGATTTGGCAGCATGCAGATGCACTAGCGTTAGCGCAAACGGCTGCGCAAGTGCCTTACGGTACTGTGGCGATGGCGGAGGAAGTATCCCGCTTGTTTCAACAAAGTGAGGCCGCGGCACAAGGTATCTTCACTATGGCAGGGCATGAAGATGGTGTGGTGACCTTTGGCAAGAATGCTGAAACCAGCTTTCAAATTCTAATGCGTTATTATGCGGCTGCGCTGGCGCTGGGTGCGACACCAAATCGGTGATTGTCTTTGATAAATTATCAAAAAGCAGTCACAATCCAATAATGTTATTTTGTCTCATTTTTACTCCCAATAGAGAGCGCATTTTATGCAGTTTCCCGATTCAGTTAAACAACAGAGCTGCCAAGATTGTTTAAGTGGTCAAGATTTGGGTTTTGAAATCCGTATGGCATTTCAACCGATTATCGATTGGCACACGCAGCAGATTGTTGCTTACGAAGCGCTGGTACGCGGGCCAAACGGTGAAGGTGCAGGTTGGGTTTTCTCTCGGATAAACGATAGCAATAAATATTACTTTGATCAGGCTTGTCGGGTAAAAGCCATTGAAACCGCTGCGCGTCTAAAATGCAGTACCTATTTGAATATTAACTTTTTGCCGAACGCGGTGTATAACCCAGAAACCTGTATTAAAGCCACCATTGAAGCAGCCGATCTCTATGGCTTTGATTTAACCAAGCTAATTTTTGAAGTGACTGAAGGTGAGCAGATCCCAGATAAAGCGCATTTGAATCGCATTTTTCGCAGTTATGCTAAACGTGGCTTTCAAACTGCGATTGATGATTACGGTTCGGGTTTTGCAACATTAGATTGGCTAATTGAGTTAAGACCTCACTTATTAAAGCTAGATATGGAACTGATCCGGAATATTCACCTTAACTGCGCAAAACAATTTATTGTGGCCAAAACAATTGAGCAATGCGAGTTGCAAGGTACCAAGGTGTTAGCTGAAGGCATTGAAACAAAAGAAGAATTAGATTACTTAGTGGGTATTGGTGTGCGCTTGTTTCAAGGATATTATTTTGCCAAGCCGGCTTTAGAAGCGCTGACACCGCTAGAAGGCTTAACAGGGATGAAAGCATTAAATTAAACGTATAACCCAAAACAAAAAACAAGGCGCCTTAAGGCGCCTTGTTTATTTTAGCGGTAACTTAGAAGTTATAAGATACTCGGCCATACACTAAGCGGCCTGAACGTCCGAACGGTGAATAGTTCGAGAACGAGGTAGCGCCTGTGGTATTTAAGTTAATGGGGTTAGCATCTGGATATTCATCAAAGATGTTATCAGCACCCACTGCCACGGTCCAACTATCGTTAAAGTCATAGCGGCCTTCCAAATCCATCAAGACTTTCGGACTTAATGTCAGATCAGTGGCTGCAGTAGTGCCCGGTGATAATACCTCACCGTAACGAGTTGCTTTAAAGGTCGCGCTGAAGTTGTCATAACTCCAGTTTACCGTGGCACCAAATTTATCTTTGGGTGCGCCTTTTTCAAACGTCAGTACGTTAACACGACCAAATAATGTTGGCGCTGGATCAAGTGCTGACAACTCTGCGGTTGCTGGTACTGCGGTGACTTTCGTTTCGTTAATATTACCGACCACCGTAAAGCTGAACAAACCAAAATCTTCAGTTGGTGTTGACCAGTTAATAACAACATCCACACCTTGTGTTTCGGTATCTACACCATTGATAAAGAAACGACCACCACCGATACCGATAAAGCCTTGCGAGCTTAAATAATCGCGCACGTTAGTTTGGGTTAAGTTTTCTGATAACACGATACGATCATCGATATCAATGCGATAACCATCTACCGTGATAGAAACACCGCTCACGTTAAATACGGCGCCTAATGAGTAGTTTACTGACTCTTCAGCATCTAACGGTTTGGCACCTAACGCTTGCGCAACCGGGTTGCTTACCGGGAAAGTCGTGATATCAAAGGGTACACCGTTGATAAAGTTAGTCGAGGTAGCAGTAAAGTTTTGTTGCTGTAGCGATGGGGCACGGAAACCGTTTTGTAATGAACCACGAATACCAAAGTCATCGGTAAAATCGTAGCGTAACGCAGCTTTACCGGTAACATTACTGCCAAAATCAGAATAATCTTCAGCGCGCAGCGCCACTGAGCCCAGCATGTTATCCGTGATATTCGCTTCTAAATCGACATAAGCACCAACAGCACGACGTGTTTCACGCACTTCGTTAGACGGGCGGAAGCCGGGGAACACCTGCGCGCCAGAAGCCGTTGGGTTACCATTTAACAGTTCGCCGCCATTGCGCCATGAATCAGGTTCACCGGCGAAAATACCGTAACGTTCACGGCGTAATTCAATCCCGGTAGCAATGTTTAACGGCGAAGCTAACGCATCGACATTAATTGAGCGCACACCAGATAAGTTAAACACGGTTTGGCCATAACGGAAGCCACCAGCATCAAACTCGGTTTTGCTGGTTGGGCCGATTGAGCGGTTTAAGGTGTTTTCAATAGTGAAGGCCATACGGTTTTGGCCCCAAACTAAAGACGTATCAACGGTCCACTCGCCCACATCAAATTCATAACCTACAGCAGCACTGGCATCCGTTACATCGGGTGCAATAATAGGTAAGAAACCATCTGGGTAGATCGCCAGAATGTTGCGGGAATCGTTGGCTGGGCGATAGAAACCGCCTGAACGCGCTTCACGATCTTGGTAGCTTAACCAAGCATAAATTTTACCGTTATCTAAGGTTTTACCGGCATTAGCAAACAAGGTAAATTGCGATAATTCAGGCTCACCATACCAAGCACTGAAGCGGTTGAAGTAGGTTTCACGTGTATCATATTGGCCATTGACCAACGGATACTGTTGACGATAATCCCAGCCGCCACGCTCTGTGCGTTCGGCGTCTTTGTATTCTGCAGATACGGTGAGGAAAGCATCTTTGCCAAGTTCAAAACCACGCCAGCCGCTTAAGGTTAGCGTTTCACCGTCAGTACGACTACGCTCAAGATTCGCCGGTGCACTCCAAGTGGCGCCTGTTGGGGTTGGTGTTGTTGGCGTGGTGTAGCTGGTTTCACGCCAGCCATAAGACGAGGTAAAGTTACCGCCTTCACTCGCTTCGCGTAAACGAATGTTTAATACCCCGGCAATGGCATCTGAGCCATACTGGGCTGAAGCACCATCACGTAATACTTCAACTGAATTAATCGCTGCGGTAGGAATGGTATTTAAATCAACGGCAGAAGAGCCACGGCCCACGGTACCGTTTACGTTAACCAAGGCAGCGGAATGGCGGCGCTTTGAGTTAACAAGCACCAGAGACTGATCTGGCCCTAAACCACGTAAAGTAGCTGGGCGCACGGTATCAGTACCATCGCTTAAGCCTGGACGCGGAAAGTTAAAAGACGGTAGCGCGGTTGATAGAACTTGATTCAGTTCGGTTGAACCTGCTCGAGTTAAATTTTCTGCGCTGATAATATCGATTGGCACGGCAGTATCAGACACCGAACGACCGGCAACCCGAGTACCCGTAACAATAATCTGCTCAATTTTTTCTGCTTTTTCATCGTTTTCGCTGGTATTGCTTTGTTGCGCCATTGTTAGCGGTGTAAACAACGCTAAGGTAATAGCTAACGCAATAGGATGCGGTTTTATTTGGTGCATGTGAGTTATCCCTTTGTTATTTTTTTGAATCTAGTTGCTGAACTTGCTGGTGTCAAACGTGTAACAGAATTAAACATTGCCTGCAGCGGCAAAATAATGACATAGTATAAAGCAGACTTCTAGAAGTCTTTTCGCCTTTGGGAAACGTTGGAGCAATACATGAAAAAGAATACCCAGTTAATTCATGCAGGTCGTGGCAAAAAGTGGACTGGCAGTGCGGTTAATCCGCCTATCGTACGTGCTTCAACGATTGTGTTTGAGACCATGGAAGAGCTTAAAAACGCCAGTAAAAATAAAGGTAACGCTGTGCCGTATTATGGTCGGCGTGGCACGGCTACACATTTTGCATTTCAAGAAGCCATGTGTGAGTTAGAAGGTGGGGCCGGTTGTGCTTTATATCCTTGCGGTGCCGCAGCAATCAGTGGCGCTTTATTGGCGTTTTTAAAAGCAGGCGATCACTTGTTGATGGTTGATACCGCGTATGAGCCAACACGAGGGTTATGTGAAAAAGTGCTCGCCGGTTTAGGAATTGAAACCAGCTATTACGATCCCTTGTTGGGTGCCGAGATTAAGACCTTAATTCGTCCGAACACGAAGGTAATCTTTTTAGAATCACCAGGTTCGTTGACCATGGAAGTGCAAGACATACCGGCAATTTGTCAGGTTGCAAAGGCGCATAATATTATCACTATGCTAGATAACACTTGGGCTTCGCCGATCTTATGTCGGCCGTTTGAGCTTGGTGTGGATATTTCTATTCAAGCTGCCACCAAATATATCATTGGTCATTCAGATGTGATGTTAGGCACAGCGAGCGCGAATGAACAGCATTGGCCGCAACTACGTGAGCAGAGTTATTTGTTAGGTTATTGCGCTTCGCCAGATGATGTATATCAAGCAAGCCGTGGTTTGCGTACGTTGGGCGTGCGTTTAAAGCAACACGAAAAAAATGCTTTAGAAGTGGCAGAGTGGTTAGCACAGCGTCCAGAAGTGGAAACAGTGCGCCATCCTGCTTTTCCTGAGCATCCAGGGCATCCGTTTTTTCAGCGCGACTTCAACGGTAGCAATGGTTTGTTTTCTTTTGTATTGAAACAGGGCAGTGCTGCGCAGGTGCAAGCCTTTATTGAAGGTATGCAGCATTTTAAAATGGGTTTCTCATGGGGCGGCTATGAGAGCTTGATTACTGCGGTGCCTAATGTGCAAGCGCTTCGTTCGGTGACTCATTGGCCCTATGCTGGGCCTTTATTGCGCTTACATATTGGTTTAGAAGATCCAGAAGATTTATTGGCTGATCTGGAACAGGCATTTGCGCGAATGGCGTTGGCTTAAACTTACACCGCAATACCCTACGTTGGTGCGCTTGGTGTTTAAAGAGCATGGCAAACGTTTAAAGGCAGCGTTAGTTTAACGGCAACGCAAGTAGCACATTATATTATCGCTGCCTGATATCAATGCCCCAATCACGATCAGCCACACCTGACCATTACAACCAGTATTGGGGGAAAGTAGCAATGACGGTAAGCAGCGTGTTTTGTTTTAGCTGATAAAAACGGCCGACCAAGCGCTGTATCAAGCCAAAAGCCATGGTCGCAATCGCACCGAACTGTTTTGCACAAAAGCAGAATAAGCTGTTTGATTATGCCGTGCTGCCCGCAAGGAGTTATCTTAGCTATTGCAACGCTATAACGTTCGCAATGCATTGACCTGTTCTATGGTTCTTCTACAATAGCGCCTTGATCTTTATGGAGGCTGTTATGGCAGAAGTTACCCGCTCAGCAGGCGTCAGCATGCAGCAACAGGTTGCGACCTGGTTAAATAAAAATCTGGTGCAACGCACCTTATTGGCATTGATCTTAATTAATGCGGCAATTTTAGGTTTAGAAACATCCAGTGCAGTGATGGCCGCATTTGGCCCACCATTAATGCTGCTCGACAAGTGTATTCTTGCCGTCTTTGTCATCGAAATTGCGCTGCGCATTTACGCTCATCGTTTGGCGTTTTTTAAAGATGCCTGGAGTTTATTTGATTTTTCCGTAGTGGCCATTGCCTTAGTGCCTGCGAGCGGGCCTTTTGCGGTATTGCGTGCCCTGCGTGTATTGCGGGTACTGCGCGTACTGACCTTTGTACCGTCGATGAAGAAAATTGTGGGTGCGCTAGTGCAATCGTTAAACGGTATGCTGTCGATTGCGATGGTGCTGGGCTTGGTGTACTACGTGTCTGCGGTCATGGCGACGAAGCTATTTGGTGAAGCGTTCCCCGAGTGGTTCGGCAGCCTTGGAGCCACCTTATATACGTTATTTCAGGTGATGACGCTAGAAAGCTGGTCGATGGGGATCTCGCGGCCGGTGATGGAGCAGTTCCCCTATGCTTGGGCGTTCTTTGTGCCTTTTATTCTGATCGCCACTTTTACTATGTTGAACTTGTTTATTGCCGTGATCGTCAATGCCGTACAAAGCATGCATGATGAAGAGCACAAAGACGAAATCGATGCCCAACAGCAATTACAACAGGATCTTGTGGCGCAGATGCAGCAGTTGCAGGCAGAGTTAGCGGCGTTACGCGCGCAGCTGCCGCCTGCAGCTAAATCGGATCAAGGTTGATGCATAAAGGTGTCGAGTTCTTGGCCTGTCAGCTTGCTAATACTGCTAAACATAAACCACATTGCAAAAAATAATACCAACATACTGGGCAAAACGATAACGGGGTAACTTAGCCACGTCATCGTGCCCAGCTCTTCATTAAAGGCGGTGCTGCCAGGAGGGCTAACCAAGATCACCTTGGCCAAAATATAATTAAGTGCCGACGATAAAAAGAACGAGCTCGCCACTAAATAACCGGCTATTGCCATTTTCTTTTCAAATTGTGCGCGTTGTTGTTGTGCATCCAAGGCCGCATAAAGCTTATCGTTATCCAACAACTCGCCATTCAATAAAAACTTTTTCACCAACGGATAGGGTGTGTATTGGCTAATCAAAACCGCTAAGCCTAAAGCGCCGGGGATCGCGGCTTCTTTAATGGCGATATAAGCGGCATCAAGTTGCAGAAGAGCAATGCCGCCCGTTAATAACACACTGATAACACCGAGCACCGAAAAGAAATTAACCTTACCGGCTTGGCGTAAATCCCAAATACCAAAACCAATAGGAAAAGCCAGTGCAACCACAATACCCCAGACGGGGCCAAGGTATTCTTCACCGCTGAATTTACTCAGGATAATCGCAGGGATCACCACGTTTAGCAGTAGGTTACTGATGAGACCTGTCGATTTTTTTGCTGGGGTAGGACGTGTTTCCGAAGTCATAAGATACCGTATTAAAAGTCGTAAAATACCGTTAAGCGCAGTATAGCAAGAACCCAAGTTATCGCCTATGCACAGTTGTTGCCCAGTTGGTAAGCAATCATAGTTGAGTACCAACGCAGAACAGGCTAGGGTGTATTAATTCTAAACGCAGTGGAGCACTGAAATGGATCAATACGCCGCCCTTAGGGCGAATGTCGGGTTATTAGGTACGGAGTTGGGTGAGACCTTACGCCAGCATCTTGGTGATGCGGTATTGGCACGAGTGGAAGAGATCCGCCAGCTGTCTAAAGAAGCGCGCCAAGGCAATAGCCAGCAAGCCGAGCAGCTACGCCAAGTACTCACGGCACTCAGTGATGATGAATTACTGCCAGTCGCTCGGGCTTTCGCGCAGTTTTTAAATTTAGCTAACCTCGCCGAGCAACATTTTAGTATCAGCGCGGCAGGGCGCAGCAGCATTGAAAAGCCGGAACCGTTAACGGAGTTGTTTCAACGCTTAAAAGACACCGCTATCGCCAAGGGCGACATTCAACAAGCCGTACGTGAGTTATCTATTGAGTTGGTGCTAACGGCGCATCCTACTGAAGTGGCGCGGCGTACCCTGATTCATAAACTGACCGAAATTGCTGCCTGCTTAGCGCAGTTAGAGCATCCGCAAACCGATTGGCAACAACAGCAATTACAACTGCGTTTAACCGAGTTAATTAGCCAAGCTTGGCATACCAATGAAATTCGTGAGCAGCGGCCAACTCCGGTTGATGAAGCGAAATCGGGCTTTGCAGTCATTGAAAGTTCGTTGTGGCAAGCTATTCCTGACTTTTTACGTGAACTTGATGCCGATTTACGTCGTGATCTTGGCACTGGCTTACCGCTTGATGCCGCACCCGTGCGTTTTTCTTCTTGGATGGGCGGCGATCGCGATGGTAATCCTTTTGTTACCTCCAAAGTAACCCGTCAGGTGTTATTACTGAGTCGCTGGAAAGCGGCAGATTTGTTTATTCGAGACTTAGATTTACTGTCTACCGAGTTATCGATGAATACGGGCTCTGCGGCGCTACTCGACGCCAGTGAACAGGCATCCGAACCCTATCGTGCGGTACTTAACAAGTTACGCCAACAACTGATCACCACCCGAGATTGGTTAACTGAGGCGTTAAAACATGATCGCTTACAGCGGCCGGCTGATTTAATTTGGCATAACCAGCAGTTGCTTGAGCCGTTATTACTGTGCTTTGAATCATTACAGCAAAGTGGCATGCAATTAATTGCACAAGGTCGCTTAACCGATACGCTGCGCCGCGCCTATGCTTTTGGCTTAACGTTACTGAAATTAGATATTCGCCAAGATGCCGCGCGTCATGCTGATGTTTTTGCTGAACTCACCCGTTACTTAGGCTTAGGTGATTATAGCGCTTGGACTGAAACGGATCGGCAAGCATTTTTATTGCGAGAACTGGCAAATAAACGACCGTTATTTCCGAAAAACTGGCAACCCTCCGCCGACGTTCAAGAAGTGCTGGATACCTGCGATATCGTGGCGCGCCATGGTAACGAAGCACTCAGTACCTATGTGATCTCAATGGCGGGTAAACCCTCCGATGTGCTGGCAGTACAATTACTGTTGCAAGAAGCCGGTAGTAGCTTTGCTATGCCAGTCGCACCGCTGTTTGAAACCTTAAGTGATTTACAAAACGCGCCCGATTGTATGCGGCAATTGCTCAGTATTGATTGGTATCGCGGTTATATTAATGGTCGCCAAGAGGTGATGATCGGTTACTCTGACTCGGCTAAAGATGCCGGTGTGTTCGCGGCCGCGTGGGCTCAATACAGTGCGCAAGAAGCGCTAGTGAAGCTGAGTAAAGATTATGGCGTGAAGCTGACACTGTTTCATGGCCGTGGCGGTACTATCGGCCGTGGCGGCGGCCCTGCACATGCGGCGATTTTATCGCAGCCGCCGGGTTCGTTAGCTGGGGGGTTGCGCGTGACCGAGCAAGGCGAGATGATCCGCTTTAAGTTTGGTTTGCCTGAGCTAGCCATCCGTAGTTTGGCCCTGTATGCCAGCGCAGTATTAGAAGGCATGTTGCTACCACCGCCTGTGCCAAAAGAAAGCTGGCGCAGCCTGATGAGTAAGCTAGCCGATGATTCTTGCAACGCCTATCGGGCTGTCGTGCGGCAGAATAAAGATTTTGTGCCTTATTTCCGTGCTGCCACGCCAGAACAAGAATTAGGTAAGTTGCCACTGGGCAGCCGACCAGCCAAACGTAACCCGACCGGTGGCGTTGAAAGCTTAAGAGCGATCCCATGGATTTTTGCTTGGTCACAAAATCGTTTAATGCTGCCTGCTTGGCTGGGAGCGGGTAATGCATTAGCCCTGGCCGTTGAGGCTGGGCAAACCGATTTACTGGATGAAATGCAGCAAGCATGGCCGTTCTTTGCAACGCGGTTGTCGATGCTGGAAATGGTGTTTTTAAAAGCCGATCCAGAAATTGCTGCCTATTATGATCAGGTGTTAGTGCCTAAAGAACTGCAACATCTTGGTGTCGAGTTGCGGCAACAATTGGCGGCGGATCGCAAGTTACTGTTAAAGTTGATCCACAGTGATACGTTGATGGCTAAAGAAGGTTGGATCCGTGAGTCGATAATGCTGCGTAATACCTATGTCGATCCGCTGCATATTTTACAAGTGGAGCTGCTAAAACGCTCTCGGCACGATCCGGAGAAAATCAGTGCGCAAAGTAATCGGGCGCTGATGGTCACTATCGCCGGTATCGCGGCAGGGATGCGTAACTCGGGTTAAGCAAAATAGGCGGATAAAGACCGGCCAATTTGTGTGATACCACTGCGTTTAGGGTTTCGCACAACGCGGTTTGCTCATATCAATAGGCCATGAATTATCCATGTGGCTTGATGATGAACTTCAGCAATGAGGTTCATCTTTTCAAGCCAGCAAAGTGGTTCACATGCTTTCTCTATGGATGAGTTCTGCTATCTATGGCCTTCAACGGTTTATTGAGAGCAAATCGGCTATTTTTTCGGGCAAGTGTTCGTTTTTGTGCCGGTTTTTCATCAGCGTTATGCCAGCCTTTCTGTAACCTGTGTTGGCTGAACCTTTTAGCTAGCTTGCCAAGAGCAAGCCTGATCGGTCAAAAGCTGCGCTTTTGCCAGCAAAGCTTTGTCATGATCTGATACCCGAGTATAAAACTTCAACATTTTATGAATATTCCAATAGTGCTCAATGCTACAACTAATCTCTTGCTGCAAAGCCTGTTGTATTTCTGCGCTTGGGTTGAGCTCTTTTATTTTTGCATGAAGAATTAAAGCATTAGCGAGTTTTTCAACGCTCATCGATTTGGCACCCTGTTCCCAAGAAATAATCATGGTTGCCAAAGATGAACAAACACATAAAAACAGAATGACGACGAATGTTTTTAGATTCAGCATTTAATTTCCCTCTTAATGTTTATCCGCGAAGTTTTAACTGAGGTATCAGTTGAATATTGACTATGCTTTAACTGGGTGTCGCAATATCACTAGACTCACTGTCCAGCATGTTTTTAACATACTCCATGTTCGCTTATTTCAAAATAAGCTGGCAAGATGTTAGCATGATCTGTTTTTTTTAAAAGTAAATTGTTTCTTGTAATGCTTTTAGCTTAGATTGTTGATTTTAAAACATTGCAGATTGTTGCCAGCGCGTTTTGCCGAACACTAATGTTCATACAACTCTAAAGGTAAGCCATCGGGATCGGGAAAAAAGGTAAAGCGTTTGCCGGTAAACTCATCGACACGAATGGCTTCGACTTCAACAGCGTTGCTTTGTAAATAACTGACCCAATGGTCGAGGTCGGTGACGGCAAACGCCAGATGGCGTAAGCCTTGTGCTTCCGGTTGGCTGGGTCTGGCGGGGGCCGCTGGAAAGCTAAATAACTCTAATTGGCTGCCATCTGGCAGCTGTAAATCCAATTTCCATGAGCTGCGCGCAGCCCGATAATTTTCGGCCAATATTGTTAAACCCAATACTTCCGTATAAAAGGCTTTGCTGCGCGGATAATCACTGACAATCAGCGCCACATGGTGGATCGCATTTAATTTGGGTGGCTGCACTAGAGAATCTTCTTAATTTCGGTTACTAGGGTGCTATCTTTGCTGCTGTTTTGCAATGGCTTCAGTATGGCTTCGGCAGCGCTGCGTTGTTCTGTCGCCAGGTACAGTTGGCCTAAGCGAAACTGTGCCCATTCTCGAAATTCGGGCAAGCCTTCTGCTTCAAGAAAGCGTTCTAACGCGCGAATGCCTTGTTGCTCTGCGGTTTTACCGACAGCGGCAGCACGACCGAGTTGATACAGCGACAATAAACGACTGCGGCTAGCTTCTTTATCAACGGCGGGCTGTGAACTGGCTTTGGCAAACTGTTCAATCGCTGCCTCATAATCACGGCTTTGCGCAAACTTTACCCCTTGCAAAAAATAGGGCTCAGGTCGAGTTTGTAGCGCCGTTGCCTTGGCTAATAATGCCTGCGCAGCGGCCGGGTCATCGAGTTGCAGTAGCAATTCCAGTTCCAGTAATTGGCCTTGCAGCGGTGAGGTAAGTTGCAGCTGCTTACTCAGTTGTAACGCTTGCGCTTTATCACCACCAGCAATACCGGGTGCCTGTGCATAATATTTCGCTAATGCTTGTAAATACTGTGCATTGTCTGGTGCCAGTTCTACTGCCGTGGCAAAGGCTTTAGCACAGCGTTTCGCCGCGCTAAGTGCACTGAACATGCTGGCTTTTTGTGCGCTGTCGCAGTTAGCTTGGCCATACCAAAATTGATATTGTGCCTGCTCAGGGGCGTTTTTCACCGCTCGGGCTAACAGCTTTTCGGCGAGTTCAACGTTGCCCAGTGACAGCTCGGTGCGGCCGAGCGCAGCCAATAAGGCCGCGTCTTTTGTTTTGGCATTCACCAAGGGCGTTAACAGGCTTTTTGCTTCTTGATAGGCCTGTTTTTGCCACAGCGTTTGTACTTGTTGCTGCACATCTTGTTGCGCCGCAAGGGTAAAGCTGCCGCACAGCAGGGCGGCGGAAAGAAGGCGAAACATGCTATTCCTTAAAGTGTTCACTCTTGCATGCTAGGGTAAGATAACGCCCAGTTTACATAAAGCTCGGTGCCGGTTTTTAACGCTTTTTCATCAGCATAGAAAAACGGTGAATGATTCGCCGGTGCTTTAGCCGCGTCTTGGCCTTCGGGCGTGACACCAAGAAAAACAAATAAACCCGGTGTTTCTAACGCGTAAAATGAGAAATCTTCGGCACCTGTCACTAGGGCGCTTTCTTCAACTTTTTCTATGCCTGCGACTTGTTGCAAAATTGGCAATGAGCGACGAGTCAGCGCCGGATCATTTAACGTAACAGGATAACCTTCGAGGATTTTAACATCGGCAGTGGCACCGGTTACGGCAGCACTGGCCTCAGCGGCTTGTGTTAATAAACCAAAAATTTGTTGGCGAATACCCATATCAAAGTTACGAATCGTGCCTTCTAAATACACTTCATCAGGAATAATATTATTGCGTACGCCGCCTTCAACGATACCAAAACTGACAACGGCTGGCGCGCGGGTAATATTAATTTGGCGGCTGACAATGGTTTGCACATTATTGACGATTTGCGCTGCAGCCACGATCGGGTCAACCCCAGCCCAAGGCGCAGAGCCATGGGTTTGCTTACCTTTAACGGTGATTTGAAATTGATCTGAGGAGGCCATCAAAGGCCCTTGCCGATATTTCACAACACCGACATTGGCGGCAGACCAAACATGAATGCCGAAGATGGCTTCGGGTTTGCTTTTAGCAAACAAGCCTTCTTTTAGCATCAGTTCGGCACCGCCTTCTTCACCTGCCGGTGCGCCTTCCTCTGCCGGTTGGAAGATAAACATCACTTTACCGGTGAGCTGCGCTTTGTTTTTTGAGAGATATTCGGCCGCGCCCATTAGCATTGCCACATGTAAATCGTGGCCACAGGCATGCATTACGCCCACTTCTTTACCGCGATATTCGCCTTTGGCTTCTGAGCGAAACGGTAAGTCGGTTTGTTCGACAACCGGCAAACCATCCATATCAGCGCGTAATGCCAGTAAGGGGCCGGGCTTACCACTGTCTAAAATCGCCACCACTCCGGTATGCGCAATATCGGTTTGCACGGTCATACCGAGTTTTTTTAAGTGTGCGGCAACCAATTTCGAGGTGCGAAATTCGCGGTTACTTAATTCAGGGTGCTGGTGCAGATCCCGGCGCCATTCAATCACTTTCTTTTCAAGCTCAGGGCTAATGCGTTGGGTGTCAGCGAGCAGTGGCATGGCCATAAAGGCGAATTGGCTGGCTAGCAGGGCGGCCACAAGGGGGCGTAAGATCATGATGAGACTCCAGGAAAGGTTAGTGAGATCTACTATGCGCAAATTGGCTTAATAAATCCAGTGTCGTGGCAATATCTGCTGCTGATACATCTAAATGACAGACCCAGCGCAAGCGCGTGAGGTTGCCACTGGCACTGGCGTAATTGCTGCTGGTGAGTTTGACGTTATGCTTAGCCAGAAAATCAAGCAGCTCATTAGCCAAAGCCGGAGTGATATCTGTAAACACAATATTGGTTTGCGGTAAATCTAACTGCAAATGCCCAGCAAAACAGCCTTGAGAGCTTAAGGCTTGTAACCCTTTCGCGAGCGTATCAGCATTATGATGGTCCTCTGCCAAACGCTGAATATTATGTTGCAAGGCATATAAGCCCGCGGCGGTAAGCATACCGGTTTGGCGCATGCCGCCGCCGAGCATCTTGCGTACACGCCGAGCGCGCTGGATAAAAGCCTGCGAGCCCAGTAATAATGAGCCTACTGGTGCACCTAAGCCTTTGGATAAACAAATTGAAACCGAGTCATACCCCTGGCACAGGGCTTTAGCCATGGCGGTTGGGCTCAGTTGATGCTGTGGCGCTAAAGCCACTGCCGCATTAAATAAGCGCGCACCGTCGATATGGCATTGCAGTTTTTTTTCTTTCGCTAGCGCGGCCACTTGCTGCATATAACGTAACGGCAATACCTTGCCGCCGATGGTGTTTTCAATCACGATCAAGCGCGTACGGGCAAAGTGTGGATCATCTGGCTTGATAGCATCGCTGATATCTTGTAGCGCTAGGCTACCATCCGCTTGCAGCGCAATTGGTTGCGGTTGAATTGAACCGAGCACCGCCATACCGCCGGCTTCCCATTTATAAGTATGCCATTGTTGACCTACGATGGCTTCATCGCCGCGCTGGCAATGGCTCATCATGGCAATCAAGTTGGTTTGCGTGCCACTTGGAGCAAACAACGCATCTTCAAACCCCAGCATATCTGCTGCGTAGCGTTGCAGTGCTATAGTAGTCGGGTCATCATTAAATACATCATCACCCAAAGCGGCGTTGAGCATCGCCTGTTTCATGGCGACAGAAGGTTGGGTTACCGTATCACTGCGAAAATCTGGCATCTGGTCTCATCTCTGCGGCTAACATCTGGTGTTCAGGCTAGATTGCTGGCAGGCTAAAAGCAAGTTGCTTGCGTTTGCTAGACGAGGTCTAGCGACAGAGTATAGAGGAAGAGCATGGCTGATTATTTTTTTGAACCACAGCAGGGGCATGGTTTAGCACATGACCCGTTTAATAGCATTATTGCGCCACGGCCCATAGGTTGGATTTCTAGCATTAGCAATGCTGGGCAGGTTAATCTGGCACCTTACAGTTTTTTTAATTTGTTTAACTATAAGCCACCGATTATTGGCTTTGCCAGCACCGGTTGGAAAGATTCGGTACAAAATATTGCCGAGCAAGGCGAATTTTGTTGGAACCTGGTGAATCGACCTTTGGTGGAGGCGATGAATCAAACCAGTGCCAGTGTTGCCGCCGACGTGAATGAGTTTACCTTGGCGGGGTTAACGATGGTGGCGTCTAAATTGATTAAACCGCCGCAGGTAGCCGAAAGCCCTGTGCGATTTGAATGTAAGCTAAGCCAGTTAATCCCTTTACAGGCAGCGAATGGCGAGCAGGTACCCACTTGGTTGGTGCTTGGAGAGGTAGTCGGGGTGCATATTGCGTCATCGTTATTAATTGATGGAGTGTATGACACCTTGGCTGCAGATCCGGTATTGCGGGCGGGTGGCCCTGGTGATTATTACACGTTAAATGCCGCGAATAAATTTAGCTTATTGCGACCAAAAATTTAAGGATAAACTGTGATGCAACGGCAACTCTGCACATTCTTGTTAGGCTTAACCACGGCGGCGATGTTACAGGCTGAACCGCTAACACCTGAAGCCGTCCCGCTCGATTTGGCGCAAGTGGTGCCCGCGGCGCTGCAGCAGTTTGATACGCCGGGGATGGCTGTGGTTATTATTAAAGATGGCCAATTGGTGCATCAGGCGGGTTATGGTGAACGTGATATGAGTGCCCAAGCGCCAGTGACCGCGGAGACATACTTTCGCTTGGCCTCTGCGAGCAAAGCGTTTACCGCTGCCAGTGTGGCGATCTTAGTGGATGCCGGGAAGTTAAATTGGGACGACAAAGTCATACAGCATCTACCGCAATTTCGATTGCAAGATGCTTGGGTCACTGCCGAGTTTACGATACGTGATTTATTGAGTCAGCGCAGTGGCTTAGCCAGTGGCGCAGGCGACAGTATGATTTGGCCTGAGCCCAGTAGTTTTAGTCGTGATGAAGTGATCAACAATTTACGCTACTTAACACCGTTAAGCAGTTTTCGCAGCCAATATGCTTATAGTAA
Source organism: Alishewanella maricola (assembly GCF_016343785.1). Lineage (NCBI taxonomy): Bacteria > Pseudomonadati > Pseudomonadota > Gammaproteobacteria > Alteromonadales > Alteromonadaceae > Alishewanella > Alishewanella maricola. Next base: position 134,055 of record NZ_JAEINI020000006.1, on the reverse strand, counting down.
TGTGCTGTATATCACTGCCGCCGAATTAGTGGCCAAAGTCAGTGGCCAGCCTTGGCAGGATTTTGTTGCCGAGCAAATTTTTCAGCCGCTGGAGATGCAGTGTTATGCCGGTGCCGTGCCTGATAGCGCCTTAGCCGAAGCGGCACTACCGTATGAGTTTCGTGCCGAAGCGGGTTTTTTGCCGATCCCACGAAATGCGATTGACGGTAAAATGTTGATGGCCGCAGCTGCAGGTGGTGTGGTGTGTCGCGCCTCCGACATGGCGAAATGGTTAAGTTTTTTATTGGCTCAAGCCGATGTCCGTACCGCAAAAGCGGGGCCGGTCAGTCGTCAGCAGTTACAACAAATGTGGACTGCGCAAACGCTGATGCCCGTCAGTTCACTCGATTTGGAATTAGATTTCACCCATTTTAGTGCCTACGGTATGGGCTGGCGCATGGCTGATATGCATGGTTACAAAGTGATTCATCATACCGGTACCTTATCGGGTTTTCAGGCGCATGTGTTGTTAGTGCCAGAGCAGCAGTTGGGGATTGTGGTATTAAATAATGGCTCAAACAGTGGTGCACGCCAGTCGGTGGTGCAAACGGTGTTAAAGCATTATCTAGCGCCTGAACTGCAACGTGATTGGGTCAGTTATTATGCCGATCAACGACAAGCCTTGGCACAGCGCGCAGCGCCGCCGCAACCGGTGGGTACGGGTGAGGTGTTGTTGGCATTACAAGATTACGCAGGCAACTATGCGGACCAATGGTTTGGTGGCATTGAAATCAGCCAAACGGATAGCGGTTTGCGTTTGCAGTCAGTCAAAATGATTAATTTACAAGGCAGTTTGCAGCCGTTTGCCGATCATAGCTTTATCGTGCAGTGGGATGATGCCAATGTCGCGCGCAATGCGTTAATCCATTTTGAGATGAATAATCTGCGGCAAGTCACCGGCTTTAGGTTAGAGCCTTATGCAGCAGAGCCTGGCGAGCGCCACGAATATCGGGATATGCACTTTTACAAACAGTAACGGCGAAACAAAAAAGGCAGCCGAAGCTGCCTTTTTCATGAGCGGGTATGACTTAGTAGAAGTTCATCCGGAAGTCGATACCAAATACCCGTGGTTCGTTGACAAAACCAGTCAGGTTACTGAAGTCAATGGCACCTTTCAGGTTGTCCTGATCAGTGATATTGCGGCCAAACACACCGACTTCATAACTGTTTTTGTAGTTAACGTAGGCCACGCGTAAGCCAGCTTCATTATTGTTTTTGCTGTTGAATTCTGCTGATTCATACAAGAACAAATTGGTGTCGCCTTGCACTTGGTAATCGGCATACACATAGATTTCACCGCTTTCTAACGGATAATCGTAGCGTGCATTCAAGGTTAAGATGGTTTCTGGTGCTTGTGGGAAGGGGTTGCCGTTAATTAACGCTAAACCATTTACCACCGGATCTAACACCGTACACTGCCCAGAGCCACAAGGTGCGATAGTCAGGTTGTCGTCTTTTAGCTCGGTTTTGTTATAGCTAAAACCACCCCCTAACATCAGGTTTTTTAATACCCGATAGTCAAAATCTACTTCAAAGCCGTAGCCTGTGCCTTTGTCAGCATTGATTAGCTGGTTACCTTGGGTTTCACCACCAATGGCTGATAATTGAATATCATCAATGACGTAGTAAAACAGCGCAGCATTTAAGCGTAAGGTGTTGTCGAGTAAGTCAGACTTAGTACCCACTTCAAATGAGGTAATGGTTTCTGCACCGGCGACTGACGGCGGCGCTTCAAATGCCACATCACGACCTTGGATAGTTTGCGCACGGAAACCTTCGGCGGCGCGGGTAAATAAGCTAGTCGTATCGGTTAAGCGATAGTTAGCGCTTAATTCCCAGCCTAATTGATCGTCTTTTACTTTGATCGGGTCATATTGTTGCTCAGACGCGAAACCAATCACTACTGCAAAACCATCAACGTTTTGTTGGCCAACCGAGAAGGTTTTTTCATCATCGGTATAACGTAAGCCACCCGTTACGGTTAGCTTTTCGGTGAGTTGATAAGTTGCTTGACCAAATAACGCCCAGCTAGTATTGCCGTGAAATACTTCGGTGGCACCAAAGAAACCATCAACGGTATTCACCGCAAAAGATGAGTCAAAATAGTAAGTACCGACCTGCCAGCTCAGCGCATTACTGGTATCACTGGCTAAACGGAATTCTTGGGTAAATTGACGCAGACCATTCAGTTGATCTTCAGTAACGGCATCGGCTACTGCAGCATCACCCGCTTCATTCACATTACCACCGTCGATGTCACCAATACCGCCGCCACTGGCTTTTTCTAATGCGGTGATAGAGGTAAGGGTCATTTCTTCTAATTTCACGTCAACTTTCAGCGAGGTACCCCAAGCATCATAGTTTTGACGGTTATTACCCGGGCCATCATAAGCGACAACATCACGATCGTAATTGTTGTTGAGCTCGTTGCTGCCTTTAGTCAGGATGTTTTTGCGGAACATGGTTGATGTGCCGTCGTAGTTACGATTATGCACATTTAACAAGGCATCAAATGCATCTGATTCAAATAAGAATTGTAGACGTGCCGCGCGCTCATCATAGCCGCCCATCACATCATTTTGGCCAGTAAAGCTGTTGTCGATCCAGTTACTGCGATGTTGTGACAACAATGACAAACGCGCCGAGAGTGAATCGGTTAAACCGCCACCGACAGCACCTTCAAAGTGTGCACTGCCTAAGGTGCCCGCCGTCGTTTTTACATAAGCATCGAATTCTTGGCGTGGCTTAACGGTATCAAATTTAATGATACCGGCGGTGGTGTTACGACCAAACAGCGTGCCTTGCGGACCACGGATCACTTCAACTTGTTCGACGTCGAACAACGGGAAGCTTTTTAAGATCACGTTTTCCATAACAACATCATCCATGACGATAGATACAGGTTGTGATGCAGCGAGATCGAAATCGGTGTTACCTAAACCACGAATATAAAAACGTGGTGCGGCACGGCCGTTCGAACTTTCGGCATAAAGGCCGGGCACTTTAATCGCTAAAGCGGTAATGTCATCACCCGATGAGAAAATACTGTCGAACTTTTCACCAGACAGTGTGGCCACAGAGATTGGCACTTCTTGAATGCTTTGGCTGCGACGCTGTGCGGTAATAGTGATGGTTTCCAGTTGTTTTTCTTCAGTTTCTAGGTTTTTGTCACTTTCCTGCGCCAGCAGAGCAGGAGAAAAACCCAGTGTTGCACCGAACAGTGCTGCGTGCATCGCAGCGACTAGGGCAGATTTGCTGAATGGGGTCATTAACATTGCACCTTTTAAGTTGTGAGCGAATCGTCATTTTATGAGTTTATGTGCCTATAACGATGCCGTGCTGGAGTGACCACAGTGGCATGGTTAAAAGCGGCGGTTAATATACCAGCTTATCGTGTTTTTTGCTGCAATTAGCCGAATTTTTCAACAGGATCACTAGTAAAGTGATCGCCGGTGTTGTAATAACGTAAACAGCGTAAATGGTTAAAGGATAAGACGATGCGTTTTTTGACGGCTTTGTGGTGCTTTGTGCTTTTGGGTGTTAGCCCTGGGTTATTTGCACATACCACCGGTTGGCAACCTGCACAGCATTTACGTGCTGAGTTAGTTAGTGAATACCAAACGGTAAAGCCTGGGCAAACACTGCAACTCGCCTTGCATTTTATCCCTGACGAACACTGGCACACCTACTGGATTAACCCAGGTGACTCAGGCTTACCCACCAGTATTGATTGGCAGCTACCCGCAGGCGTGACGGCGGGCCCCATTCAATGGCCTACACCTCAGCAATTCTCTATTCCCCCTTTAATGAATTACGGTTTCGGCGGCCCCACCGTATTGCTGAGCGAATTAACCGTACCGGCAGATTACGCCGCTACTGAGCTAAACATTGCGGCGAATGTTGATTGGCTGGTTTGTGAAGAGATTTGTATTCCCACCTCAGCCAGTTTTGAACTGACTTTGGCCGTGGCTGCACAAGCTATCGTGTCAGAAACCGCCGTTGACCTGATCAACCTAGGTAAAGTGAGTCAGCCCAATGTACTTGCGGTCAGCGGTCAATATGATATTGCCGGAGGCAGCTTGTCAGCCGCGATCAGTGGCTTGCCTGATATCGATTTTCAACATTTCTTCGTGCGCGCCACTGAAGTTGTCGATCACGCCGCGCCGCAGCAATTATTAGTCAGTGAAGGGGAGTGGATTTTACGCCAGCCGCTGAACACTTACTTTACCGGTGCGCCAGAGCAATTTGAAGTGGTGTTAGTGAGCGCTTCCGGGCAGGGGTACAGTGTGCAATTGCAAGTGGCCAGTGATGGTGCTGCAAGTAGCAGCCCTGCCACGAAAACAGTGCCAACGCTGTGGTTGGTGTTATTAATGGCCGCAGCAGGCGGTTTTATTTTGAATCTCATGCCGTGCGTGTTCCCGGTATTATCGTTAAAAGCCTTGAGTATTGCGGGTAATACCGGATCGCAGCAACAACAGCGCTCAGATGCCCTGTTTTACAGTTTGGGGGTGGTGCTCAGTTTCGTCGCTTTAGCATTAGTGTTATTAGCCCTGCGCAGTGCCGGCAGTGCGGTCGGTTGGGGCTTTCAATTACAAAGCCCTTGGCTCGTGGCGGCACTGGCTTATCTGTTATTTGCCTTGGGCTTAAGTTTGTCGGGTTTGGTGCAGTTTGGCTTGGGCTTGATGAATACCGGCAGCGACTTAACCCAGCAAAAAGGCGGTAAGGGCTCGTTTTTTACCGGCGTTCTGGCAGTGATTGTCGCCAGCCCTTGTACCGCACCCTTTATGGGCGGCGCGTTAGGTTATGCCGTGACGCAACCTCCGTTGTTAGCCTTGTTGGTTTTCGTAGCCTTGGGCTTAGGCATGGCGCTGCCTTTCTTGTTACTTGCCTATATGCCTCGCTTGGCAAAAGCCTTACCTAAGCCTGGCGCCTGGATGGAGACCTTAAAGCAATTATTGGCCTATCCACTGTATTTAAGCGCTGTTTGGCTGGCTTGGGTCTTTGGCCGACAAGTTGGTATTGATGCCTTGGCCATTTTGCTGTGTGGTGCCGTGGCTATTGCTGCAGCGTGTTGGTTATGGGGCCGTTGGCAAATGCGGCGCCAAGGTAGCGCCGAGCCTATTTTTGCCGTGTTATTGGTGGTGCTAGCTTTGTATGTGGTGAGTTTACCTTTACCCACTGTTTCAACTACAACCGCGAATGCGGAACAACAACATTGGTCTGCATGGAGCCCGCAACGTTTAGCCGAGCTACAAGCGTCAAATAAACCGGTATTAGTCAATATGACCGCTGATTGGTGTATTACCTGCTTAGTCAACGAGCGAGTGGCACTGAATACCGAGAGCAGTAAAGCGGCGTTAGCGCTGTACGATGTAACGTACTTAAAAGGCGACTGGACGCGACAAGATGCCGATATCACGGCCTATTTGCATCAGTATCAGCGTGATGGTGTGCCGTTGTATGTGTTGTATTGGCCAGGGCAGCCTGCCGAAGTGTTACCACAGATTTTAACGCCTGATACGCTCAGGCAAACCTTAGAGCGGTTAAGTCGTCAATAACACCGCTTCATTTATTTGAACATTTACAGGAGTTAACCCTATGAAAAAAATGACATTACTTGCAGCAGTCGCTGCTACGTTGTTTGCGGCTAACCTGTTTGCAGCACCGCAAGTAGGTGCGCCAGCACCTGACTTTACGGTAAAAGACTCAACCGGTAAGGTACACAGCCTAAAAGATTTTGCTGGCAAAGAGGTGGTATTAGAGTGGACCAATCATGATTGTCCGTTTGTGGTCAAACATTACAACGGCAATATGCAGCAGTTGCAAAAAACCTATACCGAGCAAGACGTAGTGTGGCTCAGTGTGATTTCCTCTAAGCCCGGCAGTCAAGGCCACATTGATGGCGCAAAATCAGCTGAACTGACCACAAGCCGTGGTGCCGCGCCAACAGCGGTGTTATTTGATGAAAGTGGTGTGATGGGTAAAGCCTATGATGCGCGTACCACACCACATATGTATGTAATTGATAAAGCCGGTGTGCTGCAGTATATGGGTGGCATTGATAGCATCCCGTCTGCCAAAGTAGATGATATTGCTAAAGCTACACCGTATTTCGCTAATGCTGCAACCGCAGTATTAGCCGGTCAAACGCCGGATCCTGCGGTGACTAAGCCTTATGGTTGCAGCGTTAAATACTAAGAGGTGAGTATGCTGCCGGTTTCAAGCAGCCGGCAGCTCACTGAGCGCCACTGCAGCAAAATAAATCGCCGTTTTGCTCTCGTGTGACGAATAATAACTGATTAACAGCTTGTCATCTTGTAATACCATCCCTGCGTAACTGCAATCACCACCTGAGGGTAGTGTTAGCCATTCTGTTAGCTCACCGCTTTGCATGTTAATACCGCAGAGGCTAGTACGTACCCTATCATCATATAATCTGACACACGCCACTACGCGCTGATCGGGCAGTTTCAGCCAAGTTGGACCACCAATGCGGGCGCTTAATGTTGTCCACTGCCAATCGGAATAAGGTGCTGAGCTTCGGCCTAACAATCCCGGCTCAGGATCGCGGCGTAATAAGCATATTACATCGTTTGCCTCTAAAAAAAGGAGATGGTTTTCATTGGCATAGCTGCCCTGATAAACATCCTGTAATGATGTAAATTTTAGAGTGGCATCAGCAGAGTAAAGCCTGGAGAGGGTTGGTCTTTTAACGTGATAGGCAAGCGCGTATGCGGTATCTTGCTGCCAGCTGATGCGCCAGAGCCAATAGTTTATATCGCCGATGGGCTGCGGAGCAGACCAATTGATACCGTCAGACGATGCACAAATAAATGATTGATGACTGCCGGCACTTTTATCATGTAATGCGGCTACACCATTGATTAACAGCCGGCCATCAGGGTGTAGGCTAAATTTAGGATCGCGCAAATCGGCCTGCGGATCAACGATGCAGGCCACAGCTTGCCAGCTGGCGCCTTGATCTTGTGAGCGTAATAAACGGCACATGCCATCGCCAGAAACATGGTCAGCCGCTTCGCGAAGCACACACCACAGCGCACCCTGCCAAGCAATTAAGTCGGTAAAGGCATTGTGCTCACCTTGTTGCCAAATACAGCGACTGTGCATGGTGACTCCGTATTAATCTGTTTGTAAGGCCGTGATCGGATCCAACTCTGAGGCTTTAATGGCAGGATACACCCCAAAAGCGACACCGATTAGGGCACAGATACTAAAGCTTAGCACGATGGCCGGGATTGACCAGGACACGGCCCAACCAGAATAAAAAGCAATTAATTCAGAGAGAATAATACCAAACAGAATACCGGCGATGCCGCCAACAATAGCAATGGTGAAGCTTTCGGCAACAAACTGCAGTTTAATATCGCGTTTCGTGGCGCCAATGGCTCGCAGCAAACCAATTTCTTTGGTGCGCTCTAACACCGTGGCCAGCATGATATTCATAATACCTATACCGCCCACCAGCAGCGAGATACCCGCCACACAGGACATCACAATATTAAATATTTTTTGTGTTTGCTCCTGCTGTGCTAATAACGCCGCGGGTACGATTAAGCGAAAATCATCAATATCATTATGACGTTGCTGCAATAAATAGTTTAGGGCGCGGGCTGCGACGGCGCTATTGGCGCCTTCGCTTAACTGCAAACGAAACGAGCTGAGTTCGGCATCCAGAGGAATACTGCGAAAGCGGCTGCGGGCGGTTTGTAGCGGCATAAACAGTTGGTTTTGTTCACCACCCAGCTTAATACCCTGAAATTCGTTTTGGCTGTTATAGGGCTCGGCCAACACGCCGATAACCTCTAACCAGACATGATTGACTTTAACATAACGGCCAAGTGCATCGCCTTCAGGAAACAAATTAGCGGCCATTTGTGAGCCGAGCACGGCCACTTGTGCGGCATACAGGTCTTCTTGCTCGGTAAAGTTACGGCCGCTAGCAAATGGCAAGCTACTAAGTGCCATATAACTGGGTAATACACCCACGGCTAAACCTTCGCTTTTACCGCTGTGGCTGATAATGGCATAGGTTTCGAGCTGGCGCTCGGCGCTAAAGCCGGTGATGTTAGGTAGCGTTGTCACGGCCGCTTGCAGATCGCTTTGGCTCAGCCCTAAAGAATGTTTGCGATGCTCTAATAAGGTTTTTTCGTCAAAGGTTTTGCTCTCAACAATAATGTTGCGCAGCCCCATGGTTTCAATGGTTTTTAAGGCTTCGCGTTCGGCGCCTTCACCAATATTGAGCATCGCAATTACCGCACCTACACCAAATATCATACCGAGTAAGGTTAGAAAGGTACGAAGTTTATGTTGTGCCAACTCGGCCAAGGTATCTTTTAGCATGGCGCTATGTTTCATGTTAGTTCTCCGGTGGCAATAAGCTGATACGATCGCCGGCGCTTAGGCCTTCGATAATTTCGGCGTGTGTTAGGCTTTTAGCACCTAAGCTCACGGCTTGTCGTTGCAAACTGCCGCCGCGTTGTTGCCACACATATTGGCCTTTTTCATCGCTGAAAATGGCTTGCAAGGGTAGCGCTAACACCTCCGGCAAGGTGTTAGCTAAAATCTCAGCGCGTACTTTTGCTCCCGGTAAAAAGAAATCTTGTTGGGCGCTTGGTGCCACGATAACTTCAATATAGCGGCGCGGATCGCGACGTTCGCGCGATTGCGCCACTTGACCCACGCTTTGGATGCGGCCCTCAAGTACTTGCTCTGGGCGAGCGGTTAAACGAAAAAACACCGGTTGATCGACCGCTAAGCCAACCGACTCTTGTTCAATAATCAGCAGTTTGACATGTTGTAAGCTTAAGTCTGGAATACTGCCCAGCTTTTCGCCGGGAAACACCATCCGACCCACCTCGGGTTTTTCACCGCGCCAGTTGCTGTCATACAGCAAAATACCCTTGTGTTGAGCGCGGATTTCGAGTGCAGCTAAGCCCGTTTCAGCTTGGGTTAGTAAGCTTTGTTGCTGCCCTTTTTGCAGTTGTAGCAAGTCGAGTTCGCCTTGCGAGCGGTTGGCAAAACTTTGTTGTTGCCAATCTAAGTAAGACTGCTTTTCACCTAAAAACTCTTTATTTTGCATCGAGTCTAAGATTTCTAGGCGTGAGCGTATTTGGATATCATCAATACTAAAACGGTCGGCAAAAGCAAATTCTTGCTGCACAAGGCGCTGATCTAAGCCAATAGTGGACAGTTCCGCTTGTTGCTGAGTGCCTTTAAAGTCTTGATCGGCCAGCACGCCAGATAAAGCATTACTGGCATCACGCCGGCTGCGTTCTAACTGCGTCGCATCAAAACGGATCACCAAATCTCCGGGTGAAACACTGCTGTATTCTGGGGTGATCTCGGCAATAAAACGGGGGCCTCGGGTACTTTGAGGCGCATTAATGCTAATGGCGTTAACGGCAAATAACTCCCCTTCAGCTTGAATGCGGTGTTCAAGCGTGCTCGATTGCAGTGTTAATAAGGCTGCGTTCTCATCGGTTTCACTACAACCACTGAGCAGAAGCAAACTTCCGGCTAACATAACGGCAAAGCGCATTATTCACCTCCTGCCGCTAAACGAATTTGTAAGCGCGCACTCATACCTGGGCGCATAATAGCCAAATCTGTTTCATCGAGTTTGATACTGGCATCAACGACTCGGCTAAGATTTTCGGCTGTTTTGTTGCGCACCGCAGTACCTAAATCGGTAAGCACACCACTAAAGTTGCGCTCGGGATAGGCATCCAAGGTAATTTGCACCGTAAGGCCGCTACGAAGGTACTTTAAATCAACTTCATCAATTTCTGTTTTGATATACAAACTTTCTAATTGGCTAACTTCGGCAATGGGTTGGCCAAACTGAACGGTATCGCCAACCGATGACTTTTCACCGTTATAATTGGGTACATATACCATAATGCCGGCAAAGGGCGCGCTAATTTTTAACGAGGCGACTTCCCGTTTTAATTGTTCTACCTCGGCGCTTAGGCGGGCAATTTTCGAGGAAATAATTTGTTGCTCGGCATCGCGCTGTTGTTGATGAAAATCTAGGCGGCTTTGTGCTAATTGATACTGGCTTTTCGCAATAGTGAAGTCGATTTGCGACTTGCGGCGATCATTTTCAGAGCGCGAGTTATCCACTATCTCGGCCTTACGCTGTTCACGATCATGGTCGTTTTTGCGTTCGGCTAATTGCAGTTTTAATTCCTCAAAACGTTGTTCATCAGCGGTTAAACGGTTGGCTAATTCTTGCTCTGCACTGCGCAGTTCAATATTTTTATTACGCAGCTCGTCTTGTACGCTTTGGCTATCAAAGCCAATTACCGGCATGCCTTGTTGCAACAAACTGCCTTCTGGCGCCATTTCTTTAATATTGTATTGCCATAAGCGGCCGACACTGGGAGGGGTGATGGTAAAAAAAGTGGCTGCGGCTAACTGACCCGTTGCTCGTACCGTTTGGCGTTGTTGCTCATTATTGCTCGTTTCTGGTGCGGGTGTGCAGCTAATCAAGCCGAAACAAACCAGGCTAGAGAGTAACAGTCGAAATGGCATGTTAGCGTACCTCTAATAGCAAGCCCATGCCCAGCAACGGCTGAGATATGGGTAGGTTGCTCGCGCTAAATTGCGCTCGATAATACAAGGCATTGCCCCAGGCTTGACGCTTTTCGCCTTGACCAGCCAGTTGTTGCAGTGTTACGGGGAATTGCAACTCAGGGGAAATATCAAAACGAGCGCTAATGTGTTTAGCTTGCTGCAAACGCGCTACATCCACTTCATGTACCCAGGCTTCAACATAAAGGCCATTTAATTCTGTCACTTCAGCAATCGACCATCCGGGCTGTGCGGTAACACCGCCAAATAATTTGGTGCGATACCAAGGATGTAAGCCATAACTGATGGCGCCGTCCCGTTCAGCGTACACGCTCATTTTGGTCAGGTTTAACTCTGCTTCAGCGAGCTCTGCCGCTGTTTTATCAATTTGCAGTTGCTGTTTGAATAACGTGGTTTGTTGTTCTTGCTTGGCAGTAACGAGGGTTTCCCGGGCTTTTTGCAATTCGGTAGTAGCACGTTGCTGTAATAGCTGATTATTTTCATAGTCGTACAAACTGAGGTTGGTTTTAGGCACCGCTGCGTCAATGTTGGCTTTCTCTAATAATAATTCGCGGCGCTGCAGTTCATACTCTGCTTCCATCACCTTTAAGGCTTGTTGGCTTTCGAGTTGTTTTAATTGCTCTTGAGTGCTGACTAATTGGTTTTTGAGCCGTTCAATGTTGGCTTGAATGGATCCGGCATCAAATACTGCCACCAAGTCGCCGGCTTTAACCGCTTCTGCTTCGGGTTTTAGCCATTGCACTTGAATACGCCAAGTGTCGCTCATTGGCGCGACAATGGTTTGCCGATATTCAGACACTAAACTGCCGGTAAGCAACAGCGGTAATTCACTTTGTACTTGCTGGCTCAGAGTGGTGGCCAGGATCAAACTTAAACCGAACATTGGCTGTCCTCAAGTATTTGGCCGTCACGCATTCTAATAACCCGCTGGGCATAAGCGGCAATGTCATCTTCATGCGTTACCATCACGACGGTATTGCCTTGCTGGTGGAGACTGGTGAGTAATTGCATGATTTCTACTGAGGTTTTACTGTCTAGGTTGCCGGTAGGTTCATCGGCAAAAATCACTTTGGGGTTGTTGATCAGTGCACGCGCAATCGCGACCCGCTGGCGCTGGCCACCTGACATTTCTGCTGGCTTATGATGCATGCGATGGCCTAACCCAACTTGTTCTAATAACGCTTCTGCACGTTGTAGCGCTTCAATGGCGGGGGTGTCGGTATAGCGTAAGGGCAGCGCTACGTTTTCTGCGGCACTTAGCCGGGGGAGCAAATGAAATGATTGGAAAATAAAACCAATATGCTGATTGCGCATGGCCGAGAGTTGTTCATCATTCAGCGCACTAACATCAGCACCGGCAAGCTGGTATTGACCACTGCTCGGGGTGTCGAGACAACCCAAAATATTCATCAGTGTTGATTTGCCTGAACCCGAACTGCCCATAATGGCCACAAATTCATTTTCTGCGATGGTTAAACTGACCTGTCGTAGCGCTGCAACCTGAGTATCACCGCTACCAAAAATTTTACTTAACGCTTGAGCGCTTATCATGGAGCAACCTTACAACAAAATCATTATGGCAGTTTGGCATAAGGTGCAGTGCAAGAACCAGTTTAGTAGGTAGCTATAGTGTAACTAAATGTAAACTTGGCTTTAATAACCCCTGCGCTCAGTGTCGCTTGGGCAGGGGTTAACTCGGCCTAAAGAGGCAATAAATCTAAAACTTGCTCAATACTGTTCAGGCTTTGGCGCTGCGTAATAAAACGGCGGCCAAGCTCGACAGCCTGTTTTTCGATGCTGGCGCGTTGTTGCTCACTGCTGACTTTATCTAAGTCGGCCACATGCGCTAACCCTACGGTACGCCGGATCAGTTCACAGCCAGCATACCCAATGGCATCAGCAAAAACCTGCTGCAAAAATTGTTTTTGATACAAGCTGTTACGCAGCATCGGATCTTGGCTGTCTTGGCTCATTAACTGGCTAAATTGTTCAGCGAATACTTGCCACAGTGTTAGGCATTGTTGGCGCACATAGGTTTGGTGTTCAGTGACCGCCTCGGTATCTGCCAGTAACCCAGCGCAACCAAGATAGTTCAAACAAAAGTTAGCCAGTAACGAGCCAACATCAAAGCCGATAGGGCCATAAAAGCCAAATTCGGCGTCGATCACCTTGCAGTTTTCAGCATTGACAAAAATACTGCCGCTGTGCAAATCGCCGTGTAACAAGGCTTGTGGCTTAGATAAAAAGTCGGCTTTTAGTGCGGCGACTTCCGCTTGTAGCGCTTCGTCTTGCCATAGCTCGCGCGCGGTGCTGATAATCAAATCATGGATGTTATTGCGCTCGTGATTGCAGTAGGGATCGGTAAAAAATAAATCTTCGGTAATTTGGCAAAGATCGGGGTTAATAAACTGCGCCACTGCAGCTTTTTTTGCAGGCCCCGTCAGCACAAAATCACTGGTATAAAATAAGGTGTGCGCTAAGTAATGGCCAATTTGCGTTGCCACATGCTCATACTGTTTGCCTTTAATCAGTGCCGTGCGCAAGATGGTATATTGCTTTAAATCTTCCATCAGAATGGCCGACAGCTCAGCATCAAAATGGCGGATTTCAACGGTATGCTCAGGGCAAAAACGCGCATGTACGCGCAATACTTCCGCTTCAATGCGGGCGCGGTCGGTGCTTAAAGGCCAACTTTCGCCCACACAGCGAGCATAGGGCAGGGCTTGCTTTACAATCAGCGAAGTCCCTTTATCATTCGACACACGAAACACTAAATTGAGATTGCCGTCACCAAACTCTTCGGCAGACAGCTTACTGTGATCGCCAAAGAGTTCACTGTGCTTGTCGGCAAAACGCATGGCGTCGTCGTTATTGAAAATGCGGTAATCAGTCATCGGGTTACCTATTTACTTGAGAAGAAAAACGCGTGGCAGCATAATCGCAAACCTTATAGACGTCTGCAACGCCAAATAGGAATAAGCTATGAAAAACTTGTCTGCACTTAGTCTGAAAACGCATCAGGGAGAGCTATACGTTTTAGATCAAACCTTATTACCCCATCAACAGCAATGGCTGCATTGCACAACGGTAACGCAGATGGTGACGTTGATCCAGCGTTTACAATTACGCGGCGCACCGGCTATCGGCATTGGTGCCAGTTTATTATTAGCCTATCGTGCAACTCAGGGCGATAGCCAAGCGCAATTGCAAAAAGACGCCGAAATATTACGGGCCGCACGGCCAACGGCGGTTAATTTAATGAATAACTTAGATAGCATGCTTGAGGCTATTCAGCACACGGATTTTGTCAGTGCCACGGTCGCCTGCGCCGAAGCATTATTTGCGGAAGATGTGGCGTTGTGTCAACTGATGGCAGAGCACGGTGCGGCCTTAGTGCAACCGAATGAACAGTTATTAACCCACTGTAATACCGGTGGTTTAGCTACCGCAGGTGTCGGTACGGCGCTAGGTGTGATTAATTTAGCGCATCAACAAGGCAAAAATATTCGGCTGTGGGTAGATGAAACGCGGCCACTGTTACAAGGTGGTCGCTTAACTGCCTGGGAGTGCCAGCAATTGGGTATTCCGTATCAGCTAATTTGCGACAATATGGCCGCGATGTTAATGGCGCGCGGGCAGGTCGATCGCATTTTTGTGGGGTCAGATCGTATCGCGGCCAATGGTGACTTTGCCAACAAAGTGGGTACTTACAGCCTGGCAGTATTAGCGCACTATCATCAAGTCCCCTTCTATGTAGTGGCACCGCATACCACCGTCGATTTAGCCTGTGCCGATGGCAGTGTCATCCCTATTGAACAACGAAATGCCGATGAGGTACGCGGGGTCAGTGGCGCTTTTGGTCAAACGTTGTGGGCACCCGAGGAAGCACCGGTGTTTAACCCCGCTTTTGATGTCACGCCTGCCAATTTAGTGACTGGTTGGGTGTTAGATACCGGGGTTTACAGCCAACAAGATATTGCCGCGGGGGTATTGCAGCAGTTATTTGGTTAATGCTTATAGCGGCCAAGTATTTACCACCCCGTATAACGATAACTCGCCAAAATACCGGTTAGCCGCCCGAGGTTGAGGGTGGCAACACCGGTATTTTTTTACAGAATGCTCAGCGAAATATGCTTTGAAATGTCAACAATGGCAGTACTACCAGTAAACTCAAATCTTACCTTACCGACTGAAGATAAATAAATTTCTAGCTCAGAATCGAGATCGAAAGTGCCCGACGTTTCTACTGAGTAAGCCACAATGTTTTTGTAGGGTAGCGAGGTAAAATCTTTTTTGCTGCCGGTAATACCTTGCACATTTACTGCAATAATTCTTTTATTGGTGAATACCACGCCGTCACGCATCGATTTATACGAATCGATCACGGTTTCATCGTCTAATAACAGTGCCGTGACTTTTTCAGCAAACTCGTTGTTTTGTTTCAGTTTAAAGACGCTTTTATTATTAAAATCGATCATGAAATATCCTTGTTAGCGATGTTTGGTCAACAAGCTAAAAATGACAGCTTAGAATAAACAATGCAATAACGCTAATGTGGCTTTGTTTATTTGCTTTTATTCGTGCTGGTGGCTATTGAAAAAGCGTTAAGCCGGTTCGTGCTGCCATCTTGGCATCATTTTGTGTTTGCCCCCTTGAAATCGGTTTATGTGGTCTACATATATCGGCTTATCGCGATATATAAATAAACGTATGCCTGATGACGACAACTTCAACAACACCGCTCACAGCCAAGCAATTGGACGACATGATCAAAGCGCTGGCGCACCCGGTGCGCCGCGATATGGTGATCTGGTTAAAAACCCCAGAGCAGTATTTTGCTGATCAAGAACATCCACTGAGTTTAGGGGTGTGTGCTGGCAAAATTGAGCGGCAAACCGGCTTGTCGCAAAGTACGGTATCGGCGCATCTCGCCACGCTGCAGCGTGCTGGGATCATCTCCAGCCAGAAAGTTGGGCAATGGCATTTTTTCAAACGTAACGAGGCGCTGATGCAGCAATTTTTGTTGCAACTTAGCGCCGAGCTTTAATTTCTCTTTTTAACGCACAGGACAACACTATGCCAACCTTATTTGATCCTATTCAAGTGGGCGATTTACAGCTAAAAAACCGCATTATTATGGCACCGTTAACCCGCTGTCGCGCCAGTGCCGGGCGCGTACCCAATGATTTAATGGTGGAATATTACACACAGCGCGCCAGTGCGGGCTTAATTTTAACCGAGGCGACCTCAGTAATGCCAATGGGCGTAGGTTACCCGGATACGCCTGGTATTTGGTCAGCCGAGCAAGTGGCCGGTTGGCGCAAAATCACTGCGGCGGTACACCAGGCTGGTGGCAAAATTATGCTGCAATTATGGCATGTGGGCCGTATTTCCGATCCGCATTATCTGGATGGTGAACTGCCGGTGGCGCCAAGCGCCATCGCTGCCAAAGGGCATGTTAGCCTAATGCGCCCGAAAAAAGACTATGTTACGCCGCGCGCGCTGCAAACCGCAGAACTGGCTGACATTGTCGCGGCTTACCGCCAAGGTGCTGAAAACGCGAAGTTAGCGGGCTTTGATGGCGTTGAGATCCATGGTGCAAACGGTTATTTACTGGACCAGTTTTTACAAGACAGCACCAACAAGCGCACCGACAATTACGGCGGCAGCCTAGAAAACCGTGCCCGATTAATGCTGGAAGTAACCGATGCCGTGATTGAAGTGTGGGGCGCAGGACGCGTGGGTATGCATTTAGCACCGCGCGCAGATGCGCATGACATGGGCGATTCGCAGCGGGCGGATACCTTTGGTTATGTCGCTAGCGAATTAAGTAAGCGTGGTATTGCCTTTATCTGTAGTCGCGAAGCGCAAGCTGCGGATAGCTTAGGACCCAAGCTGAAACAGCTCTTTGGCGGTGTCTATATTAGTAATGAGAAGTTTGATAAGGCGGCTGCAAATAAAGCGTTGGCTGAGGGCATTGCCGATGCGGTGGCCTTTGGTGTGCCTTATATTGCCAACCCGGATTTGGTGGCGCGGATGCAGCAAGATGCACCTCTGAATGAGGCTAAGCCTGATTTGTTTTATGGCGGTGGTGTTGAGGGTTACACCGATTATCCGTTTCTGCCTCAGTAATTAGCCCTCACGTTACGGTGTAAGTTAAGAGCAGTTGCCGCAAGGGCACTGCTCTTTTTTATTGTTTTCAACTGCGCTGGGGTTATCGCTATTGCAGCGAGCGTGTTAAGCGCATGTGTTACTCAATGAGTGCAAATAACGGCTTTAAACCTTGCTAAATCTTATTGAAAGCCAAAATGTTGCCAGCATGCTTCGGAAAGCTTGCGGCTTTTTATGACTATCTGTATAAATCAGGCAGGGTAGCGGTTGGCTAAGGCTCACCCAACCAATGGCCTTATCTAAGGCACCGAAGAGTTTCTGTTGTGCGCTTCGCACCCTGTTATGGGTTTACTTTTGATGCCGTTATTTTTGTTATCCCCCCTTTTTACGCTGTTACTGGTGCACTGGCAGTTTGCGCCACAGGCTGCCGCGATCAGCCAGTTATTTCCTGTGTTAGTGTATGCGATGTTGCTGTTAACCGCTGGGCTGGCGGTGCTAATGCGGCAATGGCATTGGTTGTACAGTGCCGTATTGTTAGCTAGTCATTATTATGTGGTTGAAATGGTACTGGCCAGTGAGCAACTTGCAGCAATAGCGATGCTACTGCCATTGCTGATCACCTTGTTATTTGTGTTACTGCAATTAAAACCTAAACCACAACCTAGCACGCTATCAGGCGTGTTCCTGCTGCTTGTCATACTGTTTGCACCGCCCGCCATGCTGGTATTACCGATTGCTGATATTGTGACGCAGTTATCCCTGCCGGAAACGTTTTTAAAGCCGGTTTCTGACAGCGTTGCTATTAATTGGGGCACCCTTTGGTGGATGGCCTTAGTGGCGACTGGCTGGTTAAGCATGCTCAGTTATCATAGTGCTAATGGCCAGCGTTGGGGGCAGTTTGCTGCGTGGTTAGCGGTGATGCTGTGTTATCCCTTTATCTTGTTTGAGCAAGCCGCCGGTTGGGTCACTCTGGCGGCAGGTTTAAGTTTACTGCTCAGTTTAACCAGTCAGATGCTGCACTTAGCTTATATTGATGAACTAACCCAATTACCCCAGCGGCGAGCGCTGCTGAACCACTTAAGTCGCTTAGGTAAACGCAGTGCGGTGACCATGCTAGACGTTGATCACTTCAAAAAATTTAACGATACGTATGGCCATGATGTTGGCGATCAGGTGCTTAAGTTGCTTGGCTCGATTATGGCTAATCAGTCGGGTTTAACGGCTTATCGTTATGGCGGCGAAGAATTTACCTTGGTGTTTCATCATAACAATCAACAAAAGCTGGCTGAAAAGCTAGAGCAAGTGCGTGAAGCCGTGGCAGAGTATCCATTGGTGATCCGTCAGCAACAGCGGCCAACAGTCAGTAAAGATGGCAAGCAACAACGCGGCAGTGCCGCCGCAAACAAAACCGTGCATGTCACCATCAGTTTAGGTTGCGCCTTGCGCAATAGCGGTGAAAATACCGAGCAATTACTAAAACGCGCCGATGAAGCTCTTTATAAAGCGAAAAAAGCCGGGCGTAATAAAGTGGCGTTTGCTAGCTGATAACAGCGGTATAGGGCGTTGTTTTGGTTAAAACTGAGTGTTTAACCTGCAGTTGCTTAGGGTGCAAATTTTTCAAGTCGGTAACGAATTTACAGTCTAAACTTTCAACTTCCAGGTGGTAACACCTGAATCTTAAGAAGGGGGATATACTGTGAAAAAAAATTTACTAGCCATACTTACTGCACTGGCCATAACCGCGTCATACTTTTTGTTAACTGCGGTTTCCCCAGAGATGACATTAGGTATGAAAGCCACTTTGCTGGCGGTATTAGCCACAGTTTTTTATGTACTTTTCGCAGCGCTGCTCAAGAAAGATTAGATTTGATGGTGAGATTAATCGGACGCCATCCCTTAAGATCTTGCTGCTATGGCGATAAAAACTAAGGACTGCAGCGATTAGCTTATGATGTGTAATAGCGCCTGACGAGAGAATAAAGATAGCTTCGCAGTCAGATACCAAGACCCTAAGATGCTTAACGTTTTCGCCGTTGGCGAGATACTTTCTTTTGCGTCGCCAAAAGAAAGTATCCAAAGAAAATCGACCCCACGCCGCTCGAAAGCCCGTTTGCCCATTCGCCGTCCAAGGCGAAAACATCACTCGCGCTATGCTGCGTCGCCGCACTCAAACACCCGTTTTCTTAAAACCTTGGCCAACGATGATCAATCGGCACGCTCTAAGGGTAATAAAAGCCAGAGCGGTAAATAGTTTGTTTGTGCAAAGCGGACATTTCACGGGGTCATCAGCAAAGACTGCTTTATATCTTACAGCGGGCAATACTTAAACCAAATGTCACGCTTGTTCGACGACGTATATCTGAAAAACTATCTTAATTAAAGCCCTATCTGAATCATCTTCAATGTTAGGCTTTTAATGGTTTGCAATGAGTTGTGAATGGAAAAATCCAGTGCGGTTATTTTTTCCGCGACTCAGTCGATACACTAGCTCTGTAGTCAATCCAACGTTCTCTTAATGACTCTATTAATGCCAGAGCAATAAAGAAAAAAGCTAGACTAAAAGGATTAGGATTGTAATGAATGCCTAAGCCTCTAACCGGATGAATTAACGGTTTATTTGGATTTGCCAAATCAACTGCATAAATCCTTAAAACACCATCAGTGTTAGTGCTGAAACTGCCTTTTGTAATTTTCGTATAAAAAACGACTTGTTGTGGAGAATCAGAGTACTTAATGGCTTCTGATAAGTTCTTGCACTTTTGCCAACCTCGGAACCAAATCTCCTTTTCCTTAAAAGACGTAAACAAAATAATATCGTCTGGGCCAGATATTCTAGAATTACACCTAAACGAGTATAGAGTCCCCTCTACCTTTGTTAATTCAGCCTTATCGACGCCATCAGTGTAGTACCTGAAATGCCACGTTAAATACAACAACACAGCGATTAGTATAATTTGAAATGGCACAGGCAAGCGTTTTAACCAAGCCATAGTTTTAGAGCGTTTAGGCATCGCTGGGATTTTTTGCACGATTTACTCCCTTTTTTTCTCAGTCTCGTTCAGTCTTATTGACTCGACCTATACCACTGGCACTCCACCAGCCATCTTAGCAATATCTCTTATTTGGGAAGTGGCTCCAGCCGCATCACCTATATTGTAGCGATAAGCTTGGTTTTGCCGCGTAAAAAAGCAAAAAATCAGCTTGCCGCTTAATGGTCTGTCTTTATAAATGCGCTTGGTCTGCTTAGCGCTTTTTAAACTACAGCGAACGTAATAACGAAAAAATGGGGGCGCGTAATAACCTGATGATAGGTAGCGTTGCGGCAATTAACACTAAGATCAGCATAAGACAGCTTACCAAAATTAATAGAGCAGGTATTAATGCAATCGAGAAACTATTTAGCCAGCCAGCCAGCTGGGCTGAGCAGCCAAACGAGTAATGCAAAGGCTAAGGGCTGGCTGATGATGGCTGCGATTAAAGCTTGTTCCCACACTTGGAATATCCTACTCGTGGCTAACGTAAAAGATATTAGGGTCAGATGAACATTAATCTAGAAACCTTCATCTGACCCCGGTTTTCCCGCAAGGAGTTGAGGCCAAGGCAACAGAGCGTCCATCCGTGATAAAAAGATCTCTTTACGCGTTGTACGACGCTTGTTGGAAAACTCACTATCTGCAAAAGTAAGTTGATGGCTCATGATGCGTTCTTTATGAGTTATCATTTGTGGCAGATTATTTCATATTAGGGACTTATACGCATGTTCCCTAGGTAAAAATCTGCCATAGTTTCAATGGTTTGCAAGGTAAAGCGCTTTCGTCATTGCCGTCCCCATTCCTTTCCACCCATTTCTACCAACCGAGACGCGGCTCGTCGAAAGGAAAAGGCGAGATCATTGGCGGCTGATAATTGTGCCAGTGACACGCCACTTCGACCCGTCGCCGACCATTCAAATTGTTCACCCTCTTTGGTGCGAATCATGGTCGTCGCAAAGGAACTCGAGTTTCCCCCCTTTTCACTGACAAACAACTCTTCATTTCCATCACTGCTTTCAACTTGCGCGTCAAACTCGACAAATAATTCATCGAGTGGGACTTTTGCCGCTAGCACCAAGCGGGTGCGAGATTCATAACACACGTCAATGAGGGTCACGAATCGTCGCGCTTCGTCGAGGTGATTGACGTCTAATTGCGGTACCTGGTCCATGATGAGGACCTGAAATCGGTCGCAGAGGGAAATATAATCAGCCGCGCCGAGTGGTTGGTAGCATAACTCGGAAAAGTCAAACCAGGCGCACCGGTCATTCAATCGGGCGACCTGGACGGTGCGACCGAAGGGAACGTGAATGGCCTCGGCCTCAGTTCCGGATGCAGTGCTACCAAATATTTCTTTCAACTGCGCCTGCATGTTGTTATCACTATTATTATCGCCGTGAACATCCTTGTTTGACCAAAAATAGGATTGACCATCAGCTCGAGTTTCGAGTCGATAATCCTTGGCGGAATCCTCCATGGAGATAATGTCGAACGTGTGTTTTAACATGTCTATGAATGGCAAAAAGAGGGATCGGTTAATGCCTCCCTTATACAAGGCATCGGGGGAGCGATTCGAGGTGGCCACCACCACGACATTCCAATCCAATAATAATAAAAAAAGTCGTTTTAAAATCATGGCATCGGCAACGTCAGTTACTTGAAATTCATCGAAACAGAGGAGTTGGGCTTCCTGTGCCAATTGCTGCGCAATGATGGGTATCGCATCATCTCGTGGGTGCTTCTGTTTGTAGACAAAGATTCGATGATGGACGTCTAGCATGAATTCATGAAAGTGGACGCGGCGTTTGGTAATTTTTACGTGTTTGAAGCTGTGGCTGTCATTATTACAGCAAGAATCATCAGGAACATTAACCGACGCGTAAAAGAGATCCATTAGAAAGCTCTTGCCGACCCCGACCGGTCCATGAATGTACATGCCTCGCGGTGGTGGACCAAAAGACCACAAATGGAATTTCTTTCGAAGAAAGGACTGAGCGGATGCCAAGGATCGCGTCAGTAACAGTAACAGCGGACTGCTGCTTGTAGAGCTGCTCTCTGTCGGTCTGTCGGTGCGCACGGGTACTGGTGGGAGCGAGGTAAGAGACTCGTGCAGGGCATCGAGTTTTGCCGCCAGAGCGACTTGCGCGTCATCTCGTCGCACCTCCTCCGCATCCACCTTGCGTTCATACGCCGCTGTCACGGGGCCTGTCGGGAGGGACCGCCGAGCAACGCGATGTTGTGCTGCCATATTCTTCATCACCGTCTTCATCATCAAGTTGATGAGTTTATCAACATGGTAAGGAAAGTACGATCAAGTCCGCTTCTTCCCGCTTTTTTCGATTGTCTCAGGTCTAGGAACTTATTCGCAATTTACCTCGTCGGTTTCCCCAAGATCTTCAATGAGTTGCGAAAATGTATAAGAGATATTAGGGTCGGATGAAGATTAATCAAGAAACCTTCATCTGCCCCCGGTTTTCTCAGTTAACAAATCTATCGGAAATGGAATCGCTACCACGACAAAAATCAAAGCAAAAAAGGTTGAGCATTTAATAAAGTGCATGGGATTAATTGCCTAACGCTCCGCATAAATGGCGGCTAACAGTTGGCTAAACTTAGCGAAGAATGAGCGCCAGCCAACTGTTAGGCGTCCATTTTAATGCGTTTGTTATGTATTAAACGCACCTAGCTAAAATACCGTTTGAATAACACTGGGCAAAGAAATTTAGAGTGTTCAATATCAGGTAAACTGTTACCAGGATGAGAGCAATAACTAAATACTGAATCAACAAAGTAAGCAAGATCTATAAGGTATTTATTAGCTTTTTTTAGAGTGAAGAGCTTTACTTACTCGAATCTTTTTTAAGTCAGCTAAATCATTTTTATCAAATTGAAGCATTTTTTTGCTGAATGCTATCAGATGCCGAGCTTTCAGAGCTTAACGTTTTCACCGTTGGCGAGACACTTTCTTTTGCGTCGCCAAAAGAAAGTATCCAAAGAAAATGCGACCCCACTTCCGCTCGAAAGCCCTACTGCTCATGCGCTTTCCAAGGCGAAAACGTAACTCGCGCGGCGCTACCGTCGCCGCACTCAAACACCCGTTTTCTTAAAACCTTGGCCAACGATGATCAGTCGGCTCGCTCTAAGGGGAATTAAAGCCAGAGCGGTATTCGCTTAGCTGAATAGCTTGTTTGTGACAATAGCGGACTTGGCAATTTATCGTTCTATATGAAACAGTGCAGGTAGTACGGTTATTGTACGCTTAAACTCTCAACTTGAGCTTGTAAGTCTTTTCGATGGTCGTTAAGCAAAATTATGAAAGAGTCGATTGAGTCTCGAATTTGATTTAATCGATTATTTAAGACTTCATCAGTAGCTGGATAATGTCTTTTGGTTATTATTCCAAGGTCGTACATAGCGAAACTTAAAGACATGGCAGCTCGTTCCATACGGAGAAAACTTGCGGTTTTTTGATGTGTCAGGGTGTATCTGTTGAATAATACCTGATCGAGTAAACCTGAGTTGGCATCGATTTCTTTGGTAATGCTTGAAAAAACCTTTTCTTGAACGTCTATATTTTCATCAAGTGACTCAAAAATCTGGACAGACAGCGAAGTCAGGTGGCTATACAACTTTCTGCCGATCAAAGTATTTTCCAGTATAATTTCTAGTTTAAGAGGCTTCTTCCACACACTGACTGTATGAACTGCAAATATGACAGCTCCGAGAGATATTAAGGCAGACAAAATTGACGCGTAGTTTGCTAAATTACTAAGAGATATATCCCATGAGAAAGCTGTTACAGCCCCTGCAAAAAAAACTAGTACCAAAATCAGAGTATAAAAAAATGAATCTTTCATTTTAGATATCCATTGGCGATGTAGAATTTTCAAAGTTAATATCCCTAAATACGCATGCACATTCACAAAACTAATAAGATCTGTCAACAATTAACTTATGATCCATATTAATGCTAGCTAGTGTTAAAACTAAAAAAGTACTCAGGTGTTATGAAGTGCATCCTCAATCGGGATTATTAGGGTGGGACAAAATTCCATTGAACGTCCAATAATCGCTCAAATCAGTAATAATCTTAAATCGAAATACTCCAAAGGCTGAAGTCCTTTTAAACCCCATTACGTTTTCGCTGCAACGTGGGTCGAATTTTCTTTGGTGACTTTCTTTTGGCGAGACAAAAGAAAGTTACTCGCCAACGGCGAAAAAGTGGTTCATTTAATGAGTAATTGCGGACATGCGCATAGACATTTTGATGCGGCAGAAATTTCTGTTGTTCGCTCAATGCAGCTATTTAATACTTTTAGGCAAGAGAGTAGGGGTTTAATTTTTTATTAATTAAACTCAGTGATGCAGGCGAATTATTTCGCTGCTGTTAAATCAAAACTGCCCGCAAAAGCGGGCAGGTTATCAATGTAACGCTAAGCATTACTCAGCAACTTTCACAATAACTCGGCCGCGTACTTTACCTTGCAGCAGGTCGTTCGCGGTCGTGACCACTTGCTCTAAGGTAATATCGTGGCTGATGGTGTCAAAATCTTCTGCCGTTAACAATTCACTTAGGCGTTGCCAAGCACTATAGCGATAAGCTTGGTTTTGCCGCGTAAAAAAGCAAAAAATCAGCTTGCCGCTTAATAATCTGTTTTTATAAATGCGCTTGGTCTGCTTAGCGCTTTTTAAACTACAGCGAACGCAATAATAAAAAAATGGGGGCGCGCAATAACCTGATGATAGGTAGCGTTGCTGCTATTAACACTAAGACCAGCATAAGACAGCTTGCCAATATTAATAGAGCGGGTAATAACGCAATCGAGAAACTATTTAGCCAGCCAGCTGGGCTGAGCAACCAAACAAGTAATGCAAACGCAAAAGGCAGGCTGATAATGGCTGCGGTCAAAGCTTGACTGGCAGCACGAAATATCAAGCGCCAATCTTCAGCACCCAGAGCCAGTAGTACAGCATATTCTTGCTGTTCTAAGGTAATGCGGCTGCGGATTTGAAAATATAAACTAAAAAAAATCGTAAAAAGTACAGTGATGATGATCACTGCACTGAACCCTAGGATATATCGATTGGCTCGATCTTGTTGAGCGACTAAATCAGATACTTTACGTTGCGCGGCAAACTCAGGTTGCGACATCTGTTGCGATAACCAATCGGTTAAACCTAGGCTAATAGTAGCTTGCAACTGTTTAGGGTAATAAAACTCTATGGTACGGCTGGATGCTGCCCACAAAGCAGCGGAATTGATATGCAGATAAATTGTCGGTATTGGGCTTTGGCTGCGCCCTTGGTGCGGTAAGTTGTCAACAGTTGCTTGAACAACATGGCGCCCAAGTAGACCACCGAGATCAAGCTGGCTGCCTTGAAGAGGTATTCCAGGTTGTTTGCCTAAAAATTGCGCTAAGCTGTGGTTGATGATCACGCCTTGCGACCAATCTATTTCACCTTGTACTAAGCTTAGCCCCAGTCGAGAAAAGTAATTACCACTGACAATTTGCAATTGCACCGCGATGGGATTGTCTAAGCGGCCATCTTGGATTTCTATCATGTTCTGGCCACTAAAGGGGGTTAATGCAAAAGCAATATCTTCTGCTTTAAGTTGTGGCAAAGTGTTTTGCACTAATGCTGATACATCCACCCCCTGGCCACGTTGTTTCACCTGTAATACCACAACGTTATCGTCTAGCGCATTATCGTAAAATTGTTGCCATTGCTGCCAACCGAGGTTAAGTAAAAAACCTAGTGCTACTGCAGCGCTCAGTAATTGGCTGCTTAAATTAATTTGCGCCAGTAATTTTTGGCTGAAACTTCGCGATTGACCTACCTTGCGACTAAACAGCGCTTGCCTGTTAAGACGTAGCAAAGGAAAACACGTACAGCACAGCAGCAATAAAGCAATTAAGGTCAGTGCAGCTAACCAGCGTAAACTATCTAGCGGTAGGCCTTGCTCACCCACGATGACGAGGTAACTGTTTTGCTGCATTAAAACGTCATGTAACAGAATTAATATCAGCCAAGAACACAGCGCGACACTTATAAGCATGACAGAGAACAGCAGTAATGGACCTTGTAATAAATGATATAGATTGGCCCCTAGCGTCAGTTGAATGCGATAGTTTTCTTGTTGTTGAATTAAGCGGTTAGTAAAAATCGCTAATGTATTAAAACTTAACACCAGCATAAAACCGACCAACAACACCAAGGCCAGTTGCCATTGTTGCTGCAGCTTTTTCTGTGCGGGTGGATCCAGCGTTAAACCCTCTAACACCATCAGTTTTGAACCGTCTCTGGCCATGTTCATGCCAGGCACAGTCAGGTCTTGTTGGCGCAAGTGTTGAGTTAATTCCGTTGCGGCTAATGATTGTTTAGTAAACAGTAACCCATAGTAAAACGGTGCTGCTTTTAAAAAGCGATCGAGCATAACGCCAGAGTCTGCAGCAAACGGCGTTAAAAAACGTTTAAAGTTATCTGGTAACCAAATATCTGGTTGGTGTGGTCCAATCCGGTTTAGTGCGGCGGGTAGTACGCCAAGAATAGGCACAGGGCCGTTAAAACGAGGATGGAAAAGTGTTGAGTCAACGATGGTCGTTGAACGATTAGTTTGTTCTCGCCAGAAGCGTTCACTGAGCCATACTCCTGCCTCCGTTTCAGAGTGGTTCAGCATGGCAATGCCAAGCGTGGCTGCAAAGTTGTTAGCATAAAACAATACTTGCAACTCTTGCTCAGGCAGTGATGCGATAGCGAAACGGTTTTGTTCTAGTGAAAACCACGTATAGTCAATTATGCCGGGTGTTTGAGAGGCGATATCAATAGCTTGCAGATGAACTGGCGCTAGCCTTTTATCATGATGTTGCTGAGCAAGGGTGTAGATATTCCCTACTGGGTTCGACCAAGCTGGCGGTGCACTAAATAGCGCGCTACCTAATTGTAATAGTAAGGTCAGAACGGCTGTCGCAATACTAAAACTGCAAAGTAAAAACAGTAATTTAAAGCGTTGACCCTGCCAATAGCGCCATTCTATCGATAATTGAAAGCGTAAAGGATTATTGTGCATCAGTCAGACAACCATCCACCAGATGGATCGCTCGCTGGCATTGTTTAGCGATTGCCAAATCATGGGTAACGAGCACCACTGTTGTGCCTTCTGCAGCCAGTTGCAATAGCAAGTTTACGATGCTTTGTCCGGTTGTGGTGTCTAAATTACCGGTAGGTTCATCGGCTAAAATTAAACTGGGTTGGCTAACGAGCGCACGGGCAATTGCCACACGTTGCTGTTGTCCTCCAGACAGTTCGGCGGGTAATGCATTAAGTTTATCGGCTAAGCCGACTTTGATTAAAGCCGCTTCGGCAGTTGCGCGGTAATGACTACTCGGTACGGTAGTATTAAAACGCAGTGGCAGTGCAACATTCTCAAGTGCCGTCATGTCACCAATCAGGCTAAAGTTTTGAAATATCCAGCCAAGGTGTTGATTACGGATCTGGGCTTTTTGTTGACGATTAAGCGTGTTCACAGATTGCTGGCGTAAATAGTACTGGCCCGAGCTAGCCGTATCGAGTAAACCAAGAATAGAAAGTAATGTAGATTTACCGCTGCCAGATGGGCCTGTTATCGCCACGGTTTCACCATCATTAATCGACATTGAAATGCCTTTTAAAATAGGATGCTCTTGTTTGGCTTGCCAAAAGCTGTGGCTTAACTGCTCTAAGCGAATTAACTCAGCCACGCGTTAGCTCCTTCAGACTAATTTGCTCTTGGCTTTGCAGGTGGCTTGGCGGGTCAAGGAGAAGTTGCTCACCTACCTTTAAGCCATCAAGAATTTCCATGTAATCTTGGCTTCTAGAGCCAATGGTGATTTGCCGTTGCTGGAAATACTCGCCGTGTTTAACAAAGACGTTTAAAGCTGTTTGCCCTTGGCGGATACCTAACACCGGTGTGACTCGCAGTGCTTGATGGGACTCTGCAATAATAATTCTGGCGCTGATGTCTAAATTTGTTCGGGCATTGTCAGGCAGCATTTCTGGTAACTGAACTTCAACCCTAACTTGATTATGTTGCACGCTGGGATGTACCCGAATAATCTGGCCTTGCATTTGCTGCTGCCGAATTTGTACCTGTACTTGTTGCCCTGGGTGCACCTTATTGACCTCGCTGGCAGCGATGAGAATATCAGCATAAAGCGTTGACGGATCAGTAATTTGCGCCACAATATCTGCGCGCCTTATCGGTTTGCCTACTTCGATTTGCTCACTTAACTCGTTTAGTAGGCCAGTGCTATCGGCTCGAATTTGTAACTGTTGTATATCATATTCAGTCATAGCGAGTTGCTTCTGGGCTTCTAACAAACGGTAATGGTGTGCATTTTCGTCTGCTTGCCGTGCTTGTTGAAAGGCGCTGAGATTTCGCTGACTTAATGTATGCTTTAATTTAGATTGTTCAAGTTTGGTTTGAACGCGCAGATAGTCCAATCGAGCAATAATTTGTTGTTGAAGTAGGGTTTGTAAGGTGTGCATTTCTTGTTCGGCAAAGCGTATTTCGGCTTCAAGCATCGCCACTTCATTTTCTAAAGTGATTTTTTCTCGTTCTAACCGCGCGGTGGCCGCTTCCATTGCGGCTTGAGCTTCTAATACCGCTAATTCGGCTCGTTCTTTTTCCCGATCCAATAACGGGTTGCGCATACTGATTAACAGATCACCTTGCTTGACTGCTGAACCTGGGTAAAGGTGCAGTGTTTGAATCACGCCGTCAACTTCAGCCATAACACTATGATTATATCGAGGGAGTAATCGACCCTGACCTGCAACAAACTCCAGTACGGGGCCGATATCCACTACCGCAAGATTAAGAGCGGGTTGCTGGTTTTGCACCAGCTTTTGCCACGAATAAAACATCAGCCAGCATAAAAAAATGGCTAATACTAACCACAGCGTAACCATTCTGAGTTGATGCCAAAGAGCGTGTTTTTGCGGGATCTGTAAAGACACTCTGCTGCTCCTTTGGTTGGTTAAAACGAGCTTTTAAAGCCGGTCATGGGTGTTAAGATCCGATAGCGCGGTAATGTGTTTAACTGTGCAACTAAGGCCTGTTTTTCGTCATAGTGTTTTCTGCTGCTTGAACCCGGTTGGAAAAGCACCTCTAACATGCCGGTAGGCGGCTCAAAAAACAGCACGGTTAAGCCGGGCTCTGCTGGCCAATTAAGGTTGAGTAATTCTGCTAATTGCTGTGCCGAATAGGGCATTTCACACTGCTGTGACTCAAACAGCGTTTTAAGATGAGGAAATGCCGTTTTAGCTTCTTCAGCACTGAGCCAATGTGCTGTGCGGGTGTCAAAAAGGTAGACTGCAGGAAAGGTAAATTCACATTTACCGTTACTAAATAAGCGCTCAACAGTAGGAAAGTCGGCGGGTATTGCCTCTCTCCAGGCATCAGTTGCCAGACTAACGTTACTCAGCAAACTGCAATAAATACCGAAGAGTGTTATGGGCAAGGTTTTCATGTTGTTGATTATCCTTAATAGCTAAATCATGAAAAAAGCAGTCTAGTTATTTTAAAATTCGCAGTGGCATAGGTTCTTGGTGTCAATAACATTGAACTTAGAAAGCGTCCTTTGCGGTTTGAATTTGTTAAGCATCGATGCTTTTGGCATAGCGGGATCTCGCTCTTGCAAGATACACATAACAATTAAATTCATGTTACCAATGTCGATAATAGTGTAGTTTTTGTATCTTTACATCCTTTTATTATCTCTTGGAGATACTATGAATTTTCATTGTGTTTACTTTTTAGCATTATTTTCGGGGGGGAAGTCATTTTTTATTATTTATAGCGAAAGTGAGTAAGGTGTTAATTTTTATCGTTTCAATTAAGTAATAAAGGCCGTTTATTTTGCCACTGCTAAATAAAAATGCCCGCTAAAGCGGGCAGTTTATCAACCTAACTCAAAGCATTACTCAGCGACTTTCACAATAACTCGGCCGCGTACCTTACCTTGTAGCAAGTCGTTAGCGGTGCTGACCACTTGCTCTAGCGAAATGACATGGCTTATCGTGTCAAAATCTTCAGCGGTTAACAATTCACTTAACCGTTGCCAGGCTTCAATTCGATCTGCTAATGGGCGCATTACGCTATCAATGCCGTATAACACGACACCGCGCAGGATAAAGGGCGCCACGGAAGAGGGGAAATCCATGCCTTGTGCCAAGCCGCAAGCAGCAACGGCACCACCATAACGGGTGCTAGCACAGGCGTTGGCGAGGGTATGGCTACCGACGCAATCGACAACTCCTGCCCAACGTTCTTTTTGCAGCGGTTTGCCCGGCGCACTTAATTGTTCACGGGCTAAAATGTCGGTTGCACCGAGTTTTTTCAGATAGTCACTTTCTTCAGGCCGCCCGGTGGCCGCCACCACGTTAAAACCCAGCTTGCTGAGTAAGCGCACGGCATAACTACCGACACCGCCATTGGCACCCGTCACTAAAATTTCACCTTGCTCAGGGGTAACGCCATGTTTTTGCAGCGCGAGCACACAAAGTATCGCGGTATAGCCTGCCGTACCTACACCCATCGCTTGCGCTGGGCTGATGCCTTTAGGAAGCGGGATCAGCCAATCACTTTTTAAACGGGCTTTTTCAGCTAAGCCACCCCAATGACCTTCGCCCACCCCAAAGCCGTTGAGCAGCACCTTATCACCGACTTGAAAACGGCTAGAATCAGATTGCAAGACTTCGCCAACCAAATCGATGCCGGGCACCATGGGGAATGCGCGCACAACCGGCGCTTTGCCGGTAATGGCCAAGCCGTCTTTATAATTGAGGGTACTGGTTAACACTTTTACGGTGACATCACCGGCAGGCAGTTGTTGCTCGTCTACGGTTGTTAACTCAGCGCGATAACCTTGCTCATCTTTATTAATTAAAATGGCCTTAAACATACGATTCTCCGTTTTACAGTGGGGTGTAATTAAAATTAATGGGTAAGTTGTTTCAAAAAGAACTGACCAAATTGTTGTAACGGTTGTGCGGATTGCAACAAGCGCGCTCGCGCGACCGCACCTTCCCAACCGATCCAAAATACTTCTGCTAAAGCTGCTGGGTCTTTATCTGCCGTGATCTCAGCTTGGGCTTGTGCTTGTTTTAAGCAATTCGCGACCAATGCTTGCCAGCTGCTATAGGTCGCCACAATAGCGTGGCGAAAGGTGTTGGGTAATTGCGGTAGTTCCAGTTCTAAATTACCGATCAGGCAGCCCCGACTAAATTGATACTTGGCCATACCGTTACTGGCATCGCTCATAAAATGGCTAAGCCGTTGCAAAGGGGGATAACGGGTGTCGTTAAGATGTTTGCTTAATTTCGCTTCAAAGTACTGGCGATAGTGAGCTAATACTTCTAACCCATAAGCTTCTTTGTTTTCGAAGTAATGATAAAACGAACCTTTGGGGACCTGCACCGAGCTTAATATAGTATCCAAACTGCTTTGGTTAAATCCTGACGAGGTCAACCATACTAAGCCTGCGCGCAGCAGCACGGCCTTGGTATTCGGATCGGCATCTTGGTTTTTCTTCGGTCGGCCGCGTTGGCGCTTTTGGTTATCCATAGCTCACTTTAATTAATTAGACTGTTTGGTCTAATTTAGGCCAACTGCTGCCATTTTGCAAGCGACAGGGCTGTCGACTTTGGTCTAGGTGTTGAGAATGTTTAGTCTAAAAGACGCGGTAAGGACCACAATGGTTTAAAAATGGGTGGCAGCCGCTAAGTCATTTAAGCTCAGGTATTAACCCCTGCGGTTACGCCCACTCAATGGTGTTGCTGCAATAGAGAGAGCCGTTGCAATAAGCTGCATTTTTTGCGGTGACGCAGCGCTGATGAATTGCATCAATCAAACAGGCTGGTAAGATAACCCTTCATCGAAATGGTTTGCCTCGCAGTGGCGGTTATCTGCCATGCCAACCCAAAAATACTAGGACAGTCATGAGCAAAAGTGCCTATCAGCAACAAGAGCAAGGTTATCGCGATAAAGCGTTAAAAATGTATCCCTGGGTTTGTGGCCGTTGTGCCCGTGAATTTGTGCACTCAAACTTGAGAGAATTAACGGTGCATCATATTGATCATAATCACAGCAATAACCCTGCAGATGGCAGCAATTGGGAGCTGTTGTGTATTTATTGCCACGATAACGAGCACAATAAATTCCACGAATATGTGTTGTATGGCGGTACCACCGAGCAAAAGGTCGCAGCGGCAACGCATAATCCTTTTGCTGATTTAAAAGCGCTGCTGAATAAACCTAAATAAGGACGGTTACTCTCTTTTCTGGCCTGGTTTTGGCTGTCCGTAGCGGCAAACCTGTTACTGCTCAGTTACGTTATTGGCAAATGGTAGTTTAGGCGTTGTGCTAAGGCCTAACACCTGCGTGGTTTCGCAGCAGGTGTTAGGCGATAACGTCAAGCGCAATGTTTACTGTAACTGGATATGATATACGCTAGTGGTGCCACTGACTTCATTGCCAACAAGCAGCATGGGTTGGCCGCTAGGTGAATGTTTTGCGGGTACAAAAAATAAACCTTCAGGACCCAAGTCGCCGCTGTTGCTTAAATTGAGTGACGGATCAGCTTCATCCCAAAAATCACGGCTATTGAAGTAATCTTGAAAAATCGGCGCTGCAGGATTACTGATATCAAATACCACTATACCGCCCATCCGCTCTAAGCCTATAAAAGCATAATGCTTATTACCAATTTTGCCGACAGCTAAGCCTTCTGGCTCGGGTCCTTTATTATCGCTGCGATTGTCAAAGGCATCACCTTCTTCATGGTTGCTGTTAAACCAGTCTTTGCAAGGTATGTCGCGGTTACTACCCAGCCTACAATCGTCACTGGCTAGCAGCTGTTCTAAAAAGTCGCCAGAATCATATTTTAATGACATATCTGTGGTATCCCAGATGGCAAAGGAGCGCGCCCCGTAGGTATAGAGTTTGTCATACATCAATCTGTCGCCTGTTTCACCCAACGCAGGTAAAGTGCCATCGGCTTTGTAAAGCAATGGTGAGCCATCAGCATGAGTTTGGTAACCCATGGTCCAGCTCATGTTTACGCGGCCTAACAGATCATCTTCGCGACAGTTGCCGGGTTCGCCCAGCGCTGCGCCACAGTAAGCGAAAACGCTGGGGTTAAGTAGGGCGCCGGCTGCTAACTCACCTAAATGGGCGGGTAAGTCATCGCCACAGCGTCGATCAAAACCATTACGATGCACTAAATGTTTAACGCGGAACTCTTCGATAAACCCCTTGTTGGTATCGCCATTACAAGGAGTGTTGCCGGCGGTACCAAAATAAGCGGCGTTGTTTTCGCCCCAAGCTCGGGCATCCCCCTCGTTGGCCGTGATGAGATAAGTGGTATTGCCCACTTGATAAGCGGCCATCGCATCAGGTTGGTACATACCGGTGATACCGGGCCATTGCGCAATATTAATACTGTCTTCAGTATCACTCAGGTCAAGGCCATGGCCACTGGCACCATGATCTTTAAAGCCTAGTGGTAATATATTGGTAACAGTGGCGTCGTCGATATTGATAACGGCGATGGCGTTATTTTCTTGTAAGATCGCCCATGCGGTTTTACTGTCTGGCGCAACGGCAAGATATTCAGGTTCCAGATCTTGAGCCACGCTAGCATTCGGGCCATACACCCGAACACCGGTTGTTAAGAGTTCGGCTTTTGCTGTGTTGAAGGCGTTAAATCCGGCCGTGCGTACTTGTGCTTGAGTGATATTATTCAGATCACTGACACTAATTATGCTGATTGAACCTTCAGGATCAACTTGATAATCGTCACTGGGCTCACCTTCATTAGCAACTAATAAAAACTGACCATTTGGGGTAAAGGTGAGCATATCAGGTAGCGCACCTACTTGTACCTGAGCCAGTTTGCTCAAATCTTCAGCGCGATAAAAGGCGACAAAGCCGTTATCTGTTTTATTTGCAGCTTCAATGGCTACTGCAATTAGTCCTTTGTATATTGCTACGCTATTAACTTTTGCACCCGCAGCGATATCTGCCACGGAAATGCTGCCTATTTTCATTGGAGCGATTGGATTGTCTACGGCTAACACATCCAGCTCACCCAGTTGTGCGTTAACGACAAAGCTGCGTTGTGTTGCGGGGTCAAATGTTATAATTTCAGCTGCGCTTTGCCCAAAAACACCGCTTTCATATCGGCCAGTAAATGCCAGCTTGATGCTATTTGGTGTAATTTCTGCCGCCGCGGCATTACACAATAAAGACGTTTGCGAGACTTCATTATCGTCGAGTTGATTATTGCGATTGGTGTCTAAGCCTGTTTCCAGTTTTACTTCACCGACGTCACATTCACGATCTAAGCCAATTTGAGTTGTGCGAATAACAGTGTTTAAGCCAGCTGCACCCTCTGAACCTGCAGCACCATCGCTGCCATTTTCACCATCGTCACCAGAACAGCCGGCCATTATTAGCGCCATGCTAGAAAAACAGATTAACCGAGCCAGTCGAGTTTTGTTAAAGCGCATTATCATCTCCAGGGTTTTTGCAAATGAAAGCACTTTAAGCAGTAAAGATGACAGCGGGGTGTTGTTTACATGACCAAGTTGTGACAGTAGCGCCATTACTGTTAGCATGGGCTTTAAAACCAATTTTAAATGAGCCCGCTATGAAGTTAACGTTGATCAGTGCCTTAATGTTATTTAGCAGCGTTGCGATTAGCGCTGAAACTTACTACCCCCCAGCCGGTACTTGGCAGCAGGTTAGCCCACAAAGCTTGGGCGTTAACGCCAGTAAACTGCAACAAGCGGTGGATTATGCGATTGCCA
Source organism: Alishewanella maricola (assembly GCF_016343785.1). Classification (NCBI taxonomy): domain Bacteria; kingdom Pseudomonadati; phylum Pseudomonadota; class Gammaproteobacteria; order Alteromonadales; family Alteromonadaceae; genus Alishewanella; species Alishewanella maricola. The sequence goes on along the minus strand of NZ_JAEINI020000006.1, from coordinate 99,409 downwards.
GCGAAAATCCCGCCTCCAAAGATCAAGCCCTAGTGCAAGCCACCACCTTTGGCGCACGCGAACCCTATGATCAGATTATTGGCCCAATGTCGGTAAGAGCCGCGGCCAATGGCATGGTGATTTATCAAGGTAAAGTGATTGCGACTTGGGGTGATACGCAAAGTGTCGATATGACACACAGTATTAGTAAAACCTTTTTAACCACGGTAACCGGTTTGGCTTTGCAGCAGGGCTTGATCCACAATGTGCAGGATTTAGTTGGCCCTTATTTACCTTCAGCGAGTGATCTCTTTGCCAGTGAGCACAATCAGCAAATTCGCTGGGATCATTTGCTGCGGCAAACCAGTGATTGGCAAGGCACCTTATGGGGTAAACCCGATTGGGCTGATCGCCCTGAGGGCGAAGCAAAAGACTGGCCCAATCGGCCACTTTATACGCCGGGTAGCCGTTACAAATACAATGATGTGCGCATTAATGTGCTGGCGCTGGCCACCACCTATGTCTGGCGCAAGCCATTACCCGTCGTGTTACATGAGCAAATTATGAAACCGATTGGCGCCAGCAGTACCTGGCGTTGGCATGGCTATGACAACAGCTGGATAGAACTGGATGGCCAGAAAATTCAAAGTGTTTCTGGTGGGGGGCACTGGGGCGGCGGTATGTTTATCAATGCTTGGGATTTAGCGCGTTTTGGTTATTTATTTTTACGTGACGGCAATTGGCAAGGCCAACAATTAATTAGCCAAGACTTCATTCGTGCTGCCAGAACGGGCGGCAGTGCCAAAGCCGATTATGGTTATGCTAATTGGTTTCTCAACCCCGGCCGGCAAGCGTTACCGGCTGCACCAGAAAGTGCAGTAACCTTTCAGGGCGCAGGGCGTAACGTTATTTACCTCGATCAAGAGCATGATGTACTGCTGGTTGCACGCTGGATTGGAAATGGCGATGAGTTGAACCAGTTAATTGCTAAAGTGTTGGCGGCGTTACCAAAAAAATAAAACCGCCTATTTAACTGCCCACGTTGCGCTAACCTTACGTGGGCAGTAATTGCGGCTTGCTTGCCGCGCTGTTTTGTTTAAGCCGCTTGCGATTGAGCCTAGTAGTTAAAGCGTTTTCGCGGGGTAAACTTGCTGGTTTTCTGGTGAAACACCTTTACCCATGCGAACTTCTAAAGCCACCTCAACATGCTCGCGGCTGGTGCTCACGCCAACGCCAACACCGGCTTCATAACTGGGTCGATTAACCGTGCGGGTACGGCAACCTAATAACGTACACTTTTGTTCGATATCGCGCTGGTAGGTTACGCCAAGTTGGCTGTTCGCTGCAGTTTCACGTTCTTTCAACGTTTCTTTGTCGACTAACACAAACCAGTCATAGCCTTGTTGTGCCGTTAATTCGGCAGCACGACGTAAGGCATAGGCTTTGGTTGCGGCTTGATCATCGCCGCGCGCTTTAAAGGTCACGCGATAATAGTTATCGCTAATTTGTTGTTCTGCATAACCAAAGCCATTGCCTTTAGCGGCCCGATAACTGGGTGCACTGCTACAGGCGGCCATACTAAGGGTAGCGATAATGACGATATAAGGTAAAAACGCTTTCATAATATTCTCCTAGTTTTGTTATGGCTGCAGCCGTTGCTGCTCTTCGGCTAAGGTTAATGCTGGGCCGACCATAAATTGATCAAGCATGGCATCCAGGGCCGAGCCGCCGCTTGCTGTTTGATAACCGGTTTGCACCATCACCGGCAGGCTGGCAATCGAGGCTTTTAATTGCCATTGACCTTGTTGCTGACAGGCAATATTTTCGCTGCGCTCGCTGACACTTTGCAGACTATACTGTCGGCAAAATTCGCCATGTTGATTAACAAAGCTCAATTGCGGCGTCAGTTGTTGTTCTGCGATCTGATATGTTTGCCCGCTGGCCGAGCAGCTGAGGTGCTGCTGCACCGCCGGTTGGATTGCCAGCATACTGCCTGGCTCTGGGTTATTAAGTTGTGAAATACCATAGCCACCAAATAAAGCCACACAAGCTACGGCTGCGGCATAGCGCTGCCAGTGCTGTTCCACTTGCCGCCAACGTGACATGCTAACAACATTATTAGGCTTGCTATCATTGGCTGCGGTTGGCGCGTCGTTTTCGGCTAACAGCGCTAATAAGGCCGCTGGCACAGGGCGCTGTTCAATTTCGCTGTAGTGCTGTTGTAATATAGGGTCAACCATCGCTAAATCGGCCAAGCGGGCAACCAGGTCATCGTTCAGTGCTAATTGTTCGCGCACCTGTTGCATCTCGGCCTCGGGCAGCGCCGCATCTAAAAATGCGGATAATTGTTCATCAGTAATCTTCATGCGGGGCTCCCAGTTAGCGGTTTAAAGGCGGCGACCATGGCGCTGCGTGCGCGTGCCAAACGGCTCATAATGGTGCCGGTGGGCACCGCTAATACTTCGGCGGCTTCGGCATAACTCATGCCTTGTACGGCAACTAATGACAACACTTCGCGTTGGTCATCGGGTAATGTATTCATTGCGCGGTCAACTTCCTTTAAGTGCAAGTCATTGATCAGGTCCTGTTCGCCATCACTGCTGTTTTCAGCTTGCAAGTCGGGATTATGTACGGCATTTTGCCGAACTTTTTGCGCGCGATATTCGTCTATCCAAACATTGCGACAAATTTTAAATGTCCATTGTGCTAAGACGATACCCTCTGGTGCTGGCGCGTTTAACAAGCGTAATACGGTGTTTTGTACCAAGTCATCGGCGTCTGCCATACTTCCGGTTAGCGAGTAGGCAAAGCGGCGTAATGCCGGCAAAAGTAAGGTTAATTCGGCTTTCATGGTAAGGTTTATCTCCTATTTACCTTGATAACGGTTGGGCCTAGCGTTTTATTCCAGCATACGGGGAATATTTTTTGCTACCAGACGTTTTATAAGTAAATAAACGTATTAATGATCGGGGTAAAGATGCGATTAGCCATATTGTATAGCAGTGTGTTGTTGTGTTTAAGCAGCGCCGCACACAGTCAGTTACTACCAGAGCAGCCAGTGACGGGGGTATTACTACCGCAAGTGACCGAGCGGCTGGAACGTACCACGCAAAGTCTGGCACAGCAAAAGTTATTGCAGCAACAGCAGTTGCTTGATCAACAGCGGTTAACGGAGGCGTTGGCATTAAAAGCTAACTTAGCCGATCCGTTAACAGTGTTGCCTGAGGTATTGCCAATCGTTAATGTACAAGGCCAAGTGCGCTGGACAGAGGTTAGGGTTGAACAAGGCTTTCGGGCTGTAGAGCGGGAATGGTTGTTATTAGTTTCGGACACTGAGTGGCAACAGTTACAGCAACGTTGGCCAAGGTTGCGCGAGTACACACAGCAACAACAAGACTTAGCCGCCATTGGGCTATTAATGATTACCTTAAAAGTGCCAGAGGAGCTGGATTCAGCTGCGGCTTTAGACCGTGAGTTTCAGCAAACTTTAACTAAGCTGGCCGGTCGTAACCATTTATATCAGCCGCAACAAGCGAGCACCACGACCACCACCACTGTTACGTCGCTGCAAACTCATATGTGCCAGTTACCGGTCACACTTGGCATGATCGACACCGCCATTGCCGAGGCGCTTCCGGCGCTGACTCCCGAAACCGAGCGTTTGCACATTAGCCAGCAACATTTTTTACCGGAAGACATTCCACGTAGTTATGGTCACGGCACTGCAGTAGCGGGAGTATTAGCGGCAAAACATCCACAAATCACCCCTTTGTTAGCCAACTTACATTTATATAGCGCCAGTGCTTTTTATCCGAGCAATGAATTTCAACAATCGGCTACCTTAGCGCATATTTTAAGTGCGTTAAATTGGCTCGTCAGTCAAAACGTGACGGTGGTTAATATGAGTCTAACCGGTCCGGCCAACCCGGTGTTAGCAGCGACAATTCAGCAATTAGCCAAGCGAGACATTATTTTAGTTGCGGCAGCAGGCAATGGCGGGCCTGCTGCCGCGCCTTTGTATCCTGCAGCTTATGAAGAGGTGTTAGCTGTCACCGCAGTGGATGCGCAGTTACAGCTGTATCGCTGGGCTAATCAAGGCGATTATGTGGAATTTGCCGCGCACGGCGTGAAGGTTAATACCTTAGCGGTTAGCGGCGAAGTGTCGCCGCAAAGTGGCACGTCTATGGCAACGCCGGTGGTTAGCGCGGCGGTTGGTTGTTTGCGGGCGCAATATCCGCATTGGTCTGCAACACAAATTCGGCAGCATTTACGACTACAGGCCCGCGATTTAGGCGAGCCTGGACAGGATAGGGAATTTGGTTATGGTGTGATTAGCGCGCCATTAAAAGCTGACTTGCAATGACACTGAGCTGCGGGTTTCACGATAATCTGCGCTTTCAAGCGTTGAGCTAAAATCACCGTGCTCTACAGCGGTGACCACACTAAACACTGGCGTGACATTCAGCTGCCACTTGGCTTCTAGTTGGCTGTGCGTATCTTGGCGTGGCGCGGTATCAGTGTCGAGCTTTTGGTAATCACGCTTGGAGATTTTCATACCGAGTTGCAGTTGTTGCGTCAGATGCCATAAATCAAAACGACCGGACACTTTAAGGCGCAGCCCAGGTGCACGGTAACTAAAGCTGTTATCTTGGGTGTCTTCATCTTCATACACCAAGCCTAAACTGACAAAGTGTTGCCCTTCGGCAAAAAACCAGAAGCTATCGGTACTGATACTAAGGTTGTTGGCACCTCGAGCGCCAATGTTAGCAAAGGTTTTTTCGGTCGCAGTAATAGCAGGGCGCACAAACCAGCTGTCAGATGCGCTATGCATGGCATACACACTACCTTGATTTAACGTTAAAAAACGTTCGCCAGCTAACTCTGCCATGGCGTAGTAGTAATTGGTACCGTAGGTGGTGTTGCCATGTTGATAACCGGCATCAATATTGGCTAAATGCAGCCTAGTATTGAAATCGTCCGCTTCGCGGTAGTTTTTATCTTGCACAGAATAGCTACTACTCAGTGTCCACTTTGGATTAACTTGCCAAGTCGCGTTCAGATCTGCCGCAAGTAAAGTGGCCACATCAGAACGGCCAGAGGCTTGCTCCAGTTGGCTAATATTAACGTTAGATTGTTGCTCTAACCCTGCGCTTGCCTTGCCTGAGATATCCCAGTTGTCGGCACTAAAACTGGGTGCGCTCGAAAACAAACTTACAGCAGCTGTTGTTACAGCCAGACGAGTGACGAATAACATGGTAATTCTCCTACAAGAAAAAGGCGCCGACGGTGTGGTCGGCGCATCAGGGGGGCTTATAAACCGGTAGATAACTTCAGCGTGTTGCGCACGGTGTTAGATACTTCAGCGCTGACGGCTTGACTTACACTGTTCATCACTTCGGCATTGGCATTTTGCTGCACCAATTGGTTGGTATTGCTGATCACTTGTTGTTGAATGGTGCCAGCCGCATTGCTAGTAATTGCTGCTGTCACTTGTTCGGTTGCTGATGCACTGACACTGCTGAGCAGATCAGTATTGACTGCCGATTGTAATGTTTGTGCAGCGGCGCTAGTTAAGTCACTTGCAGAAGTCGCACTGGCAGTAAAGCTGGTCATAACGGCGCTACTGGTTGATGCGGCTAAAGTAGCAACATTGCTGCCAGTATCTAACAGCGCGGTCTCGCCTAAACTCACTAAGGTTTCGGCATTTGCTGCCAATGGTGTTGCCAGTTCAGTGACTGCCGAGGTGGTAGCTTGGGCTTCTTCATTGACACTTAGCTCTTCAGCTGGCGCTGTTTCAGTTGCTTCTTCAGGTTCGCCGGCTGCTTCATCACTTTGTGGTTGTTCAGTTGTCACTTGCATATCAGCGTTGGCATTGGTTTCGCTGTCCATCTCAGCGGATGTCTCAGTTTCTGGCGTTGCGGCAGAGTTGGCAGCTACATTTGCGTTAGTTTGTTGATTGGCATTGGCTGAGCTGGCACTGTTGTTACCGGCTGCAGATAACTGTTGTTGCAGTTGTAATTGGCTAGAGGTATTGGTTTCAGCAGTTACGGCAACTTGCGCTGCAGTTGAGAATACAGTGAAACAGGCTAAGGCGATTAATGTTGGCTTGAATAATGTTTTCATGATGTTTTCCTCGTAATGTCATCAGTGACACTGCGATAACGACTCAGCTGTTCGTTTTATTCCAACGACCAGTAAAAAAAATTAAAAAAAAGCGCGCATGCTGGCGCATTAGTCAAGTTTTTGCAGGTGAATTCTATTTTTTACTGTTTAATATGAAGGGCTTATTGCTAGGTAATTTATTTTTGAGTCCATAAAAAAATAAATAAAAAATTTGCACCAAGCATTAGGGCTTCTTGACGTTTGATGGTTGTTTTTGCAGCTGAGTGGCTGGTATTTATACAAGGCAGAGCTTGTGCCGTGTAGTTATTCTACATAAACAAGCGACCCGTTTGTCTGGAACAAACGGGAACAGCTCTGCTGGCCGAAGGCGAAATATAGGATATATTTCGTATAACGCAGTAGAAATGCCAGCCACACGCTGCCCGAAGGGTTCGTCTGGCGATGCTTTGCTCTTTGTCTTTCGTCGTTTATTTAGAATGACAAACCGGGTATCGCGTACTGCACTTCTCATTTCGCGATCAAAACATCGCCAAACGAACAAAATCTAATCAGCAAACGGCAACAAGCCCTAGTGACTGTTGCTTTTGGCTAGGTAGCCTAAGAAATTTTGGGCAAAAAAATGCCCGGTTTATAAAAACCGGGCTAAGACAAGGTAGACAGGTAAGGGTAGGTTAAACCCTTCAACAACTTTAACCGCTGCATTCGAATCTCGAACACGGGTTAACTATAGAATTTTGTAGCGATCGGTACAAACGATAAAAAAAAACCTGATAGATTAAATTTATTCAACTGTATTATGGGAACTTTTTAAGGTTAATAAAGCGGCGATAATAGCCTAAAATGCAGTAAATGCGGGGTATTTGCGCAAAGAGTAGTCGATTAGGCTGGAAAATTCGCAGCTGCGAAATAAAGAAAAAATAGTCATTTACGCGACTTGGCAATCATGAATAAATTAGCTTGAGCGAGGAAGAAAGCGATTGGCTGTTATGGTCTTAGCGCATATTGCAGAGAAATCATCACTTAGTCATGGCGGGTAAAGAGAAGTCGGCGGTATGAAAGCTTTTTAAGATCCAATCAATCAGCAGTTTAATTTCCGGACGGTCGGTATCATCATTATGTTGCACGAGGTAATAGCGATCGCGACTGACTAATTCTTGTTCAAATAATTTAACTAAAGAGCCGCCAGTAAACCATGCGTGGCTGATGGGCATTGGAATTAACGCAACGCCCAAACCCTGTTGCGCAGCACGTGCTACACTAAACATACTATCGAGTTGGATAATTTGTTTCGGCTGAAATTGATGATAACCGACACGTTCGGCCCATTGATGCCAAGCAGTTGGCCGTGCTTGATGCAAAATAAGCGGTGTTTTTTCTAATACCCGGTAGCCTTTGTTATGCAATTTTTGAAATAGCGCCGGGTTACAAGCGGGTAAGTAACTGATTGGGAATAAATCGTAAACGGAAGCGTCTTCAGGTTTTTTACCGGATAGAACCACAGAGACATCGGTATACTTAGTGTTTTCGCGTCGTGATTTAACGGTTTCTAACTTTAAGTTGATATTGGGGAATTGCTCTGACCATCCCCGCAAACGTGGCACAAACAGTTCACTGGCAAAGAATTCAGGCATGGAAATACTAACTTCACGCACGCGCTCAACTTGGCTAAATTGGGTAATGGTTTGGCTTAACTGTTCCAGTAACGGTTTTATTTCAAGATAAAATTGCTTGCCCGTTTCGGTTAATTCTATGGCCCGCGTTTTCCGTTCAAATAAGCTTAAATTTAAATTGTCTTCAAGTTGTTTGATCTGATGGCTGACAGCAGAAGGCGTTAAGTACAGCTGTTTAGCCGTATCTTTGAAGCTTAAACATTCAGCTGCAACACAAAAACAACGTAGACCGCGAAGCGGTGTTTGCAAAGACATAAAAGACTTACCTGCAGTAAAGCATGGGATAAATTGGTTAGTTTAGGTGTTAAGTATGACAAAATTAATGCAAGAGCTGAACCACTAAATGCAATATCTTCGCATTCAGTGGTTTACTGGCAACAATAAGCTGACTTTAAGCACAAGATGCACGGAGTTGGTGCATTTTGCGCTAAATTTAGTCTAACAGCGGAAACTGACGAGACACTGCACTGCCGGTAAAATGGGCGACCCAGCCTTCGGTATTATTAAAAAAACGGATAGCGGTAAAATCTGGGGCACTGCCCATATCAAACCAGTGCGGTGTGTTGGCAGGCACGCTAATTAAATCATTTTGCTGACATAACACTTGATAGATTTCATCGCCTAAATGTAAGCAAAATAAGCCTTGGCCTCGCACAAAAAATCGTACTTCATCTTCCGTGTGGATGTGCTCATCCAAAAACTTTTGTCGCAATACCGCCTTGTCAGGATGGCTTGGATGCAAAGAAATGACATCGACAGTGCTGTAACCTTGCTGTTGTTGTAGTTTGGCAATATCTGAAGCATAAGCCAACATTACTTGCTCAGCGCTGCTGTTTTCATCAATAGGAGCATTGGCTTGCCACTGCGTAAATTGCACGCCTTGTTGTTGTAACTGTGCACTGATCTCATGCGCGTTGCTTGAAGAAAAGCGAGCTTGTTCCGGTTGATTAATAGCGAAAATACGCAAAACACTCATGCTTATTTATACCTCTATTTGATAAAAGTTTTCGGCAACGGGGTGATCGCTAGCGGCTTGTTGTTCACGGATTAACTGCACCGTAGCCATGCCTGCTTGTCGGGCGGCATCTAATTCTGCGACGACATCGGATAAAAACAACACCTGTGCTGGCGGCAATTGCAGCTGTTTTAAAATAGCTTGATAACTGGCTAAGTCGCGTTTCCCCCCAATGCGCGTATCAAAATAGCCACTGAGTAAGGGAGTAAGATCACCCGCGTCAGAGTATTTAAACAAGAGTTGTTGGGCAGTAACAGAGCCTGAGCTGTAAATGTACAATGGAATACCGCGCTGTTGCCACGTCTGCAATTGCGCTACGGCATCGGGATACAGATGGCCCGTAAAATGACCTTGCTGATAACCCTCTTGCCAAATCATGCCTTGAAGGCTTTTTAACGGCGTTATTTTTTGATCGGCATCTAACCAGAACAACAAGGCACTAATGCATTGTTCTATATCTGCTTCTGGTTGCTGTAGCTGTTCGCGCACGGCGGTGAGTTCCGCCAAGACCGCCGGTTGCTGTTGATGCTGACGAACAAAAGCCGCTAAATGTAAGCGAGCATAAGGAAACAGCACCTCAGTGACAAAGCTAATGCGTGTTGTGGTGCCTTCAATGTCGGTAATAATGGCTGAATAAGTCACGGTTTTCCTGTAATTTTTAGACGTTCAAGCTCGCAGTTTATGAGAAATTCCCAGCCTTCTAAATGCCTTTTTGCTTCAGCTAAACTGTATCCCCACACATAAAGGCCATGGCCTCTAACTAACAGCGCAAATGGTAAGGCTTTGCTTTTCCAGCGTTGCTGTACTTGTCGAGCTAAAGCCGGAATATCTTGGGTGTTGTCAAAAATCGCTAAAGTGAGCGTTTGCTCATGGCTCTGAATGCCGCTGATGGCTTTTTGCATTTCATAACCACGAAATGGGTAGTTATCGGCACCGATCAAGCAAGAAAAAACGGTAGCATGCACGGAATGGGTATGCAAAACGGCTTTGATCTGAGGGTCCAGTTGATAAAGCTGAGCATGCAGTGCGGTTTCTGCCGAGGGAGTACCATATTGGCAATGCAGTTGATCGGCTTGCCAGCTCACCGGTAATAAATCTTGGGGGCTAAGTTCACCTTTGTCTTTACCTGATGCGGTAACCAACGCCATATTGTCAGTTTGACGGATCGAGAAGTTGCCGCCGGTGGCGGGTACCCAGTGGCGGCTGGCGATCCAACGGCCTAAAGTGCATAGCGCAATAGCGTTTGGATTAAGTTGTTGCACCTGTGCGGTATTATTCATCAGAACCTTACCTTCATAACGGTTTGCCTCATCGCGGGAAATAATAAAGCCATACGTTTAAGTGTTTAAGCGTATAGATGTCTATACATGAAATAAGCCAAATGATAGCATTGAAGGCGGTTTTCGCAACTTTTTCTGCACTTATGTCGATAGTTTCCAAGTTACCTGCGGTAGGTACCACCATCTTTAGTCAGATGTCGCAATTAGCGGCAGAGCATCATGCCATTAATCTGTCGCAAGGTTTTCCGGATTTTGCAGCTAATCCGTTCCTGTTACAGCGCTTAGCTAAGCACAGTGCGGAGGGTTTAAATCAATATGCGCCGATGCCTGGTGTGCCGATGTTACGAGCACAAATTGCGGCGTTAACCGCGCGTTGTTATCAGCGACAGGTCTGTGCCGATAATGAGATCACGGTAACGTCAGGTGCAACGGAAGCCTTATTTGTGGCAATCCAAATGCTCGTGCAGCCTGGTGATGAGGTGCTGCTGTTTGATCCCGCCTACGACAGTTATGCTCCGGCAATTCAGTTAGCCGGTGGTACGCCCGTGCATGTTAGGCTGCAAGCACCTGATTATCAGGTTGACTGGTCACTAGTATCCGCGGTGATGACGCCTCGGACCCGATTAATTATCGTCAATAGCCCGCATAACCCCACCGGTATGGTGTTTAAGGAATCAGACTGGCTGGCTTTACAGCAGTTGGTGCTGACACATCAACTGTATTGCATCAGTGACGAAGTGTATGAGCACATGGTGTTTGACCAGGCTGCACAACTGAGCGCGCATTGCTTCGCGGCATTAGCGGCGCGTACCGTGGTGGTATCCTCTTTTGGTAAAACCTTTCATGTTACCGGTTGGAAATTAGGCTATGCCATAGCCCCACCTTCGCTCACTGCAGAGTTTAGAAAGATTCATCAATATGTCACCTTTGCCAGTTTTACGCCGGCCCAATATGCCATTGCGGATATGTTGCAACAGCAACCCGAACAGGTTGCCGAGTTGGGGCAATTTTATCAGCAAAAGCGCGATTTTTTTGCTGCGGCGCTAGCGACTAGCCGATTTACCTTGCTTCCCTGTGCCGGTACTTACTTTCAGTTGTTAGATTACCGTGCAATTGCTGCCGAAATGACCGATGTGCAGTTTTGTCAGTGGCTCACCACTGAGCATAAAGTGGCAGCCATTCCGCTTTCTGTGTTTTATCAGCAAGGTTCAACAGATCGGATTATTCGTTTATGTTTTGCTAAAGAGCAACATACTTTGGCGCAGGCTGCGGAGATCTTATGTCAACTTTAAAGGTCGCGGTGCTGCAAACCACGTTAGTGTGGCAAGATTGCCACGCAAACCTGGCTCAGTTGACGGCGCAATTAGCTGATTTAGAGCAGGTAGACTTAATTGTGCTACCTGAAATGTTTAGTACTGGCTTTAGTATGGACAGCTCGCAAGTGGCAGAGCCTGAACCGGGTGAGGCCTTGTTGTGGTTAAAACAGCAAGCTGCGTTGTATCAGGCGGCCATCACTGGCTCAGTTGCTGTGCGCACGGCAGAAGATCATCGGGTAAATCGATTATATTTTGTGACGCCGGATGGCTCAGTGCAATTTTATGATAAGCGGCATTTGTTCCGTATGGCCGGAGAGCATCATGCTTATCAGGCTGGGCAGCAGCGCGTTATTGTTAATTACCGTGGCTGGCGCATCTTGCTCCAAGTCTGTTATGACCTGCGTTTTCCCGTATTTAGCCGTAATAAAAATGACTATGATGCGATGATCTACGTGGCTAACTGGCCAGCACCGCGCAGTCGTGCCTGGTGGGTGTTATTGCAAGCGCGGGCGATTGAAAATCAAGCTTATGTGTTTGGCTGTAATCGGGTGGGTGAAGATGGTAATGGCATGCAGTATGCGGGTGACAGTTTAATTGTGGACTATCTGGGAAAGCCAATAGCAGAGCTTGCCGCAGACGAAGCCGGAGTGCTCTATGCCACAGCCGATCTTAAGGCATTACATGCTTTTCGTGAAAAATTTCCAGCCGCTTTAGATGCCGACCACTTTAACTTGGTTTAGCGTTAAAACGTGATCCGCCATACTGCCTAGCAGGGATGAAGCAATTATTTCGCTGATACCGAAGCTCATTCGGTCAGCATTTTGGAGTAGGTTATGTCGCGTGCAGCGCCAACCGCAGTGATTTTTAGTGGTTTTTTTCTGTTAGGTAATTTGATCATTTTATGGGGCATTTTATTGCCTGATATGGCCAAAGACCTACAAATGTCGACCAGTATCAGTGGTCTATTTTTTAGTTTGTTGTCGATGGGTGCCATTTTTGGGGCGGTGATGGGCGGCAAATATGCGCAGCGTTTTCACTTTTTAAGGTTGTTTGCCAGCTTGGCGTTGGTTGAAACCTTGTTACTGTTATTGTTCTCATTTATTACAAGCTGGCAGTTATTACTGCCGCTCATCGTGTTAGTGGGCATGACTTACGCGGTGATGTTTACTGTGGGCCACACCTTGATCGCGAGATTGTTTGCGAATAAACGCGCCGCGATGATGGGGCTGATGGATTTTATGTTTAGTTTAGGGACCTTGGCCGCGCCATTATGGGTCGTGGTGTTATTTTGGGTGCTAGACGATTGGCGCTGGCCGCTGCGCTTTATTGCGCTGGGTTTACTGTTATTAGGGTTCTACAGCTTATATGTCGCCAAGGCGCAGCCACAAATGGCCAGTAAGGCGGAGCACAAAGGCAGTAGTTTGTCTTATGTCAAAGTGCTGCGCCAGCCGCTATTTTTCTTAATGTTTTTGGTGATGATTGGCTACGGCGCAGCCGAGTGGGGCCAAGGTAATTGGTTTGTCAGTTACGCAGCAGACGGTATCGGTATAGAAACCGAGCAAGCGCGATTATTACTTGCTTGGTTTACCGGTGGTATGGTGCTCAGCCGCTTGGGCTTCGCTTTACTACTGCGGTGGTGTAGCCCAGCGCAATTAATGTTGCTGCTAGCCTCGCTCGCACTGAGTGGTGCTTTGTTATTAAAACTGAGTGTCGGTTTGCCACAACTTACCGCAGGTAATTTATTACTGGGCTTAGGCATCGGCGGCTTATTTCCACTGATGTTGGCAACCGCGATGGGTATGGATAGTGATAATGGCCCTGTGTTATCGGGTATTGCCAGCATTGGCACTTCTGTGGGCTTTCAATTTGCCGGTTTAGCCACTGGGGTGTGGGCGCAACAGGCTGGTATTTTAAACGCTTACTGGTTAGTACCTTTAGCCTGTGGCTGGCTACTGCTGATGATTCTGTTGTTCTGCCGTCGTTTAACGTCATTAACCGCAAGCGCTTGACCGCAGCCGAAAACCCAGCAAAACTATATGCCCATTAGTTACTGAGTTTTAGCTGTGAAGACAATTAATTGGGCCGCGTTAGAAGCGGCCGCCAAAGACGCTGCGGCACAGGCTTATGCCCCTTATAGTCAGTTCCCTGTCGGCGTAGCTGTACTGGCCGAGAATGGCCACATCTTTGCTGGTTGTAACGTTGAAAATGCTTCTTACGGTGCAACGGTATGTGCAGAGCGCAATGCCATCGCCGCTGCCGTGTTGGCGGGGCATCGTAAATTACTGGCCGTGATGGTCTATACCCCACAAGAAAAGCTGACACCGCCTTGCGGTATGTGTCGTCAAGTAATTGCTGAGTTTTTCCAACCAGACAGCCTTATCGCCAGTTGTAACCATTTAGGTCAACAGCAACATTGGGAACTGCAATACTTATTACCCGATGCCTTTACCCCTAACTATTTAGCTGCTAGTAACAAGATATCAAAGGATTAAGCATGGCGATCCCACAGGAAATTATTAAAAAAAAACGGAATGGCCAAGTATTAACTGAGGCCGAGATTAAACAGTTCGTACAAGGTTTAACAGACGACAGCTTTAGCGATAGCCAAGCGGCTGCGCTGGCCATGGCCATTTATTTAAACGGTATGACGGTAGCCGAGACCGTATCCTTAACGTTAGCGATGCGCGATTCAGGCACGGTATTGAATTGGCAAGGTCAGTTAAATGGCCCGGTAGTTGATAAACACAGTACGGGTGGTGTGGGTGATAAAGTCACGCTTATGTTAGCACCGATGGTCGCAGCCTGTGGTGCCTATATGCCAAGTATTGCCGGCCGCGGGTTGGGCCATACGGGGGGCACAGTAGACAAACTGGAAGCAATCCCAGGCTATAGCTGTACGCAATCACTGAACCGTATTCGCCAACTGTTACCTGAGTTAGGTTGCGTTATTGTTGGTCAAAGTAGTGAGCTCGCCCCTGCAGATCGTCGTTTGTATGGCATTCGTGATGTGACGGCCACGGTAGAATCTATACCACTGATTACCGCGTCTATTTTGTCGAAAAAGTTGTCTGAAGGCTTAGATGTGCTGGTGATGGACGTTAAAGTGGGCAATGGGGCCATTATGGCAACGGCGGATGATGCTGCTGCGCTGGCGAACAGCATTGTTAACACTGCAACCGGTGCAGGTGTCGCTACCCGCGCGTTAATTACTGATATGAATCAAATCTTAGGGGCTACTGCGGGTAATGCGTTAGAAGTGATGGAAACGCTGGATTATTTAACCGGTAAATACCGTGAGCCAAGATTACATCAATTAACCTTAGAACTCGGTGCGAATATGCTGGTTCTAGGCAAGGTGTATGCCGATAAAGCCGCTGCAGTAGCTGCGTTAGAGCACAGCCTGAGTTCGGGTAAAGCGGCAGAGATTTTTGCGAAGATGGTCAGTGCCATGGGTGGCCCCGCAGACTTGTTTGAAAAGCCTGCGCAATATTTAGCGGCAGCACCAGTGAGTTTAGTGATCGAGTCACCTCAAGCAGGAGAACTGCACTATGCCAACACCGTTGGTTTAGGCATGGCCGTTGTAAGATTGGGTGGAGGGCGTTCGCATCCTGCACAGAAAATTGACCCTGCGGTTGGCTTTAGTCAGATTGTAAGTGCGGGAAATCAAGTCAGTATAGGGCAACCTTTAGCCACCGTGCATGCGGCAACCACGGCTGCAGCCGAGATGGCAAAAGCAGAGTTTTTAGCTGCGTGTCGTTTTGATCGTACCGCGGTAGCACCGTTAGTACATCAAGTGATTGGTTAACGCGAGTGACGGTTTGCTATTGAGATTTTTTAAGCGGTGTTTTTACGCACGAAACGAGTAGTGCATAACGCGCTATGCGGTTTGTTTTGTTAAATGCTGCATACAGTCACAAAAAAACCGGCTTGAGCCGGTTTTTTTATTAACAACTCAACTTAAGACTTTTGACGCTTCATCGCATCAAAGAATTCGTCGTTTGTTTTAGTCATTAACAACTTATCGATAAGGAATTCCATACAATCGGTTTCATCCATGGGATGTAAGATTTTCCGCAGGATCCACATTTTTTGTAGTTCTTCTGGTGACGCCAGTAATTCTTCACGGCGCGTACCTGAACGGTTAAAGTCGATAGCAGGGAACACACGGCGCTCAGCGATTTTCCGCGATAAGTGCAGTTCCATGTTACCGGTACCTTTAAATTCTTCGTAGATAACCTCGTCCATTTTAGAACCGGTATCTACTAAGGCTGTGGCGATAATGGTTAAACTGCCGCCTTCCTCAACGTTACGTGCCGCACCAAAGAAACGCTTTGGTTTGTGCAAGGCGTTTGCATCCACACCACCGGTTAATACCTTGCCTGAGCTAGGGATCACGGTGTTGTAAGCGCGAGCTAAACGCGTAATCGAGTCAAGCAGGATGATCACGTCTTTCTTGTGTTCAACCAAGCGCTTGGCTTTTTCGATAACCATTTCAGCAACTTGTACGTGACGGCTAGCCGGTTCATCAAAGGTAGATGCAATTACTTCCCCTTTCACTAAACGCTGCATCTCGGTGACTTCTTCTGGGCGTTCGTCGATTAACAACACCATCAGTACACAATCAGGATGATTGGCGGCGATAGATTGGGCGATGTTTTGCAACAGAATGGTTTTACCGGCTTTTGGTGGCGCGACAATTAACCCGCGCTGCCCTTTACCGATAGGTGAGGCTAAGTCTAGGACACGTGCCGTGATATCTTCGCGGCTACCGTTACCCCGTTCCATGCGTAAACGTGAGTTCGCATGCAGCGGCGTTAAGTTTTCGAATAAGATTTTGTTACGCGCATGCTCAGGTTTGCCGAAGTTAACTTCGCTGACTTTTAGCAGGGCGAAGTATCGCTCACCTTCTTTAGGTGGCCGAATTAAACCGGAAATGCTGTCACCCGTACGCAAGTTAAAGCGGCGGATCTGGCTAGGCGAGACATAGATATCGTCTGGGCCAGCTAGGTACGAGCTGTCAGAGGAACGAAGGAAACCAAAGCCATCCTGTAAGATTTCTAAGCAACCATCACCGTAAATTTCTTCACCGTTTTTGGCATGGGATTTAAGGATGGCGAAAATGATATCTTGTTTGCGCAGACGAGCCATGTTCTCTTGGCCCATAGACTCAGCTAACTCAACCAGCTCGCTAATTGGCTTCAGTTTCAGTTCTGTTAAATGCATATTTGATGGGTTCTTGTTGGTGGAAACAGATTAAATGCTTATCAATTCGATAAATATGGGATAGAAGTTGGTTTATTCGACAGACAAGCGTGGTTCAGGGTGTTTGCTACTGCACACAATAGCAGCTGCGATAACGTCCGTCCAGCGGACAATAGAAAAAAGGCGTACAAAAAATACGCCTTTTTAGCACATCGTTAGATATTGCTGTCTAAAAACTGCTTTAATTGCGTTTTTGACAGGGCACCTACTTTAGTAGCGGCAACTTGACCATTCTTGAATAAGAGTAAGGTTGGAATGCCACGAATACCAAATTTTGGTGGTGTGTTCGGGTTTTGGTCGATGTTGACCTTGGCCACTGCAACTTTACCCGCATATTCAGATGCGACATCATCCAGGATCGGCGCGATCATTTTACATGGGCCACACCATTCCGCCCAGAAATCAACCAGTACTGGCGTTTCTGCTTTTAATACATCAGCTTCAAAGCTGTCGTCAGAAACCTGTAAAATATGTTCGCTCATCTATTTCTCCGTTCATGCTGTGCAGTTACACTGCAAAAAATATATTATCAATTTAATCGCGGCTGTTTCTTATTGCAAGCGTAACAGTTATGCTAGGTAGATATGAATAAAACACACTTAACATCGCATAAATTCGCCGATTTCGGATTGGCACCACAGGTTCTTGACGCTCTTGCAGCGCAAGGTTATGACTATTGTACGCCAATTCAGGCACAATGTTTACCCCTAGCGCTTGCTGGGAAAGACATTGCAGGTCAAGCACAGACGGGTACGGGTAAAACACTCGCTTTCCTTACTGCGACCTTTCATCATCTGCTTACGCATGAACCCAAGGGTTCAGGTCAACCGCGTGCCATTATAATGGCTCCTACGCGAGAGTTGGCCGTTCAGATCCATAATGATGCCGTTATGCTAGCGCAAAAATCGAATCTGCGCCTTGGCTTGATTTATGGGGGCGAGGGTTACGATTCTCAACGCCAATTGTTAGAACAAGGCGTAGATATTTTGATCGGCACTACCGGTCGCTTAATTGATTATTTAAAACAAGGCTTATTTGAGCTGTCACAAATTCAAGTGGTGGTGTTAGATGAAGCTGATCGCATGTTCGATCTGGGCTTTATCAAAGATATCCGCTTTATGTTTAATCGTATGCCGCCAGTCACTGAGCGGTTAAGTTTACTTTTTTCAGCTACTTTGTCTTACAAGGTACAAGAACTGGCCTTTGAAAAAATGAATCAGCCAGTGCATATCCATATCGCACCAGAAGAAATGACCGGCAGCCGGATCAGTGAAGAGCTGTTTTATCCAGCACATGAGCACAAAATGGCTTTGTTGCTGACGTTATTAGAAGAAGAATGGCCAGATAAAGCCATTGTTTTTGCGAATACTAAGCACGCCTGTGAAGACGTGTATCATTGGTTAGATGCTGATGGTCACCGCGTCGGTTTACTGACTGGCGATGTTATTCAGAAGAAACGTTTAAAAATTCTCGACGATTTTACTACCGGTAAGTTAGATATTTTAGTTGCCACCGATGTGGCTGCGCGTGGTTTGCATATTCCGATGGTTAGTCATGTATTTAACTATGACTTACCCGATGATTGCGAAGATTATGTGCATCGTATTGGTCGAACCGGCCGTGCGGGTGAAAGTGGTAAAGCGATCAGTTTTGCATGTGAGCGTTATGCCCTAAACTTAACCGCGATCGAAGAGTATATTCGGCATCCGGTACCTGTTACCCAGTATGATGCTGATGCCTTGTTAACTGATGTTACACCACCGAAGCCACGTGTTAGACGCCGTCCAGCACAAGCACGAAGTGGTGCAGGTAACCGCGGTAATAGTGGACGCCCGAGTAATGGCACAAGATCTCCTCGCAGCCGCCCTAGATAATCACTCCCTCGACAGCGATCACGCTGCCTCGATACGCTCACCGCATAGTGATATTTATGCGGTGATTGATCTCGGCTCCAACAGTTTTCATATGTTGATGGTCAAAGTGGTTGGCGGTTCTGTGCAAGTTATTGGCCGGGTAAAACGCAAAGTACGTTTGGCTGCGGGTTTAAATGACAACTTAGTCCTCAGCCACAAAGCCATGAAACGTGGTTGGGAGTGTTTGGCGTTATTTGCAGAGCGCTTGCAAGATATTCCGGCTGAAAATATTCGCATCGTCGGCACTGCCACCTTACGTTTAGCCCAAAACGTCAAAGTGTTTTTGCAAGAAGCAGAAGCGATCCTTGGCCAACAGGTGCAAGTGATTAGCGGTGAAGACGAAGCGCGCATTATTTACTTAGGTGTTGCACATACCTCCAATAGCGACAGCAACCGCTTGGTGATCGATATTGGCGGTGCCAGTACCGAGGTCGTCATTGGCCAGGGTTTTACACCGACTTTACTATCTAGCCTGAATATGGGCTGCGTAACCTACCTTGAGCGTTATTTTACAGACCAACAATTAAGCGAAGATAATTTCTCGGCGGCGATTCAAGCGGCTGAAACGGAGATCGTTAAGATCCGTGATTCTTTTCTTAATGAAGGTTGGCAAATTGCGGTGGGGGCGTCAGGCACCGTGCAAGCCATGCAAGAAATCTTGGTGGCACAGGGCAAAGACGAAGTGATTACACTGCGCCGTTTAGAAGACATTATGCAGCAAGCCATGGCGTGTGGTCCGGTTGAGCAATTAAGTATCTTAGGTTTAGCGCAAGAACGTAAACAAGTGTTTGCCTCTGGTTTAGCGATTTTGATTGCGCTGTTTCGGCAGCTACAAATCAGTGGCATGACCTTATCCGGTGGCGCTTTACGCGAAGGCGTGCTGTATAGCATGTTGCCGGGCCTGCAAGACAGTAATGTGCGTAATCGTACGGTAAACAGCTTGATGGTACGTTACTTTATTGACCAGCAACATGCCGAGCGGGTTGCCGAGATGGCGACGGAGTTGGCTGGGCAATTACAAGGCCGTTGGGATCTGCAAAAGTTTGAAGGGCACAGTATGCTTCGTTCAGGTGCCTTATTGCATGAGCTGGGCTTACTGATTGAATATAAAAATCACCATCATCATGGTGCTTATATTATCAATCATTCTGACTTGCCCGGGTTTACCCGTGCGCAACAGCAGTTAGTGATGGCTTTGGTGTATAACCATCGTGCTGATATTGCACGGGAAGTGATCGCCAGACAAACTATGACCTCGGTGTTATTAACCGTGCGTTTAACGCGGATCTTACGTTTAGCGGTGATTATGTCGATGCGGCGTCGGCTGGAGGCTTTACCGCAGGTAACGATTAGCGCTAAGGCAGAAACCCTAACCTTAACCATGCCAGCGGGTTGGCTAGAGCAGCATCCGTTAATGCGTGCTGAGTTAGAACAAGAAGTACAATATCAGCAACAGGCGGGTTGGGAATTAATTATCAATTAAGTCTGCTTGCCGCCATTGCTAAAAGCAAGGCAGCAAGCATCCTCTTGTAACTTAACCGTTTTGTTTTAACCAGATCGCGACCTTCTTCGCAAAATACGTCAAAATGCCATCTGCGCCTGCCCGTTTAAAGGCTAATAACGACTCCATAACCACCGGTTGCTCTGCAAGCCAGCCATTTTGGATAGCGGCCATATGCATGGCGTATTCACCACTAACCTGGTAGGCAAAAGTTGGCACGCCAAACTCATCTTTCACGCGACGGACAATATCCAGATACGGCATACCAGGCTTTACCATGACCATATCTGCACCTTCTTCCAGATCCATGGCCACTTCGTGCAGGGCTTCATTGCTGTTTGCCGGATCCATCTGATAATTCTTTTTATTACCGCCTTTTAGGTTGCCAGCTGAGCCAACCGCATCGCGGAACGGGCCATAATAGCTGGAGGCATATTTAGCAGAGTAAGCCATGATGCGGGTATTCACATAACCGGCTTCTTCTAATGCTTCGCGGATCGCCCCAATTCGGCCATCCATCATATCAGAGGGCGCCACCACATCGGCACCGGCTGCGGCATGCGACAATGCCTGTTTGACCAGTGCTGCGGTGGTAATGTCGTTTTGCACATAACCCTTTTCATCAATAATGCCGTCTTGGCCATGCGTGGTAAAAGGATCTAATGCCACATCGGTAATGATGCCCAATTCGGGTGTATGTTCTTTTAATAACTGAACTGCGCGCTGCGCTAAACCATCGGGGTTCCACGCTTCCTCAGCGGTTAATGATTTATTGGCGGTGGGAGTGACTGGGAACAGCGCGATAGCAGGGATCCCCAGTGCGACTAATTCTTTTGCTTCTTCGAGTAGCAAATCCAGTGTTAGCCGCTCTATGCCAGGCATTGAGGCAATGGCTTCGCGTTTATTAACACCGTCGATAATAAACATCGGATAAATCAGGTCGTTCACTGTTAGCTGATTTTCTGCCATTAAACGTCGGCTAAAATCATGCTCACGCATGCGGCGTAAACGGCTAGCAGGAAAAAAACGGTTAGTGTGCATCAATAATATCCTCAACGGGTAATTGCAATAAACGACAGCTATTTTGGTAACTCTGCTCGGCTACTTGCGCTATGCTTTGCCCCGTTAAACGCGCAACTTCGGCGCCAATAGCAGGCAATAAAGCGGGCGTATTATGCCGAGGGCGCGGCCTGATAGTTCGGGGGGTTAAATAGGGTGCGTCGGTTTCTAAGATTAAACGATCAGCCGGTAAATATTGAATAGCTTGCTGTAAGGCTTGGCCTCGGCGCTCGTCACATAACCAACCGGTAATACCAATATAAAGCCCAAGCTCAAGGTAGGCTTTCAGTTGGTTAGTATCGCCCGTAAAACAATGGGCAATGCCACCACGAAGCGGGGGTTGTTCTTTTAGCATGGCTATTTGCGTAGCAAAGGCATCGCGTTCGTGCAGATACACGGGTAATTGATACTGCTTAGCCAGCGTGAGCTGTTCGGCAAAGACCTGTTGTTGTTGGTCGCGTGGTGAAAAATCGCGATTAAAGTCTAAGCCACATTCGCCTATCGCCAATACATGGTTTGCTTGCAGCTGCAGGGCAAGTTGTTGCAGCCAGTCTGCCCCGACGTTGCCCGCTTGGTGCGGGTGCACGCCAGCAGTACTGTAACAACCGGTATGTTGCTGGCAAAAGCTGAGATTTTTCTGGCTTTCGGCTAAGTCGCTACTAATTAATAAACAATCAGTGACACCCGCGGCATTTGCTGCAGCGATAATGGCGCTTTCTTGGGCCGCGAATTGGGCACTAAAAAGATTAAGCCCACAGTCAAACCAGCGCATGATTAGTCAATGCGTCTTACTTTAAGCGTACGGTTGTTTTTATCATTGGCTAGATAAAACGATCCGACCGCGCCACGCTTAATGTGATGTACCTCACCTACACTGATGGGATAAAAAGCAGAATGAGTTTGGCGCCACACTTGGTTATTCTCGAATTCTACAATCACTTCTTTGCGCAAGCTATAGCTGACTTTACGCACGATAGAGGTAATTTGCTCAATATTATCCACGGCTTGCTTACGTTCGTGACCAAATTGGCTTTCTATCGTTTTAAGATCAACTTCGGCTGCAACCTCAGGCTTAGTTTGCACGACTTCTGCAGGTGCAAGTGTCGGTGCTGAAGTACTTAACGTATTGGTCGATGTATTAATGGCATCATAACAGGCCAAGCGTTGCGCTGTTTGCGTTAGCGTGCGGCACTGTTCAAGTGCATTCGCAAGGGGGCTTTGTGCCATGCTGAACGGGCTGAAACACAGCAATAAACTGCTAGTTGTTAACAAGCGTTTGATCATGGTTGTTGCTCCTCAGTGTTGTCTGCTGCACTGTTATCGGCTTTAGGCTCATAAAAGCGGCTAAGCCACAGGCCCACTTCAAATAGCATCCACATTGGAATAGCCAATAACGTTTGTGATAACACATCTGGTGGGGTTAATAGCATGCCGAGAATAAAGGCCCCGACAATAATGTAAGGCCGTTTTTCTGCCAAGGTGGCACGGCTAACGCTACCACTCCATACCAGTAATAGAATGGCGATAGGAATTTCAAAGGACAAACCAAAAGCAAAAAACAGCTTCAGAACAAAGTCTAGGTAACTGGTAATGTCAGTGGCAATGGTTACACCTTCTGGCGCGACGCTAGTGAAAAAGGCAAAAACCAATGGGAAAACAATAAAATAAGCGAAAGCGATGCCACCATAAAATAACAAGGTACTGCTCGCCACTAACGGCGCCATTAAGCGTTTTTCCCGGCTGTATAGCGCTGGGGCAATAAACTGCCACACTTGCAGTAAAATATAGGGAATCGCTAAACAAATAGAGACCATAAAGGTTAATTTAAACGGCGCAAAGAAAGGCGCAGCCACATCGGTGGCAATCATGCTGGTACCTTCTGGTAGCACCGCCAGCAAGGGTTTGGCTAGTAAAGCGTAGATGTCGCGTGCAAAATAAGCCAAACAAAGGAATACCAGTAATACTGCAATAACAGAGCGCAGTATTCTATTGCGTAATTCAATTAAATGACCAAGAAGGCTATTAGGATCCGGTTTTGTTTTCATCTTTTACGACAGTCTCACTGGAAGTAGGGGTGAGGTCTTTGCCAAGTTGTTGAGTTAAGTTGTTCAATGACATTTGGGCATTGGATGGTCTTACCGAATTTGCCGCTTCAGTTAATTCTTTGATGGCTGCTTTTTCATCATCACTAAGATTAAGTAAGTTTTTAGCTTCAGCATCTTTAAGTTTTTGATGTAATTCGTGTATCCGTAGGTTGTCGCTGAGTTCGGCTTGCATTTGTTGGCCAAACTGCTTCACGCTACGCACTGTTTTCATGGTACTGCGGATAGCACCTGGTAAACGTTCTGGCCCAAGCACGAGTAACGCTACTATGGCAATGACGAGGAGTTCCCAAAAGCCCATAGTTAGTGTTTATCTTTCTCAGAGTTAACAGACTGTGTAGAAGTTGACTCAGTTGCACCATGCGATTTCTCAGCAAGTTGCTCTGGTTTTTTAAAGCTTTCGTCTGTTTCGTCGTCGGCTTTTTCATCTTTTACTGAGTTACGAAACCCTTTGATAGCAGCGCCAAGATCATTGCCTATGCTGCCTAGACGTTTCGTGCCAAACAATAACACCACGATGACTAAGACAATTAATAATTGCCAAATACTGATACCCATGTTGCACTCCTCATCGATGCTAAAACTATGTTATGCGCTGGCTAAGCCAAAAGGGCTTTAATTACAAAGAAGGCGGCGAACAGCCCCAGTGTGGTAGAAAGCCAAGTGTTCCCTTGATTGAGCGTTATACTAGCACTAATCACGCTGGCTGCAGCAAGAATAGCGTTAATTATTTGCCGATTGCTTTGTTGTTGCTGCAGTTGCAGTTGTTGTAGTTGCAATAACAAGGCTTGCTGCTGTTGTGGGCCTTGCTGCAAATAGCGATGAAATAATTCCGGCATTTGCGGCATCTTCTCAGCCCAAAACGGCAGGTTTTCTTTTACTTGGCGCCAAATAGCCGGTAAACCGACTTGTTGTTTTACCCAATTCTCTAAAAAGGGTTTCGCTGTTTTCCACAGATCCAGTTGCGGATAGAGCTGGCGACCTAGCCCTTCGATATAAAGCAAGGTTTTTTGTAAAAGAACCAGTTGCGGCTGCACCTGCATTTCAAAGCGTCGCGCGGTATTAAATAAATTGAGCAGGACTTGGCCAAAGGAAATTTCGGCCAACGGTTTTTGAAAGATCGGTTCACACACGGTACGGATTGCGCTTTCAAACTCTTCTACTTTGGTATGAGCCGGTACCCAGCCCGAATCCAGATGTAGCTGTGCCACTTTGCGATAATCACGGTTAAAAAAGGCGACGAAGTTTTCAGCTAAATAGCGTTTATCTTCAGCATTTAAGGTGCCGACGATGCCACAGTCGATGCCGATGTACAGTGGGTTATCGGGATGTTCACGCGAGACAAAGATATTACCCGGATGCATATCGGCGTGAAAAAAACTGTCGCGAAACACCTGCGTAAAAAACACTTCTACACCGCGTTTGGCCAGCAATTCCATGTCGGTGCCTTGTGCTTGCAGCGCCGGAATATCCGATACTGGAATACCATAAATACGTTCCATCACCATGACATTGTTGCGACAGTGATCAGCGTAAACCAAAGGAATATACAGCGAATCTGAGCCTTCGAAATTTCGTTTTAATTGAATGGCGTTGGCGGCTTCACGTTGTAAATCTAATTCATCTAAAATGGTTTTGCGGTATTCCGCGACGACTTCGCGTGGTCGCAAACGTTTGCCGTCAGGTAAAAACCGTGCTGCAATTTGCGCTAAGCTATCCATTAGCGCTAAATCAGCCAAAATTTGTTTACGAATACCGGGGCGGATCACTTTGATTACGACGTCTGCGATACGGCCATCGTCTTGGCGCAATTGCGCGGTATGCACTTGGGCAATAGAGGCTGAGGCTAAAGGTGTCACATCAAAATCGGCAAATAAATCACTGATGTGGTTTAACGCTAGTGCTTGCTCGATCAGTTGCTGTGCCTCCTCTCCAGGAAAGGGTGCCACTTTATCCTGCAAAATACTTAATTCATCCACCAAGGCGGCGGGAAGCAGGTCGCGGCGAGTCGAAAGCATTTGGCCAAATTTAATCCACACAGGCCCTAAACTTTGCAAGGCTAAACGCAATCTGGCGCCCACGGCGTGTTCTGGATAACGATTACGTAACCAAAAGGCACAACGACGGAATAAACGCGCGTACCAAGGTTGCCAGTGTTTTGGCAGTAGTTCGTCCAGACCGTATTGCAGCATAGTTTTTTGGATCTGGTAAAAACGACTTATCCGCACCTAAAGCTCCTGGTATTGTTTTAACTGGCGACGTAACATTTCTAATCGTGCCTGTAGCTCGCTAAGTTCTTGGGTAAATTGATCTGCTTCTAAACGGGTTGGGCTGAGCCGCAGTTCATCTTGAACCAACTCCAGTTGTAATTGGCTGAGTAATTTTACTTTTTCTTGCAAATAGGCTTGTAACTGGCTCAAGGTAATACTGATTTTATGTGCTGCGGCATCACCGATATAGCCCGATAAAGCGTGCTGCCAATCGGGATTTAATTGCTGTAAAAAATAAGAAAATTGCTGGGCAACTTGTAAATCACCATCAATGTCTAGAGCATCACTTTTAATCAATTTAGTGAGCTGGCTGGGATCACGCAGCTGGCGTAAGGTCGCTAAATTTGTAGAGATTTTACAATCAGTAGCCTCGTTATGCATATTAATCAGTAACGAGTCATGACTGGCGCTAACCACTAAGGTTAAGTTTAAGTCGCGTAAACAAAAAGACAGCTGCTTGCCTTGCAGACGCTGTAAAGCAGGCTTACAAGCAGGATCCATCGCAATTAACTTACGGCTGAGTTTTTCAGCAATGGCACAAAGTAATTGCGGTAGTAAGGGTAACATTAGAATTTATACCCGCGGTGTAACGCTACAATACCGCCGGTTAAGTTTTCGTAGGTGACTTCGGCAAAGCCCGCAGCGCTCATCATGGCTTTTAAGGTGTCTTGGTCAGGGTGCATACGGATAGATTCTGCCAGATACTGATAGCTTTCTTTATCATTCGCAATTAATTGCCCCATAAAGGGCAATAAGCGGAACGAATATAAGTCGTAGGCCTTACTTAACCATTCATGGCTAGGCTTAGAGAACTCCAGTACCAATAAGCGCCCCCCCGGCTTTAATACGCGAAAGATGGAACGTAAGGCGGCGTCTTTGTCGGTGACATTGCGTAAACCAAAGCCGATAGAAACGATATCGAAGCTATTATCGGCAAAAGGCAGGGCTTCTGCATTCGCTTGCACATATTCAATATTATTGACCAAGCCCAAATCACGTAATTTATCACGGCCAACATTGAGCATCGATTCATTGATATCGGCTAATACTACCTTGCCAGTGGTGCCGACGCGTTTTGAGAAAAGTGCGGTAATGTCACCTGTTCCTCCGGCTAAATCAAGGACCTGCTGGCCAGGACGCACACCACTACAATCAATGGTAAAGCGTTTCCACAACCGATGAATGCCCAGTGACATGACATCATTCATAATATCGTACTTGGCAGCTACCGAATGAAACACATCCGCAACCATGGCAACCTTTTGTTCTGCCGGTACCGATTTAAAGCCAAAATGTGTCGTGTTGTTGTTGGAATCGCTCATAACAGTGCCTGATTTAAATACTAGACTGTTAGTGTAAAAGATTACTGCAGCCGAGCCAACAGGCGTAACTGCAGAACAGGGGAAAATTCGGTAGTCAAGTCAACGACTGCCGTAAACGGCAACTTAGGCAAATGCTAGCATGCTTTCACTGGCAACTTGATTACGCCCACGCTGTTTAGCGAGCAGCATGATGCTGTCAGTACGTGCTAAGAACTGATACCAGTTTTCTGATGATTGATACAGGGCGACACCAAGAGAAATGGTGATTTTAGGCAAACTCTTTTTGTCTTTTGCAGAAATAAAACGGAGTTTTTCTACGCCTTTACGCACTTGTTCGGCAATTTCATTAGCAGTGCGTAAATCAACATCGGGTAGTAATAACAAGAATTGTTCACCACCAGAACGAACAGGTAGGCCGCTTTCTTGCACATAACTGCGCACTTTAGTTGCCACTTTAGACAATATTATGTCGCCAATAAGATGACCATAATCCCGATTAAAGCGGCTGAAATGGTCTAAGTCGACCGCGATGGCCGCAATTTGTCGATCAGGCTGTTCACTAAGCCATAAATCAACTTGGCTTTGCATCGCTACGCGGTTATACAAGCCGGTTAAGGGGTCTTGTAAACGCTGTTGCTTGATTTGCTCAAGTTCATTGCGTAGTTGGTGGCTTTGTTGATTGGCACTTACCAGCTGTTGATTTAGCTGTTGCTGTTGTTTGCGGTAAGTCAGGGTAACTTGTTTTAACTCTGCTAATGCCGGTGGCATTGGCATGGCATCTTGTTCAAGTTTAAACACGGTATGATCAAGCTGATCAATAAAATCTTCAGTGGCTTCAGCCGCTAAGTCGGTATAACCAGACAGGCGCGTGACCATACCAGAAACATCTTGCAGTAACTGCTCTTGTTGTTGTTGTTCGGGAAGCAAATGACGGTTGTATAACTCCGCCATAATAAAATCATCAAAGCGGGCTTTTGCAGCCAGTTTTTCTTCAATTGCTTGGCACAACGCGTTGTTGTTACCACTGATATACTCATACCCAACCGTGTAGTTTGTCGGATGAGCCGCCAGCTGGTTATGTTTCAGAAAAGCAACGACTTGAGCGGCTTTATCCGTGGCTTGCTGCATCGTATCTTTATACTTCATAGCACGACTTAGAGCTCCGTTAACGGTAAGCTGTTAATTTACAAAACCATAGTACGTGATATAACGTCAGTGGCAACAGGTTTTATGGATAATTTGTTATATTCAGTGAATAAATCCCAAAGTTGATACGGAATTTAAAATTCCATTACTTAATTCTCACGATAGACATCAGTAATACTGCGTTTCGTAGGGCTGCTATCTGAGAATAAAGCCGCTACAATCAAGAATGAGCGATTAAAACAGGGTGTGTTTATGCTAATGACAATAAAAAGAGTGGCAGGCGTATTAACTGCATTAGCCTTGCTGAGTGGTTGTGCTTCAAAAGCGCCCGCACCAGCAGCCTTAAGTTTTGAAGAGGTGGCAAATACCATTTGGTTGGCGGAAAGAGCTCTTCAAACTGCCGCACCAGGGCAGTTAATGGATATGTCTGCTGAGGCCATGAGCTTGCGGCAAAATCAGCGTTTAGCATTACAGCAACGTTTATTGGCGATTGACAGCTCGCAGTTAAATGAACAAGAGCAAATTGACTATGCCATTTTGGCCTATCGTTTAGCTGATGAAATTGACCAGTATCGTTTTAATGCCCATCTGATGCCGCTGACATCTGAATCCGGTTTTCATACTGCTTTAGCGTTTAGCTTGCAGCGTACTGCCATCAAAGACATTAACGATATCGAGCAGTACTTACAGAAGTTAGCAGCGGTACCCCAGTATATGTCGCAGCAAATTAGCTGGATGCGTCAAGGTTTAAGTCAGGGTATTACTCAACCCAAGGCCGTGCTGGCGGGATACGAGCAAAGTATTAGCTCTTATATTGTGACAAATATAGAACAAAGCGTATTTTTTCAGCCTTTATTGCAAAAGCCGGCGGCTGTAACCGATATGCAATGGCAGCAGTATCAACAACAAGCCAAAAATGTGATCAGATCAGAAGTGAATACGGCTTTTCAAGCGTTTTATCAGTTTATGATTGATGAGTATCTGCCTGGGGCGCGGGATGATATTGCCGCAAGCAACTTGCCCGATGGTAAGGCGTTTTATCAAAATCGTTTAGAGCATTACACAACGTTAAAATTAACACCTGAACAGGTGCATGCTACCGGTGTGGCTGAAGTAAAACGTATTCGAGCTGAAATGCAGCAAGTGATTAATAGCTTGGGATTTGACGGCAGTTTTGCTGACTTTGTTCAGTTTTTACGCACCGATCCACAATTTTATCCGCAATCAGCAGACGAACTGCTGCGTTACGCCGCGTATTTGTCAAAACGCGCCGATGCGCAATTACCGCGTTTTTTCAAGCTATTGCCGCGGACACCTTATGGTGTGGTAGAAGTCCCTGCTGAAATTGCTCCTAAATACACAACCGGTCGTTATTCGGGAGCAACCCGTGATGATCAAGCAGGTTTTTACTGGGTTAATACCTATGCGTTAAATCGGCGGCCATTATATGAAATGGAAGCGTTAACGCTGCATGAAGCGGTGCCGGGCCATCATTTACAAATTTCCTTGGCCAGAGAGCAAACAACACTGGCTGATTATCGTCGCACATTTTACACCTCAGCTTTTGGTGAAGGTTGGGGCTTATACGCGGAGTACTTAGGTATTGAGATGGGTTTTTATCAGGATCCCTACAGTAACTTTGGCCGCTTAACTTATGAAATGTGGCGCGCCGCCAGATTAGTTGTGGATACCGGTATGCACAGTTTAGGTTGGAGTCGGCAACAGGCTATCGATTTCTTAGCACAAAATACCGCACTGTCGTTACATAATGTGCAAACCGAGATTGACCGTTACATCAGTTGGCCAGGGCAGGCTCTGTCGTATAAGTTGGGTGAGCTAACCATTAAACGTTTGCGACAAGAGGCCGAGCAGAAACTGGCTGAGCGTTTTGATATTCGAGAGTTTCATCAGGTGGTATTAGGTAATGGCAGTGTGCCATTAGCGGTGTTAGAGCAACAAGTTCGGCGTTATATTACTCAAAAACTGGCTACAGAGTAGATAAATCAGTCTAAATAAGTATGCCGGCAAGTGCCGGCATACTTATTTTAAACCTGAAGCGAAGCTGTAATAAGCAGCAGGCAAACAAATTTAATGACGTAAGACAATATTGGGTGCGGTATCTATTTCACCATGATGATCAATAGCTGCCAGCTTGCCATCAAAATCAAGCACCGCAATTTTTCCAAATGCCATATTCCTAACAAACTGTAATTGGTAACCATACCGCTGCAGTTCAGAAACAGCAAATTTCTGAGCTAAGCTAAGTTGTTGCCAAAAATAATCAATGTCCCTATTAATCCGGCGCCTTTCTTGTGACTGAGTTGCAAACATACTGGGCTCCATGATGGTTAAGATCGATTAATCTGCACTGCATTACTGTAAATCAAGTAATGATTGCCACTGTTCTTTAGATAACGGCATGACAGATAAACGATTTCCTCGTTGGGTTAACGAGTGATTTTTCATCATAACTGAGCTTTTGATTTTGTCCAACCTGACCACTTGCGAGAATCGTGTCAAATATCGCAAATCCACGGCGGTCCATCGCGGTTGCTCAGTTGTTGCTGTTTTATCATAGTATGGGCTGTCAGTTTGAAACTGACTGGGATCAGCGTAAGCCGCCCGGACAACTTCTACTATTCCTGCCAAACCTATAACGCGGCAACTGGAATGATAGATCAGCACTTGGTCGCCAATTTTTACGGCATCTCGTAAAAAGTTACGTGCCTGATAATTGCGCACACCCTCCCAAACAATAGCTTGTTCTGGCGCATTAGCAAAGTCATCAATGCTACATTCGGCCGGTTCTGTTTTAAAAATCCAATAGTTCATTTTGCCAGTCTCCATGAATTACGGCAGAATAACAGGACTTTTTATCATGGAACAGGCCGGAATATGAGTCAGGTATTAGCAAATCTATTGTCTTTACTGAAGCTAGAAAGCATTGAGTTAGGGTTATATCGTGGCCAAAGTCAAGATTTAGGCTTCAAAGCGGTGTTTGGTGGCCAAGTGATGGGGCAGGCATTATCTGCGGCGAAAGAAACCTTACCTGAAGAGCGCAAAATCCATTCGTTTCACTCTTATTTTTTAAGACCCGGTGATGCCAGCAAACCGATTGTCTATGAAGTAGAAAACATCCGCGATGGTAAGAGTTTTAGCACCAGACGGATCAGCGCTATTCAATTTGGCAAACCCATTTTTTATATGACCGCGTCGTTTCAAACCGGTGAAGTGGGTTTTGAGCATCAAATTGCCATGCCCGAAGTACCGGCACCGGAAGAATTAGTTTCTGATTTAGACTTTTATCAGCAACATGCGGCACAAATTCCAGAGAAGTTACGCAGTAAATTTATCTGCGAAAAACCGATTGAAATGCGACCTGTCGATTTTCAAAACCCTTTTTCGCCACAAGTGAGTGCCGCTAAGCGTTTTGTTTGGTTTAAAGCTAATGGCAATATGCCGGATGATTTACGCGTGCATAAATATCTCTTAGCTTATGCCTCTGACTTTAATTTTTTACCCACGGCACTGCAACCGCATGGTCGCTCATTTTTAGCGCCAAACATGCAAGTGGCCACGATTGATCATGCCATGTGGTTTCACCATGATTTCCGCTTTGATGACTGGTTGTTATATGCAGTAGATAGCCCTGCGGCATCAGGCGGCCGTGGTTTGGTGCACGGGCACTTCTTTACGCGTGAGGGCTGCCTTGTAGCAACCACCATTCAACAGGGCGTTATTCGCGAGTATGCCAGTGCTGATTAAGCCCGACATTCTTTCGGCATAATGCTATTAATACTTTGCAGTACGTCACTGCGAAGCAGCACATTCACGGTTTGAGATAGGGTGCTAAGCTCTGCCGTGGCACATACTCGGTTGTCTTGATCCAACTGAGTATAGCCTGCCTGTTTTAGTGCCTGACTTAACGTGGCGAATAAATTTTTATCGTAGTATTCCGGCGCATTAATACCGTGTAGTGTTAGCAAGCGTTGCGCCAACTGATGGCTTTGCTGCTCTAAATCTGCACGATCTAATGGGCCATGCGCGCGCAATAAATTAAAGACCACAGCATAACGCTGTAAAGTATGCTCGGCATTATGTGCGAGCAGCTCCAGCATCACATATTCGCGACTGTGTTGAGAGGGCGCACGATAATACTCATCATCTAACCGGACTAAACCCTGATGCATAAATTGTTGCAAGATGGTTTTTACGTAGTTGCCTACCGAGGGTACGTACAAAAATAATTCCTGGCGCAGCAAACTATACAATTGTTCGGCAATACGAATTAGCTGGCTTTGGCTCGTTTGTTGTTGATGTAAAACGGCTGAGGCTAAGATGGCTGGGATAATAAATAAATGCAGAATATTATTGCGATAATAGCTCATCAATACGGTATTAGCTGGCGTTAAGCTGATGACATCACCGAAACTATCCCGACTGACTTGGATTTTTTTCATCTGCAGGGCATGATCAATCATGTCTGCGGCAGACATATGCGGCAGTGTCACCAAGCTATGATAGGGCGCGCCTTGCTGGAGTTGCAGGTAGCAGTCAAGTTGCTGGATCAGCTCTTGCCGACTAATGGCTTGTTTATCGCTGGCTAATAGCGCCAGTGACAGCAAATTAATGCTATTCAGTGCCGCGGCCTGATTGATATGTCGCATAATTTGCTCAGACAATTTAGCCACCAGCGGGTTCAGCCACTGCGGTTTAGGCGCTTCAAGAGAATTAATCTCGCTTTTCCAATCCGGTATTTGCTGCGTTAAATAGTGATTGAGTGAAATGGGTTCACCAAAATTAACATAGCCAAAGCCATAATCGCGTAAATTTCGGATCGCCTTAAGTACACCACCAACCGATTCCTTTTTCTTGCCAGAGCCCTGCAATTCACTGAGGTAAGTGTTTACTTCCATGACATGCTCATAACCCAGATAAACCGGCACTAAAGTAACGGGGCGATCGATGCCACGCAGCATTGATTGTACTGTCATCGCCAGCATGCCGGTTTTAGGGTTTAATAAACGTCCCGTGCGACTACGGCCACCTTCGGTGTAGTACTTCACCGCATAACCTTTCATAAACAGCAAGCTTAAATATTCGCGAAAAACGGTTGAATACAACTTATTGCCACTGAAACTGCGTCGAATAAAAAATGCCCCGCCACGACGAAAAATCGTGCCTGCAGGCCAGAAATTTAAGTTAATGCCTGCGGCGATATGCGGTGGCACTAACCCCTGATGATAAATAATATAACTGAGTAGCAAGTAATCCATATGACTTCGATGGCAAGGTACATAAACAATTTCATGTCCTTTTTGCGCCAGATCGCGCAAAGTGTCGACATTATTGACCTTAATGCCAGCATAAAGCTTTTGCCATAACCATGTCAGAATACGATCACCAAAACGTAAAGTTGACGTGCGGTAATCGGCTGCAATCTCTTGCAGTAATTTGCGAGCTTCTTGTCGCGCTGCGGCGTAATCTCCATTGCGGTTA
Source organism: Alishewanella maricola (assembly GCF_016343785.1). Classification (NCBI taxonomy): domain Bacteria; kingdom Pseudomonadati; phylum Pseudomonadota; class Gammaproteobacteria; order Alteromonadales; family Alteromonadaceae; genus Alishewanella; species Alishewanella maricola. The sequence goes on along the minus strand of NZ_JAEINI020000006.1, from coordinate 65,952 downwards.
GCCGCTTCATCGGCGATGGCTTTTTTAACCGCAGGCGTGGCTAATAGCGCATTAAATAACTGACTGCGGTTCATCAGTTTTGGCCCTGTTGCTGCCAGTCTCTGTCGATAAAAGTGGATCCGTGACATGCGCAGCAGTTTTCTGGCAGTGCTGGCTTCAGCGCCAAATTGTCCAGCCATTTGTTGTAGATCTACTGGTTTACTTAAGCGCACCAGCGTGTGTCGACCTGAGATAAATACAATCAGTAACTTAGCTAACCAGTTAGGTGAATGTGCTTCCCCCAGTAACCATTTAATACTGTCTTCCTTACCTGGTGCACGGCCCCATAAGATCGAGATCGGCATCAGCTGTGCCTGTAATTTGGGGTTGGCTAAATGAGCCGCGAGTAATGTTTGTCCTTGCTTTAATGCACGGGTATCGCTGCGGCCACCAATGATTTGGTGAGGTTTTTCGAGAAATAAGATGCGTGATAATTTCTGCCCCCGCAGTTCTACATGGCTAAGCGGATCGGGCAAGGCTAGTTGCTGGCAAACGCGACGCAGCGTGGCGACATCACTGGCTGATTCGGTGTGGCATATATAAAATAATGGCCGTTCTTTATTAACTCCCAGTTGTTGTAGGGGGTTATCAGGAACAATTTTGAATTTAACGAGTAGGCGAATAGGCCATTTTAATAATAAGGTCAGTAACGACAAGCTTGAGAACATAATGATACCGAGCAAACTGAACAGTGCTAAGAATACCACAGCTGCGTAAGCTGGCAAATTCAGCTGCAGAACAACGCTTGGCATTTCGAAAAAGGCTGTATATACTGACAGTACTTACTGTATAGGTAGCCAGCATTATGAGACCATTAACGCCTCGTCAGGCCGAAATTCTGCAATTAATCAAAGATTACCAACAAGAAACCGGAATGCCACCCACGCGTGCCGAGATTGCGCTGCGTTTAGGTTTTAAATCTGCCAATGCAGCGGAAGAACATCTCAAAGCCTTAGCTAAAAAGGGGGTACTGGAAATGATGCCCGGTACCTCGCGAGGGATCCGTTTATTGGAAGACGATTCCGCTCCCGAGCAATTGGGTTTGCCTTTGGTGGGTAAAGTTGCCGCTGGCCAACCTATCTTAGCCGCTGAGCATGTACAAAATCATTATCAAATTGATGCGCATTTATTTAAACCCCATGCTGACTTTTTACTTCGGGTACAAGGTATGAGTATGCAAGATATCGGCATCCTCGATGGCGATCTGTTAGCCGTGCATAAAACCACTCAAGCAGAACATGGCCAAGTGATTGTCGCCCGTGTCGATGATGAAGTAACGGTAAAGCGTTTCCAGCGGCAAGGACATGAAGTTTTATTGCTTCCTGAGAATCCAGATTTTGAGGTGATTAAAATCGATTTACGTGAACAGCAATTTGCCGTTGAAGGCCTTGCTGTAGGTGTGATCCGTAACGGCAGTTGGCTATAAAATAGTCGCTGTTCAACAAGTTAATTTATAATTGCACTGGTATGACCTCTTGGTTTTATCGGTGCTTTTGCATTTTAGGGGTTTACATAACGCTCATACTGGACAATTCTTAAGCGGTAACTGTTCAAAAAATAATTAAAGTTAACAGTTGCTGGTTTCAGCGCTTGCTTCGAAATCACAAAAAATAATAAAAATAAGAAATTGCGAAACTTACCACATAGATTCGGTCAGGATAGGTTTACATAAAAGCCGTGTAGTTCTGTGTTCTTGGTTTCTGCAGTTTGCAATGCAAATGACAGAGGAGAAGTACAGTGACAAACACGCGTTGTCTGGTTTGGTCGCTGCCGACCCTATTTTTTGCCGCATCGGCAAATGCATCAACATCTATGCCTTTGAATATGACCAAAGGCGCTACGGAGATCAGTCAGCAGGTTTATCAACTGCATATGACCATCTTCTGGATTTGTTGTGCTATCGGTGCAGTGGTGTTTGGGATTATGTTTGTATCCATGATCCTTCACCGCAAAGCAAGAGGGGTGCAGCCGGCTTCATTTCATGAAAGTACCAAGGTTGAAATTCTGTGGACGGCTATTCCGGTCGTTATTCTTGTTGTGATGGCATTTCCCGCCACGACCACCCTATTGGCGATGGATGACACCTCTGCTGCCGATGTGACCGTGCAAATTACCGGTTCGCAGTGGAAATGGCATTATAAATACCTTGAACACGATGTTGAGTACTTTTCATTATTAGCGACACCCAGAGAGCAAGTGGCCAATAAACTGGCCAAGGGTGAAAACTATCTATTAGAGGTCGATCGGCCTTTAGTGATTCCTGTTGGGAAAAAAATTCGCTTCTTAATGACCTCAGATGATGTGATTCACTCGTGGTGGGTACCTGCATTTGCCATTAAAAAAGATGCGAACCCTGGCTTTATTAACGAAGCATGGACTCGGGTAGACGAGCCTGGCACTTATCGTGGGCAATGTACTGAGTTATGCGGTAAAGACCATGGCTTTATGCCAATCGTGGTGATCGCCAAAAGCGAAGAAGATTATTTAGCGTGGATCCAGCAAGAAGAAACGCGGATCGCCGGTGAAAAAGCCGCCGAACAAGAATTACTTGCCATGAATATGAGCATGGCAGAGTTAATGAGTACCGGTGAAAAAATCTATCAAGGTTGGTGCGTCGCCTGTCATCAGGCTACTGGCATGGGGTTACCTGGTATTTTCCCTGCGTTAAAAGGCAGCGAGTTAATCCTTAACGATCGCAACGGCCATATTAATGTGTTGGTTAATGGTCGCCCGGGTACCGCGATGCAGGCATTTGGTAAGCAACTCAGCTTAAAAGAATTAGCAGCGGTTATCACCTATACCCGTAATGCTTTTGATAATAATACCGGTGATACCGTGCAGGCTGCCGATGTGTTCGCTGTCCAGCAAGGCAAGGGAGAATAACCGATGTCAGCAATTACTACTGAACATGATGATCATGCGCATGATCATAAACCTAGCGGCATAAAACGCTGGTTGTTTACCACGAACCACAAAGATATCGGCAGCATGTACCTTATTTTCGCTTTGGTGATGTTTTTCCTTGGCGGCAGTATGGCAATGGTTATTCGTTTGGAGTTATTCCAGCCGGGTATGCAATTTGTCGAACCTCACTTCTTTAACCAAATGACCACAGTGCATGGCTTAATTATGGTATTTGGCGCGGTAATGCCGGCCTTTACCGGTTTAGCTAATTGGATGATCCCAATGATGATTGGTGCGCCAGATATGGCGTTACCACGGATGAATAACTGGAGTTTTTGGATCTTACCTTTTGCGTTCTTGATCCTTTTACTTAGTTTATTTATGCCTGGCGGTGGCCCCAGTTTTGGCTGGACGTTCTATGCCCCGTTATCGACAACCTACAGCGGTGACAGTACGGCGCTGTTTGTGTTTTCGGTGCATATCATGGGTATTTCTTCCATTATGGGGGCAATTAACGTGATCGTCACCATTTGGAATTTACGTGCTCCTGGTATGACATGGATGAAAATGCCATTGTTTGTCTGGACGTGGTTTATCACAGCGTTCTTACTGATTATGGTTATGCCTGTATTAGCAGGTGCCGTGACCATGGTGTTGACGGATAAATTTTTTGGTACCAGTTTCTTTGATGCTGCCGGTGGCGGTGATCCCGTGCTGTTTCAGCATATTTTCTGGTTCTTTGGTCACCCCGAAGTGTACATCATGATTTTGCCAGCCTTTGGCATTATCTCCGCCATTATTCCAACTTTCGCCCGTAAACCGTTGTTTGGTTATGCCTCTATGGTGTATGCCACCGCCAGTATCGCTATCTTGTCGTTCTTGGTTTGGGCCCACCATATGTTTACTACGGGGATGCCGGTGTTTGCGACCTTGTTCTTTATGTATTGCACTATGTTAATTGCGGTACCTACCGGGGTAAAAGTGTTTAACTGGGTGGCCACAATGTGGCGAGGGGCCATGACGTTTGAAGTGCCGATGATGTTTGCCTTAGCCTTTATTGTGCTGTTTACCATCGGTGGCTTCTCGGGCTTGATGTTGGCGATAACGCCAGCTGACTTCCAGTACCATGATACCTATTTCGTGGTAGCACACTTTCACTATGTGTTAGTAACAGGCGCAGTGTTTTCGATTATTGCGGCGGCTTATTACTGGTTGCCTAAATGGACCGGCTACATGTATGACGAGCGTCTTGGCCAGTTGCATTTTTGGTGTTCTTTGATTTCTGTAAACATGTTGTTTTTCCCAATGCACTTCGTTGGTTTAGCGGGTATGCCACGCCGTATCCCTGACTATGCCCTGCAATTTGCTGACTTTAATGCTTTTATCAGTATCGGTGGCTTCCTGTTTGGCCTGTCGCAACTGATCTTTGTGTGGGTGTTGGTTAAATGTGCGCGCGGCGGTGTGCCCGCTACTGCGCAGGTTTGGGAAGGTGCTGAAGGTTTAGAGTGGGAAGTGCCGTCACCTGCGCCTTATCACACCTTTGAAACACCACCCGTAATTAAGTAGCGGAGGGCTTATGCAGCTGCATCGTACGCTGGTCAGTAAATTACTACTGGTTGTGTTACTGATGTTTGGCTTCGGTTTTGCCTTAGTACCTTTATATGACGTGTTTTGTGATATTACCGGTATCAATGGCAAACCCTCGGCAACGCCAGCCACTGTGCTGGCGAATAATATCGACACTAGCCGCGAAGTGATCATTGAGTTTTTGGCGCGACCAAACAAAGACATGCCGTGGATTTTTAAACCCGAGATCCGCCGTTTGACGGTGCATCCAGGTGAAATTTACGTGATGAACTATATCGCAGAAAACCCCACCAGCCGCATGATTGTAGGCCAGGCGGTGCCATCGGTTTCGCCAGGCCAAGCTGCACTCTACTTACACAAGATTGAATGTTTTTGTTTCACCCAACAGCAACTGGCGGGCGGCAATAATATGCTGATGCCTGTGCAGTTTTATGTCGATCCGGCGCTACCGGCGCAGTTCAGCACGATTACATTGAACTACACCCTGTATGACGTGACTGCCAGTTGGCAGCCGGACACTGCTACAGCAAAAAGTGGGGAATAATAATGAATAAGACCTATGAAAAATATTATGTACCGGCACAAAGCCCTTGGCCAATAGTCGGTGCGGTAGCGATGTTTTGTATTGCCTTTGGTGCTGGGCATTACGTGATTGATGTCAGTAAGCAACAAAGTGGTTTTGGCGGTTGGTTATTGCTTGCCGGTTTTGCCATCCTCATTTTTATGTTGGTAGGTTGGTTTAGAAATGTCATCGATGAATCTATGGCCGGTTTATACAGTGCGCAAATGGATCGGTCTTTCCGACAAGGTATGATTTGGTTCATTGTGTCTGAAGTGATGTTCTTTATGGCCTTTTTTGGTGCCTTGTTTTATGGCCGGGTGATTGCGATGGAATGGCTCGGTGGTGCCAGTAACAATGCGATGACTTTTGCTATTTTATGGCCCGATTTTCAGCCGTCATGGCCACTACTAAAAACGCCCGGTGGTATTGAAACACAAGCGATGCCAGCATGGGGTTTACCGACCATTAATACGGCGCTCTTAGTGATTTCGTCTGTCACATTGCATTTTGCGCATGTGGGGTTAGAAAAAGAAAAGCGTGGCCAATTAAAGTTGTTTTTGTTGCTGACGTTGCTCTTAGGCGCAGTGTTTTTGTGTTTACAAGGCTATGAGTATATTCATGCTTATCGTGATCTTGGCTTACGCTTAGACTCTGGCTTTTACGGTAACACTTTCTTTTTGTTAACCGGTTTTCACGGCTTACATGTCACGCTGGGTGCAATCATTCTACTGTTTATTTTTTTTAGAGTGTTAAAAGGGCACTTCACGCCAGAAAAGCATTTCGCTTTTAAAGCCGGTGCCCTGTATTGGCATTTTGTTGATGTGGTTTGGTTATGTTTATTTGTCTTTGTCTACATCATTTAAACGGCTTTAATAAGGGCGGGCATTAGGTGCAATCAGTCCGGTCGCCATCGCGATAATAATTAAGGCGAGGGCGATCGCTGAAAACAACACCCGTTTACCAAGATAGTGAGACAAGCTGTGGCTGGATTCAGTTTGACGCATAACGCTAAAACCGGCTTTTACCAGATTAACCACGATATAGATCAGCAATAGAACGATGGCTATTTTTATTATCATTTCATCTCCGGAGTTTGACTGATGCAGTTTAAGTTGTTCGGTCACTTATTTAACGTTAATCGGCTGTGGTGCTTTATTACTCTGGCCGCTTTTTTAATATTAATCAAGCTGTCGTATTGGCAATGGCAACGTGCCGCAGAAAAAACCGAGCAATTACAACAGTTGGCCGTATTGCAGCAGCAAGGTGCTATCTCTGCGTCGCAACTGTTTAACTTGGTCAGTGCCGAGGCCGATGGTGTGTTAGTAGAAGATGCTGGCCGTTGGTTAGCCCCTTACGTGTGGTTATTAGATAATAAAATTGTCGAAGGCCGCGTCGGTTACGATGTGTTAATACCGGTGCAATTTCAAGCAACGGCACCCGCGTTACTCGTTAATTTAGGTTGGGTTGCCGCGCCAAGCAGTCGTCAAAGTTTACCTGAAATAACCATCCCTGCTGAAGTCAGTGTATCGGGTCTAGTGAGAACAAAATTAGGTGGCGTGCTGCTTGGGCAAAACCTTGAAGGCAATACTTACCCGATGCGTATGCAACAAGTCGATATCACTGCTTTACAACAACAACTGCCGGTACCGCTTTATGCGGCCGTTATTTATCAGCAAGCGCCCTCTCGTTTTATTCCGCACTATAAAGCCGTGGTGTTACCGCCCGAAAAACATCGCGGTTATGCCGTGCAGTGGTTAGGTTTAGCCATCGCGGTATTAGGTGTTGCGCTTGCAGCTAGTTTGCAATTGGAGAAAAAACATGAATAAAAACAAATTTCTGCTGTTGTTTATCCTCTGCTGTGCTCTGCCATTGGCCTTGGCTAAGCTGGTGTTAGAGCTCGGTTGGTTTTCACCTGGTTCGAGCAGTCAGGGGGCTTGGTTGGAACAAGAGATCTATTTACTCGATGATGCCAGTGCTCGCCAAGATCATTGGCGTATTGCAGTGGTTGCTGCAGCGTGTGATCAAAAGTCCTGCCAGCAAGCTTTATACACCGTAAAGCAACTGTATACCGGATTAGGTCGCAAGCAAAACCAAGTGCAAACGGTGTATGTTGGCCAGCAATTACCGGCTGACTATGCCAATTTTCCGCAGTCAGATGTAACCAATGCGGCAACGGCGGCATTACAAAACCAAATTGTGTTAGTTGATCAACGCGGCCTGGTGTTATTGCGTTATCCGATGCCAGAGCAAGCAGAACAAATGGCGGTTACGGCTAAATCGATCCGCAGCGATTTAATGAAGTTGATGAATTACGACAGGACCAGCGTATGACATTACATAAAAAATTGGTCACTTTGACCCTGTGCTGGACCATGTTCGTGATCATTTTGGGCGCTTACACCCGTTTAACGGACGCCGGTTTAGGCTGTCCAGATTGGCCAGGTTGTTATGGTTTTTTGAAGGTGCCGGCCCATCCAGAAAAAGTGTTAATAGCTGCTGAGCGTTTTCCCGAGCGCCCCTTAGAAACGCATAAAGCGTGGAATGAAATGGTGCATCGCTATTTGGCCGGTACTTTAGGTCTGCTGATTGCCGCACTCTTTATCAGTAGTGTTTGGCAACAACGGCGTTTAACTATTATTCCCACGGCGTTAATTATCTTAGTGTGTTTTCAGGCCTTGCTCGGTGCACTAACGGTTACGATGGGCCTATTTCCATTGGTAGTGATGGCACACTTACTGTTTGGTTTTGGCATTTTTTGCTTATTGGCTTTATATTGGCTTAAGGTGCATCCTCATTGGCTTAGTCGAGAGCCTCAATTGCTTCGTCTAAAACCTCTCGCCATCTTGGCGGCTATTGTGGTGTTGATGCAAATTGCTCTAGGCGGCTGGACTGCAGCAAATTATGCGGCTTTGGCCTGTTTAGATTTACCCCTGTGTGAAACGGGATGGTCAAATCGTTTAGCTTTTGCAGAGGCCTTCGATTTACATCTTGGTCATGGTGATTACGAATATGGCGTGATGTCGCAAGATGCTCGTGCCACCATCCATGTATTACACCGCATTGGTGCGCTTATTACCTTTAGCGTGGTGGCCTTTTATGCGTGGCGTTTATTCAAGAATGCCCAATCTTTGCTAATGCAGCGCTTAGCACTGGCCATTGGCGCGACCTTGTTACTGCAATTTACCTTGGGCGTGCTCAATATTGTGCTACACCTACCTTTAGCAAATGCAGTTGCACACAACTTTGTCGGTGCCAGTTTGCTGATGTTCGTTGTGGTATCGGTCTATCAAATTAATCAGCAACAAGGCAGGGAGAGATAATATGGCAACCTTATTATTATCAGGGATGCACAGCCGGCTGTGGCGCGACTATTTAGAGCTTACTAAACCTAAGGTTGTCGCTTTGTTAGTGTTAACCGCTTGGGTGGGAATGGTGTTGGCGACAGATCAATGGATTTCCTTTGGTTTGTTGTTTTCAGCGACGGTGGGGATCGGTTTATTGTCGGCTGCCGCCGCAGCGTTAAACCATGTAGTTGATCAGCGCATTGATGCACAAATGGCTCGTACCCACAGTCGGCCAGTGGCTCGTGGTCGGGTTAGCAGCAAACAAGCGGTGATTTTTGCTTGCAGCTTAGCCTTAGCGGGCTTTGTTTTGCTGTACTTTGCAGTAAACCCGCTGACAGCATGGTTAACCTTACTCAGTTTGTTTGGGTATGCAGTGGTCTATACCATGTTTTTAAAACGGGCCACCCCGCAAAACATCGTGATTGGTGGTTTAGCGGGCGCCATGCCCCCTTTATTAGGTTGGGCTGCTGTTACCGGTGATATTCATGGTCATGCTCTGCTCTTAGTGATGATCATCTTTGCTTGGACACCGCCGCATTTTTGGGCGCTGGCTATCCACCGTCGCGATGATTATGCCAAAGTGAATATGCCCATGTTGCCAGTAACGCATGGCATTGAATATACAAAAAGTGCCATTCTGTTATATACCCTAATACTATGCATTGTGTGTCTCTTACCTTATATTGTCGGCATGACCGGCGCTATTTACTTAGTGGCCAGTACGTTACTGAATTTACGGTTTTTGCAGTACGCGTGGAAACTGAAATTCTTTGCAGAGGCCAGCACAGCGATGGCCACCTTTAAGTTTTCCATTGTGCATTTAATGTTGCTATTTTTGGTGTTAGTGGTCGATCATTATTTTAAGGTATTAACGCTTTATGTTTCGTAGTATTAGTTATTTATTATTGACCGTAGGGGCATTGGTCGCCGGTGTGCTAACATTTTTGATGTTACAACAACCCGCAGCGCCGAAGCAGGCATTGGTGTATCCTCAGGCGCGAAATTTAGCCGAGTTTAGCTTAACCGATCAACATGGTCAGACCGTTGGTCGACAAGATCTGTATGGGCAATGGACGCTCGCTTTTGTTGGCTACACCTTTTGCCCAGATATTTGCCCGCTGACCTTAGCTAAGCTTGCGGGTGTGCAGCCCGAATTAGCGAAAATGCTCAACGAGCCATTGAAAATCTGGTTTATTTCGGTGGATCCACAGCGTGATACACCTAAGCAAATTAACGAGTACGTCAATTATTTTCAGCAACCGGCATTGTTAGGTGTTACGGCAGGACACGATCAGCTGTTTCCGTTTGTTCGAAATATTGGTTTGATGTACGCCATGAGCAGTAATGCCGAAGGCAATTATCTGGTTGATCATAGTGCTTCGGTAGTGCTATTGAATCCACAAGGACAAGTGGTAGCTATGTTTAAACCCGAGATGGTGGTTGGGCAGCCGCCGGTGATTGATCCCGAACAGCTGCTTGCTGATTTCCCGTTGGTGTTAGCGCAACTTAAATAACGTTATTGACCTTAGCCTGCGTTTAACCAAGGTTGCGAATACCAATAAAAGTAACCTTTTTTACTGAGCGATGGCGCAGTGCAGTTATAACGACTACGTCCGCGATTTAAAGGTTTACTGGCGGTGACTTCAAATGTTGTTGCATTTAACCAGACCGGCTCAAGCACTTCACTGCCTGCATAGCAGCGCAGTTGTTGCCGACGAAAATCCTCTATTTGCAGGGATAAGCGCAGTGTAGGCGGGTTAGCACTGACTTGCTGATCGGCCATCACATACTCTGTAATAGGAAAGGCCAGCGTACGCAATTTTTGACTGAGATCTTTGAGATCCGCATACTGACCCGCTGCAGGATAACGCGGGATCCGCGTTAATTTTGTTAAAGGGCCAATGGCTCCCGATTGCTGACCAATACCGATAAAGCCTAATTGCTGCACTAAATCTTCTAGTGCATTATTAAATTCGCCATAAGGGTAGGCTAACCATTTATGCTGTTGGCCCGTTTCTTCTTGAATGCGCTGCTCTGCTTGCAGAATACTTTGCTTCATCCGCTCTAACCAAGCCACTTCTGTTTCATCTTTATTGCGTGTTGCCATATGCTCATGCCACATGGCGTGGTTAGCGATTAACACGCCATCATCTGACATTTGTTTGACTTGCGGCCAAGTTAGCACCGGCCCGATACGCTGATCAATCGCGCCTGGGCTGATAAAAAGCGTATAGGGGTAGCCGAATTCCTGCAAAATAGGGTGGGCCGTGGTGAAATTGTTTTCATAACTATCATCAAAGGTGATTACCACGGCATTATCGGCAATCGGTTGTCCCGAGGTTAATTGTTGAATTAACACATCAAGGCCAATAACTTGAAAGTTGTTATCGCGAAAATAACTGAGATGGGCGCGAAGTTCATCTGGGGTAACACTGCTCACACGCGGCGTGTCGCTGGCAACATGATGATAAATCAACATTACGGCCGCTTGAGCCGGAGAAAGTATTAACGAAAGTAACAGAAGTATCAGCGCACGCATAAAAAAGCCCCAATAAGGATATCGAGGCTGTTATAGCATAGTTGGTAATAAAATGCTGCTAGCGCACTTAGTAATAAGAGTGTTCGCCGCGCTGGTGCTCTGTAATGTCTTTTACGCCAGACAACTCGCCTTCGAAACGTGCTAATAACTCTTTTTCAATGCCTTCTTTTAACGTTAAGTCGACTTGTGAGCAGCCATTACAGCCACCGCCAAATTGCAGGATTGCCACGCCAGTGGGTGTTAATTCCATCACGCTAACACGGCCACCATGGTTGGCTAATTGCGGATTGATTTCACTATCGATGACATATTGCACGCGTTCCATTAAAGGGGCGTTGTCACTCACCTTACGTACTTTGGCATTCGGCGCTTTTAATGTCAGCTGTGAACCCATCTGATCGGTCACAAAATCGATTTCTGCGTCCACTAAGTAAGGTTTACTTTCTTCATCAACCACCGCGTCAAAGCCGGTAAAGTTCAACGTGATATCGGTTTCTTCAACCGCATCGGGTGGACAATAAGACACGCCACATTCCGCCTGAGCCGTGCCAGGGTTGACCACAAACACCCGAATGTTGGTGCCAGCAGGTTGTTTTTCTAACAGCTTGGCAAAGTGGGTTTGAGCCTGTTCTGAAATTGCAATCATAGTAGTACCTGACTAAATTACTAGGTTATGCCTTATGATACTCTTCCTATTGCAGCGATGCCAGCCCTGCTTGAGTTTTGTGCTGCTTTCTGGCTAACTTGGCTAATACTCTAGAGGGAATATAATGAAAAAACTGGCTACAATTATTTTGTTTTTTGCAGTTTGGCAGGTACAGGCCAACTACTTCAACGAAAAAGTCATTAACGACGTGTCCGCACCTGAAGCGGTGTTAGGTTTCAAAGTGGGTGACTGGCATGCGCGACATGATCAAATTCAACGTTATTTTGAAGTGGTCGCAGCTCAATCGGATAGAGCACAACTGGAAGTTATCGGGAAAACTCATGAGCAGCGGCCGTTGCTACAATTGGTTGTTTCTTCTCCTGAAAATTTAGCTAATTTAGAACAAATTCGCTTGCAGCATTTAGCTCAGGTGCAAGGCAATGCTCGCATTACTGCAGATAGCCCAGTGGTCATTTGGTTGGGTTATAGTATCCATGGTAATGAAGCGAGTGGCGCCAACGCAGCCTTGGTTTTAGCGCATTATTTAACGGCAAGCACTAATCCAGAAGTACAGCAGTGGTTAAAGCAGGCAATCATTTTAATTCAGCCCAGTTTAAACCCTGATGGTAATGACCGCTTTGCAAGTTGGGTGAATATGCATCGAGGCAAAGTCGCGGTGACAGATCCACAACATCGAGAGCATATTGAACCCTGGCCGAACGGCCGACCGAATCATTATTGGTTTGATTTAAATCGGGATTGGTTATTACTGCAACATCCGGAAAGTCAGGCGCGTTTAGTGCAATTTCACAAATGGCAGCCGAATATTGTTGGCGATTATCATGAAATGGGTACCAACAGCACGTTTTTCTTCCAGCCCGGCATTCCGTCACGCAATTACCCATTAACACCTGAGCGCAACTTTGAGCTGACTAAAATGATGGCGGGTTTTCATGCGCAAGCCTTTAATCAACGAGGCGCACTGTATTACACGCAAGAAAGCTTCGATGATTTTTATATCGGTAAAGGCTCAACCTATCCGGATATCAATGGCAGTGTCGGCATCTTATTTGAACAAGCCAGTAGCCGTGGCCATGCCCAAGAGTCGATTAATGGTGTCTTAGCTTTTGCTGATGCCATTAAAAACCAGTTTGATGCCTCGTTATCAACTATTCGTGGTGCTGTAACCAATCGGCAACAGCTATTAACCTATCAACAAGCGTTTTTCGAGTCTGCCGCGCAGCAAGCCCGCAGTGATCGCGCTAAAGGCTATATCTTAACGGAATCGCAAGATCAAAGTCGTTTAACGGACTTATTGCGTTTATTAGCACAGCATCAGATCACGGTATATCCATTAGAGCAAGATTGGCAATATGAGCAACAACAGTTTAAAGCCGGTCAAAGTTATTATGTGCCATTACAACAGGCGCAGTATCGGTTATTAAAAGCGGCCTTTAGTACCGATAAGTCCTTTAATGACAACACGTTTTATGATGTGTCGGCTTGGACCCTGCCTTATGCTTATAACATTGATTTTGTTCAGGTCAACCGCGAGCCTGGCCGTGCCTTAGCTGAACAACCTTGGCAATGGCAGCCTCGGGCACCGCAACAAACGCCAGAAGCAGAAGGTTATGCCTACGTATTAAATTGGCAGGATCAGCAAGCCCCAGTAATGCTGCATGCGATGCTGGCTGAAGGTTTAGTGGTGCGTGCAGCGCTGGGTGATTTTACGGGGACTACCACCAAAGGTAATCGCGGCTTTAAAGCGGGTGCCATGGTTATCCCTGCGGGTTTACAGCCACATGCAGATTGGTTTTTCCGCTTACAAAAAATACAAGAGCGCTTTAATTTACCCATCTATACCCTCACCACAGGGCTAAACAGTCGTGGTAGTGATCTGGGTAGTAGTAATTTTACGCCTGTTACTTTACCGCAAGTGTTAGTGGTGGCAGGGCCAGGTGTCAATTCCACAGAAGCCGGTGAAGTGTGGTTTAACCTCGAGCGTTTAGCCGGTGTTTCACCCAGTATGATTGAGCCTGATCGCTTATCACGAGTTAATTTAAACCGTTATACCCATATTATTGTGCCAGATGGTAACTATCGCAGCTGGTCTGAGGCAGACATTAATCGTTTGCGGCAATGGACCATGCAAGGCGGTATTTTGTGGGGTCATAAAGGTGGCGCCACTCTGTTAGCGCAAGCCAAACTGCTACAAGCTGCGGTGTGGACTGCAGATGATATGGCCGAGCTGATCCCTGCTAATGAATTAACCTATGCTGATAAAGAGGCTTTGGCCGGCAAACGTCGCATTGCTGGGGCTATTTTTAATGCTGAATTGGATTTATCACATCCGTTAACCTTTGGTCTCAATCGTAAAGATATGCCGCTGTTTAAAAACTCTAATGTGTTGTTACAGCCAAGCAAAGCACCCTTTGTTAATGTTGCTAAGTACAGTGCTGAACCCCATTTAGCCGGTTACACCGCAGCAGAATACGTACCACGCATAGCCGAAGGTGCGGCTCTCGTTGCGCATAACTTAGGTCGTGGTCGGGTCATTGGTATGACGGATAACCCGGTGTTCCGTGGCTATTTCCAAGGTTCAAGCCGTTTACTCGTCAACGCACTGTATTTAGGTCATGGTTTTAGTGCTAACGCGGAAGATGAAGAGGATGACGAGTAGTTAAACGCGGGGGTTACCGCCAGCGTCCAAACGCTAACTTGGCTAGCACCATGCTGTTTTAGCAGGCGCGTCAGCTGATTGGCTGTTGCGCCGGTTGTCACAACATCATCAATTAATGCTACATGTGCCGGTAATTTGCCGGCACAAGTTATTTGAAACACCCCTTTTAAATTCTTCTGGCGCTGTTGTCGATTTAACCCCACTTGATGTGCGCCGTCTTTGCTGCGTTGTAAAATATCCAACAATGGCAACTGCAAATTGTTGGCGGCAAGCTCAGCCAGTATTTTGGCTTGATTAAAGCCACGTTTCCGCTCTTTTTTACGCGTCATTGGCACATACACAATCGCATCGGGCAAGGGGTGGCCTGCAGCTTGATAGTGTTTCAGTAGTTGCACAAACTGCTGCTGTAATAATGCGGCCGAATAGGCATCGGCATGAAATTTCCAACGGCGGATCCAATGCTTAAAAGGTAATTGATACCAAGCTAAACTGAGTAAGCGATCAAACTGGCAATCTGTTAAACCATTGCTGACTGCCGGAAGCCAGAGCAGGTTATAATGGCAGAGGGCAAAAGGTAATTGGGGTAAAGCAGTTTGGCAATCAGGGCAAAGCAATTGCTGATGGTTGAGCACTGGCAGGGTGCACCACAAACAGGGAGACGGCAGAAGTTTTTGCCATAGCCAACGCAATGTATCGAGTAGCTGCATAGTCATCAGTGGTCAGTGTAAATGGAATAAGCATGGCAGAAATGAGTAAAAATGCTAAGCCAACCTTGGTGCTATTGCACGGTTGGGGATTGAACAGCGGTGTCTGGCAGCAAGTTAAAGCCACCCTATCAGAAGATTATCAGGTCGTTACGCCAGATTTACCGGGTTTTGGCAAGAATCAGCGTTTTCCAAGCGGCTATGCTTTTGACGACGTTGTAACGCAACTAGCGGCGATGATCCCTGTACAAAGTTATCTATGCGGTTGGTCGTTGGGGGGGCTATTAGCTATTGCCATTGCCGCACGTTATCCCAATAAGGTTGCGCGATTAGGGTTAGTTGCCGCCTCACCGTGTTTTCTGGCGAACGCCAACTGGCCTGGTATGCAAGCGGCAGTACTCGAGCAATTTGCTCAAGCACTGACCCAGAATATTGCGCTGACTATTCAGCGTTTTCTGGCGATCCAGGCGATGGGATCAGAACATGCCCGCGCTGATATTCAACAGCTTAAACAGGCGATTGCCGCCGCACCTTTGCCTGCAGACGAGGCCGTACACGGGGCTTTACGTTTATTAACAGAGCAAGATTTAAGGCAAACGTTTAGCACCTTAAGCCAGCCGGTGTATGGTTGCTTTGGTCGGCTTGATTCATTGGTGCCAGTTGCGGTAGTGCCTGAACTACAAACACTTTTGCCAAAAGCGCACTGCACGGTATTAAACAAAGCCTCGCATGCGCCCTTTATTTCTCATCCTAACGAGTTTGTCAGTTGGCTACAGAATGGGTTGTTGGCAAAGGAATAGCTTTCTTTTTCTGGCTTTATGGTTAATAATTAATCAATATAGATCTCATTACGGAAGTCACACTATGCAAATACAATCTGCTTATGCTGCAGGCATGCAAGGTTTGCAGCGCGCGAGTGCCGGGATTACGGAAGAAACCGTTAATATCAATCGGCAAACTCAGCAAAATCGTATTCAAGAGCAAGATGTTGCCGCACAAAACAATCGTGAAGCAACCGCTGCCACAGCATCTGAGCCGGTGCAAGACACAACGCAATCCATAGTTAAAATGGAGCAGCAACAAGTCGCGGCACAAGCGAACGTTCGTTCTTTGCGTACGGCAGATGAAATGCTCGGTAGTATCATCGATATTCGAGTGTAAACTCTATGCAAATCACATCCACCTATCCTAACGTCAGTATCAACACCGCGAATCCGGCAACGGAACAGGCGCGGCGTGATATGCAGCGTCGAGAGTTGGTGGAGCCTGTTCGTGACACTGAAAAGGGCAGTGCTGAACGTGCATTAAATTCAGATGATCGCACCCGTAATGGCAATGCGAACAGCAATGTCACTTTGTACGACCGTAATGGTAAAGAAACCGAAACCCAACAAGCGGTAGAAGGGCGGCAGCAACAGTCTTCCGATCAGCAATCTTCTGAACAACAGGCTTCAGAGCAAAAATCTTCCGAGCGGCAAGCCGCTGAACAGGCAGAACAACAAGCCCAAACCGAGCAAAATGAAGTGCGTGAGTTACAAGCGCGCGATCAAGAAGTGCGGGCACACGAGCAAGCGCATGCCACCATTGGCGGTCGTTATGCCGGTAGCCCCAGTTACGATTATCAACAAGGCCCTGATGGTCGTCGTTATGCTGTCGGTGGCGAAGTGCAAATTGATCTCAGTCCTGTGCCAGGTGATCCGCAAGAGACTATTCGTAAAATGCAGCAGGTTAAAGCGGCGGCATTAGCGCCTGCTGAACCTTCGGGGGCAGATCGCAGTATTGCGGCGGCAGCGAGTCAGCGTGCGCAACAGGCCCAGGCAGAATTAATAGCACAAAATGCCGAAAAGCTGATTGAAGCTGCGGCCAGTTCAACAGCTAATAGTGAAACAACTGCTTCGTTGAATGCTGCGACGGCAACAGACACCCCTCAGCAAGTAGAGTCGGCACCGGTTGCCGGTATTGTATTACCGCAGCGTGAGCGCCTAGAAATAAACTCCATGATGCAGACACGTACTAAAGTGATTCAAAACTTCTACCAGTTGGCGACAGAGCCACAACAGCGGCCACTGCGCCAACAAGCCTAAGTTTCAGCCCATCGCTACTTTTTGGTTTTCGCTAATGCGGCGGCAAAGGCCTGTCCCATTGCCGCGTTTGCGCTCTCGGGTTGCGGTTTTACCTTGGCTGTTTTAGTGGTTACGGGTTTTTGACCACTCGCTGCCGTTGTCGCCTGCTGTGTAGGTTCGTTTAATTTCATGGTAAGAGCAATACGTTTGCGCGCCGCATCCACTTCTAACACCTTAACCTGCACAATATCCCCAGCTTTAACAACCTGATGCGGGTCACTGACAAATTTATCGGCTAAAGCTGAGATATGCACTAAACCATCTTGATGCACACCGACATCGACAAAGGCACCAAAGTTGGTGACGTTAGTTACGACGCCTTCTAAACGCATGCCGACTTTTAAATCCGCTAAGGTTTCCACGCCCTCTTTAAAATGCGCCATTTGAAATTCTGGCCGCGGGTCGCGCCCTGGTTTATCGAGCTCTTTGATTAAATCGGCGATGGTCAATAAACCAAAATGTTCATCAACAAAGCGAGCCGGATCAAGCTGCTGTAAAAAGCTGCTATTGCCAATAATTTGCTCCACGCTTTTTTGGTGTGCCGCTAAGATTTTTTCCACTAAAGGATAGGCTTCAGGATGCACACCAGAGGCATCTAACGGGTTTTCGCCATTGTTGATGCGTAAAAAGCCAGCCGCTTGTTCATAGGCTTTAGGGCCAAGGCGTGGCACTTTCAATAGTTGTTTACGTGTGTTGAAGCGACCATGCTCATCGCGATATTGCACAATATTTTGTGCCAAAGTTTTATTCAGGCCCGCCACTCTGGCTAACAAGGCGGCAGAAGCGGTATTCAGATCAACACCAACAGCGTTTACGCAATCCTCGACTACGGCATCGAGCGATTTGGTTAATAAACTCTGATTGACATCATGTTGATATTGGCCAACACCGATGGCCTTGGGTTCAATTTTGACCAGTTCGGCAAGCGGATCTTGTAAGCGACGGCCGATTGAGACTGCGCCACGAATTGAGACATCGAGATCGGGAAATTCTAAGGCCGCTAATTCAGATGCTGAATAAACCGAAGCGCCGGCTTCCGACACCATGACTTTGCTGATACGTTGTTGTGGTAAGGCTTTTATCACTTCAGCGGCCAGTTTATCGGTTTCTCGCGAGGCGGTACCATTACCCACCGCAATTAATTCAATCTGATACTGTTTAGATAGGGCAATCAGCGCTTGTAATGATTTGTCCCATTGATTAGTTGGTGCATGAGGATAGATAGTCGTGTGATTAAGCACCTTGCCTGTTTCATCAATGGCGGTCACTTTAACGCCGGTACGTAGGCCAGGATCGAGCGCGAGTGTAGGGCGCATACCGGCAGGCGCGGCCATTAGCAGATCTTTTAGATTACGCGCAAACACCTTGATGGCTTCGGCGTCAGAGCGCTCACGCAATTCGCTAAGTAAGTCATTTTCTAGGTGAAGTTGCAGTTTCACTTTCCAAGTCCATTGCACCACGGTGCGTAAAAACGCATCGGCAGGGCGATCAAGCTGGCGCAATTTAAAGTGATTCGCCACCATTTGCTCACAGATAGCATGCGGTTGCTCAGCGTTAGCATCGGGGATCAATTGTAATTGTAAGATACCTTCGTTTCGTCCACGAAACATCGCTAAGGCGCGGTGTGAAGGAACATGTTTCAGCGGTTCGGTATGTGAAAAATAATCACTAAATTTAGCGCCTTCCGCTTCTTTACCGTTAACTACTGTGCTTTGTAATTGCGCATTGGCAGTAAGGTATTCACGTAGTCGAGCTAACAAATCCGCATCTTCAGCAAATTGCTCCATTAAGATATATTTTGCCCCATCTAGCACCGCTTTCACATCGGTATAGCCGGCATCAGCATTGATATACGCAGCGGCGGCTTGCTCAGGTTGCAGCATCGCATTGGCTAATAATGCCTCCGCTAGCGGCAGGATCCCCGCTTCAATAGCTAATTGGCCTTTGGTACGGCGCTTGGTTTTATAAGGCAGGTATAAATCTTCTAAACGGGTTTTATTATCGGCGGCTAATAATGCCTGCTCTAGCGCAGTGGTTAATTTGCCTTGCTCAGCAATGGTTTTTAAGATCACTTGCCGACGCTCTTCTAACTCGCGCAAATAGGTTAAACGCTGATCTAAGGTGCGAAGTTGAGTGTCGTCTAAAGCGCCTGTCACTTCTTTGCGGTAACGGGCAATAAAGGGCACTGTCGCTCCTTCATCTAATAAAGCGATGGCTGCGGCAACTTGCTCTGGACGAGCAGCAATTTCGGCGGCAATTTGTTTAACAATGATAGACATAATAGCTTCCTGTCTGCATTGTGCAGTAACCACGAGGCAGACGTTGGTGAGTTAAATGAGTATAGGCTAAGGCCTTAACGAGAAAATAATAGCGTGACATTTTACAATGCTGCATCGGGGTAATGGATAGCAACGATATACCAGTCTTTTAGTCCGGTCGGTGTTTGCACTGTGGCCATATCATCAACTTGTTTTTTGAGTAAGGCGCGGGCCATCGGAGCATCGATAGAAATGTAATCGTTGCGACCATAAATTTCATCTGGGCCGACAATCCGAAAGGATAACGTTTGACCATCATCATCTTCAATTACAACCGATGCGCCAAAGAAAACACGACCTTCTTGCTGTGGCGAATAATCGACAATACTTAGCGTATCTAAGCGCTTTCGTAAAAAACGGATACGGCTATCGATCTGTCGCAATAAACGTTTATTGTACTGATAATCCGCATTTTCTGAGCGATCCCCAAGGCTGGCAGCCCAGCTAACAATACGGGTGACTTCGGGTCTTTTTTTAAACCACAGTTCATCATGTTCGTTTTTTAATTGCTGATATCCGGCGCGCGTGATCAATGTTGTTTTACTGCTGGTTCTTTTCACGAGAAGTAACAAGCCTTGTTAAAAAAAGCATAAAGTGTTGGGCGATGTTGCCAGTTGCTAGTGCTGATTATCAATCAAAGCCGTTGTTGGCGTAAAGCCTTTTAGGGGCCTACCGCGCTACATCATCAGCTCTTTTAGAATAAAGGAGCTGCCTTGTCTTAGTGATGGCGTGTTCGTTTGAAAAGTTTTGTAACATTGTTTGTGCTTAAGGCTTGATGCAAAGCCAGTGATTTCGTTTATAGTGAGGAAAATGCAGCACAAAGGACAAGGCAGTGGTCACAGAGACAACAAAAATCCTAGTAGTGGATGATGACTTACGTTTACGCTCATTATTAGAGCGTTATCTGGTCGAGCAAGGTTATCAGGTACGCAGTGTGGCAAATTTTGAGCAAATGCAGCGCTTAATGGAGCGTGAGCATTTTCACCTGCTGGTGCTCGATCTGATGTTACCTGGTGAAGATGGTTTATCTATCTGCCGTAAATTGCGTCAACAAGAAAACGATATTGCTATTATTATGCTAACGGCAAAAGGGGATGAGGTTGATCGGATTATCGGCTTAGAAATGGGCGCAGATGATTATTTACCGAAGCCTTTCAACCCCCGTGAATTACTGGCTCGTATTCGTGCAGTGCTGCGCCGTAAAAACAAAGACGTGCCTGGTGCGCCAAGCCAAGAAGAAACTATTGTCACTTTCGGTCCTTTTCGTTTTAACCTTGCTACCCGTGAAATGTTTAAAGGTGATACCGTTTTACCATTAACCAGCGGCGAATATGCGGTACTTAAAGTGTTGGTGAATCATCCCCGAGAGCCGCTCTCACGAGACAAATTGATGAATCAAGCGCGTGGTCGTGATTATTCAGCGATGGAGCGCAGTATCGATGTGCAGGTGTCGCGCTTACGTCGTATGTTAGAAGATGATGCAACTAACCCTCGCTATATTCAAACAGTATGGGGTTTAGGCTATGTGTTTGTACCCGATGGTCGGTTGAATTAATGCCGTTTTTACCGAAAAGCGCCTTTGGCCAAACGGTTTTCTTAATTGGTTTTTTGCTGCTGATCAATCAATTAGTGTCGTATTTCTCGGTGGCGTTTTATGTAATTAAACCCAGCACGCAACAAATAAGCTATCTGATTGCTCGCCAAGTTAACTTACTGATCCCAAAAACGGATGTGTCGGCAGAAGCCAATGCGATATTACGTCAGCATGTCGAAAGCATCACCGGCGCTCAACTGTTTTCGGAAGCCGAAGCACAAGAGCAAGGCTTAGCGAATGCCAGTTATTATCGTTATTTTTCACAACTGATGTCGAAAGAGTTACAAACTGATACCGAAGTTCGTATTTCGCAAACAGAAAACTTTGTATTTTGGGTGCGTTCAAGCACTGCTCCCGAGTATTGGGTCCGCGTACCACTCACCGGTTTAGAAGAAACTAGCTTTCCGTTATTAACCTTTTATTTATTAATGATTGGTGTCCTCAGTGTTATTGGTGGCTGGTTGCTAGCACGTCATCTAAATCGGCCTTTACAGGGGCTACAGCACGCAGCGATTCAAGTTGGTAGAGGTGAATTTCCACCACCATTGTCAGAAAAAACCGGTGCAAGGGAGATTACAGCAGTAACCAAAGCGTTCAATTACATGGCAAAAGGGATCCAGCAGCTTGAACAAGACCGTGCGCTATTGATGGCTGGTGTGTCACATGATTTGCGCACACCGCTTACACGGATCCGTTTGGCTTCTGAGATGATGAGTGAGCCAGATAGCTGGATCAGAGAGGGCATTATTAACGATATTGAAGATATGAATGCCATAATCGATCAGTTTATTGATTATTTGCGCCATCACAAACAAGAAGAGCTACAACAGGTGGCGTTAAATGAATTGCTGCTGGAAACCGTGCAAGCGGAATATGTGCAGCAACGGCAGTTGATAACACGTTTAGATCCGCACTTGCCATTATTGTGGCTGCGCCGCATTGCGATAAAACGGGTATTAAATAATTTATTGGAAAATGCACTGCGCTACAGTGACGGCGCTATTGAAATTAGTAGTGGCTATCAGCGCCAAAAGAAATTGGTTTACTTTGAAATCCGGGATCACGGCCCAGGTATCCCAGAAGATAAAATGCAGGCTATGTTTACGCCATTTGTGCAAGGTGATGAAGCGCGAGGCAGTGGCGGCTCTGGCTTAGGCTTGGCCATTATTAAAAAAATTATTGATACGCACTCAGGTGAAGTTCGATTAAGTAACCATGCGCAGGGTGGCTTAGTCGTAACTGTACTTTTTCCCTTGCAAAAACCGCATTAGTTTTTTTGTAACATTTGTCAACCATTCTTGACGCAAAGTTTAAATATACACATCTCTTTACACTTATTTTGTCTCTAACATCATTACATTTGTATGAAGCTGTGGTAAAAACAGTAAGGAAGCCGTTAAAACGTACTTGGCTTTAATTATAAAAACAACATTCTCGCGGTGATGCCCATCACAAACCTAGTGAAAGGTGTTAACGCTGGTTAATAAGAGCGTTTAACGATAAATAAACGCCAGCATAATGACATAAAAACAATAGTTTTAAGGAGCAACACCTTGGTGAACATGAAAAAAGCCCTACTGGCATCGGCCATCAGCATAGCGATCTCAGGCTCTGCGCAGGCAGGTATTCAGCAATTAAAAGCGGCCAATGGCCAAAGCGTACATGAAGTTTATGGTGCTGTGTCAGCTTCTATTGACGAGCAAGCTCAAACGCCTAGCGCTTGGTACGTATTATTAAATGCCCCTGCCACTACCGAAGCATTAAGCGGTCAACAATATAATGTGCAACTTGCGCAGCAAATTACCGCTCAAGTTGAAACTTTACAACAAGACATCACAGCGCAATTATCAGTATTAGATGCAGATGCACAAGTTTTAGCAACGACTAAAAACTTAGCAGCCGGTATTGTTGTGCAGGCTAGCCCAGAAGCTTTAGTTGCACTGCGTGCGAATCCTGCCGTGGTTGATATTATGCCTATTTATGACAGCGAATTGCATGTCGCAGATAGTGCGCCTTACATCAAAGCGAAACAAATTGTCGACGATGGCTTAGCCACGGGTGCGAATACTCGAGTGGCTATTTTAGATACCGGTATCGATTATACTCATAGCCTGTTAGGCGGCCCTGGCACAGCAGAGGCTTATAGCGCTGCTATTGCTGCCTCTGCACAAAGCACGGCTCCAGCTTGGCCACAAGGCAGTGTGATTGGTGGTTTTGATTTTATTAATAATGATCCAAACCCAATTGACCCTGCGGCCGAAGGCCATGGTACTTGGGTAGCTAGCGCCGTAAATGGTATTGCCCCAGATACTTCTTTTTACGGTTATAAAGTGTGTGCGCCAGCACCGGTCAACTGTACGGGTGTGGCACAACTTCGTGCTTTAGAAGCTTCGATGGATCCCAATGGTGATGGTAACTTAGAAGACCGCGTTGATATTATCAACATGTCTTTAGGTGGTCAGTTTGGTTCAACTCAAACAACATCGGGTACGCAATTCTTAATTCAACGTGCAGTGAATTTAGGTGTGAACGTGGTGATTTCTGCCGGTAATGACGGCAATATTCCATTTCGCGTTGGTGGCCCAAGTACCACACCAAATGCTTTATCAGTTGGCGCGATGACCAACCCAGCAACCTCAGTGGGTGTATTTGAAAGTGCTGAGATTGATGGTGAAGATGTCGTTATGGTTGCAGCAGGTTTTAACAAAACCTTTGATTTTAGTTTTAATTCAAGCACGACACCTTTAGTGGTTATCCCGGGAAGTTACACTGCCTGTGATCCTTTAGCTGAAGATGTGGATTTAACGGGTAAAGCGGTATTGCTGTCGCGTGGTACCTGTGGCTTCGTAGTAAAAGCCAAAGTAGCACAAGATCGCGGAGCAGCGTTTGTGATCATTGCTAACAGCAACCCAGGTGAAGCACCGATTGTTGCTGGTGGTACAGACGACTCTGTGACAGTACCAACGATTATGATTACCAAAGAAGTCGGCGATGCTCTGAAAGCCAAGTTAGATGCTGGCGAAGTGGTGAGCTATGACATTAAATCTGCTGCTAAATCTGGTGCGGGTGCAACAGCCGATTTCACATCACGTGGCCCTTCAATGGATGGTTTATTAAAACCTGAAATTACTGCGCCAGGTGTGCAAATTCAAATGGCACGAACCGGCACGGGCACAGGTACCTCAAGAGCAAATGGTACCTCATTTTCAGCACCTATCACTGCCGGTGGTGTGGCTTTAGTACGTGAGTTATTGCCTGATCGCAATGCTTCTGAAATTAAAGCGACGTTAATGAACACGGCCAATATGGACGTGTACTTAACACCAAAAGCCATTAATCCAGATGCGAAGTTAGCGCCGATCAGCTTGATTGGTGCTGGTTTAGTAGATGTGGAAAAGGCGGTAAGTTCGCCAGTGGCTGCTTGGGTACATGATACCGCTTTTGATACCAAACAAGCGGCATTATCCTTTGGTTTACAGACGCTGGATAGCGTCAGCTCCATGACAAAGACAGTAACGGTCAAAAACTTTAGCACTAGTCCAAAAACTTACCAATTAAGTGCCCAAGCGCGTTACGCTGATAAAGCGGAGACCGGCGCATTAAATTGGAGCATGCCGGCTAGTATTACTGTGCCAGCAGGTCAAACTGTTAACTTTGATGTGACCTTGACGATTGACCCAGCTAAATTACCGGCATTTACATTAAGCAATGGCGTGTATTACAGCCCGTTGATGGCAGCATCTCAGCTAGATACTGCTGAATATGATGGTGCTATTGTTTTCAACGATGCTGCAACCAGCACAGCGAACGACTTACATTTGGTTTATCACATCATCCCGAAAGCCGCAGCGAAACTTCGCTTAGAAGGTGAATTAGTCAGTGGTAAAGCGGCAACAAAAATTACTAACACCGGTGTTGTTGATGTTGAACCTTTTGCTTCAACCTTAGTGGCAGCGTCGCCAGTCAACGCGACCTTGAATCCTAAGCATGATATTCGTGCAGTAACCTTGGATATTGCAGAGGCGGGTTTCTGTGGTTCAGGTTATGCAGTATACCCGACGATTCACTTAGAAGGTGGCGTTAATCACTTATTACAAGGCAACTATTCAGTTGATTTGGATGTGAATAACGATGGTGCTTATGACTATACAATGAACACTTTACTCATCACACGTTTTGGTGCGGCGTATGCGGCTTCGCCTGGTGTGTTTGTATCGTTTAATACTCGCTTTGGTACTTTATCTGGTCCATTTGGTGATGTAATCCACTATGCTGGTGGTAAACAAGTGACGCTTGAGGCTTGTTTTGAGTCTGTTGGCCTATCTGCCATGGATTTAGGTCGCACAGTGAATGCACGTGTTAGAACAAGTAGTGATTCTTACTCACTGACAGCAACGAACATTGCTGATTCACTGACCACTACGATGACTATTGCACCATCACCAGCGGTAACCTTATCAAGCAGCGCTGAAACAGCACCTGCTCCAACGGGTGCTGAAACGACAGCAGCAGATGATGACACTACTGTAACGATGTTACAACCAGGTGAGTCAGCTTATGTGATGCGTCCAGCGGGAGATAATCGTAGCTTTGTGATGATTTCTGCTGCTGCAGAAGCTATTGCCGTAGCCGATTACTCAGCCCCAATGGCAGCACCAACCGTTACTGCAAACCAAACTTTCTCCGTGAATGAAAACACAGCGACAGGTACAGTGATTGGTACCATTGATGCAGAAAGTGATTTCCGCTCTGCCGTAGCCGAGTTTGTTGTTCTGGGCAGTTCTTCTTCGGTCATCAAAGTAGAGAGCAACGGTGACATCGTTGTCGCTAATGCAGCTTTATTGGATTATGAAGCGGGTCTGACGTCAGTACAATTTGAAGTGGCTGCAATGGATACTTCAGGTAGTGTTTCTAGCCCAGCTAGCGTAACAGTAAATGTGGTTAACGTTGCAGATGCTATGCCAACCTTGACGGCCACGGTGAGTATGGCAACCTTAGCGTCGGGTACTGCTGCTGGTACAGTTGTGGGTTCTGTTGCTGCGCAAGCAAACGAATCGGGTGCCACGATCAGCTCGGTAACCACAAACAATTCATTGTTTGCGGTACAAAATGGCCAGTTAATTCTGACGCGTTCACCGAGCCGTGATGATGCGAAAACACATAGCATCGTGATCACCGCTCGTGACTCTGCAGGCTTACAAGCTACGGCTAACGCCAGTGTTACTGTAACGCATAAGAGCTCAGGTGCTTTCGGACTGTTTGGCCTGTTATTAGTGCCAGTGCTGTTTATCCGTCGCCGCTTTGCTAAAAAAGCGTAATTAAGCGTTCGCTTTAAACTAAAAAACCTCCGACTTGTCGGAGGTTTTTTTATAGGTTAAACGAAAAGTTTAAAGTTTATCGTGGATAGCTTGCAGATCATCTACGCTAAAGTGATAAGACTTATTACAGTATTCGCATGACATATCCAGCCCACCTAAGGCTTGCTGTTCTGCCACTACATCACGGCCTAAGCTAAATAAAGCGCTTTCACACTTTTGCTTCGAGCAACCACAGACAAAGCTAATCGTTTGGCTAGGAAACACTTCAACCTGTTCTTGATGGTACAAGCGATAGAGCATGTCATTAGGCGGCAGGTCTAACAGCTCCGTTGCGGTAATCGTATCGGAAAGGGTGACTAAATCTTGAAAATCCTCTCGCGCTTTATCAGGCTCAACCGGTAATACTTGTAACATAAGTCCGGCGGCACGGCTTTTCTCGCCAATATCGGTGAATAAATAGAGGCGGGTAGGCAACTGCTCTGATTGATGAAAATACGCTTCTAATGTTTCGGTGAGGCTATTCCCTGTCAACGGAATAATGCCCTGGTAGCGTTCGCCTTGAGTGGGAGTAATGGTGACTATTAGATAGCCATGCCCAATCAGTTCGTTAAAGCTGTCGCCTTGTAACTCCGCTTGCATTCGCACTACACCACGGAACTGTTGAAGGTGATTGCCGTTTACCGCGGCGAATTTAACTGGGCCATCACCTTGCAGCTGAACAGCAATTTCGCCTTCAAACTTTAAGGTAGCGGTGAGTAAGCTGGTCGCCATAACCAGTTCTGCCAGTAATTGCTTAACGGGTAATGGATATTGGTGATGTTCTAACATGTGTTCTAGGCTGTCACTCGCATAAGCTAATTCACCGCGAACATGTTTTTGTTGAAATAAAAAACGTATCAATGCATCCGAAGCCATGCTGGTTTCTCTCACTGCTGGGATTTTAATAATAATAATTGCCGCCGCTCTTTCTTATCAGGTTTGGTATCCGGATGCGGTGCAAATAAAGAGTTAGTTTTACGTAATTCCGCGCGTTCTGCGCGCCGCTGCGTACTTTCAGCGGTTTCTTCATAAAGTTGTTGTGCCAAAGGTGCGGCTAAACGCTTTTCAGTTAAGCCGGTCACGATCACAATTTTTTCATCTACACCTTGCGCTAAACGAATGGTTGCACCAATCTCAACTTGACGACTTGATTTACAGCGTTGGCCATTGTAATGAACCTTTCCACCGTCGATCATGTCTTTAGCTAACGCGCGTGTTTTATAAAAGCGGCAGCCCCATAACCACTTGTCTAAGCGAATGTTCTGCGGCGCTTTTTTATCAGTGTGATGTTGAGTTGTCATCTTTTACCTGTAAATTGTTCGACCATGGTAGATTATTTCACGTATAGACAAAGGTTATCACGAGTTGAGTTGACTAAAAACCATAGCTACCCTGATGGTCGGTTTGGCTATTATAGTGGAAAAGTTCCTTTTGGCTTACAATCAGCGTTATTTTTATGGTTATAAGTTTGTAAATAAGCACGGCAAAGCTTGTTGATGCCGTTGCAACTCAGTAAGATGCTTTAAGCTTAATATCAGGATGAGAGTATAAATTTGAGTTTCTCAATGTCCCTTCTTCAGTTGCCCACGCAGCTAAAAAAGCTGCCGTTACGGCCGTTTCGCAGTGCCTTGAATCTGTTGCTGCTGTTGATATTAGCATGGCTTCTCGCAAAATTGAGTTGGCAGTTACTGCCATCGCCCACCACGCCCGCCTTAATGGTGTCGAGCAGTGCTAGTAACGGCTACGTTAATCATGAAGTACCGCAAGATTTAAACAATTTAACGCGCTACGCGCTATTTGGTGAGGCGGCACCCGAAACAGCCGCGCCAGTGGCGGTTGTCACGGAGGCGCCAAAAACACAATTAAATGCCAAATTAACGGGCTTAGTGGCTGTGCCCGCTAAGCCTGAAGCCGGGAGTGCCATTATTGAGCAACGCGGCACAGAGGTAACTTATGCTGTTGGTGATAATCTTGAGGGTACCCGTGCTAAATTGCACCAAGTGTTAGATGATCGCGTATTGCTGGAAATTAATGGCCGCTATGAAACGTTAATGCTGGATGGTGTCGAATTTACGCGAATCGCGCAAGCAAATGCCGGCTTAGGCCGGGAAGATAATGCCGATGCCTATGTCGTAGAAGAGCCCATAGTGTTAGCTCAACCTATTGCGACAGGGTTTAATACACCTGAATTGCAGGCTCGCCGTGACGAGATTATGGCTGAGCCGATGAAGTTTTTCGATTATGTGCGGGTGACACCGGTACAACGAGATGGACAGCTTGCGGGTTATCGATTGATGCCAGGCAAAGATATTGCCATCTTCCAACAGCTTGGTTTTTTAGAAGGCGACCTGGCTGTTGAGATTAATGGTGTGGCGCTAAACGATATGCAACAAGCGTTGCGTGTAATAAATGATATCCGCGATGCCACTGAAGCATCGGTAAAGGTTGAACGAGATGGCGAAATCAGAGATATTCTGTTTAGTCTGTCACAATAATATAATGATAAAAATTGGTTAATCTCTCATGAAATCAGGCTTTTTCCTCAGGAACAAAGGGCGCACTCTTGCCAGTATGATGTTAGCTGCGTTGCTCAGCTTTTCAGTGGCTGCAGATAGTGACATTAAGTACTCGCCAAACTTTAAAGGCACCGACATTAATGAGTTTATTAATATCGTCGGTATGAATCTGAAAAAAACCATTATTGTTGACCCGCAAGTGCGGGGTCGGATCAATGTGCGTAGTTACGATATGCTGACCGAAGAGCAGTATTATCAATTCTTCCTCAATGTGCTGGAAGTATACGGCTTTGCTGTTGTCGAAATGGACAGCGGCATTATGAAAGTCGTGCGCAACAAAGATGCGAAGACATCCAATATACCGGTAGTGGGGGATGATGACCCTGGCTTTGGTGATGAAATGGTGACGCGGGTGGTTCCGGTGCGTAACGTCTCGGTTCGCGAATTAGCCCCCTTGCTACGGCAGTTTGTTAACCAGGGTGGTGGTGGCCACGTGGTAAACTACGACCCTTCTAATGTTATTATGATGACGGGCCCTGCTGCCCTCGTGGCGCGCTTGGTTGATATTATTCAACGCGTGGATAAAGCGGGCGATCAGGAATTAGAAATCCTGAAATTGAATTATGCCTCTGCTGCCGAAATCGTTCGTATTTTAGAAAATATCTATCGTTCACAGAATCGTGGTGAACAACCTGATTTCCTTGTGCCGAAAATTGTCGCAGATGAACGTACCAATAGCGTGATTGTCAGCGGCGAAGCGCAAGCCCGTGAGCGCGTGATTGCGTTGGCCAAACGTTTGGATGCGGAATTACAAACTAGCGGTAATACCCGAGTGTTGTATCTGAAATACGCCAAAGCTGAAGATCTCGTGCCAGTGTTAAAAGGCGTAAGTGATTCTATTGTCGCTGAAGCGCAAGGTGCACAGCAACCGACACCGCAAACGGCACGACGCAGTGGCGGTCGTGAAATCAGTATTGAAGCGCATCCAGATAGCAATTCTTTAGTGATAACAGCACAGCCCGATATGATGCGCTCACTCGAAGATGTCGTAAGGCAATTGGATATTCGCCGTGCGCAGGTGCTAGTTGAAGCGATTATAGTCGAAGTGTTTGATGGCACGGGCACCGATTTTGGTGTGCAATGGTTGAATGAAAATGGTGGTGGCACCAACTTTACCGGCACGAATACGATTCCAATCGTGAATATTGCAGCGGGTGCGGCACAAGCGTCACAAATTACGCGCGGAAATACCACACAATCTCGTGATCCTACCACCGGTGAATTAATTACTACCACAACTGCTGATACTAATCGTGACTATACACAGCTAGCCACTGCTTTGCAGAGCCTGAATGGCGCTTTGTTAGGGTTTTATAACGGTAACTGGGCTGCTATTTTACAGGCCGTTCGCACCAGTACTAACTCTAACGTTCTGGCCACGCCACATATCACTACCATGGACAACCAAGAAGCGATTTTCTTAGTCGGTCAAGAAGTACCGGTGATTACAGGTTCAACCGTTGGCTCTAACAATACTAACCCTTTTCAACAAGTACAGCGCCAAGAAGTGGGTATCAAGTTAAAAGTTACCCCACAAATTAACGAAGGCGATGCGGTACAGTTAGTGATTGAACAAGAAGTATCCAGTATTGGCGGCACTACCGCGGTTGATATCACGATTAACAAGCGTGAAATTAAAACCACCGTGATGGCCGATGATGGTGCCACCATTGTACTGGGTGGGTTAATTGACGAAGACGTGCAAGAAAGTGAATCAAAAGTTCCGCTGTTAGGCGACATACCTATTCTGGGGCATTTATTCAAATCAACCAGTGTCAGTAAGCGTAAACGAAACCTAATGGTATTTATTAAAGCGACCATTGTCCGTGATGGTAGCGCTATCAGTGGCATTAGTAAGCAAAAATATAACTTTATTCGTGCTGAGCAATTAAAGCGCGAAGAAGAAGGTATTCGCTTAATGCCGCTGACTAATCAAGCTGTGCTGCCTGAATGGGACGAGTCGTTAAAATTACCGCCCAGTTTTAACGAATATATTGAGCAGCAAAACCGATCTGCTGTTGATGGGAAGAAAGAACAATGATGAGCGATGTCGCCGACCTGGAAATAACACCGGTCAGCAGCAAAATCCGCTTACCGTTCGGATTTGCTAAACGCTATGGTGTGTTATTGCAGCAACAATCGCAAAATTGGGTGCTGTATGTGCAGCCGACAACGACGCCACAAGCTTTGCTTGAGGTGCGCCGTTTGTTGGCAGAGCCTTTTACAGTACAAAAGCTGGATGCTGCAGCCTTCGAGGCATTGCTCGAAGCTTCTTATCAGCGCGATTCTTCCGAAGCACAGCAATTGATGGAGGATATTGGTAACGAGGTCGATTTGGCTTCACTTGCTGATGAAATTCCTGAAACAGAAGATTTGCTAGAAAACGAAGATGACGCGCCGATCATTAAATTAATTAACGCGATGCTCGGTGAGGCCATCAAGCTAGGCGCGTCAGATATTCATGTAGAAACCTTCGAAAAAGCCTTAATTATTCGCTTTCGGGTTGATGGGTTATTGCGGGAAGTGCTGCGACCACATCGGCGTTTATCCAGCTTATTGGTATCGCGCATTAAAGTTATGGCCAAGTTAGACATTGCTGAAAAGCGTTTGCCTCAAGATGGTCGTATTAGTTTACGTATTGCCGGTCGCGCAGTGGATGTGCGCGTATCCACCATGCCATCGAGTCATGGCGAGCGTGTGGTACTGCGTTTACTTGACAAAAATAACTCGCATCTAAACTTAGCCGATCTGGGAATGACCCCTGCGGTAGAGCAGCTATTCTCGCAACTTATTTTAAAACCTCATGGCATTATTTTGGTCACCGGCCCTACGGGTTCCGGTAAAAGTACTACGCTGTATGCCGGTTTAACCGAAATTAACACTAAAGATCGAAATATTCTTACGGTAGAAGATCCGATTGAATATGAATTAGAGGGTATTGGCCAAACTCAGGTGAATAGCAAAGTGAATATGACCTTTGCTCGCGGTTTGCGTGCGATTTTACGACAAGATCCCGATGTGGTGATGGTCGGTGAAATTCGCGATCTTGAAACGGCACAAATTGCCGTACAAGCCAGCTTAACCGGTCACTTGGTCTTGTCGACTTTACACACCAACACCGCTGCAGGTGCAATAACGCGTCTTGAAGATATGGGTATTGAAGCCTTTTTACTGTCTTCGAGTTTACTCGGCGTGCTCGCGCAGCGACTGGTTCGTACTTTATGTCCGCACTGTAAAGCTGAGCATGTGCCAGATAAAGAAGAACGTCATTTACTCTCGGCCAATAAAAAAGAAGACTTGCTAATTTATCGTGCCACCGGCTGTGAGCACTGTAACTTTAGTGGTTACAAAGGCCGTACCGGCATCCATGAACTGATTGTGGTTGATGATCAGATGCGAGAGATGGTACATAACGGCAAGGGCGAGCAAAATATTGAAAAATATGCACGACAATTCAGCCCCAGTATCCGCAGCGATGGCTTTAGTAAGGTGTTAGCCGGTATTACAACGTTAGAAGAAGTACTGCGGGTTACCCGTGAGGATCTGTAATGGCAGCCTTTGAATATCAAGCCTTAGATGCCTTTGGTAAAAAAGCCAAGGGGGTATTAGAAGCTGATAATGCTCGTCAGGCGCGACAGCTGTTGCGTGAGCGTAAGCTAACGCCTTTGACCGTTGAAGTGGCCTCACAGCAAGAAAAAATGCTGGCCAGTGGTAAAAGTTGGTTGAAACGCAAAATATCAGCAGCCGAGCTGGCACTGATCACACGGCAAATTGCGACCTTAATTGCTGCAGCCTTGCCGATTGAAAGTGCCTTATTGGCGGTTGCCGAGCAGTGTGAAAAGCCGCGTTTAAAAAATATGATGATGTCGGTGCGCTCTAAAGTTGTCGAGGGTTATAGCCTCGCCGAGGGCTTAGCCGAATTTCCACACGTGTTTGACCATCTCTACCGCTCAATGGTGGCGGCGGGCGAAAAATCTGGGCATTTGGACCAGGTACTTAATCGCTTAGCTGATTATACCGAGCAGCGGCAACATATGCGTAATCAGATCATTATGGCCTCGGTTTATCCGATCGTTATGGTCGTGGTGTCTTTGCTGGTTATCGGTATTTTATTGGCCGCAGTCGTCCCCAAAATTACTGAGCAATTCGAATATATGGGGCAACAATTGCCTGCCCTGACCCGATTTATGATCAATGCCAGTGAGTTTACCCAAAGTTACGGTGTGATTATTGTCGTAGCGCTGTTGTTGTTACTGGTAGGTTGGCAACGATTATTACAACGGCCTGCATTTCGGTTGCGCTATGATCGGCGTATTCTCAGGGTTAAAGTGATTGGCCGCATCGTCAACAGTGTAAACACTGCGCGGTTTGCTCGTACGCTCAGTATCTTAAATGCCAGCGGCGTGCCGTTGTTAGATGCTATGCGCATTAGTGCTGATGTGTTAGCCAACAGTTACATGAAGCAAAGCGTGGCCGAAGCTGCGTCGAGAGTGCGTGAGGGGACATCATTAAAGTCAGCTTTAGAGCAAACTAAACTGTTTCCACCGATGATGCTGCATATGATTGCCAGTGGTGAAAAAAGCGGTCAACTAGATTCAATGCTAGGCCGAGCCGCTGATACTTTAGATCGTGAATTTGAAATGACCATGACCGTATCGTTAGAGATTTTTAAACCTTTAGTGGTTATCGTGCTAGCGGTGGTGGTGTTTCTGATTGTATTGGCAATTTTATTGCCGATTTTAGAGCTTAATAACATGGTAGGAAAATACTAAATGAAAAAGAGTGCCGGTTTTACCTTGCTGGAAGTGATGGTGGTTATCGTCATCCTAGGATTGCTTGCCAGCTTTGTCGTGCCAAATTTAATGGGTAATCAAGAAGAAGCTGCTCGTCAAAAAGTTGTGGTGGACATTCAACAATTAGAAAATGCCCTAGATATGTACCGCTTGCGCAATAGCTTCTATCCCACCACGGAGCAAGGGTTAGAAGCCTTGGTCACAGCACCCACCTCGCAACCGGTGCCACGTTCTTACCCTGAAGATGGCTTTATTCGTCGTTTACCCAAAGATCCTTGGGGTGAAGAGTATATTTTGATTAGCCCTGGCCAAATGGGTCGCTTAGATGTGTTTAGTAAAGGACCCGATCGAGTTACTGGTACGGATGACGATATCGGTAATTGGAATTTAGACGGTAGCAATTCAGGCAATAATTAATGCGGCGTGCTGCGGGCTTTACTTTATTGGAAGTGATGCTGGTGATACTGTTAATCGGCATCCTGGTATCAACGGTAGTACTGAGTTTTGGTAATGACTCAGTGCAAGACCGTTTAGACAAAGAGGTAAATCGCTTTCAACAAGTGTTTCAGCACTTTGCTGAAACGGCTGAATTGCAGCAGCAAGAATGGGGCCTAGTAGTCACAGCAAACAGTTACGCTTTTGTGTTATACAGCGATGATGGTTGGCAGTGGGTTGAAACGCCGACGGCTGCGGCAGCCTATCAATTACCTAGCGGCCTGTTATTGCAGTTAGAGCTAGAGGGTTTGCCGGGCGCTGAGCAAAATTTGTTGAGTGAGTTAGAGTTTGACACGCCTGAGTTAACAGAATTAGCTGAAACGGCGGCTGAGCCACCGCTACCCAAGGTTTTTATGTTGTCGTCCGGCGAAATCAGCCCGTTTCGATTGCAGTTTCGATGGCGTGAAAATGGTGAAACCTTAGAGCAAACGGTCGGCACCGATTTTAGTATTCCGTTAATACGTTTTGAATTAGGTAATCGTTAATGCGCCAGCGTGGTTTTACCTTATTAGAGCTCTTAGTCGCGCTAGTGATTTTTGCCACCGCGGGTGTGGCGATTATGCAAGCTAGCACAAATCACATGCGCGCTTTACTGCAATTAGAAGAGTTAACCATTGCCAGTTATGTCGCGAACAATCAATTGCAACAAGCACAATTTTCGCGTACTTGGCCTCCGCGTGAGTTAGAACAAGGCGAAGTCGAGATGGCAAACCGCACCTGGCGTTGGCAAATGCGTGCCACCACAGTGCCGGATCAAGACTTGCGGGAGTTGACGGTCAGTGTACGTTTAGAGCAGCAGCCCGACGTGGTGATATATCAGCTGAAAACCTATGTTGGACGGCTTGATGAATAACCGTGGATTCACGTTTTTAGAAATGTTGTTGGTGATGGCGCTTTTTGCCATCGTCGGTTTATCTTCCGTAGCCGTTTTAAGCACCGTGACGCAAAGCGATGCTGCCTCTAAGTTATCTATCGCCCGTTTGCAACAATTACAACGCGCGATGCTGTTGCTAGAGCGCGACATTATGCAGATCAGCCCTCGCTATGTGCGCATTGAAGGTGATGCACCGCAGCAAGAGCGGTTGTGGGGTGAGCAGTATTTGCTTGAAAGTGAAGATCATGGAGTCAGTTTTACGCAGCAAGGTTGGCGTAATCCGGGTATGTTATTGCCGCGCAGTGAAGTGCAAGCGGTGGCTTATCGTTTACAAGATGGTCAGTTACAACGCTTGTTTAATGTCTATGTCGATGCCGTTAATAATACCGAGCCACAACAACAAAATTTATTAGCAGAGGTTGAGCAATTTCAACTGACGTATTATAGCGCAGGCGAGTGGGAAGAGCGCTGGCAGCATCAATATTTGCCAGAAGCGATAAAAGTACGCATTAAGCAACGCGATTTAGGTGAGTTAGAGCGGATCTTTGTGTTACCCAATGCGCTTTGGCGCAAGGGGGGGTTATGAGCAAATGCCAATCGCAACAGGGCGTTGCTTTAGTCACCGTTATTATGATTGTGGCCATCATCACTGTGCTGGCCGTTGGCATGAGTAGCCGTTTGCAATTGCAATTGCAACGTCAGCAAAATTTACAACAACAACAACAAGCTTTTTGGTATGGCATGGGCGCAGAAGCCTTTGCCCGCGTGTTGTTACGTCGCTCCTTAGCGGGCGCGGAGACGGTGCATTTAGGCCAAGATTGGGCTGCGCAGGGCGCCAGTTTTATGGTTGAAGATGGTCAAATTGCCGGTGAAATACAAGACTTACATAGTTGTTTTAATTTAAATGCTTTGCAACAGCAACCGGACCGAACTCAGCCAGGCCAATTGCAGCAAACGTTAGCTCAGCGTAGTTTTCAACGTTTGTTAGAACAAGTCGTGCCAGAGCTGAGTATGCCTGCAGAATATTTAACGGCTCGGGTGAGTGATTGGTTAGATGCCGATAGTTTGCTCAATACCGCTGGCGGTGCTGAGCAAGATGATTATGCCAGTTTAGCTTTTCCCTATTACACCGCGAATAGTTTGTTTGTGTCGGTATCCGAGTTGCGATTGATGCTTGATTTAACACCGGCAGATTATCAGTTACTGCTGCCTTATGTTTGTGTTGTGCCAGAGCAAGCTGAATGGTTGTTAAACGTGAATACCTTAACCGAAGAGCGCGCGGCCTTATTAATGGCGTTGCTACCGGAGTTAACTGAAGCACAAGCACAAGAAGCCATCTTATCGCGACCAGAAGAGGGTTACACTGATGTGGACAGCTTTTTGCAAAGCAGCGCCTTGGCCGGTTTAACTGTGCCAGATGATGTGAAAAAAGTACTGACCGTTAAGTCTGATCACTTTACACTGCTAGCAACCACTGCCTACCTAGAAACCGGTTTTCGGCTGACAGTGGTATTCAAACGAGAAGAAAATAATGCAATCAAGGTATTGGCTCGGCGTTTTGGAGGCCAGGGATGAATGAACACATAATTATCAGGCTGGGTAGTCAGCCTGAGCAAAGCATCAGTTGGTTGGTCTGGGCGCCGTTAACGCAAGAAGTGATCGCGAGTGGCGAAATTGCTGCTGTCAGTGAATTACCGCAACTCGCTGCAAGGCTGGGCTCTGCTCGTGCCGTGGTGGCTCTGGTACCTGCGGCCGATGTGTTACTGAAAAAAGTAGCGTTACCAGCAAAACCGAACAAGCAACTGCTCCAAGCTTTGCCTTATATGCTAGAAGAAGAGCAAGCCGAAGATATTGATAAACTTTATATTGCGCTGGGTAAGGTAGAACAGCTAGCCGAACAATATTGGCAACAAGTGGCCATTTGTCAGCGACATCGACTAGAGCAATGGCTAGGTTGGTTACAAGAGGCTGGCTTTAAGGTAGTGCGCTTGGTGCCTGATGCTTTATTGCTGCCCGCTACCCGTTTACCTTGTTGTATTGAGTTACAGCAACAATGGTTACTGCGGCAAGATGAGTGGCAGGCAACCTCAATTGAAAGCGGTTGGTGGCCAGATTATTTGGCTTTAGCTCAATTGCCGCAAGTGCTCAGCTATAGCCCATGGCCAGCACATGTGCAGCATTTGCATGATACAGCAGCGCCTGAGCTACCTTTAGCCTTGCTCGCCAAAGGCCTAAACGAAACCGATTTTAATCTGTTGCAAGGTTCATATGCACCAAAGCGTGCACAGAATCGTTATTGGCAACAATGGAAATTAACGGCGATGATCGGCGGCCTATGTTGTTTACTGTATTTTGTGCAGCTTGGCACAGAAGTATATCAACAAAAACAACAGTTAGCGGCGACAGAGCAGCAACTGCGTGCCTTGTATCTCGAGACTTTCCCGAATGATCGCATTGTCAATTTGTCTAGGCAAGTACGGCAAAAACTGCAAACCGTAGGTGCTGGTAAGCAAGAGCCGCATTTCTTAAATTTATTAGCGGTTCTACAGCAGCGGTTAGAAAAGCTTCCTGATTTGAAATTAGATTCGCTTCGCTACGATGCATCTCGGCAAGAATTACGTTTTGGTGCCAGTGCCGCCGGCTTTCAGAGTTTTGAGCAATTAAAATCGCAACTAGAGCAGGCCGGCTATCAAGTCGAACAAGGCGCACTGAGTAACGATGGTAATCGGGTACAAGGCTCAGTTGTGATGCGAGGTGCAGTATGAAGCAACGCTTTTTTCAATGGTGGTATGGCTTAGCGTCACGTGAACAACGCTTAGTATTAATTGCAGTGCCTTTAGTAATACTGGGGGTTTTTTATTGGTTAATCTGGCAACCGTTACATCAGGCTAAGCAGCAAAATGTGGTTGCTTTACAACAAATGCAACAACAGTTGATCGCTTTACAACAAGCTAAGCCGCTATTACAGCTGGGCGATACCAGCCCAGAACGCGTGGGGGGCAGTTTAGCGCAGATTATTAGTAATAGTGCACGTAGTTTTAATATTCGGGTCAGTCGGATGCAACCGCAAAATGATCAGTTGCAATTGGTGCTAGATGATATTGCTTACGCACAATTATTACCGTGGTTACACCAATTACAGTATCAAAATGCGGTGCGTTTAGTCAGTTTAGACATCGGCGTCACTGATAAACCGGGTATCGTTCGCGTGCGCAGAATGGTTATTGAGTAGTATGAAAAAATATTGGAAGTATGTTTTAGTTTGTTTGCTGGCTTATAGTGTTTTTATGTTAGTTCTAACGCCAGCCAGTTGGTGGCTACGCTTAGTGCCCTTACCGGCTAATGTGCAGTTAGGCACGATTACTGGCACATTATGGCGCGGCGAAGTACAAGGTATCGCTTATCAAAACCTCGTGTTACCGACATTAGAATGGCAACTCGCGCCATGGTCATTATTCACGCTGCGAGCCAAAGTTAGCTTTCACGCCGGCAGTGTGCAGCAAGAGCAACAGCCTTACATGCAAGGCACTTTGATTGCAGGTTTTAGCGAGATGCAATTGCAGCAATCCTTATTAAAAATGCCTGTGGCAACCGTGGTGCCGATGTTGCAATTACCGCTACCCGTGCAAGCTACGGGGAATTTGCTGTTGCAAATAGACCAACTTAATTTAAAACAAGGTGCGTGTCAGCAATTGCAGGGCCAAGCGTCATGGCTTGATGCCAAGTTACAACCGCCAACAGGGCAATGGCTAGATTTACAGCAATTGCATGCTGATCTCAGCTGTGAGCAGGATCTGCCGGTGCTGGTAACCGATGCCAATAACGTGCTGTCTTTAGATATTCGCGCGAGTATCAAGCCAAGTGGTCGTTTGACGGTACAGGGCAGCCTAAAACCGTCGGCCGACTTACCCGAAGAGGTGCATCAAGCGATGCGCTTTGTCGGGCAGCCGGATGCGAATGGCCGTTATTCATTAAACTTTTGATGGCGGCTCTCATAAATAGCCGGTAGCAGTTGGTGGTAATCGGTAACCGCAGCATAGTCACTGAAGTTATTATGCGGTTTTTGACTGTCTGGGTTAGCCACCGCCAATAGATGCTTAATACCAAACTGCTCTGCGGCTTGTAAAATGACTAAGCTGTCATCGACGAATAAGGTTCGATTAACATCAAAACCTAACCGTTGTTGCAGTTTTTGCCAGAGCAGTTGGCTTTCTTTCGTTACGCTAAACTCATGTGTCGAGATTAACTCTTCAATGTAGTTAGCAAGATCAGTGCGTTCGAGCTTTAAAGACAAGCTGTCAGGATGCGCATTAGTCACCAGCACAATATGTCGCCCGGTGGCTTTTAGGGCAGTGAGAAAAGCCGGCACATCTGCGCGCATTTGGATTTTATTGATAATTTCACGCTTTAATTCGGTGATCGGTAATTGCAGTCTTTTGCCCCAATAGTCGAGGCAGTACCATTCTAGTTTACCTTGCAAACGTTGGTATTCTTCTGCCAATTCAGCCGCCGCTTGCTGAGGGCTGATACCGCTAATTTCAGCCCAGCGCAGGGGTAAATGCTGTTGCCAAAAGTAGTTATCAAAGTGCAAATCGAGCAGGGTGCCATCCATATCGAGCAAGACGGTGTCGATTTCTGACCATTGCAGCATAGGTTTTTCCTATTAATCGTTTTATAGTAGTGTCTGATGTTAAGTTTACCAGAGAGCCCAGTATGACGCAGCGTAACAGCGACAAACAAAAACCAGAAATTCTTGCGCAGGAAATTGTCGCTCAAAGTCGATTGTTTAAAATTGAACAATTAGAGTTACGGTTTAGCAATGGCGTAGAACGCACTTACGAAAGAATGCGTGGAAGTAATCGTGGTGCAGTAATGATTATTGCTTGCCCTGATCCCAATAACTTTTATCTGGTCCGTGAATACTCAGCAGGCACCCATGACTATCAACTTGGTTTTCCCAAAGGCTTGATTGATCCTGGTGAAGACGTGGTAACAGCGGCTAATCGTGAACTCAAAGAAGAGATTGGTTTTGGCGCGAAGCGCTTCGTGCAATTAAAATCTCTGGCTTTAGCCCCAGGCTATTTTAATGCTACAATGCACATAGTATTAGCCTTCGATTTATATGTGGAGCGTCTGGCTGGCGATGAGCCAGAGCCACTGGAGCTAGTGAGCTGGTCACGTCAGCAAACGGATTTATTGCTGCAACAGGCCGATTTTACCGAAGCACGCAGCGTAGCTGCTTTGTTGCTGGCACAACAGTATTTGGAAGCGAATCCGGATGTTTTTAAGCAAACTGCTGGAACCTGTAAAAACGACAGCCCGTGAAGCGGGCGCTATTTTGTGGGAAATGTACCAAACTGGTAATTTTACCGAACAACAAAAAAGTGACAGCAGTCCGGTCACCACCGCTGATTTGGCGGCTAATGCCCATATCATTGCACAACTATCGGCCTTAACGCCCGATATCCCGATCATCTCAGAAGAAACACATCTGGTTCCTTTAGCGCAGCGTTCTGATTGGCCACGTTATTGGTTAATTGATCCTATGGACGGTACGCAAGAATTTGTGGCTCGTAGTGGCGATTTTGCCGTGAGCATCGCTTTAGTAGAACACGGCTGGCCAGCGCTAGGGGTGATTTACTGGCCAAAAGAAGACGTTATTTATTATGCAACGCGCGGCAATGGTGCTTTTAAGCAGCAGGCAAACTTAATTAAACGCATCGCTGTACATCAACATCAAGCCGGTGAACAGCTGCGTATTGCGGTAAGTCGACGCCAACCACGACAACCGATAATTGATTTGCTCAGTGTGACACAACAGGTCGAGTATATCCCGCTAGGTAGCTGCTCTTTAAAAAGCTGTTTGGTTGCTGAAGGAAAAGCCGATTGTTATTTACGGTTAGGCCCAACCGGTGAATGGGATACGGGCGCGGTGCATGTCATCGTTGAAGAGGCCGGTGGTAAAATCCTCGACAGTCAATTTGCACCGCTGAGTTACAATCAGCGTGAAACACTGGCCAATCCGGATTTTATGGTGATAGGTCAAGCTGCGGCTTCTTGGTCAGACTTAATCCGCGCAAAAAGTACTACGCGGATCCTGTAATTAAATTACCAAATCCTGTAAGTAAACAACAGGCTGCAGCCCTTGCTGTTATTGGCTTACAGCCCGATTGCTTGTCAATAATCTCTATCTTTTATGTTTGAAAAACGCTATGCTTATCAGGTGTTTTTTGAACAAATTTCAGCCGTTTGTTCAAAACGCAACAAAATTTAAATAGTCCGCTAGAGAC
Organism: Alishewanella maricola; assembly: GCF_016343785.1. NCBI lineage: Bacteria > Pseudomonadati > Pseudomonadota > Gammaproteobacteria > Alteromonadales > Alteromonadaceae > Alishewanella > Alishewanella maricola. The sequence goes on along the minus strand of NZ_JAEINI020000006.1, from coordinate 24,527 downwards.
GCACCTTTACCTACAGTACCCTAGGAGTCAACAACATGTCCGATCTGGATCTGGGCCAATACGGCATCACGGATGTCGCGGAAGTCATTTACAACCCTTCATATGATTTACTATTCGCGGAAGAAACACGTAGTGATTTAACTGGGTATGAAAAAGGTAAACTCACAGAGTCAGGCGCCGTATCAGTTGATACGGGAATTTTTACTGGTCGTTCTCCTAAAGATAAATACATCGTTCGAGATGACACTACACGCGATACGGTTTGGTGGTCTGATCAAGGTAAAAATGACAACAAGCCTATTAGCACTGAAGTATGGACCGACTTAAAAGCGCTGGTCACCAAGCAATTATCAGGTAAGCGTTTATTTGTTGTTGATACCTACTGTGGTGCGAATGCCGATACTCGCTTAGCCGTTCGTTTTATCACTGAAGTGGCGTGGCAAGCGCATTTCGTTAAAAACATGTTTATTCGCCCAACAGACGCTGAGTTAGTGACGTACAAGCCTGATTTTATTGTGATGAATGGCGCGAAATGTACTAATCCTGATTGGCAAAAGCATGGCTTAAATTCAGAAAACTTTGTGGCTTTTAACTTAACTGAGCGTATTCAGTTAATTGGTGGCACATGGTACGGCGGCGAAATGAAAAAAGGTATGTTCTCTATGATGAACTACTTTTTACCGCTGCAAGGTATCGCTTCGATGCACTGTTCGGCCAACGTGGGTGCGGCAGGCGATGTTGCTGTCTTCTTCGGGTTATCAGGCACGGGTAAAACAACGTTATCAACTGATCCAAAACGTCAATTAATTGGTGACGATGAACACGGTTGGGATGACGCTGGTGTATTTAACTTTGAAGGCGGCTGTTACGCGAAAACGATCAACCTGTCGAAAGAGAATGAACCTGATATCTTTAATGCTATCCGTCGTGATGCCTTGTTAGAGAACGTCACGGTCTCAGCTGACGGTAAGATTGATTACAACGATGGTTCTAAAACCGAAAACACGCGTGTCTCTTATCCGATTTATCATATCGATAATATCGTGACCCCTGTATCCAAAGCGGGTCATGCGAAAAAAGTCATTTTCTTAACGGCTGATGCCTTTGGTGTGTTACCACCGGTATCAAAATTAACCAAAGAACAAGCGAAGTACCACTTCTTGTCTGGTTTTACGGCGAAACTGGCAGGCACCGAGCGTGGCATTACTGAGCCAACGCCAACCTTCTCTAGCTGTTTTGGTGCGGCTTTCTTAAGCCTACACCCAACGCAATATGCGGAAGTATTAGGTAAGCGGATGGCAGCATCAGGCGCTGAAGCTTATTTAGTGAATACCGGTTGGAATGGTTCAGGCAAGCGCATTTCGATTAAAGCGACGCGAGCTATTATCGACGCTATCCTAGATGGCAGTATCGAGAACGCGGAGTTTGTGCAATTGCCTTACTTTAATTTAGCCATGCCAAAACATTTGCACGATGTTGAAGATGGTATTTTGGATCCGCGCATGACGTATGCCAATGCGGCTGATTGGGAAGTGAAAGCTCAAGATCTGGCAAGCCGTTTTGTTAAGAACTTTGAAAAGTTTACTGACAATGCCGAAGGTAAAGCCTTAGTTGCTGCTGGCCCTCAGCTGTAATTATTGCGTGTTATTAAAAAAGCCAACCTCGTGAGGTTGGCTTTTTGCTTTGTAAGCCGCAGGTTCTGGTTTGTATTGCACAAGTCATCGCGGCTTTCTTTGTCTCATTAATCACATTGATGCAAAGTTGGCGCTATGTCACCGTTGCTGCGATTGGGAATGGCAGAAGACGATTATGACTTCGCGCGCTTGGCAATACCGTGAAAATGCGTTGGGCCGCCGGGCATCGTGGGATCCATTTGAAAGTCGATATCGATAATCTCCCAACCTTCTTCACCTAATGCATTTAAGTAAGCTTCAGCTTGCTCTACCGTTCGCCCTCTAAAAAAGCCAGTTTTTCCAGCGTTGGCAGAATCAATAATTTTATATTCCCACATAATTGTTTATCGCTCCTTTATTGCGATATCGGCTAGATTCTACATTGAGCCGTCAGCAGCTTGTTGTTGCATAAAATGTTGCTTAGACATCAGGTTAACTGTTTCGTCTAACTCAGAATAGACAATCAAAACCTCGCCTGCTTTTAGTTGCCGCCGGATAGCTTGTACCTTGACTGCTAAGGACACTTCTTGCTCACCGTAATCGGTGCCTTCGCGCAGTACAAAGCTTTCAATTAAGTTATCTAACGTGGTGGGGTCGATATCGGTATAAGAAATAATCATAGATTTAGTTGCTGTTTAATGAAGGCGGGGATCCGCTGGTTAAGCCAGAATACCGGTTTAAACGGACTGCTGCCCGTCACAAAGCCAACATGTCCACCATGTTGGCTCAGTTCGTAGTGTACACTGGCGCTTAAGTCTGTTGGTTTAGGGATCACAGCATCACTTAAAAACGGATCGTCATGGGCATGGATCACCAAGGTTGGGATTTGAATATGCCGTAAAAACGCTTTGCCACTGGCTTTTTGATAATAATCTTGCGCATCACGAAAACCATGTATTGGTGCAGTATAATGCTGATCAAACTGTTCAATGCTGCTAAAACTGCGAATTTGCTCAAGGGTTAGCGGTAAGGGAAAGTTAGCATGAGACGCCAGTTTCTGCTCGGTACTGGCTTTTAAACGGCTTAATAAATAGCGTTGGTACACCTTGCTGCTGCCGCTATTGATCCGTTTGGCACTGGCAGATAACGCTAAGGGCGGGCAAATGGCCACCGCAGCTTTAAGTAAATTCGCCCCACCTTGCTCACCACAATATTTGACTAACACATTGGCGCCGAGCGAAAAGCCGACAGCGCTGATCGGCATTAGCGGAAAGCGTTGCTGTATTTGCGTGATGACTTCGGCAAAGTCACCGGTATCACCACTATGATAAGCGCGTGGCAATTTATTAGGTTGGCCATGGCAGCCACGAAAATGCATTAACACGGCAGGCCAATTGCGCTGTTTTAGTTCTGTGAGTAAGCCTTGAATATAATGGCTATCGATATTGCCCGCTAAACCGTGTAAGAGCACCACTAAAGGCCGCGTATCCGTCGCCTTGGGTAATTCTGTCCAATTTAATTGCAGTTCATCGCCATCACTGAGGGTAAATAATTCTGCTTGGCTACTGAGCCGAGCTTTTGGGCTCAAGTACTTAGCGAAAATGGTTTGCAGGTGAGCATGCTTTAGCCACCACGGTGCTTTAAAGCTGCTGGTATAAACTGGTCTGATCTGAGCTTGCAAAAGGCGGTATCCTGGTAAACAATGAATCATTAATGATATTTAGGTGCAGCACTATGCAACGAAGACAATTTATTTTATCCGGTATCGCTATCGCTGCTGCATCAAGCCTAGGAATTGGCGTTTGGGGTTGGCAGCACAGCTTTACCCCAAACCATGCTAACCGAGATCTTGTGCTATCAGCGTTATTACCGGCTTTATTATTGGGAGCCTTACCCACAGCTGCGACTTTAGCAGAAGCGGAGCTGATACGCACTAAAACGGCCATTGCCGATTTCATCCCTTTCTTGCCGTTACGCCAGCAACAAGAATTACATCAGTTGTTTAATCTGCTTGCCCAGCGCCTAACTCAGCTGGGTTTAACTGGGCATCTTAGCCATTTAACAAGTTTATCTTTGCCACAACGTTTGAGCCTGCTAGCGGCTTGGCGTGATAGTTACTTGCAATTGTTACAGCAAGCTTATCATGGACTAAGAGAGCTGCTATATGGCGCTTACTATGGTCAACCCGAGCATTGGGCCGCGCTGCCATATCAAGCCCTGAGACTTCGCTAATGACAGTGAAACATATTGATGCCAGTACTTTAACGCACGATCAGCATTATAGTGCAGATGTAGTGATTATCGGCTCCGGTGCAGGGGGCGGCATTGCCGCCGAGCAACTTACCGCAGCCGGTTTTAAGGTGTTGTTAGTGGAGGAGGGCGCATGGTATCAGCGTGAAGATTTTGTCATGGAAGAGCGCTGGGCTTATCCGCAGCTTTATCAAGAAGGTGCGGCTCGTAAAACGCGTGACCAAGCGATCAGTATTTTACAAGGTCGTACGGTGGGAGGATCAACCACAGTCAATTGGACATCGTCATTTCGTACGCCAGCGGCCACCCTAGATTACTGGCAGCAGCAGTTTGGTTTAGCTTTTCAGGCTGAGCAAAGTTTAACGCCGTTTTTTGCTTTAGCGGAACAGCGTTTAAATATGCAGCCTTGGTCGCTGGCACCTAATGCGAACAATCAGCAGTTGCAGAGAGGTTGCACGGCATTAGGTTGGCACTCTGGTGTTATTAGTCGAAATGTGAATGGTTGCGCGAATCTTGGCTATTGTGGTTTTGGTTGCCCGATAAACGCTAAACAATCGATGTTGGTTAGCACTATTCCTGCAGCGCTGGCGCAAGGGGCAACATTACTCTCTCGTTTGTCGGTAAGGCAATTAAACTGGCAAGGAAACAAAATACACAGTCTCAGTGCATTGCCGGTTAATGCTTATTTTCAGCCGCAAAAAGGCATTAACGTCACGATCAGTGCCAAGCATTATATTGTTGCGGCGGGGGCCATAGGTTCACCGGCGTTGTTACTTCGCTCGAAGGTACCAGACCCTTCGAAACGGTTGGGTAAGCATACTTATTTACATCCGAGTGTCATTTCGGGTGCCATATTTGACGAGCGTATTGCCGGTCATCAAGGCGCGCCGCAATCTATTTATTCTGATCAGTTTGTTTGGCCACAAGATAAAGAACACATCGGTTATAAACTGGAAGTGCCCCCCGTACATCCGGTTTTAATGGCGACGAAGTTAACGGGCTTCGCCGAGCAGCATGCGCAATTAATGCAGCAATTTGACCATCTTCAAGTCACCATTGCGTTGTTACGCGACGGCTTTCACCCTGATAGCCAAGGAGGGCACGTTCAATTAGATCAATTTGATCAGCCATTGCTGGATTACCCGATCAGTGATTACCTATGGCAGGGGATGCGCAAGGCGTTGTTATCGATGGCCGAGTTACAATTCGCCGCCGGTGCCAAACAGGTTTTGCCTATCCACCATGACGCGCAAGCTTATCGTAGCTGGACAGAGGCGCGGCAAGCTATTCACAATTTAGCGTTAAAACCACTGAAACAAACCGTGGTATCCGCCCATGTGATGGGAGGATGTAATATGAGCGCAAAAGAGCAGGATGGGGTAGTTGATAGTTTTGGCCGACATTTTCAACTGGAAAACCTGTCGATATTTGATGGCTCTATTTTACCTAGCAGTTTGGGGGTTAATCCGCAACTGACTATTTACGCGTTGGTTTGGCGTAATTGTCAGCAGCTAATTCAGCAGTTAACCTAGCTTGAATTTTTAAGGGTATAGGGCTTAACTATTTTTGTTTTTAGCATCGACTTTAATCTTAAGATTAAACGGAATTGTGTTAGGCTAATTACCGATTATAGATTGTTTTATGAGCGGTTATGACTTCTCCTTTGTACACTGCGTTAAGTCACTACATCGATTTATTACTCGATGCGGTTTGTGCTGTTGATCAGCATGGATGTTTTGAGTTTTTAAGTCAGGGCGCCGAGCGTATTTTTGGTTATAAGCCAGAGGAAATGCTTGGAAAGTCAATGTTCAACTTTATTCATCCGGATGATCGGCAAAAAACCCTAGACGCAGCGCAAGCTATTAACCAAGGCCAAGTCGTTATCGACTTTGAAAACCGTTATATTCGTAAAGATGGTCAAGTGGTCTATCTGTTATGGTCGGCGCGTTGGTCTGGTGAAAAACAACAGCGAGTGGCCGTAGCGCGTGATATCACTCAATTAAAGCAGACTGAAGCACGGCAAGCGGCCATGTATGCTATTTCAGAAGCCGCTTTTACGGCCGATGATCTGTTAGCCCTCTATCAACAGTTGCAACACATTATTGCCAGTCTAATGCCTTTACGCAGTATTGTTATTGCCCGAGGTGCCAACGCCGCTGAATTGTACCTACCCTACATAAATTTAGAGCAAAATAACGCAGCTCAGCATGCTGGTGCTGAACAATTTTGTTGTGGCGTGCTGCAACAAAGCACTGCACCGCATCAGCAATTAGTACCCGATCAGCAGGGTTGGTTAGGGGTGCGATTAAAAGCGTCGGCTAAAACATTAGGTGTGCTAGCGGTACAACTGCCAACAGAGCCTGGGGCCACCGGTTTTGCCGATAGTGAACTGTTTGACTTTATTGGTCAGCATATTGCTATCGCCATCGAGCGAAAAGAATTATTGTCGCGTTTACATTACAGTGCTTTATACGATGAGCTAACCCAGCTTCCTAAACGCGAACTGTTTAAAGATCGCTGCCAACAAGCTTTAGCGGCATTGCCTCGTCATAATGGCTGTTTAGCCTTGTTCTATCTCGACTTAGACAATTTCAAACCCATCAATGATCAATTAGGTCATGCTGCGGGTGATAGCGTGTTGCAGGAAGTAGCAAAACGCATTCAACGCTGTATTCGGCATAGCGATACGGTGGCGCGTTTTGGTGGCGATGAATTTGTTATCTTGTTATCAAAGTTAGATGAGTACAACGTGGTGTTCGCTATTGCTGAGCAAATACGGCTTGCTTTAGCTAAACCGATCCTAGTTGAACAGCATGCTATTCATGTCACCACCAGTATTGGCGTTGCCTTGTATCCTAGTGGTGGCGCCAATACCGAACAACTGATGGCTACCGCTGACCAAGCGATGTATCAAGCAAAGCGACAGGGTGGCAATCGCTGGTTAGAAGCTAAGCCTAACTAAGCATGGCTGGCCAGCATTAAGCTGGCGCCAAGTTGTTTAAAGTAACTGAGCCAGTAATGGCTTAATGCTACGGTTAAAGTGGCATCTGGATAAATACCAAGCTTCGCTGCAGCACTTTTCTGCGTACCAGACACCAAAAAACTGTTCTTAAGTGGCTGGCTTTGCAGCACTGTTTCAAAAGCACGAGCGGCCATTTCTTCTGGCAAAGCCAAATAAGCACGTTGGCGGGCTTGATCCAATTGATGGCAATGTTGAAAAAACGCGCTAGGGTTTTGTTTATCTGGGCTGAGGTACAGTAACTGAAAGGCCTCTTCAAGCAACAGGGTTAAGGGATGCACTTTTAAGGGGAGGTTATCTAGCCACATACGACTGGCAAAGCGGCCTGTTGGCGCGGCCACGCTAAAGCTTTTTGCCGCAACGAAATGGTCAAAAGCATGAAACCACTCATGGGCTAAACTGCCACCACCGGCATTTTTAGCCAGTGCCAAGATACGGCCTTGAGGTTGATAAAAAGCGGCCACACCGGGTTGGCCGCCAATGCCAAACGTCAGTGCCAAACTTCCTTTTAATGAAATGACTTCTGCAGGTACCTGCAGCATTTGCTGTAAATCACAAAAGGCATCAAAGAATAAGTTGGCGGCGAGCTGTTGCTCTGCCGCGGTAACCCAGCGGCCGATATGGATACTGTTAAAACCAAATATGGCTACGAGATCGGCAAAGCTAACATCAGCGCCACTGCGATGCGGTGGGCCGTTACGATAATATTGGCGTTGAATTCGGGGAGATCCTGGCATGTCGTTAGTTTAACGACTGCTAGCACCGTGTTGCAACAAAAAAGCGGGCCACCTTGCTCGGAGAAACACAGCAGCCCGCATACCTGAAAGGTTAAGCGTATAAACTATCGAAAATACTCAAAAAGGTCGGTTGTTGGCGGATAGCCACTGGCATTTTTAAGCGGCGTGCTAAATCTTGAGCATGGATCAAACCACGAATATGATGTTGGTCACGGTCAACCACCACGCAATATTGTTCCCCGCTAGATTGCAGCGTATTGATAATATCGGCAATGGTGCAGTTTTGCAGCTGTTGATACGCCAAGGCCTTGATGCGATCTCGTGGCCGCATTAAATCGCGAATTTTTAACTCACGCCGATCTGCACCTAAAATTACCTGACGCATAATGGCTTGTTCAGATAACTGCTCAATATGGATCAAGCCAGTCAGTTCATTGCGATCATCCACTACCAGTTTTAACGGGCTGCGTTCTTGTTGCATCATCAGAAATGCATCAGCAGCAGTGGTATCACCGGCAATGATGGTCGGCTCGCTGTGTTTAAAGTCAGTAAATACGCTGGTGGCAGGTGATTGCAGCGTCGCTTGGGCGAAGTCGGCTGGTTGCATCAAATGATCGACGTTTTCTAAATTAAATAAGGCTAATTTTTTCATGATAAATACTCACACATAGAGGCACGCAGAGGCCGCGCCGAATTAATAACAGAAATAAACTATTAAAATCAGATGTGGAGTAAAGCGGGGGGAGCGCGAGCGGTATCTGGGCTGCTCGTAAATGCAATCCAGGGCGCAGAGTAACTTAGGTTTGGTGTTGATGGGTTTACGGGGCTTAAAAATTGAAGATCGACACAATTAATGTCAACTTCGTCAGGCTCTGGTTCAGCGTTATTTAGTGCTTGTGGATGGTTGAATAACTGCGGGCTAACTGCTTGAAATTGACTGTCAGCCAAAGGTGATAAACGCTGATCATGCGCATGGCTTGTTTCTGTTGTTAACAACAGACTCAAGTACAATAGTGCGATGAAAGCATTTAGCAGCGGCATTAATGACTACAGTAAAATTTTAATAAGATAAGATGATAATGATAGCTAACGCCACAAAGCACAAGTAGCTAACTAAAAAATAATTATTATCCTCTTTAATTATCGTACGGGTAAAGTGTCTGCTTTCCCTAGTGTGTTCGTTTTTTTCGCTAGCTTCTACGGCCACGAATTAATCTTATCGCTAATATCACTACTGCTAATACTAGCAAGATATATGTAAAGCAACTCATCGTAACAGAAAACACCAATCCTAAGCCCCACAAAATAATCAGTACAACAATCAAGGTTTATAACATACCGCTTTCCTATTATCGGGAGAAACCGAATTAGAATGCAGCGAAGCATTTAGTCTGTTTGTACGTTAGGCAGCATAGGCACTTAATTAGGATGCCTTGCATTAAGATAAGGTGTTTAATTTTGCTTGCATGCTTAACATATCTAGCGCCAATGCTTCGGCCACTTTAATGCCGTCGATGGCGGCTGATAAGATACCGCCAGCATAGCCTGCACCTTCGCCGGCTGGATATAAACCCTTAATATTAACGCTTTGGAAATCGGCGCCGCGTTTAATACAGATGGGCGAGGAGGTGCGCGTTTCTACTGCGGTGAGTAAACCATCCGCTTTGGCAAAGCCACGAATTTGCTGCTCAAAAGCGGGGATCGCTTCACGAATGGCAGCGGTGGCATAGTCGGGCAGTAAGCCCGCTAAATCGGTTAGTTTTATGCCCGGGGTATAAGACGGTTGTACTTCACCCAATTCAGCAGACGATTGGCCTTTTAAGAAATCGCCAATTAATTGCGCTGGCGCCCGATAATCTTCACCGCCCAGTTTAAACGCTGCTTGTTCTAACTTACGCTGCAAATCGATACCGGCCAATGGATGCCCAGGATAATCTTGCTCGGGATGAATACCGACCACGATAGCACTGTTGGCATTGCGTTCATGCCGCGAGTATTGGCTCATGCCATTGGTCACAACTCCGCCTGTTTCAGACGCCGCAGCGACCACAGTACCACCAGGACACATACAGAAACTGTAAACGGTGCGTCCGTTTTGACAATGATGCACCAGCTTATAGTCAGCCGCGCCTAAGATAGGGTGGCCTGCGCTAGGGCCCCAACGGCAGGAGTCGATCATAGATTGTTCATGCTCAATGCGAAAGCCAACTGAAAACGGCTTGGCTTCAACATACACTCCCGCATCATACAGCATTTGAAAGGTGTCACGCGCGCTGTGGCCGATAGCCAATATCAAATGCTGACACGCTAAGTAATCACCGTTATTCAGAGTGACACCCTCTAGTTGCTCATCAGTGATATGCAACTGCTCGACTCGGCTGTTAAAGCGGATCTCGCCACCTAGTGCAATAATGCTCGCACGCATTTTTTCGACCACACCCACCAGTTTGTATGTACCGATATGTGGTTTACTGACATACATAATTTCTTCGGGTGCACCTGCTGTAACAAATTCAGTTAACACTTTACGCCCGTAATGTTTCGGATCTTTGACTTGGCTATACAGTTTACCATCAGAAAAAGTACCGGCTCCGCCTTCACCATATTGCACATTCGACTCAGGGTTAAGCTCTTGACCGCGCCAAAAACCAAAAGTGTCTTTAGTGCGTTCACGTACTGCTTTGCCACGTTCCAAAATAATCGGTTTAAAGCCCATTTGTGCTAATAATAACCCCGCAAATAAACCACAAGGGCCTAAACCCACTACGATAGGGCGTGAGCTGAGTTCAGCAGGAGCCTCTGCCACAAATTTGTATTGAGTATCGGGTGTGGGTCGAACATGCGGATCTTTGCTAAAGCGCGCCAATAAAGCAGCTTCTTTTGCTACATCAATATCCAGCGTATAGGTCAGTTGGATCGCCATTTTTTTGCGAGCATCAATTCCGCGCTTAAAGACCGTGATGTGTCGCACATCAGCATCAGCCACGCCCAATTTATTGAGTACGGCAGTACGTAACTCGGCGTTTTCATCCTGATGGTGCAAAGGTATTTTAATTTCGGTTAAACGCAACATAACAATCCTGCTGATAATCGCTGAAAGTCTAAGCAAGGCAAAGTGCCAGCTAAAAAGTGTTATTTTACGTGATCTCGGCTCGGTTGTCCGTATTCGTTTGCGATTGTCTTGCGTTGCTCAGTTGTTTTTCGTGGCTGCTGCAGTATGATCAGCATCTGTTTGAGTAAGAGGGGTGTGACATGGCATTTGTGGTAGGCGAAAACTGTATCAAATGTAAATTTACAGACTGTGTGGCGGTGTGCCCAGTAGATGCTTTTTTTGAAGGGCCGAATTTGTTAGTTATTAGCCCAACCATATGTATTGATTGTGGTTTGTGTGAGCCAGAATGCCCCGCGAACGCGATTTTTCAAGAAGAGAAAGTACCGACCGAGCAGCGCGACTTTATTGCCCTAAATGCAGCATTAGCTGAGGTTTGGCCAAATATTCGCACGGTAAAAGCGGCGCCAGCCGATGCGGATGCCTGGAATGGTGTAGCCGACAAATTACAATATTTGGAAACCTAAGCAACGGGTAAATTATTCTTCAGCAGTTTCAATTTTATAAATAAAATAAACCGCATAAAAAATGCATAAACCAACAACAATGGCTAACCCTGCAAAAGAAATAAAAACTACCGGATCGTTTAGAAACTCATGCCAAATGTTCATCTGAAAACCCTCTTTGCTTGTGACAAACAAAGTGTAGTTTTGGCTATCTAGGCCAGCTGTGATCTGGATCAAGCTTTAAGACAAGCTCGCCACAAACTGTGCGCTGGCTTGACGTAGATCAATTAATTCACGCCTTAATTGCGCTGATGAAGGTACCTGTAATTGCTGCAGGTAATCACTGAGGTTATCGGCATTACGTTGGGTATGAAAGCGTAGCTGCGCCACTAACAGTTGTTGCTCTAGTTGTTCGGCCACTAATTCGGCTTGCAGCAAGCCTTGTTTTAATTGTTGCTGTTGCGCTGCGCTGAGGCCTAAACAGGCTAATTGACTACGCTGCTGGCGCAAGCCTTCGGTAATTTGGCTGTTTAATGGGGTTAACGCCTTAAGCGCTGCTGCTAGGCTAAACGAAGTCAGCTGCCAGTGTTGCTGCTCAGCTAAACTTAACGCCAACAGTACATTGATGTTGGCGTCATAGTCATTTTGCCAGCGTAAGCAAAGCGTTTTTAGCTGTGGATAAACGGCCAGGCTAAATTGCCAGAGCAGGGCACTGTCTAGGCTAAGTAACGGCTCGTCTAAGGGCTTATTGACCATTTGCTGCCCAGAAGCTACTGGTTTGTTGTTCCCATTGCTCTTGTGCCATAAACCATTGCTCTTCTACTTGGTCTTGCTCGGCACTGGCGCTGCTTTGTTTGCTAAGTAACGCGGTAAGCTGGGCTTTTTGCTCTGCATCATAAATGGCCGGATCGGCCAGTTGTTGTTCTATCTCAGCAAGTAGGGCGGCAAGTTGTTGCTGGCGTTGTTCTAATTTGTCGATTTGTTGCTTTAATGGCCGCAGTACATTACGAAGTTCAGCTTCTAAGCGTTTTGTGTCTTTGCGCTGCACCGCACTATTCCTGGTTGGTGCGTTATTATCCAATGCGGCGGCTTGGGTTTGCCGGGCATCTTGTTGCATCCACTGGTAATAGTCTTGCAAAACGCCTTCAAATGGTGCCACTTTGCCATGTGCTACCAAATAAAACTCATCGGTGGTGCTGCTCAGTAAATGCCGATCATGCGACACCACAACAATGGCCCCAGCAAAGTCTTGTAACGCCATAACGATGGCTTCGCGCATTTCTAAGTCTAAGTGGTTGGTGGGTTCATCAAGTAACAATAAGTTAGGTCGTTGATAGACTAACAGTGCCAACACTAAACGGGCTTTTTCGCCGCCAGAGAAGGGCGCACAGGCTTCTAAGGCTTTATCGCCATGAAAACCAAAGCCACCCAGAAAATCGCGGAGCTTTTGTTCGGGTACTAAGGGGTCTAACCGCACCAGATGTTGCAGCGGCGAATCTTGTGGTCTAAGCGTTTCTAGTTGATGCTGCGCAAAGTAGCCTAAGCTAACGCCATTGGCATACCACACTTCACCACTTTTCGGTGTTAGCTCGCCGGAAAGCATTTTAATCAGGGTCGATTTACCCGCACCATTGCGACCCAGTAAACCAATACGACTGCCAGGCAATAGCTGAAAATTAATATTACTTAAAATAACCTTGTCACTGTAGCCGGCTTGCACGTTTTCCATTTTCAGTAACGGATTAGGTAAGGCTTTAGGATCGCGAAAACTAAAGTTAAACGGTGAATCAATATGGGCAGGTGCCAACATGGTCATGCGTTCTAGCGCTTTGATGCGGCTTTGCGCTTGGCGTGCTTTAGTGGCTTGAGCTTTAAAACGGTCAATAAATTGTTGTAAGTGAGCAACTTGGCGTTGCTGCTTTTCAAAATTCGATTGATGTTGCGATAATTGTTCGGCTCGCTGGCGCTCAAACTGGCTGTAATTACCTTTGTACAAGGTAACGGTTTGTCGCTCAATATGCACAATGTTGTCGGTTACAGCATCAAGAAAATCGCGGTCGTGGCTGATCAGTAATAAGGTACCCGGATAATTAGTGAGGTACTTTTCTAACCAAAGCACGGCATCTAAATCAAGGTGGTTGGTCGGTTCATCCAGCAAAAGCAGATCCGCAGGTTTCATCAGTGCGCGCGCCAAGTTCATCCGCATACGCCAACCACCCGAAAAAGACTTTACGGGGTGTTGTTGGGCATCGCCACTAAAGCCTAATCCCGCTAACAGTATACCGGCTTTCGCTTCCGCTCGATAACCATCAAGCGCTTCAATTTGTTGATGTACTGCCGCTAAATCGCTTTCACTACACTGACTACGCGCTTTGATTAATAGCGGGAAAAGTTGCTCATCACCTTGCAGCACATAGTCTAGGGCGGAACAATCCAGAGCAGGGGTTTCTTGCGCTACGGTGGCGATAACCCAGCCAGCGGGCAGGTTAACGTTACCACTGTCGGCATGCAGTTTTCCGAGCAATAACGCAAACAGGCTTGATTTACCGCAGCCATTTGCACCGACAATTCCCACCTTTTGTCCTGGAAATACGGTAAGATCGGCCCCACTGAATAACGCATTAATACCGCGGCGTAATTCGACCTGCTGTAACTGGATCATGTTTTTCCTTGTAACAGTGAACTAGGTGGGCAATTTTACGCTATATCCCAGATAAGCCAAGGGCAGTTCGTGAAATTTGCCTTTTACTCTGCCTATAACCCATGAGGATCTAAATGACGCAGCGCAAAAAGAAACGCTTCATCGCTGGCGCAAGTTGCCCACAATGTAAAGCGCAAGACACCATGAGTTTATTTATCGAAAATAATGTTGAGAAGGTGGAATGCGTGGCTTGTGGGCATCAAATGACCCAACCCGAGCAGCAGATCGCAAAATCAACCCGCAGCAACGAGATGGTCATTGGTGTGTTTAAACCAGAATAAGCCGCTTACAAGGCGATTAATAATGCGGCGGTGGCGGCTCTTCTTCAGGACGTAAGATTTCACTGTCTTGCGGTAATTGCTGTAGTTTCTCTGCCAGAGTTAAAATTTGGCGTTGCAATTGATCAATACGTTTTTGATGCGCTAATAATTCTTCGTGTAAGCAGTTAACGGTATCTTCTTGAAAAGCAATTTTGCTCTCCAGTTCAATCAGATGTAACTGAATATCTATAGGTTCACTACTCATTGGTTATTTTCCATACTTCGGCTAAGCCACTGGAGCTTTCGCTAATTATACGCTGTGCATCAAGAAAAGCGACTGCATGCACAACGGCACTTTCTGGTCGGCTGCCAACGCGTGGAGAAACCCGCCAGCGTTGGATCTCGCGACCGGTTTTGACCTCCCATAACACGAGGTTACGTGTTGGCGCGCCGGTTAATAAAAAACGCCCATCAGCGCTAAATCGAACGGCACTGAATACTTGCTGCCTTGTAAGCATTTGCAATTGGCTGACAAGTTGTCCTGTTTGTATATGCCAAATTTGCGCTAAATGTTGGCTATCGGCAGTAAAGGCGAAACGCCCTTGTGGATCCAAGGCGACTTTAGTTACTCGACTGGGATGCGTGAAACTATATCGAATTTGCGCGGTCTGAGTGTCCCACAAGTAGGCATTGTAATCATTGCTACCCGTTAAGGCATAACGACCGTTTGGTGACATGGCCACGCTATTGATGCGTTCGGTATGACCGATAAAATCTAAGCGACGGCCACTGCTCAGCGTAATGTGTTGCACGGTATTATCGCTTTTGCCAATCAGAAGATGGGCGCCATTGTTCGAAATAGCAATATCGCGAATGCTGTGTTGGTCGGTTTGCCAATATCCAACATTTTGACCATCTGCCGTGCGCCAAAGCGCAAAAGTGTGTTGATCTGCCGTCAATACGTGGCTGTTATCTTCACTTAGTGCCAAATTAAGCACTAAATTGTCACTGGCTTCTTCATGTCGCCATTGATACTTTAAGGCGTTTTGCTGTAGATCCCAAAACGAAATGCCGTCTTGTACGGATGAGACCACCGCATATTTGCCATCTGAAGACAGTGCTGCGGCATAGCTTACGTTGGCAACATGAGGCCATTGCTCCACAGGGGTCGTTTCTACCTTGCTGCAGGCACTGAGTAATAAACTAAGGAAAAGCACAGGATATTTCATCTTAGGTGTTAACCTCATCCAAACAAAGCGTTAGTATAGCGGGGCGAATAGTCCCTTATTAAATCATATTTTAGCAATTGCACTGCTAAACTTTGGAGAAAAGAATGCGCGTTAAAACTAAACTGACTCTGGTTGCTGTAGCGTTGTTAACGCTGAGCGCTTGTAACAAAGAAGAAAAAGCTGAAGTGGCTCCAGTAATGGAAACAGAACAAGCAAAACAAGCTTATAGCTTAGGCGTATCTGCGGGCCGTTATTTACAAAGCACCGTAGATGAATACAGCAAAATTGCTATTCCATTAGACTCTGCGTTAATTTTACGTGGCGTGCAAGATGGTATGGCCGGTAAATCTGAAGTATCGGAAGAAGATATCCAAGCGCTATTAACCGCGTTAGATGAAACGTACCGTGCAGAGCAGGCGAAAATTGCTGAAGCTTCAGCCGCATCAGCGAAAGCCGCAGGTGATGCCTTCTTAGCTGAAAATGCCAAGAAAGAAGGCGTGATGGTAACTGAATCAGGTTTACAGTATGAAGTGATACAAGCTGCTGATGGCGCTAAACCTGTTGCAACTGACACCGTAAAAGTACACTACACCGGTACTTTAACCGACGGTACAGTTTTTGACAGCTCAGTAGAGCGTGGCGAGCCAATTGAGTTCCCATTGAATCGCGTTATTCCAGGTTGGACTGAAGGCGTGCAGTTAATGAATGTAGGCTCTAAGTTCCGTTTCACTATTCCGTCAGAATTAGCTTACGGCGAACGTGATATGGGCACTATTGCACCACATAGCGTATTAGTATTCGAAGTAGAATTATTGGATATCGTTAAAGCCCAGTAAGTAGCCCAATAGCAGAAAAAGCGGCTTAAAGCCGCTTTTTTTATGGTCTTCAAACTGCGGTGGTATTATCCGCGTGTCTAATATAAAGCGTTTCAATCAGTTTATCTTCTAGCTCAAAGCGCTCTTCTAAAGCTTGGCCTAAAGCCGACAATTCGATATCAAAACTGCCACTGTTACGTGTGCTTAGATGCTCGGCATATTTATCGTTAAACTCTAACGATAAGTCAGTAGAAACGGCAATCTTTGGATATAAGCTATCTGCTAGTCTACGGCTGTCGGTACCATTAACGGCACATTGTGTAACAATTCGTTCGTAAACCTCAAAGTGACCCGCCGATAAGTAGTCCATCAATAGTTGACAAAACTCTCTAATTTTTTCTTGTGAAGGCATGGTATGACGATCTTTTTCAAAAGGTGGCAAACCAGCTAAGCGGCAATAGCAAACAATAATTTGCTGTCTTTCTGCTAGCCAATTATCGATGGCTGTTAGGCTACCGCCCCACTTTTGTTGTGCTTGCTGTACGCGGGTGTACATTAGCTTCTCCTTAGGTGCAGTTACGTTTCTGCATTAATGCCAAATTAAAAGAATTTCATAGCAAAGATCAACCGTTTTTTTATTGGTCTGCTCAGTAACTACCAGTATGATAGCTGCAACATAGCATAGTAGCGCGCGGAATAACCCACTAATGATCAAACACAGTGTTGTATTATCAGCAAAAGAGCAAGCATATTGGTTCATTGTGAACCAAGGCCGGGTATTTTTATCAGCTGAGGGTACATTGCCTTTTGGAAGTCAAAGTCACTTACCGATAGCAAGCCAAGGTACACAGATTTGTTGGATCGGCGAATATCAGCAACATCCCTGTTATTTAATGGTGTTTGATGATCAGGCAACCGATGAAACGCAGTGGCATTCAGCTCGCGTTTTTTTAACGCATGGTGAGGCATTATTTCAATTAGCGGCCAGAGCCACGCAAGTCGCACTGTTTTTACAAACACATCGCTTTTGCGGGCAATGTGGTAGCGCCATGCATTTGGTCAATTGGGAATTAGCCAGCTTATGTCATAAGTGTGGTCATCGCTGTTATCCTCGGATCGCACCTTGTGTATTAGTGGCGATCGTCAATGATGGCAAAATCTTGCTGGCGCGTTCTAGTCGGCATAAAGCCGGTTTTTTTTCGGTGCTAGCCGGTTTTGTTGAGTCAGCCGAAACCTTAGAGCAAGCCGCTATACGTGAAGTAAAAGAAGAAGTGGGCGTTGATATTACGGATTTGCAGTATGTGGGGAGTCAGCCTTGGCCATTTCCGCATTCTTTGATGACTGGTTTTTTAGCCCAGTACGCTGGCGGAGAGATTGTTTGTCAACCGCATGAAATTGAAGAGGCGTATTGGTGTGAGTTGGATAAGTTGCCACAAACGCCAGGTATTGAAACCTTATCAGGACAACTCATTGCTTTAGCACAGCAGCGTTATGGCAGAAAATAAAAAAGCCACAAAATGTGGCTTCAATGGGGAAAGCATGGTCTCGTATAATCGAGCTTCGTATTTGTTGTTTCTTGACTAGCGCAGGGATTTTATAGCAGATAGCGAGCAGCGATACAAGCCCATATGACAAAATAATGAACCTTAGCTGAATATATCGTGAATTTTAGTACGGCCTTAACGCAGCAATTCCGGCCAGAGCATAGAGCTTCGGGCGCTTAGCTGTTAAAATATCGCAACTATTAGCACAGCGGAAAAGTTATGCAATTAAAAAATGATCGTTACCTAAGAGCGCTTATGCGTCAACCTGTCGACCAAACGCCTATTTGGATGATGCGCCAAGCCGGCCGTTATCTACCTGAATATCGCGCCACGCGAAGCGTAGCAGGTGACTTTATGTCGCTGTGCAAAAACCCAGAACTGGCTTGTGAAGTGACGATGCAGCCATTACGCCGTTACCCCTTAGATGCGGCTATTTTGTTCAGTGATATTTTAACGATCCCAGATGCGATGGGTTTAGGATTAACGTTTGGTGTCGGTGAAGGCCCTCGTTTTAGTAAACCGATCCGTGACTTTATGGACGTGGTGCATTTACCTATTCCTGATCCTGAGCAAGAGTTGCGTTATGTGATGGATGCCGTTCGTACTATTCGTCGCGAACTGAACGGCAGTGTGCCCTTGATTGGTTTTTCAGGTAGCCCATGGACTTTGGCAACCTACATGGTTGAAGGCAGTGGTAGCAAGACGTTTAGCATCATTAAAAAGATGATGTACAGCGAGCCAGAGATCCTGCACATGTTATTGGATAAGCTGGCGCAAAGTGTCATTTTATACCTGAATGCGCAAATTGCTGCAGGTGCGCAAGCACTGATGATTTTTGATACCTGGGGTGGAATATTAACACCACGCGATTACAAAGAGTTTTCATTAAGCTATATGCAAACGATCGTCAATGGCCTAACAAGAGAAGCTGACGGTCGTAAAGTGCCCGTCACCTTGTTCACCAAAAACGGTGGTCAATGGCTTGAGACCATGGCAGCAACCGGTTGTGACGGTTTAGGTTTAGATTGGACCACGGATATTGGTCAGGCTCGTGCGCGAGTCGGTGATAAGGTTGCGCTACAGGGTAATATGGATCCTTCTGTTCTGTTAGGTAGCCCAGAGCGGATTCGGCAAGAAGTGCAAGCCATTCTAGACAGCTATGGTCAAGGCACTGGACATGTGTTTAATCTGGGGCATGGAATTACCCCAGACGTGAATCCTGAACATGCCGGTATTTTTATCGAAGCTGTACAAGATTTAAGCCGTACTTACCATCTGCAAACAGAGTAGCCATTAGCGTAAGTAAAAAAAGCAGCACGGGTGCTGCTTTTTTCGTTTAGAACAACCGGTTTAAACCGTTGAGTGCGGCTACCCGATAGGCTTCTGCCATGGTCGGATAGTTAAAGGTCGTATGCACAAAGTAATTGAGGTTATTACCGCCATTTTTTTGCATCATAATAGCTTGGCCGATGTGCACAATTTCTGCTGCCCGCTCGCCAAAACAATGGATCCCTAAGATTTCCAACGTATCACGATGAAATAACAGTTTCAGGCTACCGACATTGGTATTAGCAATTTGCGCCCGTGCCAAGTGTTTGAATTGAGCTCTGCCCACCTCGTACGGAATTTTCGCCGCCGTTAACTCTTGCTCGGTTTTACCGACTGAAGACATCTCAGGGATGGTGTAAATACCTGCAGGGATATCCGCAATCAAATGCCCATCTAAGTTACCTTTCACAATAGCTTCACCGGCTAAACGACCTTGGTCGTAGGCAGCACTGGCTAGACTTGGGTAACCAATGACATCGCCGACGGCATAAATATTGTCGATACTGGTTTGATATTGTTTAGTGACTTTTAGTAAGCCACGGCTATCTGCTTCTAACCCCACATTCTTTAATGACAGCGTATCGGTATTCCCAGTACGGCCATTAGCAAATAGGAAACAGTCGGCTTTCATCTTTTTGCCCGATTGTAAATGCAAGATAACGCCATCATCGGTGCCTTCGATATGAGAAAACTCTTCACCGTGGCGGATGGTCATGCCTGAATTCCAGAAATGGTAACTGAGAGAATCAGATATTTCGGCATCCATAAAAGATAACAAACGGTCACGGGTATTCACCAAATCGACACGCACGCCAAGGCCGCGGAAAATGGAGGCATATTCACAACCGATCACACCAGCACCAAAGATAATGATATGCCGTGGATCATGCTGTAACGATAAGATAGTGTCGCTGTCATAAATACGCGGATGACTAAAATCAACATGCGGTGGTCGATAAGGGCGTGAACCACAAGCAATAACAATCGTTTCTGCGCTAATCACATAGTGACTACCGTCAGTTTGAGTGATTTGAATATGGTGGTTATCAATAAAGTTCGCTTCGCCTTGATGCATTTTGACCATGTTGCGATCATAAAAGCCCGCACGCAGTCTTACTTGTTTCCGGATCACGCCAGCGGCATGTTTCAGAATTTGCGAAAATGTCAGGTTTTTTACCTGCTCTTCCATTTGGAACAGTGGGTTTTCATTAAACTCAATCAGTCGGCTAACCGAATGGCGCAATGCTTTAGAGGGGATAGTGCCCCAGTGGGTACAGCCGCCGCCTACTGAAGAGTAACGCTCGATTGCAGCCACCGATTTACCACTTTTGGCTAAATACATGGCGGCACCTTCACCGCCAGGCCCTGTGCCAATTACAATGGCATCATAGTCATATTTAGGTTTTTTATCTGCCGATTTTGCTGTCACTAGCTGAATTCTCACACTGTTTTACTGTACAAATTAGCATAACAGGTATCAGAGACAAAAAAAGAGGCAAAGCCTCTTTTTTAAATGTCAGCGGGTTGAACCCTTATTGAAATGCCGCAGTTAAACGTTGCCAATGATTTTGTTGCTGCTGCAAATGTTCTTTTAATTCTTGATAACGTTGGGCAAACTCTGATGCATTATATTGGTTAACCAAAGCAGCACGACGTTGTTGCAGAAAGTCTTTTTTCAGCTGATAGTAAGCTTGCAACTTAACCATTAACAGTTGGTATTCCTGTTCGAGTAATTGCAATAGTTGTTCTGAGTTCGGCAGTAACATGGCTTTTTGTTGTGCGCGTTTTAATTGCATTTTCGCAACAGCTTGAGCGATACGATCTTCGGGCACGGTGCGTAAATTCCAAGTTAACTTTAACCATGAACAGCTTTTGATCAGCCATTTAGTCGGATCAAACTGCCACCAACGAATACCGTTACGATAATCATATTCAAAAATGTGGTGATAGTTATGATAACCCTCACCGTAAGTTAATAAGGCAAGAATGCCATTATCACGTGCGCTGTTTTGATCGGTATAAGTTTGCTTACCCCAGATGTGCGCTAGCGAGTTAATAAAGAAAGTAAAATGATGACTTAATACTAAACGTAACACCCCCACGCTTAATAACATGCCCCACATATTACCAAAAATAAAACCCAATAAAACGGGCACACCAATATTAGTAAGTAAGGCTAATGATAAATAGTGCTTATGTTGAAAAGCTAAGATTGGGTTTTTCTGCAGATCGCGAACATTATTATAGTTGTTATAAGTGTCGCCTTGATAATCACGTAGCATCCAACCGATATGACTGTACCAAAAGCCTTTGCCTGCCGAGTAGGGATCTTTGTCATTATCATCAACATGCCGGTGATGATCTCGATGATCTGACGCCCAATGGATCACACTGTTTTGCAGAGCAAATGCGCCACCGATAGCAAAAATCCATTGCAAAATAGGATGTGCATCATAGGTTTTATGCGACCATAAACGGTGATAGCCAGCAGTAATAGCAATACCACAATAACCCATACATAAGATCATGGCGATAATTTCTACTGCCGTAAAGCCAATAGTCAAGGCATAATAGGGAGCCGCGACAGCGGCAACTAAGAAACTAGAACTAAATAACAGTACATTAGTCCAGATAATTGGATTTTTTTTCATGGGACCACACTTTGAGCTTACAACTGTTCGCTAATTTACCGAGCAGCTGCGGGTAGGTCAAGGTAAATCGGTTCTATTACACCAAGATTGGGATGTATCGTGAGCAGAGCAGAACAAAAAGAACGAACCCGCCAAGCCATCATTAATGCGGCGTTTTCACAGTTAAGTGCGGAAAAAAGTTTCGCGAGTTTAAGTTTACGTGAAGTGGCGCGTGAAGCCGGAATTGCACCCACATCTTTTTATCGGCATTTTTCAGATATGGATGAATTAGGGCTAACTCTGGTAGATGAAGCGGGTTTAATGCTCAGGCAACTCATGCGCCAAGCACGGCTTCGCATTGAGAATAATGGCAGTGTTATTAGTACTTCAGTTGAAACCTTTATGGAGTTTGTGACTGAAAACAGTAACGTATTTCGTTTATTACTGCGTGAGCGTTCTGGTACCTCGGCGGCATTTCGGGCAGCGGTAGCACGAGAGATCCAACACTTTTCCGCTGAGTTAGCGCATTATCTTCGTAAGCAAACCGAATGTACGGTTGAGCAAGCACAGTTACAGGCCGATGCCATGGTGACATTAGTGTTCCATACTGGCGCAGATGCCTTAGATGCACCAACCGAACAATGTCGGCAGTTAACACGACGCACCATTTTGCAATTACGCTGGCTGGCGCATGGCGCAGCCAGTTATGGTCGAAAACCAACGGACTAGCGTGGCAACCGTTTTAACCACACTCCGGTTTCAATATGATGGGTATAAGGGAACTGATCAAACATCGCTACTTTTTGTAATTGATGGGTCTTTTGTAAAAAGGCGAGATTATCGGCCAGTGTCTCAGGGTTACATGAGATATATAGGATATCGTCAAAACGACTGACTAACGCTAAGGTGGCAGGATCTAAGCCCGCGCGTGGTGGATCAACTAATACCGTATTCAACGCTAAATTTTTCAAATCTAACTGTTTTAGGGTTGTCCCTTCAGCTAAGGCAGCTGCAACATCTTCGGCCGACATTTGCAGCACTTGTAGATTGTCGATCTTATTCAGCGCAATATTAAATTCGGCTGACTTAATAGAACTTCGAGCCAACTCGGTAGCAACCACTTGATTAAAATGTCGAGCAAGAGCCAAAGAAAAATTGCCATTACCACAATACAGTTCGAGTAAATCACCGTTCAGTTCTGCAGCAACACTCGCAGCCCATTGCAACATCTGTTGGTTAACACCGGCATTAGGTTGCGTAAAGCTCCCCTCGACTTGTTGATAATGCAAAGGTTGCTGGTCGACATTAAAAGTCTCGGTAACGTAATCTTCGCTGAGTACCACTTTTTGTTTACGCGAACGGCCAATGACTTTGATCTTATAATCAGTCGACAAGCTAGCGACTAATTGTTCCGCAGCTAATTGCCATGTTTCATCTAGCTTTCTTTTATAAATCAGGCTCACGAGTAATTCACCCGTAGACGTCGCTAAATAATCGGCCTGATAAAGTTTATATCGTAATTCATGGTTAAATTGGATCTGCTTTAATAGTACTGGCATAAAGTTAGCTATTAGCGTGCAGGCAACAGGGAAGTAATCAATTCTGACGGGCTGGCGCGTTTCTGGATCAAACATCGCATGATAGATGTCATCGCCATTGTGCCAAATACGAAACTCTGCGCGTTGCCGAAAATGACTGGCAGCAGATCGAAATAACTGTAAAGGGGCAGTGTCATCGAGTTGCAATAACTGAGTAAGGCGTTCTGCCTTTTCAGTTAATTGTGTTTCATATAAAGCGGGGAATACTTGACCTATCGACATGAGACTCTCTATTGCTAGCATTTAAACAGACATTTTACGTGTTTTTACTAGCAGAGCCAATGCGCAACAAGCAAACCTGGCACCGAACATCATTATTTAAAAGGGCCAGGTCAACTTTAAAAAGATTACTCAGCAGCTTGGTTTTCATCATCCTGACGATCACGGGCTTCACGAACTTTTAATGTGCGTTCTTGAAATTCGAAATCATTTAATTTGCCAATCATGTTGTTCGCATCGGTAGCCGCAACTTCAACAAAGCCAAAACCACGACGGCGACCAGTTTGACGATCTTTCATCAATCGCACATTTATAACCGTACCAAAACGGCCAAATAATTCCTTAACTGCATCTTCATTAGCACGGTAAGGTAAGTTACCTACATATAACGTGGCGGTATCGCCTTGAAAGCCTTCAGTCGAAACGGGATTGTTGACTGCCTTAAATTGTGCGGTTGGTTTTTTAACATCAACTAAGATAGGGACTAAGATACCGCATGTTAGTACGCCAGCGATAAAAGTCAAAGCAGTAGACATAGATGAAACTAAATAGAAAAGGACAAAGGCGATAACAGCGAGGGCCAAAGTATAAGGTAAGGTGTTTCTTAAAGTGGGTGACATAGTAAATTCCTGCAGATAAATGAAAAAAGGATTCTTGTAATAAAAAGCATAGACATCTTAACGATTATTTTATGAACAGCCAACAGAAATAATGCATCTAATGCCTTACTATTTGGTACAAAAATAATCAAAATGAGCTTTTATTGAGCTCTTAACATTAAACGAGCTATTTTTTACAAAAAAGCACTTGCAGGATATTTAAAAGGTCCTATAATGCGCGCCATGCCACGGGGGATGCGGCGAACGAGAGTTCAGCGAAACCTGAGGTGATAAAACGAAGTTGCAAAAATCTTTAAAAAAGACGCTTGACAGCAGAGTTTAAATCACTAAAATGGCCGCCTCGCTTCAGGATGCTGATGAAAGCCTCAAAAAGCGAAGTGAAGTAAAAGAGTCTGGTGTGATGATAAG
>NZ_JAEINI020000059.1:0-312 GCF_016343785.1 Alishewanella maricola | reverse complement strand
CACCACAGCAGTAAAGTCGGTATCGGCGGCTAAATCTGAACCTGCCACATCGACAGACCAACTGCCATCGGCTTGCACAGTGGTGGTGTAAGTGGTGCCATTAATCACTAAGGTGACCACATCGCCCGGGGCAATATCACCGCCTAGTGCGGTACCTGTGACGGCAATCGTACCCGCGGCTTCGGCCGCGTTAAGGATGTCGTCGTCGGTAATGTTGTTGACGGTAACAATACCGGCTTCAGCGCTCAGATCAACCGTGTGCGTTGAGTCACCGCTGGATTCGACGGTATTACCGGCGGCATCGCTTGATGT
>NZ_JAEINI020000058.1:0-354 GCF_016343785.1 Alishewanella maricola | reverse complement strand
TACCATTCCATCTTGTTTTCTGCTCTAATTGTACTCACCAAATCATCACACTCTGAGTCTTATGAATCATACTGCTGAAGACATCCTTATACTTTCTCGCGCCGAGAAAAATGGGCGTAAGCGCATGCGTTTGCTCGCTATTGCTCAGTTCCTTGAATGTAAAAACCGTACACAGGTCGCTAATCAATTGAAGATAAGCCGTACCAGCGTCAATAACTGGGTGACTCAATACCTTGAATTGGGGCTTGCAGGCTTGGATGCACGCAAAGCAAAAGGGCGTATTCCTTATTTAACTCCCAAACAGCAAAAGCAACTCGGCCAGTTTATTGAATCACATAGCCAGACTGAGCAAGG
>NZ_JAEINI020000057.1:0-356 GCF_016343785.1 Alishewanella maricola | reverse complement strand
TCTTCTTGCTTCTGCTTTTTCCTTTATGCTGCGTGTTGCTTCCTCACTCACTCGGTCATGTACCTGATGTACACTCCCTCACTCGCTCGTCGCTTCACTTGCCTAAAGCAAAAATCATCGCAATAAGTCTTTCTATGGTCTTTGCTCAACATTCGTTGTCAGGCTAGGCGCAGTGAACCGAAGCATACTTATAGTATGTGAGGTTTGCTGCAACAACGCCTGGCGGCGAATTGGTTGGTCTGAGTAGACTCGAACTACCGACCTCACCCTTATCAGGGGTGCGCTCTAACCACCTGAGCTACAGACCAATTTTAACACGCCCAATTCCTCAAGCATGCAAAACCGTTTGCTCTATC
>NZ_JAEINI020000056.1:0-371 GCF_016343785.1 Alishewanella maricola | reverse complement strand
CTTCAGCCACGCTCGATGCAGTTGCCGGCTCATTAGATATCGCGGCGTCAGTGGACAATACCGACGGTACGGTTGACCTCAGTGGCACCACCACCGACGTTGCTCCAGGCACCGTGATTAACATCACCATCACCGATCAAAACGGTAAAACGGTCATTGCTCAAGCCACCGTATTAGCCGATGGCAGCTATGCCTTAGAAGGTGTCGCTGTCAGCGCCTTAGCCGATGGCCCATTAACCATTGACGCCACGGCAGTCGATAACAACGGCAATCCATTGGCTGCTGATACTTCAGCCACACTTGATGCGGTTGCCGGTTCATTGGATATCGCTGCGACCGTCGATAACACCGATGGTACGCTTGACCTCAGT
>NZ_JAEINI020000055.1:0-376 GCF_016343785.1 Alishewanella maricola | reverse complement strand
TAGTTGGTCTGTCGATGTCGCCGGTAGTGATTTAGCTGCCGATACCGAATTTGATGCTGTGGTCAGTTCGTCGGATGCTGCCGGTAACACGGTTGAATCGAGCGCCACCTCCACCCATACCGTTGATCTCTCTGCCGAAGCCGGTACCGTTACGGTGAATAACATCACTGCCGATGACATCGTTAACGCCGCTGAAGCGGCCGGCACCATAGCCGTTACCGGCACGGCCTTAGGCGGCGATATTGCCCCGGGCGATGTCGTGACATTAGTGATTAACGGCACTACTTACACCACCACGGTGCAAGCAGATGGTAGTTGGAGTGTCGATGTTGACGGTAGTGATTTAGCCGCTGATACCGACTTTACTGCTGTGGTA
>NZ_JAEINI020000054.1:0-382 GCF_016343785.1 Alishewanella maricola | reverse complement strand
GGCTTGAGCAATAACCGTCTTACCGTTTTGATCGGTAATGGTGATGTTAATCACCGTGCCTGGAGCTACATCGGTGGTGGTGCCACTGAGGTCAAGTGTACCGTCGGTATTGTCCACTGACGCCGCGATATCCAATGTACCGGCAACCGCATCAAGTGTGGCTGAAGTATCAGCAGCCAATGGATTGCCGTTGTTATCGACTGCCGTCGCGTCAATGGTTAATGGGCCATCGGCTAAGGCGCTGACATCGACACCTTCTAAGGCATAGCTGCCATCGGCTAATACGGTGGCTTGAGCAATCACCGTTTTACCGTTTTGATCGGTGATGGTGATGTTAATTACGGTGCCAGGAGCAACGTCCGTGGTGGTGCCGCTGAGGTCC
>NZ_JAEINI020000053.1:0-405 GCF_016343785.1 Alishewanella maricola | reverse complement strand
AACGCATTACTAATGGGCTGCCGCAGCGCAGCGTAGGCAGTCCCGTGGAGGCCACGCTGTTTGTGGCCGGAACGAAATTTAGTAACTTGTTAGGTATTGTTTGAAACATAGCGGATAAACTTATTTTTGAACAATAGCCATATAAGGCAAGTAAACGCCGCAGCGGCACAGACGGCCTGAACTGCCGTAAAGTGGTTGCCATACGAGCTTATGAAAAACACAATAGGCATCACCGTCAAAAAGCCACCTAACCAATCATTATTCCTACGCCAAAAAAACGGTAATACAAGAGCGGTATAAAGACCATAAGGAATACTTAAAAATAGTAAGAAGTAAATTGGCCTCTCAAAAAAGCTCAAAACCAAAAAAATGACTGTAAATATCGCCAAAAACCACGGTGAATAA
>NZ_JAEINI020000052.1:0-416 GCF_016343785.1 Alishewanella maricola | reverse complement strand
CACCGACGTTGCTCCAGGCACCGTAATTAACATCACCATTACCGATCAAAACGGTAAGACGGTTATTGCTCAGGCCACGGTATTAGCCGATGGCAGCTACGCTTTAGAAGGTGTCGATGTCAGCACCTTAGCCGATGGCCCATTAACCATTGACGCGACGGCAGTCGATAACAACGGTAACCCACTCGCGGCAGATACTAATGCTACATTGGATGCCATCGAAGGCAGCCTAAACATTGCCGCCAGCGTCGATAACACCGACGGTACGCTTGACCTCAGTGGCACCACCACCGACGTTGCTCCAGGCACCGTAATTAACATCACCATCACCGACCAAAACGGTAAAACGGTCATTGCTCAAGCCACCGTGCTGGCCGATGGCAGCTATCAGTTAGCCGATGTCGATGTCAGCACCT
>NZ_JAEINI020000051.1:0-522 GCF_016343785.1 Alishewanella maricola | reverse complement strand
CAAAATGGTAAAACGGTCATCACCCAGGCTACCGTATTAGCCGATGGCAGCTACGCTTTAGAAGGTATTGATGTCAGCACCTTAGCTGATGGCCCATTAACCATTGACGCCACGGCAGTGGATAACAACGGCAATCCATTGGCTGCTGATACTTCAGCCACACTTGATGCGATTGCCGGTTCATTGGATATCGCTGCTACCGTCGATAACACCGATGGCACCATCGATTTATCGGGCACCACCACCGACGTTGCTCCAGGCACCGTGATTAACATCACCATCACCGATCAAAACGGTAAGACCGTTATCGCCCAGGCCACCGTATTAGCCGATGGCAGCTACGCTTTAGAAGGTATTGATGTCAGCACCTTAGCCGATGGCCCATTAACCATTGATGCGACGGCAGTCGATAACAACGGCAATCCATTGGCTGCTGATACTTCAGCCACACTCGATGCGGTTACCGGTTCATTGGATATCGCTGCGACGGTCGACAATACCGATGGCACGCTTGACCTCAGC
>NZ_JAEINI020000050.1:0-567 GCF_016343785.1 Alishewanella maricola | reverse complement strand
ACCGTACCGTCGGTATTGTCCACTGACGCCGCGATATCCAATGTACCGGCAACCGCATCGAGCGTGGCTGAGGTATCAGCGGCCAATGGATTGCCGTTGTTATCCACTGCCGTCGCGTCAATGGTCAGTGGGCCATCAGCTAAGGTGCTGACATCGACACCGTCTAAGGCATAGCTGCCATCGGCTAATACGGTAGCCTGGGCGATAACGGTCTTACCGTTTTGATCGGTGATGGTGATGTTAATTACGGTACCTGGAGCAACGTCGGTGGTGGTGCCCGATAAATCGATGGTGCCATCGGTGTTATCGACGGTCGCAGCGATATCTAATGAGCCGGCAATCGCATCGAGTGTGGCTGAAGTATCAGCAGCCAATGGATTGCCGTTGTTATCGACTGCCGTCGCATCAATGGTTAATGGGCCATCGGCTAAGGCGCTGACATCAACACCTTCTAAGGCATAGCTGCCATCAGCCAGCACGGTGGCTTGGGCGATGACCGTCTTACCGTTTTGATCGGTGATGGTGATGTTAATCACGGTGCCTGGAGCAACGTCGGTGGTGGTGCCA